>NZ_DATMHS010000032.1:0-33366 GCF_035554825.1 Ramlibacter sp. | reverse complement strand
GCGCACTTCGTGATGGACGGGTCCGGCCCGGTGTACCTCGATCCGCCGAGCCTGGACCTGTGGCCCAAGGTCGAATGGGCTCCCGACACGCAAAAGAGCAAGCGCGTGAACCTCGACACGCTCACGAAGGAGGAGATCGGCACGTGGAAGGCCGGGCAGACCCTGCTGCTGAACGGCAAGATGCTCACCGGCCGCGACGCCGCGCACAAGCGCATCCAGGACATGCTGGCCAAGGGCGAGCCGCTGCCGGTAGCCTTCACCAACCGCGTCATCTACTACGTCGGCCCGGTCGATCCGGTGCGCGACGAGGTGGTGGGTCCCGCCGGCCCGACGACCTCCACCCGCATGGACAAGTTCACCGAGATGATGCTGGCCAAGACCGGGCTGATCGGCATGATCGGCAAGTCCGAGCGCGGCCCGGAGGCGATCGAGGCGATCAAGAAGCACAAGGCGGCCTACCTGATGGCGGTCGGCGGCGCCGCGTACCTGGTCTCCAAGGCGATCAAGAAGTCGAAGGTGCTCGGCTTCGCGGATCTCGGCATGGAAGCCATCTACGAATTCGACGTCGTCGACATGCCGGTCACCGTGGCCGTGGACGCCAGCGGCACCAGCGTGCACTCGACCGGCCCGGCCGAGTGGTCCAGGAAGATCGCCACGGGCGAATTCAAGAACATCCCCGTCGCCGCCGCGTAAGGCCGTTCACCGCTGGGCAGAGCCGCGTGCCCCACGCGCCCCCGCGCGCGCACGCGCTCAGCCGCTGGTGCGCGCGGTGTCGGCCTGGAGCGCGGCTGCGCGGCCGCGCCGCACGTCGATCGGCATGAGCAAGGCCAGCCCGGCGGCAAACAGTGCGGCAGTCGACAGGATGGCAAGCCGCTGGTTGCCGCCCGTGGCCCAGGTGATCGCGCCGTAGGACAGCGGACCGATGATGCTGGCGAGGCGGATCGCGAACGTCCACAGGCCGTAGAACTCGGCGAGCTGTTTCGGCGGCGCGAACATGCCGGCCAGCGCGCGCCCGGCGGACTGGCTCGATCCCATGCACAACCCGGCGATGGCCGCCGCCCACCAGAAGCCGCCCTTGGTGGTCGTGAGCGCGGCGATCACGCAGGTGGCGATCCAGCCCGCCAGCGTGCTGCCGAGGGCGATCTTGTGGCCGATGCGGTCCTGCAGATAGCCCCAGGCGAAGGCGCCGGCGGCCGCGGCGATATTGAGCACGAACACCAGCACCATCGTTTCCTGCTGGCGAAAGCCGATCACCGTCTCGGCGTAGATCGCCGCCAGCGTCACGGCCACCGCCACGCCGCCCTGGTAGCACACGGCGCATGCCATCAACCAGGTGAAGTCGCGGAACTGGCGCGCCTGGGCGAAGGTGCGATGCAACTGCCGCAGCGACGCGGCCAGGCCGCTCTCGCGCAGCGCCCGCGGGTCGGGCTGCGCCCGCTCGCGCAGCAGGCGGAAGGTGGCGAGCGACGCCAGCCCGTACAGCACGGCCGTGATCAGCATCGTGACCGGCACGAACTGCGCGGCCGCGATGCCCTGCCCCTGCGCCCAGATGACGTACCCAAGACACAGCCCCAGCGACAGCATCCCGCCGAAGTAGCCGAAGCCCCAGCCCCAGCCGCTGACCTTGCCCAGCGCCTCGGGACGCGCGAGCTCGGGCAGAAATGCGGCCGTGAGCGACTCGCCGTACGAATAGAAGGTGTTGGAGACCACGACCAGCAGGATCGCGAACGCGACGCTGCCGGGGCCGGCCAGCGCCAGCGCCGCGGTGGAGAGCACGCACGCCACGGTGAACCACGCCAGCAGGCGCTTCTTGGCCGCGCGCAGGTCGGCGTAGGCCCCGAGGCTGGGCATCGTGAACATCACGATCGCATAGGACGCGCTCAGGGCAGCCGTCCAGGCGAAGGTGGCCCAGGGCGCCTTGCCGGCGATGCCGCCGACGAAGTACGCGGCGAACACCGCCGTGAGGACCACCGTGGTGTAGCCGGAGTTGGCGAAGTCGTACATGGCCCAGCCGAACACCTCGCGCTTGCGCACGCCCGGGTTCAGCGCGTCCTGCGAAAACATCGCCATTCGATCCCCTCCACAAGCGGACGGGGCCCGCGCGGGGCCCCGTTGTCCGTTTTGTCTAATGCAGCCGGCGCGGCCGCCGGCCGCCGCCATGACCGGAGCCGCTGCCGCGCGGCGGCTTGCCGATCTCCAGCGAGTTGACCAGCGCGTCGAAGCGCTGGCTGAACAGCCGGTCGATCTCGGCCACGACACCGCCGAGCTCCGAGCCGTCGAAGTGGCGCTCCATCAGGTTGACCACGTCCTCGACCAGCAGGTCGCGCTGCACCTGCATGATGGCCGCCGGCGTCGGGCCGACGAAGAGCATCAGGAAGTCGTCGCGCGACTCGGCTTCCGGCGGCTCCTCTTCCTCGTCGAACTCGGTGTCGTAGAAGGTGACCTCGATCGCCGCGCCTTCCTGCGACAGCTCATTGAGGCTCATGCACATCTCGTCGAGCGACTGCCGGAAATCCTCGTCGCCAGCCACCGTCCAGCACACGCGCAGCACGTGCTCGGGCGCATCGAACTTGATGCCGGGCTCCTCTTCGTACGCGCTCTCGGCACCGTCGGCCAGCGAGCGCGCACCGGCGTAGGTCCACAGCGGCTTGAGCGCATCCTGCAGTTGCGCGTAGGTGACGTCGGCGCGCAGCGGCACATCGCCGTGGACATGGATTTCGAACGGAGCGTTATAGCGTGACATTGACCCGATTTTCTCCTGCCTCGCGCCACAGCCATTCCAGGCGCGTGCCGGGAGTGCTTGCGGAAGGCGGACTCTGCGTCCGCATAGGATTGTGCCACTGCGCCGACAGCGCCCCGGCACGCGCGAGGGCGCGTGCATCGTCGCGAACTCAGCGCGCCGGCGCTGGTCGCGCGGGCGCCGATCGCCGGGCTGGGTGGTGCCTCGACCCGGGCTCGAACCGGGACGCCCGTTTTCACGAAGCGGCGGATTTTAAGTCCGCTGTGTCTACCTATTCCACCATCGAGGCGCGAGGCGATTGTGCAGGCAAAGCGCGTCGCGGCCCAGCAGGAGGCGCCGCCGGCGGCAACAACAAAACAGCCCCGGCAACGCTGTTGGCGGGGCTGTTCTCTGGAGGCGCGACCCGGAGTCGAACCGAGCTGAACGGATTTGCAATCCGCTGCATAACCGCTTTGCTATCGCGCCGACGTCATGCAAGAAAAAGGGAAGCCTGGGCTTCCCTTTGACCGACTTTCCGGAAAAAGCATCGCTGCTTCTTCTGTTTGCCGCAGAACGCAGCACTGCTGCCTTCTGAAATTGGAGCGGGCAAAGAGTCTCGAACTCTCGACCTCAACCTTGGCAAGGTTGCGCTCTACCAACTGAGCTATGCCCGCATCGAAGCCTTGAATTATAGCGTAGTTTTTGCAGCGCCTGCAACAACCCTCAATGTTTTACGGAAGCGGGACGCACGCCGGGTTGCGGACCCGGCGCGGCGGGCGCGATCGGGGCCGCAGCCGCGGCGGCATCGTCTTCCGGCAACGGCGTCGGTTGCCGCTCCAGGGCGACGTCCAGCACCTTGTCGATCCATTTCACCGGCACGATCTCGAGTCCGCTCTTCACGTTCTCGGGAATGTCTTGCAGGTCCTTGGCGTTCTCTTCCGGGATCAGCACCGTCTTGATGCCGCCGCGCAGCGCGGCGAGCAGCTTCTCCTTGAGCCCGCCGATCGCCGTCACTTCGCCGCGCAACGTGATCTCGCCCGTCATGGCGACATCGCTGCGCACCGGAATGCCGGTGAGCGCGGACACCAGCGCCGTCGTCATCGCCGCGCCCGCGCTCGGGCCGTCCTTCGGCGTCGCGCCATCGGGCACGTGGATGTGCATGTCCTTCTTCTCGAACAGCTCCTCGCCGATGCCGAGGCGGCGGGCCCGGCTGCGCACCACAGTGCGCGCGGCCTCCACCGATTCCTTCATCACGTCGCCCAGCGAGCCGGTGCGCAGGATGTTGCCCTTGCCGTTCATCAGCGCCGCCTCGATCGTCAGCAGGTCGCCGCCGACTTCGGTCCAGGCAAGGCCGACCACCTGGCCGACCTGGTTCTGCTGTTCGGCGCGCCCGTAGCTGAACTTGCGCACGCCCAGGAAGTCGTTGAGGTTGGCGCCGTCGACGACCACCTTGGGCTTCATCTTCTTCAGCTGCAGGCCCTTGACCACCTTGCGGCAGATCTTCGAGAGCTCGCGTTCGAGCGAGCGCACGCCCGCTTCGCGCGTGTAGTAGCGCACGATGTCGCGGATCGCCTCTTCGGTGACCTCGAGTTCCTCGCCCTTCACGCCGTTGTTCTTCATCTGCTTGGGCAGCAGGTACTTGATGGCGATGTTGGTCTTCTCGTCCTCGGTATAGCCCGACAGGCGGATCACTTCCATCCGGTCCAGCAGGGCCGGCGGGATGTTCATCGAGTTCGACGTCGCCACGAACATCACGTCCGACAGGTCGAAGTCGACCTCCACGTAGTGGTCGCTGAACGTGTGGTTCTGCTCGGGGTCCAGCACCTCCAGCAGCGCGCTCGACGGATCGCCGCGGAAGTCCGTGCCCAGCTTGTCGATCTCGTCGAGCAGGAACAGCGGGTTGCGCGTCCCCACCTTCGACAGGCTTTGGAGCACCTTGCCCGGCAGCGCGCCGATGTAGGTGCGGCGGTGGCCGCGGATCTCGGCCTCGTCGCGCATGCCGCCCAGCGCCATGCGCACGTACTTGCGGCCGGTCGCCTTGGCGATCGACTGGCCCAGCGAGGTCTTGCCGACGCCGGGAGGGCCCACCAGGCACAGGATCGGCGCCTTGACCTTGTCGACGCGCTGCTGCACCGCGAGGTATTCGAGAATGCGGTCCTTGACCTTCTCGAGGCCGTGATGGTCTTCGTTGAGGACGTCCTCGGCATGCGCGAGGTTGTGCTTGATCTTGGTCTTCTTGCTCCAGGGCAGCGCCGTGAGCACGTCGATGTAGTTGCGCACCACGGTGGCTTCGGCCGACATCGGCGACATCAGCTTCAGCTTCTTGAGCTCCGCGTCTGCCTTCTTCTTGGCATCCTTGGGCATCTTGGCGGCCGTGATCTTCTTTTCGATCTCCTCGATGTCGGCGCCCTCTTCGCCTTCGCCGAGCTCCTTCTGGATCGCCTTGACCTGCTCGTTCAGGTAGAAGTCGCGCTGGTTCTTCTCCATCTGGCGCTTCACGCGGCCGCGGATCTTCTTGTCGACGTTGAGGATGTCGACCTCGCGCTCGATCTGCTCGAACAGGTTCTCCAGCCGCAGCTTGACGTCGTCGAGATCGAGCACGATCTGCTTGTTGTCGAGCTTGAGCGGCAGATGCGCCGCGATCGTGTCTGCCAGGCGTCCCGGATCGTCGATGCTGGAAATCGAAGTGAGAATCTCCGGCGGAATCTTCTTGTTCAGCTTGACGTACTGGTCGAACTGCTGCATCACGGCGCGGCGCAGCGCCTCGATCTCGCTGGACTTCGGATCGCCCTCGGTCTGTTCCACCGGCGTGACGTTGGCCACGAAGTGCTGGTCGCCTTCGTCGATGCGATTGACGCGGGCCCGCTGCTGGCCCTCGACCAGCACCTTCACGGTGCCATCGGGCAGCTTGAGCATCTGCAGGATGGTGGAGACGCAGCCGACCTCGAACATGTCGGAGACCGAGGGCTCGTCCTTCGCGGCGGCTTTCTGCGCCACCAGCATGATGCGGCGCTCCGCCTCCATGGCGGCCTCCAGCGCCTTGATGCTCTTGGGCCGACCGACGAACAGCGGTATGACCATGTGCGGAAAGACCACCACGTCGCGCAGCGGCAGCAGTGGCAGGTCAATCGGCGTGGCGGGCAGTGGAACGTGTCCGGACATGGCAAATCCTCAGGTTGATCCAGTCGAATATGGACCGGAAGGACGGATTTTCAACCTCAGGCCAAGGGATTGGGGCCGTGAGGGTTGTATTCGTCGGAAAAGTCATTGTGCCCGCCGCGGCGGCGCACCTGACCACGCAAGGAAACGCAGCCGCCGCGCGGGGCGACTGTCACGATGAACGGCCGGCTCAGGCCTTCTTGGCCGCCTCGCGGTAGACCAGCAGCGGCGGCTTGCTTTCCTCGATGGTGGACTCGTCCACCACCACCTTGTCGACATTGGTCGTGTTCGGCAATTCGAACATGGTGTCGATCAGCGACTGCTCCAGGATCGAGCGCAGGCCGCGGGCGCCGGTCTTGCGCGCCAGCGCCCGGCGCGCGATGGCCCGCAGCGCGCTGGGACGCACCTCGAGGTCGACGCCCTCCATCGACAGCAGCTTGGCGTATTGCTTGACCAGCGCGTTCTTCGGCTCGGTCAGGATCTGCACCAGGGCGTCCTCGCTCAGTTCCGACAAGGTGGCCACCACTGGCATGCGGCCGACCAGTTCGGGGATCAGGCCGAACTTGATCAGGTCCTCGGGTTCGACCTCGCGGAAGACGTCGGTGAGGCTGCGCTGCGCCTTGCTCTTCACGGTGGCGCCGAAGCCGATGCCAGACGTCTCGGTCCGCTGCTCGATCACCTTCTCCAGGCCGGCGAAGGCGCCGCCGCAGATGAACAGGATGTTGGTCGTGTCGATCTGCAGGAAGTCCTGGTTCGGGTGCTTGCGCCCGCCCTGCGGCGGCACGCTCGCCATCGTGCCTTCGATCAGCTTCAGCAGCGCCTGCTGCACGCCTTCGCCCGACACGTCGCGGGTGATCGACGGGTTGTCGGACTTGCGCGAGATCTTGTCGATCTCGTCGATGTACACGATGCCGCGCTGCGCCCGCTCCACCTCGTAGTTGCAGCTTTGCAGCAGCTTCTGGATGATGTTCTCGACGTCCTCGCCGACGTAGCCGGCCTCGGTCAGCGTCGTCGCGTCGGCCATCACGAACGGCACGTCCAGCATCCGCGCCAGCGTCTGCGCCAGCAGCGTCTTGCCCGATCCGGTGGGGCCGATCAGCAGGATGTTGCTCTTGGTGAGCTCGACATCGTCCTTCTTGGCCTTTTCCTTGTGGCGCAACCGCTTGTAGTGGTTGTAGACCGCCACGGCCAGGCCGCGCTTGGCGGCCTCCTGGCCGATCACGTAATTGTCGAGATTCGACTTTATCTCCGCCGGCGTCGGCAGGTCGCCGCGAGCCTCGCGCGAGTCCTCACCCGTGGGCAGTTCGTCCCGGATGATCTCGTTGCACAGGTCGATGCACTCGTCGCAGATGAAGACCGAAGGCCCGGCGATCAGTTTCTTGACCTCGTGCTGGCTCTTGCCGCAGAAGGAGCAGTAAAGCGTTTTCTCGCTGGAAGAGCCTTTTTTCTCGGCCATGGATGTGCCTGCAGTAGCTTGAGATTCAATGATAACCACAGAAGCGGCGGACCCACGCCGGAGCGTGGGTGGTCGCTTTGTAGGGCGCGGCCGCAAAACAACAAGCCGCCCGCGGCCGCCGGCGGACGTCTGGCATGGTGCCGTGGGTTTGGAGCACGGCGCGGGCGCCGGGTTCCGTCAGGGACGCTTGGCGATCACCTGGTCGACCAGGCCGTAGTCCTTGGCTTCGTCGGCGGACAGGAAATAATCACGCTCGGTGTCGCGCGCGATCTTCTCGAGCGGCTGGCCGGTGCGCTCCGCCAGGATCCTGTTCAGCACTTCGCGGGTCTTGAGGATGTCGCGGGCGTGAATCTCGATGTCGGTGGCCTGGCCCTGCATGCCGCCCAGCGGCTGGTGGATCATGACCTTGGAATTCGGCAGCGAAAAGCGCTTGCCCTTGGCGCCGGCGGCCAGCAGGAACGCGCCCATGCTGGCGGCCATCCCGGTGCACAGGGTGGAGACGTCCGGCTTGATGAAGTTCATCGTGTCGTAGATCGCCATGCCCGCGCTGACGCTGCCGCCCGGGGAGTTGATGTAGAACGAAATGTCCTTGTCCGGATTTTCGCTTTCCAGGAACAGCAGCTGCGCCACCACCAGGTTCGCGGTCTGGTCATTGACCGGGCCGACCAGGAACACCACGCGCTCGCGCAGCAGGCGGGAATAGATGTCGTAGGACCGTTCGCCGCGGCCCGACTGCTCGATGACGATCGGCACCATGCCGAGCGCCTGGGTGTCAAGTGAACTCATTGGGGGAAGACTCCGTGTGCTGTGCTTGTACTTTATTACGTGACGAACATGGGGGTGGCGGCCTGGACTGCAAGGCCGCACGCGGCGCACCGGAACCCCGGGCGGGCGCGCCGGCCGGCGACGCCCGCCTGGCGAGCGCCGCTCAGCCCTGCTGGCCCATCAGTTCGTCGAACGAGACCGGCTTGTCGACCACCTTGGCCTGGGCCAGCACGAACTCGGTGACATTGTTCTCGACGACGATCGCCTCGACGTCGGCCAGGCGGCGATTGTCGCCGTAGTACCAGCGCACCACCTCGGCCGGCTTCTCGTAGCTGGCGGCCAGCTCTTCCACGTGGGCCTTGATCTGCTCCGGCTTGGCGGCGAGGTTGTTGGCGCGCACCAGCTCGGCCACGACCAGGCCCAGGCGCACCCGGCGCTCGGCCTGCGGGCGGAAGATCTCTTCCGGGATCGGCGCCTTGTCGGCGTCCTTGATGCCGCGCTGCTTCAGGTCGGCCCGGGCGCCCTCGATCATGCGGTCGAGTTCGGCCTGCACGATCGATTTCGGCAGATCCAGCTCGGCCTTGGCGACCAGCGCGTCCATGACGGCCTGCTTGTTGCGGGCCAGCAGGCGGAACTTGACCTCGCGTTCGAGGTTCTTGCGGATGTCGGCACGCAGGCCCTGGACGGTGGCGTCCTCGATGCCCAGCGATTTCGCCAGCGCATCGTCGATCTCGGGCAGGTGGGCGGCCTCGATCTTCTTGATCGTCACCATGAAGTCGGCCTGCTTGCCGGCCACGTCCTTGCCGTGGTAGTCCTCGGGGAAGGCCAGCGGGAAGGTCTTGCTCTCGCCAGCCTTCATGCCGCGCACGGCGTCCTCGAACTCCTTGAGCATCTGGCCCTCGCCGACGACGAACTGGAAGTCGTCGGCCTTGCCGCCGGCGAACGGCTCGCCTTCGATCTTGCCTTCGAAGTCGACAGTCACGCGGTCGCCGTCCTGCACCGCCGCGTCCTGCGGGCGCTGGGAGAAGGTGCGGCGCTGCTTGCGCAGGATGTCGAGGGTCTTGTCGATGGCGGCGTCGGTCACCTCGGTGCCGAGCTTCTCGACTTCGGCGGTGGCCAGATCGCCGATCTTCACCTCCGGATAGACCTCGAACACGGCGTCGAACGCCAGCTGGCCTTCCGGCGCCTCTTCCTTCTCGGTGATCTTGGGCTGGCCCGCCACGCGCAGCTTGGCCTCGTTGGCGGCCTGGGCGAAGGCCTCACCCACCTTGTCGTTCATGACCTCGTAGTGCACCGAATAGCCGTAGCGCTGGGCCACGACAGTCATCGGCACCTTGCCCGGCCGGAAGCCGTCCATTCGCACGGTGCGTGCCAGGCGCTTCAGGCGGTTGTCCACCTCGGACTTGATGACGTCGACCGGCAGGGTCAGGGTCATCTTGCGTTCCAGCTTCTCGAGGGTCTCTACGTTCACGGCCATGTTGCTCTCTCTTCGACTCGGATTCAGAAAAGGTGTCTGGTGCGCGGGGGGGGACTCGAACCCCCACGCCATCGCTGGCGTCAGGACCTAAACCTGGTGCGTCTACCAATTTCGCCACCCGCGCTGTGCAGAACGAGAAAGCGGGCGGCTCAGAAACGCTGAACCGCCCGCCCGTTCGGTCAACCTTTTATTTTACCCGCGAAGCGGGTGGAGCTCCGGCAGCCTGGCTCGCCTTCCACCGATCCCTTGAACGCAGAGGTCGCAGAGGATGCGCAGAGAACAGCCAATCCGTCTGGTCTTCCCGCTGCGTCCTCCGCGAGGCCTTTGCGACCGCTGCGTTCAACAGAACGCATCGCCCGCCCGGGCCGTCGCCGAAGCGCAGGCGACAATCCAGCCGTGAAAGCCCCCGCCAGCGCCCTCGCCGACAGCCGCACGCCGGACGAGAACTTCCCGGTCGCCTCGTGGCTGTGCCCGCCGCGCTTGCGGGCGCCGATCACGGCCATCTACTGGTTCGCCCGGACAGCCGATGACCTGGCGGACGAAGGCCCGGCCGGCGCGCAGGAGCGCCTGGCCAGCCTCGCCGCGTATGAGCAGGATCTGCAGGCCTGCTTTGCCGGCGGCACGGTTTCCAGCCGCTGGCATCCGGTGTTCGGGCCGCTGCGATCCGCCATCGATGCGTTCGCCCTGCCGCAGGCCCCCCTGGCTGCGCTGCTCAGCGCCTTCCGCCAGGACGTCGTCAAGACGCGCGACCGCGCAGGCTACGCCGACCGGGCCGAACTGCTGGACTACTGCAACCGCTCGGCCAATCCGGTCGGCCGGCTGCTGCTGCACCTGTACGGCGTGGCCGATGCCGAATCGCTGCGGCACAGCGACTGCATCTGCACCGCGCTGCAACTGACCAACTTCTGGCAGGACCTCGGGGTCGACGTGCCCCGCGGCCGCTTCTACCTGCCCGCGCGCGACTGCCTCGCCCACGGCATCGACCCGCTGCAGCCGGACACCTGGGCGGCGCACCCGGACACGCCGGCGCTGGTGCGCGATCTCGTGGCCTGGACCAGGAGCACCATGCTGCGCGGCGCCCCGCTGGCCAAGCGCGTGCCCGGGCGCGCCGGATGGGAATTGCGGCTGGTGGTGCAAGGCGGGCTGCGAATCCTCGACCGGATCGAAGCCGGCGGCTGTCATACCTTCCACGCGCGGCCGGCGCTGCGTGCCCGCGACGCCGGCGCCCTGCTGTGGCGGGCCGTGCAAATGTGACAATCGGCGCATGACCGCACCGCCCCTGCCCCCTGCGCGCGCCCGCGGCCCGGAGAATGCCGGGTGAACGCCGACGAATACGTGCGCGAAAAGGCGATCGCCTCCGGCAGCAGCTTCTATTACGCATTCCTGTTCCTGCCGGAAGCGCGCCGCGCGGCCATCACCGCGTTCTATGCGTTCTGCCGTGCCGTCGACGACGTGGTCGACGAAGTCAACGATCCGGCCGTGGCCGCCACCAAACTCGCCTGGTGGCAGACCGAGGTGGCCCGCACCTTCGCCGGCGAGCCCAGCCATCCGGTGATGAAGGCGCTGGCGCCCAGCATCACGGCCTTCGGCCTCCAGGAGGCGCAGCTGCAGGCCGTGATCGAGGGCTGCCGGATGGACCTGCAGCAGACGCGCTACCTCGACTTCCCCGCGCTGCAGCGCTACTGCCATCTCGTGGCCGGCGTCGTGGGCGAAGTGTCGGCCCGCATCTTCGGCCAGAACGATCCGGCGACGACGCGATACGCACACCAGCTGGGGCTCGCGTTCCAGCTGACGAACATCATCCGGGACGTCGGCGAGGATGCGATGCGCGGGCGCATCTACCTGCCGGTCAACGAGCTGCAGCAGTTCGACGTCAAGGTGCACGAAATCCTGAACCGGCAGTATTCCGACCGCTTCGCCGCGCTGATGCGCTTCCAGGCCGAGCGCGCGCAGCGCCTGTACGACGAGGCGCTGGCCCTGCTGCCGGCGGCGGACCGGCGCAGCCAGAAGCCGGGCCTCATGATGGCCAACATCTACCGCACGCTGCTGCGCGAGATCGAGCGCGATGACTTCCAGGTGCTGCACCAGCGGGTGAGCCTGACGCCGCTGCGCAAGTTCTGGCTGGCGTGGAAGGTCCAGGCGCTCGGACGCCTGTGAGCGCCCTGCGCGTCGCCGTCGTCGGCGCCGGCTGGGCCGGCTTGGCGGCGGCCGTGGGCGCGGCCGCGGCCGGGCACCAGGTCAGCGTCTTCGAAGCCGGACGGCGGCTCGGCGGCCGCGCGCGCGGACTGCCGCTG
Source organism: Ramlibacter sp. (assembly GCF_035554825.1). GTDB lineage: Bacteria > Pseudomonadota > Gammaproteobacteria > Burkholderiales > Burkholderiaceae_C > Ramlibacter. The sequence continues at coordinate 21,496 of NZ_DATMHS010000032.1, read as the reverse complement.
CGGGTGCCGGACGGCGGCTTCGCGTGCGTCGACAACGGGCAGCACATCATGGTCGGCGCGTACCGCGAGACGCTGCGCCTGATGCACCTCGTCGGCGTGGACCCCGGGCAGGCGCTGCTGCGGCTGCCGCTGACGCTGCGCTTTCCGGACGGCGGCGGCCTGGCATTGCCGGCCTGGCGGGCGCCGTTCGATGCCGCGGCCGGCCTGCTGCGCGCCAGGGGCTGGCGCGCCGGCGACAAGTTCGCGTTGCTGCAGTCGGCGTGGCGCTGGCGCGCTGCCGGCTTCGACTGCGCGCCGCAGGCCACCGTCGCGTCGCTGTGCGCGCGACTGACGCCGACGGTGATGGCGGAACTGATCGAGCCCTTGTGCGTGTCGGCGCTGAACACGCCGGCCGCACGGGCCAGCGGGCAGGTGTTCCTGCGCGTGCTGCGCGACACGCTGTTCGAGCCGGGCGGCTCCAACCTGCTGCTGCCCCGGGTCGACCTCGGCAGTCTCTTTCCCGAGGCGGCCGGGCGCTGGCTGCAGGCCCGCGGGGGACACGTCGCCATCGGGCGGCGCGTGCAGTCGATCACGCCGCAGGCGCGCGGCTGGACCGTCGACGGCCAACGCTTCGATCGGGTGCTGCTCGCCTGCCCCGCCGTCGAAGCGGCGCGCCTGGTCGCTGCCAGCGGGGTCGCCGCGGCCGACTGGGTGGCACTGGCGCAGGGGCTTGCCTACGAGGCGATCGCCACCGTGTATGCCACCGGCGGCCAGCGCCTGCCCCTGCCGCTGCTGGCGCTGCGCAGCGGACCGCAGGCGCCGGCCCATTTCGTGTTCGATCGCTCACAGCTCGGTGGCCCCCCGGGACTGCTCGCTTTCGTGGCCAGCGCCTGCGAGGGCGGCCGCCAGGCGATCGAGCAGCAGGTGATGGCACAGGCACGCCGGCTCGGCTGGACCTCGCTCCATGCCGTGCAGACCGTGGTCGAGAAGCGCGCGACCTTCGCCTGCGTCCCGGGTCTGAGGCGCCCTGCCGCGGCCATCGCCCCCGGCCTGGTGGCGTGCGGCGACTATGTGGCGGGCCCCTATCCCGCCACGCTGGAAGGCGCCGTCCGATCCGGACTGCAGGCCGTGGCCGGCCTGGCCGAGCCGGTCAGCTGAAGACGGCGCACAGCTCGTCGAGCCGTTCCACCGTCAGGTGCGGCTCGAGCTCGTGCGGCCAGAGCTGCTCGGTGCGATTGACCCACACCGCCTGCATGCCGGCATTGAGCGCCCCCAGCATGTCCAGCGTCGCGTCGTCGCCGACGTGCAGCACTTGCGCCACCGCCACGTCGACCGCGCCGGCGGCGGCATGGAAGATGCGCGGGTCGGGCTTGCCGACGCCGAACTCGCGCGCCGAGATCGCCGCCCGGAAGAAGGGGGCGAGGCCGACGCGCTCGACGTCGGCGTTGCCGTTGGAAATGCTCACCAGGGGGAAGCGCGCTGCCAGGAATTCGAGGGCCGGGCGCACGTCGTCGAACAGGGTGACGCGCTGGCGCTCGGCGAAGAACACGTCGAAGGCCTGCTCGGCCAGCAGCGGGTTCTCGCCGGCGCGATAGAGCGCCAGCCGGATCGACTCGCGCCGGACGGCGCTGAGATCGTGTTTGAGCTCCGGCTTGTTCGCCTTCATGTAGTCGCGGATCTCGCGCAGCGCCTGCGGCGTCGAAAAGAGCGCGGCGGCCATCGGGGCGTGTTCCACCAACCAGTCGTGCAGGACCTTCTCGGCCCGTTCGATCGTCGGCAGGACGGGCCACAGCGTGTCGTCGAGGTCCAGCGAGATGGCCTTGATTCTTGTAATGTCCAGCATGTCAGTGAGAATACCTCATGCCCCGCACTTCCCCCTTCGACCCGGAACCACCTTTCGTGCACGGCGAGCCCTCGGCCATCGGCATCCTGTACTGCAACCTGGGCACTCCGGATGAGCCCACGGCGGCCTCGGTACGGCAGTACCTGGCCGAGTTCCTGAGCGATCCGCGGGTCGTCGAAATCCCGCCCGTGGTGTGGCAGCCCCTGCTGCGCGGCGTGATCCTGCCGCTGCGCTCCTCGAAATCCGCCGCCAAGTACGAGACCATCTGGACCCCGGAAGGCTCGCCGCTCAAGGTGTGGACCCAGAAGCAGGCCACGTTGCTGCAAGGCTGGCTCGGCGAGCGCGGCCACCAGGTCAAGGTGCGGGCCGCGATGCGCTACGGCAACCCGTCGATCGCCTCGCAACTGGACGCGCTGAAGGCGCAGGGCGCCAGCCGCATCCTGGTGCTGCCCGCCTATCCCCAGTATTCCGGCACCACCACGGCGAGCATCGTCGACGCGGTGGGCGCCTGGGCGCAGCGGCAGCGCAGCCTGCCCGAACTGCGGTTCGTGAACCGGTATCACGACCACCCCGGCTACATCAAGGCGCTGGCGGCGCGCATCGGCCACCACTGGCTGCAGCACGGCCGCGGCGACCACCTCGTGATGAGCTTCCACGGCGTGCCCGAGCGCACGCTGCAGCTGGGCGATCCGTACCACTGCGAATGCCAGAAGACGGCCCGGCTGCTGGCCGGCCAGCTCGGGCTGCTGCCGGAGAACTACAGCGTGACGTTCCAGTCGCGCTTCGGCAAGGCGAAATGGCTGGAGCCGTATACCGAGCCGAGCCTGCGCCGGCTGGCCGAGCGCGGCGTCGGGCGCGTCGATGTCGTGTGTCCCGGCTTCACCGGCGATTGCCTGGAAACGCTGGAGGAAATCGGCCAGGAAGGGCGGGCCGCGTTCCTCGGCGCGGGCGGCAAGGACTTCCACTACATCCCGTGCCTCAACGACGAGCCCACGTGGATCGCCGCGCTGGGCGCGATTGCCGAAAGGCACCTGGCGGGCTGGCCGACGCAGGAGGCCGCTGCCCCGCAGGCGCTCGCGGCTTCGCGCGAACGCGCGCTGGCCCAGGGCGCGCCGCAGTAGCGGCCACCGGCAGCGCGGCTACGCCGACTGCTGGTGCTGCTCGATGAAGGTGGTCACCAGCTCCAGCTGGTCGGGCACGTTCAGGGCCGGCGCGTGGCCGCAACCCGGGATTTCGACGACCCGCAGCCGGCCGCGCCGGCCCGGGCCGCGCCGCTGCATCTGCTCGATCGTTTCACGCAGCACGAGATCCGATTCCGCGCCGCGCAGGCACAGCACCGGCGCCTCGATCGCGTCGTAGTGATCCCAGATCAGGTAGTCGTTCGGATGGTCGGTGAACTGGCGCACCATCGCCGGGTCGTAATGCGGCGTGACGCGCCCGTCGGGCAGCCGCCGGGTCGAGGTTTCGGTGAGGCGGCGCCATTGCGCGTCGCTCAGCCAGCCATAGGGTTTGTAGACCTGGCGGAAGAATGCCTCCAGCTCGGCCATCGTGGCGAACGACGGCGGATTGCCGGCGTAGGCGCGGATGCGCGCCAGCGCCGCGTCTGCGAGCTGCGGCGCGTTGTCGTTCAGCACCAGACTGGCGATGCGCGCCTTCAACTGCGGCTGCAGCAGGCCGCTCGCGCACGCCATGCCGATCGCGCCGCCCATCGAAGTACCGACCCAGTGCGCGCGCTCGATGCGCAACTGCTCGAACAAGGCGGCGGCCAGCCGCGCATAGAACGCGATCGTGTATTCGCTGCCGGGATCGGGACTCCACTGGCTGAATCCGCGGCCGATGGTGTCGGGGCAGATCACGCGAAAGCCGCGCCCCGACAGGTGCTCGGCGAGCTCGTCCATGTCGCGGCCGGTCCGGGCCAGGCCGTGCCAGGCGATGACGACCGCGCCGTCGGCGGCGCCCCACTCGGTGTAGTGGATTTCGCGGCCGGCGCAGCTGGCGTAGCGGGAAGTCGATGGCATGGGGCGCCTCCGGGATTCGCGGCGGTCAGGTCAGGGGCGCGAACGCAGCGCGCGCAGCCGGCCGACGACGCCAGTGGGGAAGTAGTAGACGGAGAGAACGAACAGCAGGCCCAGCCACAGCAGCCAGCGGTCGGGCGAGAGCAGCGCGGCCAGCCACGGCCAGGCGGAGGCGGCGTCGCTCGCCAGCTTCAGCAGGTCCTGCAGGTAGCTCTGGGCGACCAGGAACAGGCTGGCGCCGATGGCCGCGCCGTAGATGGTTCCCATGCCGCCGATGACGACGATCAGCAGCACGTCCAGCATCACCTCGAACGACAGCGAGGTGTCGGGCCCGTTGTAGCGCAGCCAGAGCGCCAGCATGGCGCCGGCGAGGGTGGCGAACAGCGCCGACAGGATGCTGGACGTGGTCCGGTACAGCACCACGCGGTAGCCGATCGCCTCGGCCCGGAACTCGTTCTCGCGGATCGCCTGCAGCACCCGGCCGAAGGGCGAGTTGACGATGCGCAGCATGGCCAGCAGCAGCAGCAGCGCCGCCGCGAACAGCAGGTAGTAGCACAGCAGGCGGCCATCCAGCGTGACGCCAAGGAACGGCGTCTCCGACCATTCGAAGCCCGGCGACAGGACCTCCGGCACCTTGAACGTGAGGCCGTCCTCGCCGCCGGTGAACTCCGACAGCTGGGACGCGAGGGTCTGGAACGCCGCCGCCACCGCCAGCGTGATCATCGAGAAGAAGATCGCGCGCACCCGCAGCGAGAACAGGCCGATCGCCAGCGCCAGCACGAACGACACCAGCAGCGCCACGGCGATCCCGGCGCCGACCGCCGGCCAGCCGGGCTCCAGGCGCGTGCTGGCGATCGCGATGCCGTAGGCGCCGATGCCGAAGAACATGGTGTGGGCGAAGCTGACGATGCCCGTGTAGCCCAGCAGCAGGTCGTAACTGGCGACCAGCACGACGAACACCAGGATCTTCGCCGCCACGTTGAGCGCCTTCACGCCCGGAAAGAGGAACGGCACGAGCGCGAGCGCGAGCAGCATGGCCAGCAGCAGCAGCGCCAGCAGCCGGCTGCGCGGGAAGTCGCCGGACAGCAGGCGGGTCAGCATGCAAGGCTCCCGGACGGGGCTGGGCGGGTCGTCACCGGCTCACCCCGTAGATCCCTTGCGGGCGCCACAGCAGCACCGCCATCATCAGCGCGATGTTGGAAAACAGCGCCACCTTGGGCAGCAGGAAGCCGGTGTAATTGGCCATCAGGCCCACCAGCAGCGCCCCGATCAGCGCGCCCGTCGTCGAGCCGAGGCCGCCGATGATCAGGACGATGAAGATCAGCACGTTCACCTGCGCGCCCATCTGCGGCACCACGTTCTGCTGGTACAGCCCCCACATGACGCCGCCCAGTCCCGCCAGCGCGCTGCCCACCATGAACACGCCGATGAACAGGGAGCGGATGCGGTAGCCGAGCGACTCGACCATCTCCCGGTCCTGCACCCCGGCCCGGATCAGCAGGCCGATCTTGGTGCGCGTGAGCACCCACAGCAGCGCGCCGAAGACCAGCAGGCCCACCAGCACCGCCAGCACGCGGTATTTCTCCACCGCGGCGTCCCCCAGCAGCAGGGCGCCGCGCATGCCCTGGGGCAGCGGCAGCGGGATCTGCAGCGGGCCCCAGATCACCTTGATCAGCTCTTCGCCGATGATCATGCCGCCCATCGTGATCAGGATCTGCTTGAGGTGGTTGCCGTACACCGGGCGCACGATGAAGCGCTCGAACGCCAGGCCGACGGCGGCGGCGACCAGCATGGCGACCACCATCGCCGGAAACACCGCCATCAGGTTGGTCCACAGGCTGCCCGAGGCGGTGTAGTCGGCCATGCTCCCCAGCACGCTGGTGGCGACGAATGCGCCCAGGGCGATGAACACGCCGTGCCCGAAGTTCAGGATGTCCATGAGCCCGAACACCAGCGTGAGGCCGGAGGCGATGATGAAGACGATCATCCCCATCGCCAGCCCGGCCACCGTCAGGGTGACCCAGGTCGAGGCCGAGCCGATGAACGGCAGCACCGACAGCGCCAGCAACGGCACCAGCGCCAGCGGCTTCCAGTCCATGTCCTTCACAGGGCCAACCCGAGCAGCGCCTGCTGCAGGGCCTCGTCTTGCGCCAGCGCCTGCATGCTGCCGGCATGCACGACCGCACCGTTGTCCATCACGGCCACCGTGTCGCCCAGTCGCTTGGCGAAGTTGATGTTCTGCTCCACCAGCAGGATGGTGACCCCGCTCGCCTTCAGCTGCGCGAAGGCTTCGATCATGTTGTTGATGATGGCCGGCGCGAGGCCTTTGCTGGGCTCGTCGACGATCAGCAGCTGGCGCGGCTCGACGATGGCGCGGGCGACCGCCAGCATCTGCTTCTGCCCGCCCGAGAGCTTGCCCGCGGGGTGGGTCCAGAACCGCTCCACGGCCGGGAACAGCGAGAAGATCCATTGCAGGCGCTGCCGGTCGATCTGGGCGGCGGTGCGCGCCGAGCGCGCGGCCAGCAGCATGTTCTCCTTGACCGTCAGGTCGGCGAAGATGCCCATGTTCTCCGGCACGTAGGCGACGTCGAGGGCGGCGATCTTCTGCGTCTCGAGCCGGGTGATGTCGCGCCCGGCGAACGTGACGCGCCCGGCCGACGGGTGCCACAGGCCCATGATGGTGCGCAGCGTCGTTGTCTTGCCGGCGCCGTTGCGGCCCAGCAGCATCGTCAGCTGCCCGCGCGGCACCACCAGGTCGACCCCGTGCAGGATGTGATACGCCCCGATGTGCGTGTGCACGCCCTCGAGCGTGAGCAAGGGCTGGTTCATGGCTTTTCGCGCCCTCCCCCCGACGAGCGGCTTGGTTCAAGCCCGGCCCCCGGCGAGCGGTCTTGCTCATGCCCTGCCCCCGGGGAGCGGCCTTGTTCAAGCCCTCCCCTCGAGGGGAGGGTTTGGGTGGGGGGAGCGACATCGGGGCCAGAGGCGTCCTGGGCGGTCACGCCCAGGTAAGCCTCCTGGACGATCGGCGAGGCGATCACCGCCGCCGGGTCGCCGTCGGCCACCAGGCTGCCGTTGTGCAGCACGATGATCCGGTCGGCCAGCTCGCGCACCACGTCCATCTTGTGCTCGACCAGCAAGATCGTCTTGCGGCGGTCCTCCTTCAGCTTGCGGATCAGGTTCAGGATCACCGGCGCTTCGGCCGCGTTCATGCCGGCCGTCGGCTCGTCGAACATGAACACGCTCGGCTCCAGCGCCATCAGCAGCGCGACCTCCAGCTTGCGCTGGTCGCCATGCGGCAGGCTGGCGACCAGTTCGTGCTCCTTGGCCTTCATGTCGACCGCGTCCAGGATTTCGTCGGCCCGCGCGGTCAGGCCCGCGTGGTCGCTCCAGACGCTCCACAGGTTGAAGCCGCGGCGGTGCGCGCCGTCGCGGGTGGCTTGCACGGCCAGCCGCACGTTCTCGAGCACCGACAGGCGGGGAAAGAGGTTGGTCAGCTGGAAGGCGCGGCCCAGGCCGGCGCGCGTGCGCGCCGACGCCGGCAGCCCCGAGAGGTCCTGGCCGTCCAGCGTCACCTGTCCCGCCGTCGCCTTGAGCTGGCCCGAGATCAGGTTGAAGTAGGTCGTCTTGCCGGCGCCGTTGGGGCCCACGATCGCCGTCAGCGTGCCGGGCTCGAACGAGCAGGTCACGCCGTTGACGGCGACATGGCCGCCGAAGCGGATCGTGAGGTCGCGGGTGGCAAGCAGGCTCATGGGGTGTGAGGGCGAGGGGGCCGCAGCCCGCTGCCGGGCGGCGCGGAGCAGAAAACCCAGCAGCCGAACGCAGCGGGCGCAGAAGCGCGCAGAGGACGCGGAAGAACAGCCAAAAATACAAGTCTTTGCCGGCTCAACTTTTTCTCTTCGTCTCTTCTTCTCTTCTTCTGCCTCTGCGTATCCTTTGCGCCTCCTGCGTCCGGCTGTTGGGTTCGTCGTCTTTCCGACTACCGCTTGTTGCGGATCGGCACCTGCATTTCTTCCGGCTTGATCTCGCGCACCAGTTCCGGCACGCCCCAGGCGAAGGCCGGATCGGCCTTGATCTTGAAGTGGTACATGCTCTGCAGGGCCTGGTGGTCTTCCTTGCGGAAGGTCATCTTGCCCTTGGGCGTGTCGAAGCTCATGCCTTCCATGGCCGGGATCAGCTTGGCCGCCGTGGCGTCGCCACCGGTCTTCTTCAGCGCCGAGACGATCGCCATCGCGGCCGAGAAGCCGCCGGCGGTGAAGAAATCGGGCGGGCTCTTGAACTGCTTGTAGTGGCTGGCCACCAGCGCTTCGTTCACCGGATTCTTCGGGATGCCGAAGTAGTAGTAGGTCGCGCCTTCCATGCCAGGGAACTGCTTGTACGACGCCATCGCCGGCAGGATGTTGCCGCCGGTGGCGATCTCGATGCCGTAGCGCTTGAGATCCAGGTCGGCGATCTTGAACGGGTTGCCGGCGCCGGCCCAGACGATCCAGATCACCTTGCGGCCCGGCTGGTCCTTCAACTTGTCGATCAGCCGCTGCGCGCCGGCCGTGAAGTCGGTGGTGTTGGCCGGCAGGTATTCCTCGTGGACGATCTTCGCCTTCTTGACGGCTTCCTTGAACGCCTTCACGCCGTCACGGCCGAACGCGTAGTCCTGCGCCAGCGTGGCGATGGTGACGCCGGGCTTGTCCAGCGCCACCGCGTTCGAGATCGCATCCTGCGAGCTGTTGCGCCCGGTGCGGAAGATGTACTTGTTCCACTTGTCGCCGGTGATGGAGTCCGCCACCGCGGGCTCCACCAGCAGGATCTTCTTGTATTCCTCGGCGACCGGCAGCATCGCCAGGGCGACGCCCGACGACGTCGGGCCGATCGCGAGGTCGGCCTTGTCGTCGGAATATGCAGTCGCCAGCAGCGACTTGCCCAGGTCGGGCTTGCCCTGGTCGTCCTTCTCGATCACGACGATCTTGCGGCCGTTCACGGTCATGGTCCCGCCGGTGGCGTAGTCCAGCCCCATCATCAGTCCGGTCTGCGTCTGCTTGCCGTAGGCCTCCAGCGGGCCGGTGCGGCTGTACACATGCGCGATCCGGATTTCCTTGGCCTGTGCGAAGGCGGCCGGAGCGGCGAGGCTGGAAGCGGCGAGCGCGGCGAGCGCGACCCAGGTGCGGCGTTGCATGGATGTCTCCTGTTGAACTGCGGATTTGGGGAATACGGAATGCACGGTCCGTGCCAGCTGCCAGTGCATTGATCCACAACGGATATTCTTCAGCATTCGGATGGATTGTCCGGATACGAGACAGATCTGGCCGTCCGATTTTTGGGCACTGACTGGAATTCAGGCATTGTCGCGAGCCGTTCGTACAGCTTCGCGCGGGAAATCCCCAGCAGCTTGGCGGTCGCCAGTTTGTTGCCGCCGGTGGCCGCCAGCGCCGCGCCGATCGCCTGCCGCTCCAGCTCGCCCACCTGCTGCGCCAGCGGCCGCAGCGCGCGCGCCGGGGCGCCCGCCGGTGCCGGGCGCGTCGCGATCGGGGCCACGATGTCGCGGATGCCGGCCTCGCGCAACACCGCGTCCACGTGCGCCGCTTCGATGCGCTGCGTGTCGGTGCGCATGGCCGCCTGTTCCAGCACGTTGCGCAGTTCGCGGATGTTGCCGCGCCAGCGTTGCGCGCTGAGCAGCGCCATCGCCTCGGGCGCCAGTTCGGGCGGCGCCGCCCCGCCCCGCGCCGCGATCTCCTCGGCCAGCACTTCCACCAGCGACGGGATGTCGGAGCGCCGCTCGCGCAGCGGCGGCACCCGGACCGGCAGCACGTTGAGCCGGTAGTACAGGTCCTCCCGGAACTTGCCCTCGCGCACCAGCGCGGCCAGGTCGCGCGAGGTGGCGGCGATCACGCGCGCATCGAACGGCACCACCTTGTTCGAGCCGAGCGGCTCGATCTCGCCTTCCTGCAAGGCGCGCAGCAGCTTGGGCTGCAGCCCCAGCGGCATGTCGCCGATTTCGTCCAGGAACAGCGTGCCGCCGTCGGCCAGCTTGAACTTGCCGACGCGGCCCTTGCGTTCGGCGCCGGTGTAGGCACCGGGGGCCACGCCGAAGAACTCGGCTTCGAGCAGCGTGTCGGGCACGGCCGCGATGTTGACGCTGACCAGCGGCCCGCCGGCCCGCTGCGAGGCGGCGTGGATGGCGTGCGCCAGCAGTTCCTTGCCGGTGCCGGTTTCACCCAGCAACAGCACCGGGCTCGAGGACAGCGCCGCCCGCCGGGCGTGGCGCTTGACCTCCACGGCGGCCGGGCTGGCGCCGACGAAGCTGGCCAGCGTGTACTTGGTGCGGCGCTGCGTCGCCAGTTCGCGGCGGGCGTCGTCCAGATCGCGTTGCAGGCGGGCGAACTTGCTGATCAGCGGCTGCAGCGTGGTCTCGGGATGGTCGAACAGCACGATGCCGATCGCGCCGATCAGCTCGCCGCTCTCGTCGTCGCGCAAGGGGATGCGGCTCACCACGAAGGTGCCGGCCCGGTTGGTGAGCAGGTCCACCAGGATCGGCTCGCCGGTCTCCAGCACGCGCCGCATCTGCGTGTTCGGCACCACGTCCTCGACCATGTGGCCGACCACGTCTTCGCTGGACGAGAACCCCAATGCCGGCAGAAAGCGCTTGTAGCCCTCGTTCAGCCAGACGATGCGGCCGGTGCGATCCACCAGGAACATGCCCTGGCTGACGCTGGAGAACAGGTGGAACATCGACCGCGCCGCGAGCGCAAGGATGCTCTCGCCGTCGCGCGGCAGGCTGGGCGTGGCAGGGGCTGGCATCGGACGATTATCGGCCGCCGTGTCCCGGCGTTTGCGGGCCTCAGTGGCCGAGGATCTTCGAGAGAAAGTCGCGGCTGCGCTCGCTCTGCGGGTGGTTGAAGAAATCGTCGGGCTTGCTGCACTCGACGATCTGACCCTCGTCCATGAAGATCACGCAATCGGCCACCGCCTTGGCGAATCCCATCTCGTGCGTCACGCAGATCATCGTGATGCCCTGCTCGGCCAGCTCGATCATCACGTCCAGCACCTCCTTGATCATCTCGGGATCGAGCGCGGAGGTCGGCTCGTCGAACAGCATGATCTTGGGCGTGAGGCACAGGGCGCGCGCGATCGCCACCCGCTGCTGCTGGCCGCCGGACAGCTGCAGCGGGAACTTGTTGGCCTGGTCGGCGATGCGCACCCGCTCCAGCTGCTGCATCGCGCGGTCCACCGCCTCCTTGCGCGGCATCTTGCCGACCCACATCGGCGACAGCGTCAGGTTGTCCAGCACGGTGAGGTGCGGAAACAGGTTGAACTGCTGGAACACCATGCCGACCTTCTTGCGGACCTCGTCGATCGCCTTCACGTCGTCGGTCAGTTCCACGCCGTCCACCACCAGCCGCCCTTCCTGGTGCTCCTCCAGCCGGTTGATGCAGCGGATCAGGGTCGACTTGCCCGAGCCCGAGGGACCGCAGATGACGATGCGTTCGCCCTTGGCGACCCGCAGGTCGATGTCGCGCAGCACGTGGAAATCGTTCCCGTACCACTTGTTGACTTTGTCGAAGCTGATGATCGTATCGGCCATGGGTCGTGCAGTGGATTAGCGCCGCTTGCCGGCATTGACCTGCCGCTCCACCCATTGGCTGTAGCGGGACATGGCGAAGCAGAACGCGAAGTAGATCAGGGCGATGAAGAAGTAGCCCTGGAGCTTGAACGGCTTCCAGTTGGCGTCGGCGTTGACGGCCAGGTCCAGCGCGCCGGTGAGGTCGTACAGGCTCACGATGCTCACCAGCGACGTGTCCTTGAAGATCGAGATGAAGCTGTTGACGATGCTGGGCACCACCATCGCCAGCGCCTGCGGCAGCACGATCTTGCGCTGCGTCTGCCAGTACGACAGGCCCAGCGTCGCCGCGGCTTCGACCTGGCCCTTGGGCACGGCCTGCAGCCCGCCGCGAATCACCTCGGCCAGATAGGCGGCGGCGAACAGCGTGATGCCGACCAGCACCCGGATCAGCACGTCGATGGTGAAGCCCGGCGGCATGAACAGCGGGAACATGAACGAGGCCATGAACAGCACCGAGATCAGCGGCACGCCCCGGATCAGTTCGACATAGATGGTGCAGAAGGCGCGGATCGCCGGCAGGTCGGACCGCCGTCCCAGCGCCACCAGCAGCGCGATCGGGAACGCCAGCACGATCGACAGCGTGGAGAGCAGGATGGTGAGCGGCAGGCCGCCCCAGCGGTCGGTCTCCACCCTCGACAGGCCCAGCACGTTGCCGTACATCAGCAGGAAGAAGGCCGCCAGCACGCCGGCCCACAGCAGCACCAGCCAGCGCTTCCAGAACGGGCGGGTGCAGCTGGCGACCAGCATCGCCACCATCATGAACGTGGCGACCAGCGGCCGCCACTGTTGCTCGTAGGGATAGCGGCCGAAGACGATGACGCGGTATTTCTCGGCGACGACCCCCCAGCAGGCGCCCACCCCTTCTGCGGCGCGGCAGGCCTGGACGTCGGGCGACCACACCGCGCGCAGGATCGCCCAATCGACCAGGCGGGGCACCAGCCACAGCAGCAGCGCGCCGATGAGCGCCGTCGCCAAGGCGGTCTTCCACGTGCCGAACAGGTTGGCGCGCAGCCAGGGCAGCAGGCCGCGGGTACCGCGCGGCGCGGGCCGGGCGGGGGTCGGCTGGAACAGGACGGCACTCATGCGCTCACCGCTCCTTGATCGCGACGCGCGCGTTGTACCAGTTCATCCCGGCCGACGTCAGCAGCGACAGGGCCAGGTAGACCGACATCAGGATGGCGATGCATTCGACGGCGCGGCCGGTCTGGTTCATCGCCGTGTTGGCGATCGACACGACGTCCGGATAGCCGATCGCCACCGCCAGCGACGAGTTCTTGGTGAGATTGAGATACTGGTTGGTCAGCGGCGGGATGATCACCCGCAGCGCCTGCGGCAGCAGCACCAGCCGCACCTCGAGGTGGCGGTCCAGGCCGAGCGCGGCGGCGGCTTCCGCCTGGCCGGCCGGCACCGCCGCGATGCCGGAGCGGACCACCTCGGCGATGAAGGCCGCCGTGTAGATCGTCAGCCCCATCAGCAGCGCCAGGAATTCTGGCGTCAGCGCGCCGCCGTTCTCGACGGCGAACTCGCCCTTCTTCGGCACGTCGAACACGGTCGACGCGCCGCCCAGCAGCCAGCCGGCGAGGCCGGCGGCCAGGACGATCGCCGCCGGAACCCAGAACATGCTGCGGATCCGGCCCGTCAGCTCGAACCGGCGGCGGGCCCAGCGGCGGTACGCCCAGGCCAGCACGATGCCGGCGAGCAGGCCGCCGGCCACCCAGGCCTCCCCCGGCCCCCAGACCGGCACCGGAAAGTTCAACCCGCCCTTGCTCAGGAAGAACGGTCCCACTTTCCAGGCGTCCTGGATCGCCGGCAGCACCTCGGTCAGCACCAGGTACCACATGAACAGCTGCAGCAGCACGGGAATGTTGCGGAAGCACTCCACGTAGGCGGAACACAGGCTGCGCACCAGCGCATTGCGCGAAAAGCGGCCGATGCCGATCAGCGTGCCGATGATCGTCGCCAGCACGATGCCGGCGATCGCCACCCGCAGCGTGTTGGTCAGACCCACGCCGAAGGCCCGCAGGTACGACTCGCCGGAGTCGAACGGGTACAGGCTCTCGCCGATCGAGAAGCCGGCCGGCTGGGTGAGGAAGTCGAAGCCGCTCTGGATGCCCCGCACCCGCATGTTGGTGAGCGTGTTCGACCACAGGAACCAGGCCGCCAGGCCGATCACGGCCAGCGCCACGGCCTGGTAGATCACGGACCGGAACGCGCGGCTGCGCCACGACCACGGCTGGCGGCGCGGAGGACTCTTGGTCGACATGGGAATCAGGACAGCGCCGCCGGCTGCCGGTGCGACAGGCGCGGCGGCATCATCGGCGCGCGCGGGATCAGCGCACCGGCGGGGCGTACATCAGCCCGCCCTTGTTCCACTGGTTGTTCAGGCCGCGCGGCAGTCCCAGCTGCGACTTGGGGCCGACGTTGCGCTCGAAGATCTCGCCGTAATTGCCGACGGCCTTGAGCGCGCGCGCCATCCAGTCCTTGTCCAGCCCCACCAGCTTGCCCATGTCCTCGCCGGTGCCCAGGATGCGCTTGACGACGGGGTCCTGGCTGCCGGTCTTGAGCTGGTCGACGTTGGCCTGGGTGATGCCGTATTCCTCGGCTTCGATCAGCCCGTAGATCACCCACTTCACGATCGCGAACCACTCGTCGTCGCCGCGCCGCACCAGCGGGCCCAGCGGCTCCTTGGAGATCAGTTCCGAGAGGATCACGTGGTCGGCCGGGTTCTGGGCGACCTTGTTGCGGATCGAGGCCAGGCCCGACGCGTCCGTCGTGTACGAGATGCAGCGCCCGGAGAAGTACGCGGCGGTGGCGGCTTCTTCCTTCTCGAACACCACGGTCTTGATGTTCAGGTTGTTGGCCTTGGAGAAGTCGGTCAGGTTCTTTTCGGTCGTGGTGCCCGACTGCACGCACACCGTCTGGTTCTTCAGCTGCTTGGCGCTCTTGATGTTGCTCTTCTTCGGGACGATGAAGCCCTGACCGTCGTAGTAGGTGACGACGGTCTGGTTCAGGCCCAGCGAGGCGTCGCGGGTCAGCGTGAACGTGGTGTTGCGCGACAGCAGGTCGATCTCGCCGGACTGCAGCGCGGTGAACCGCTGCTGCGCCGTCAGCGGAACGTACTTGACCTTCTCGGCGTCGCCCAGCACCGCGGCCGCGACGGCCTTGCACACGTCGACGTCCAGGCCGGACCACTTGCCGGTGGAATCGCCGGCCGAGAACCCGGCCAGCCCGGTGTGCACGCCGCACACCAGCTGGCCGCGCGACTTGACGCCGTCGAGCGTCTTGCCGGCCAGGGCCGCGGGCGAGGCGGCCAGCGCGCCGAGCGCGAGGGCCAGGGTGAGCCAATGCTTGCCGAATCTGGTCATGGAACGGATCTCCTGTCTTTGATGTGCGAAGTGCGCCCGGACTCGACTGCGGTCCGCGGTCGAAAAACAGGATACCCGATCTCTGCCGTAACGCGCCTCAGCGCGAACCCGCAGCAGCCGCCGGCGCCCGCCGCCGGCCGCGGGCCTTGGCGATGCGCGGCAGCACCAGCACGGCCAGGATGACGACGATCATGGCGATCGACATCGGGCGCTGCACGAAGATCGCGAAACTGCCCTCGCCGATCGAGACCGCGTTGCGCATCTGCGCTTCGGCCAGCGGGCCGAGGATCATGCCCACCACCACCGGCGCGGTGGGGAAATCGTAGCGTCGCATCAGCACGCCGACGAGGCCGATCGCGTACAGCAGCACCAGGTCGAACGCGCTCTGGCGCATGCCGTACGCGCCGACGGTGGCGAAGATCAGGATGCCGGCATACAGCTGCGGCTTGGGGATCTTCAGCAGCTTGACCCACAGCCCCACCATCGGCAGGTTCAGCACCAGCAGCATCACGTTGCCGATGTAGAGCGAAGCGATCAGGGCCCACACCAGCGCCGCCGACGTGGTGAACAGCTGCGGCCCCGGGTTGATGCCGTAGTTCTGGAACGCGCCAAGCAGGATCGCCGTCGTGTTGGAGGTGGGAATGCCCAGCGTCAGCAGCGGGATCAGCGCCGTCGTCACCGTGGCGTTGTTGGCCGCTTCGGGGCCGGCGACGCCCTCGATGGCGCCCTTGTGGCCGAACTCCGCGAGGTCCTCGCCCTTGGCCAGCTTCTTTTCGGCCGCGTAACTCAGGAAGGTCGGGATCTCGGTGCCGCCGGCCGGGATGCAGCCGAACGGCGCGCCGATGGCGGTGCCGCGCAGCCAGGCGGGAACCGAGCGGCGCCAGTCGCGCCCGGTCATGTAGACCTTGCTCATGCGATTCTGCGATTCGGTGACGCGCCCCTCGTACAGCGCGGCGTAGAGCACTTCGGCGACCGCGAACAGGCCCACCGCCACCAGCACGATCTCGATGCCGTCCAGCAGTTCGGGGATGCCGTAGGTGTAGCGTGCCTGGCCCGAGATCTGGTCCAGTCCGACCAGGCCGACCGCCAGCCCCACGAACAGCGACGTCATCCCGCGCAAGGTGCTCTGGCCCAGCACCGCGCTCACGGTGGTGAAGGCCAGCACCATCAGCAGGAAATACTCCGGCGGGCCGAGCTTGACCGCGAACTCGGCGACGTAGGGCGCGAACAGCGTGACGATCACGGTGGCGATGGTGCCGGCCACGAACGAGCCGATCGCCGAGGTGGCGAGCGCCGCCCCGGCGCGGCCGCTCTTGGCCATCTTGTTGCCCTCCATCGCCGTCACCATGCTGGCAGTCTCGCCCGGCGTGTTCAGCAGGATCGACGTCGTCGAGCCGCCATACATGGCCCCGTAGTAGATGCCGGCAAAGAAGATCATCGAGGCCGTGACGTCGACCTTGGCGGTGATCGGCAGCAGCATGGCCACCGCGACCGCGGGACCGATGCCGGGCAGCACGCCGACGGCGGTGCCCAGGGCGCAGCCGACCAGGGCCCACAACAGGTTGGCCGGGGAAATCGCCGTCGCGAACCCCTGCAGCAGCGCGTTCAGGATGTCCATGTCAGAGCCACCCCGTCCCGGTCAGGCCCGGCAGGTTGATCGCCAGGAATTGCGTGAACGTCCAGAACACCGGCGCGGCGATCGCCAGCCCCGTGAGCACGTCGATCGCCATGGCGCGCAGGCGCCCGGCCTCCTGCCCGGCCGCGCGCCGCAGGCCCTGCACCGCCAGCAGGTAGCACAGCGCGCAGCTCAGGATGAAGCCGATGGTGGTGATCAGCGCGGCGTTCGACAGCAGCCCGGCCGACACCCAGACGAAGGCCGGCCAGTGGCCGCGCTCGGCGCCGGAAGGCTGCTCCATGTCGCGGAACCCGCCGGTGCGCGCCTCGCGGACCAGCATGACGCCGCACACCGCCAGCACGCCGGCGATCACCCACGGCAGGAAGTTGGGTCCGACGCCGCCGTAACCGGCGCCGGAGGGAATGGAGATCGCGCCCGCGCCGAGCGCGAGCGCGATCAGCACCACCGCCACCCCGACGAGGGTCTGCAGCGTGCGTCTTTCGGTGGCGATGGTCATGCCCGATCCTTGCTGGTCGAAAAAACGCCCGGGTGCGAACCGGGCGTCGGTCGTGCGGCCGGAAGACCGTCAGATCATCCCGGACTTCACCATGGTGGCCCGCAGGCTCGCGAATTCGTCGTCCACGAACTTGTCGAACGCCGGGCCGCTCAGCACCGCCGGGGTCCAGTCGTTCTTCTGCAGCGACTCGGCCCAGGACTTGGTCTTGATCGCGGCCAGCACCATGTCGGTGAGCGCCTTGCGCTGTGCCGGCGTGATGCCGGGCGCGCCGTAGACGCCGCGCCAGTTCCCGAGTTCGACGTTGATGCCCTGCTCCTTGAGCGTGGGCACGTTGACGCCCTTCAGGCGCGTGGGCGAGGTGACGCCGATCGGCTTCATCTTGCCCGCGGCGATGTACTCCGCGAATTCGCTGTAGCCGCTGCCGCCGACCGTGACGTTGCCGCCGAGGATGGCCGCGACGGCCTCCCCGCCGCCACGGAACGCGACGTAGTTGATCTTGGCCGGATCGACGCCGACCTCGCGGGCGATCATGGCGGCGGCGATGTGCTCGGTCGAGCCGCGCGAACCGCCGGCCCACTTGACGCTGCCGGGATCCTTCTTCAGCTGGGCGATCACGTCGGCCATCGTCTTGAACGGCGAGTTGGCCGGCAGCACGAACACGTTGTATTCGCTGGTGAGCCGCGCGATCGGGGTCGCCTGCGACAGGTTCACCGGCGGCTTGCCGGTGATGATGCCGCCCAGCATCACCGCGCCCATCACCATCAGCGCGTTCGGGTCGCCCTTGCTGCTGTTGACGAACTGCGCCAGGCCCAGCGCGCCGGCGGCGCCGCCCTTGTTGTCGTAGCTCACGCTGTCGGCCACCTTGGCTTCCTGCAGCGCCTTGCCCAGCGCCCGGCCGGTGGTGTCCCAGCCGCCGCCCGGATTGGCGGGGATCATCATCTTGAGGTTGGCGCCGGCCAATGCCGACAGCGGCAGGCCGCCGGCGGCGGCCAGGGCGGCCATCGACTTCAGGAAAGTGTCTCGACGCATGGGTGTTGCTCCTTGGTATTCGGTTCGGACGCTGGGATGATGCGCCCGTTCCCTGTCAAACGGCTGTCCGGCCGATTGGGGAAACTACTAAAGTGCGGTGCGGCGCCACCGGCGCCGCCATTCCAGATGAAAGTCCTCCTGGTCGAAGACGACCCCACCATGCGCAGCACCCTGCAACGGGCGCTCGCCAGCCGCGGGCTGCAGGTCGCGACCTGCGGCGACGGCCTCGGCGCGGTCGCGGCCTGGCGGGCCAGCGGCCCGGACGTGGTGGTGCTGGACCTCAGCTTGCCCGGGCTCGACGGCCTGCAGGTGCTGGAACAGGCGCGCGGGCAGGCCCTGGCCACGCCGGTCCTGATCCTCACGGCCCGCGGCACCGTGGGCGATCGCGTGATCGGGCTCAACGCGGGCGCCGACGATTACCTGCCCAAGCCGTTCGACCTGGACGAACTGCTGGCACGCCTGCACGCGCTCGCCCGCCGCGGCGGGGGAGCGGTCGGCGGACCTTCCGGATCCCAGCGGCTGGGCGGCCTGCGCCACGAGCGCGAGAGCGGCGCCTTCTACGTGCGCGACGAGGTGCTGGAACTCACGCCGCGCGAGGCCGCCCTGCTGCAGGCGCTGATGGCGCGGCCCGGCCACGCGGTTTCCAAGGAACGCCTGTTCGAGCTGGTGTTTCCGGGCGAGTCCGACGTCCAGTACGAGGCCATCGAGGTCGTCGTCTATCGCCTGCGCAAGAAGCTGGCGCATACCGGCACCGTGCTGATGACGCTGCGCGGGCTGGGCTACCTGCTGAAGGACGCATGAAGGCGCCGGTGTCGCTGCGCCGCTACCTGCTGCTCGGGATCCTGCTGCCCGTGCTCGCCGTCATCGTGCTCAATACGGTGAGCCTGTATTCGCAGGCGCTGGCCGCGGCCAACACCGCCTACGACCGCACGCTGCTGGCGTCCGCCAAGGTGATCGGCGAGCAGCTGGACGTGGACGGCTACGACGAACTGTCGCGGCTGCGCGCCACCGTGCCCTACTCGGCGCTGGAGGCGTTCGAGGCCGACAACCGCAGCCGCCTGTTCTACCGCGTCTCCAGCCTGTCGGGAGAGATGGTGTCTGGCTTTCCGCAGCTGCCGTTCTGGCGCGGCAAGCTGCCGCAGCGCCCGCCGTACGCGGCACTGGTGGATTTCTACGACGACCGGATGGGCGACGAGGAGGTGCGGGTGGCGGTGCTGCTGCAGCCGTTGGTGGGCCAGACCGGGCGCGGCATGGCCGTGGTCCAGGTGGCGGAGACGCTGCAGTTGCGGCGGACCCTGGCGCGGCAGATCCTGGTCGACACCATCTGGCGCCAGGCGCTCCTGGTGGCGGTGATCGCGCTGCTGGTGATCGTCGTCGTGCACCGCGGCATGCAGCCGGTGCGGCGGCTCAGCGCCGAGCTCGGCGCGCGGGCCGAGAACGATCTCACCCCGATCAGCGCGCCCGACGCGCCGCGCGAGCTGCTGCCGCTGGTCGAGGCGACCAACCAGGTGATGGCCCGGCTGGCCCACCTCCTGGACAACCAGAAGCGCTTCGTGCGCGATACCGCCCACCAGCTGCGCACGCCGCTGGCGGTGCTGAAGATCCAGGTGCAGTCGGCGCTGCACGGCGACGTCGAAGGGCGCCAGGCGCTGCGGGAGATCAACGACACCGTCGACCGCGCGACGGCGCTGGCCAACCAGATGCTGGCGCTGGCGAAGGTGGAGCAGTTGCGCCAGCAGCCGGATGCGCCCCTGCTCGATTGGTCGGAGGTGGTGCGGTCGGTGGCGCTCGAACTGTCGCCGCTGGTGGCCGACAAGGAACTCGATTTCGAGATCGCCACCGTGCCGGCGCCGGTCCGCTCCCACGACTGGATGCTGCGCGAGCTGACCCGCAATCTGCTGCACAACGCGATCCGCCACACGCCCGCCGGCGGGCCGCTGTCGGTGCGGGTCGCGGCCGAGGCCGCCTTCGCGGTGCTCACCATCGCCGACAGCGGGCCCGGCCTTCCCGACGAGCTGCGCTCGCGGCTGTTCCAGCCGTTTTCCGCCGGCAACGCCCGCAGCGGGTCGGGGCTGGGCCTGGCGATCTGCCACGAGGTGGTGGTGGCGCTGGGCGGCACGATCCTGCTGGAGAACCGCGCTGCCCACGGCCACGTCGCAGGACTGGATACAACTGTGCGGCTGCCGCTGGCCGACAATCGCGGCTGATGGACAAGCTTCGGATCGACAAGTGGCTCTGGGCAGCGCGGTTCTACAAGACCCGCACGCTGGCCAGCGAGGAAATCGCGCGCGGGCGGGTGGCGGTGAACGGCCAGGAGGTGAAGCCGGCGCGCGAGCTGAAGGTCGGCGACACCGTGTCGCTGCGGCAGGGGCCGGTGCTGCGCACGGTGGTCGTCAGGGCGCTGTCAGGGGTGCGCGGACCGGCGCCGGTGGCGCAGCAGCTCTATGAGGAGACGGCCGACAGCATCGCGCAGCGCGAGGCGGCCGCCGAGCGGCGGCGGCTGGCGCCGGAGCCCGCGCTCGCCATCGAGCAGGGTCGCCCGACCAAGCGCGGCCGCCGCGAGCTCGACGACGCGCAGCGCGGCTGGGGCGACCGCTGGAGCGCCTCGCTGGACAGTGAATAATCCACGGTTGGCGGGAACCGGCCGCGCCGTCTCCGGGATTCACCTCTGGGGGGCGGCAGGCGTATCGGTGTACTGTCCAGCATCTTTCACCGGAGTCATCTCAATGAAACTCAAGCACCTTCTGGCTGTGGCGGTCGCCGCGGTCGCCATCAGCGGCGCGGCGCAGGCCCAGCAGTTCTTCCGCATCGGCACCGGCGGCACGGCCGGCACCTACTATCCGGTGGGCGGCATGATCGCCAACGCCGTGTCCCAGCCCGGCAAGATCGTGGCCACGGCGCAGGCCAGCAACGGCTCGCTGGCGAACGTCACGGCCGTCGGCAGCGGCGCCATGGAAGCCGGGTTCTCGCAGTCCGACGTGGCGACCTGGGCCTACACCGGCACCGGCGCCTTCGAGGGCAAGCCGAAGATCGGCGACCTGCGCATGATCGCCAACCTGTACCCCGAGAGCATCCACCTGGTGGTGAAGAAGGGCTCGGGCATCAAGAGCGTGGCCGACCTCAAGGGCAAGCGCGTCGCCCTGGACGAGCCGGGTTCCGGCACGCTGATCGACGCCCGGCTGGTGCTGGCCGCCTGGGGCGTCAAGGAAAGCGACATCAAGCCCGAGTACATCAAGCCGAACCAGGCCGGCGACAAGCTCAAGGACGGCGCGCTGGACGCGTTCTTCTTCGTCGGCGGCGCACCGGCCGGCGCGATCTCCGAGCTGGCCTCGTCGGGCGCCGGCATCGAGCTGCTGCCCCTGGCCGGCCCGCAGGCCGACGCGCTGCTCAAGTCCAGCCCCTGGTTCGCCAAGGACAACATCGTCGCCAATACCTACAAGGACGTGCCGGCGGTGCAGACCCTGGCCGTCGGCGCCCAGCTGGTGACCAGCGCCAAGGTGCCCACCGAGACCGTGTACGAG
>NZ_DATMHS010000031.1:0-2948 GCF_035554825.1 Ramlibacter sp. | reverse complement strand
GCACTTGTCGACGATGATGCGGCGCAGCTCGCGCTCCTTCTTGCGCACGTCGTCGACCTGGGCGCGCACCATGTCGCACAGGCGTTCGATCGTCTTGGCCGTGAAGCGGATGGTCATCAGCTCCTCGGACAGGGCGTGCTGCGCCTTCGTGTAGTTGGGGGTGCCGTAGCCTTCCTTGTCGTAGACCTTGTGCACCTTCTCGAACAGCTCCTGGATGCGGTCGAACCGCTCCAGCGCCTGGGTCTTGAGCTCCTCGAGCTTCTTGGTGAGCGCCTTCGAGCCGCCGTTGCCGTCGTCGTCGTCGTCGGCATCGAACTCGTCGAAGTCTTCCTCGGCCACGTAGTCGTCGGCCTCGTTGGGGTTCGAGAAGCCGTCGACGATCGTCGAGATCACGACCTTGCCTTCGCGGATGTCGGCCGCCAGGCGCAGGATCTCGGCGATGGTGGCGGGCGAGGCGGAGATGGCTTCCATCATCGCCTGCAGGCCGCTCTCGATGCGCTTGGCGATCTCGATCTCGCCCTCGCGCGTGAGCAGTTCCACCGTGCCCATCTCGCGCATGTACATGCGCACCGGGTCGGTGGTGCGGCCGAATTCGCTGTCGACGGTGGACAGCGCGGCTTCGGCTTCCTCCTCGGCTTCCTCTTCGGTCGCGGCGGTGGGGCCGGTGTTGGTCAGCAGCAGCGTCTCGGCGTCCGGCGTCTGCTCGTACACCGCCACGCCCATGTCGTTGAGCATCGACACCACGACTTCCAGCGTTTCGGCGTCGACCAGCTTGTCGGGCAGGTGGTCGGAGATTTCGGCGTGCGTCAGGTAGCCGCGCGTCTTGCCCAGCTTGATCAGCGTCTTCAGGCGCTGGCGGCGCTTGAGCATTTCCTCTTCGGTGAGGACGGTCTCGTCCAGGCCGAATTCCTTCATCAAGGCCCGTTCCTTGGCCTTGCTGATCTTCATGCGCAGCGGCTTGACCTTCTCGGTCGCCGCCTCGACCGCCGGCTCGACGTCGAGTTCGTCCTCGATGTCGGACAGGTCCAGATCGTCAGCCTTGCTCTCGGTCGCGGCCTTGGGCTTGCGGCCGCGCTTGGCGCCGCCCTTGCCCGCGCCGGCGGCTTCAGCGGTCTGCGCCTTCGGCGGGCGGCCGGGCTTCTTCTTCACCTCCTCGGTCACGGCCGCCTTGACGGGCTTCTTGGCCTCGTCCTTCGCGGCGGCTTTCTCGGTGGGCTTGACTGGTGACTTGGTGACGGACACGGACTTGACTTTCGTTGCTGGCTTGCGGCTCGGCGCGGCAGCCTTGGGGTCGCTCTTCACGACCTTGAGCTGAGCTTTCGGCGCCGAGGCACGTTTGATCGGATTTCTCGGGGCGGGTTTCGCGGCGGGCTTCAGGAGCTTTCCGGACTTTTGAGCAGGCATGAAAAAATACCTCTGGACTCTTCAAAAAGCAGAAACACATCAGGCGCCACGAACCCGGCGCGGGTGGCGAGGACGGCGCGTTCCGGGGCGGTTGGGGTGCCTCGGTCCGGCTGTCATGCCGGGCAAGATGGGTGGGCGAACATTTGGTGTGCAGTCCTTGCGGAAAGGTCGGCCGGTCGGGAGCTGTTGTCCGCGGTTGGCCAGGGTCCGGAGGTGCTGCTGTCGCTCTTGCCGCTAGCAAACCCTACATTATATCTTCAAACACCTTTTTCAAGAGCCTGCTGGCGCTTGAGAGCGAATTGCTTGCGGATCAGCTGTTCCTCTTCGGCCGCGCGTCCGGGTTCTCCCGGGGGCAGCGACTGCACCCGCTTCAGCTCGAGGTCCAGCACGTCCAGCTGCAGCTTCAGCATGTTGGCCCGCAGGTCGGCCACCGTGGCCTCCGGATCCTCCACGACCCGTCCCGAGGGCTGCAGCTTGTCCAGCTCGATCAGCCGGGTCGCCAGCGGCTCGAACGGCTGGCCGGACAGCCCCACCACCAGCGCGGCCAGCGGTTGCGGCCCGTGCTCGTGCGCCTGGTGGTCGACCCACCGGAACAGCTCGCCGAAGTCGCCTTCGAGCCGGCACAGGATCTCGTGCTCGGGCCCGCCGAGCACGTCCCACAGCCTGGAATTCGCCAGCACCAGCCGCGCGATGTTGCCGGCGCTCGCCTCCAGCGCCGGCCGCACGCCGGCGCGGGTCGGGCGGCCGCGCGGCGCTGCGGCGGGCGCGCGCCAGCCGTCCGGGCCACTGGCGCGCGCCGGGCGCGCGCGTTGGCCGGGGCGAATGCCGGTCCACAGCGCCTCCAGCTCGCCGACGTCGATCTGCACCAGCGCCGCGATCTCACCGAGCAACTGGCGCCGCAGCGCGCCTTCGGGCAACTGGGTCCACAGCGGCTTGGCGTTGGCCGCCAGGTGGGCACGGCCCTCCGCCGTGGCGAGGTCGCAGCCCTCGCGGGCGGCTTCGATCAGGAAGCGGGACAGGGGAATGGCGTCGCTCACGCAGCGGGCGAAGCCGTCGCGGCCGAACGCGCGGATGTAGCTGTCGGGGTCGTGCTCGGCCGGCAGGAACAGGAATTTCACCGTGCGCACGTCGGTGGCGTAGGGCAGGGCGCCGTCGAGCGCCTTGCGCGCCGCCCGGCGGCCGGCGTCGTCGCCGTCGAAGCTGAAGACCACCGAATCGGTGAACCGGAACAGCTTCTGCACATGGTCGGCGGTGCAGGCCGTGCCCAGCGTCGCGACCGCGTTCGGAAACCCGAGCTGCGCCAGCGCGACGACGTCCATGTAGCCCTCGGTGACCAGCACGTAGCCGTGCTCGCGCAGCGCATTGCGGGCCTCGAACAGGCCGTACAGCTCGCGGCCCTTGCTGAAGACCGGCGTCTCCGGCGAATTGAGGTATTTGGGCGTGCCGTCGCCCAGTACGCGCCCGCCGAAGCCGATGCATTCGCCCTTGACGTTGCGGATCGGGAACATGATCCGGTCGCGGAAGCGGTCGTAGCGCTTGTCCTC
>NZ_DATMHS010000030.1:0-17548 GCF_035554825.1 Ramlibacter sp. | reverse complement strand
CGCGGCGCGACACCTTCATCCCGCTGCTGGAGCAGCTCGGGTTCTCGGTGCCGGTCGTTCCCGACGGTGCGTTCTATGCGTGGGCCGACTGCTCGCAGCCGGCGCAGCGACTGGGCGTCTCCGGCAGCTGGGACTTCGCGTTCGAGCTGATGCGCCGCGCGCATGTCGCCGTGACGCCGGGCCGCGATTTCGGCAGCGCCGACACGCAGCGGTTCGTCCGTTTCTCGACGGCCAATTCCATGGCGCACCTGCAGGAAGCGGCGGCACGGCTGCGCGCGGTGCTGGCCTGACATCCTGTTTCATGTGCGGCGCACCGGCCCGGCCCCCGGCCGGCGCGACCGCAGGAGGTCCGATGTCCTTTCAGTTTCCGATCCGCGTGTACTGGGAAGATACCGATGCCGGGGGCATCGTCTTCTACGCGAACTATCTCAAGTTCTTCGAACGGGCGCGCACCGAGTGGCTGCGCTCCCTGGGCATCGGCCAGCACGCCCTGCGCCAGTCGACCGGCGGCATGTTCGTGGTGGGCGAGACCAACGTCCGGTACCATCGGGCGGCACGACTCGATGATGAACTTCTGGTGACGGCCCGCGTCGAAACCGCGGGGCGTGCCTCCATCACGCTGGCGCAACAGGCATGGCGCGCCGGCGACCAGGCGCTGCTGTGCGAAGGCACCATCCGGATCGGCTGGGTGGACGCCGCCAGCCTCAAGCCTGCGAGAATCCCGGCCAACCTCCTGGAAGCATTCAAGACATGACCCACGACCTCTCGATCCTGCAGCTGGTGCTCAATGCCAGCTGGGTGGTGAAGCTGGTGATGCTGCTGCTGGTGGCGGTGTCCATCGCCAGCTGGGCCGCCATCTTCCGCAAGCTGTTCGCGCTGAAGCGGGTGAATGCGCTCAACGACGATTTCGAGCGCGATTTCTGGTCGGGCACCAGCCTGAACGACCTGCTGGCCGCGGCCGCCCAGAACGCCAAGACGGCCGGACCGATGGAGCGCATCTTCGCCAGCGGCATGCGCGAGTACCACAAGCTGCGCGAGCGCCACATCGGCGACGCCGGCACCCTGCTCGACGGCGCGCGCCGGGCGATGCGCGCGAGCTTCCAGCGCGAGCTCGACGCGATCGAGAGCAACCTGTCGTTCCTCGCGTCGGTCGGCTCGGTGTCGCCGTACGTGGGCCTGTTCGGCACCGTCTGGGGCATCATGCACGCCTTCACCGGCCTGGCCAGCCTGCAGTCGGTGACGCTCGCCACGGTGGCGCCCGGCATCGCCGAAGCCCTGGTGGCGACGGCCATCGGCCTGTTCGCCGCGATTCCTGCGGTGGTGGCGTACAACAACTTCGCCCGGGACATCGACCGCGTGGCCATCAAGCTCGAGACCTTCATCGAGGAGTTCTCGAACATCCTGCAGCGCAACCTGGGCGCGCATTCGGCGTCGGGGCACTGACATGCCGGCCACCGTGTCGCGCGGCCGCGGCCGCCGCACCATCAACGAGATCAACATGGTGCCGTTCATCGACGTCATGCTGGTGCTGCTGATCATCTTCATGGTGACGGCGCCGCTGATCGCGCCCAGCATGATCGACCTGCCCACCGTGGGCCGTGCCGCCAAGCAGCCCGACCAGGTGATCCAGGTCGTGATCAACAAGGACGAAGGACTCGACCTGAAGCTGGAGAACAAGACCCAGCGCCTCACCCTCGACGCGGTCGCCGCCGCCGTGACCCAGGCCCAGGGCGCGCAGCCGCCGGGCTCGAGCGCGGTCGTCATCAGTGCCGACCGCAACGTCAAGTACGAAACCGTCGTCAAGGTCATGGACACCCTGCAGCGCGCCGGCGTGCAGCGGGTCGGCTTGTCCGTGCAGCTCGCCAAGTAACCCGCCCGGGCCCGATGCCAGCCGCCACCGACCGGATCGAATTCGCACCCCCGCCGCCGCCGGGACGGCTGCGGGCGCTGGCGCTCGCGGTGCTCGCCCACGTGCTCCTCATGCTGGCGCTCACCTGGGGCATCACCTGGAACCGCGAGGCGCAGGACCTTTCCGTGGAAGCCGAGCTGTGGGCCCGCGTGCCGCAGGAAGCCGCGCCGGCCCCCACGCCGCCGCCCGTGGTGCAGGCGCCCCCGGTGACGCCGCCCGCGCCGCCGCCGGCGCCACCCGAGCCGAAGGCGGGGCCCCCGGCGCCGCCGGTCGTCCAGCCGAAGCCGCCCGACATCGCGCTGGAGCGCGAGAAGCGGCGCCAGGAAGAGGCCGAGCGCCGGCGCGAGGCGCAGGAAAAGCAAAAGCAGCTGGAGGCGCGCAAGCACCGCGAAGAGCTCGAGCGCAAGAAAGAACTCGAAGCGCGCCGCCAGGCCGAGGAGCAGAAGAAGCTCGAAGCCAAGCGCAAGAAGGAAGAACAGGAGCGCCGGGAAGCCACCGCCGACAAAAAGCGCGCCGAGGAGCAGGCCAGGGCGAAGAAGCAGCAGGAAGACGCCAGGCGGGTGCAAGCCTTGCGCGAGGAGAACCTGCGCCGCATGCAGAACATGGCCAACGGCACCGGCGGCCCGTCGTCGAGCGGCACCGCGGCGCGTTCAGCCGGGCCATCGGAGAGCTACGCCGGCCGCATCCGCGCGCGGGTGAAGCCCAACATCGTGTTCACCGACGACATCGCCGGCAATCCGACGGCCGAGATCGAGGTGCGGATGGCGCCCGACGGCACGATCACGAGCAAGCGGGTCGTGAAGTCCAGCGGCGTGAGTTCATGGGACGCGGCCGTGCTGCGGGCGCTGGACAAGACGGAAGTGCTGCCCCGCGACATCGACGGCCGCGTGCATTCGCCGCTGATCATCGAGTTCCGGCCGAAGGGCTGAACCTCGCTTCCCAGCCAGCTGGCGGCACGCCCGCGTCATCTTGAACGCAGAGGACGCAAAGAAGAACACCAAGGACGCAGAGAATCACCTCACTTGAATTCACTGCGTCCTCTGCGCATCCTCTACGACCTCTGCGTTCGAAAAATCGCCTCGCCCGGCCTCCCCGCCTATTCGTACACGATCTGAGCTTGCCCGCCGTCGGCCTGCGCCATCCAGCTGGCCAGCGCCGCATCGCTCGGAAAGAATCGCGCGTCGTCGCCCAGCTGCAGCTCCGCCACCGCCTGCTCGCGCTTGACGGCCAGCCGCACGCCCAGGCCGCGCACCAGCTCGCCCTGCTCGGACATTTCGCGCTTGGCGGGAAAGTCGCGCAGCAGCCGCCGGATGTCGGGCGCCACGCCGTTGACGGCCACGCGCAGGAACTTGCCGAAGCGGCAGCGCGCCGTCGCCAGGTCCCAGACCTGCTGCACGTTGAGCCGCAATCCGCCGGAAAAGCGGTCCGGCTGCGCCTTCGCCATCACGATGATCAGTTCGTCGTCCTTGAGCAGGTGCTTGTTGGCGTTGATCACGGCCTCGTCGGCGGTCGCCTCGATCGTTTCCGTCTTGTCGTCGAGCTTGAAGATCGCGAGCTTGCCGCGCTGGCCGTTGATCACGCGGAAATCGCTGACGATGCCGGCGAGCAGCTGCGGCTCGCGGGTGTCGATCAGGTCCTCGATCCTGCGCTTGACGAAGCGCCGCACCTCCAGCGCGACCTCGTCGAACAGGTGGCCCGACAGGTAGAAGCCGACGGCGGTCTTCTCCAGGGTCAGGCGCTCCTTCACGCCCCACGGGCTCGCCTCGACCAGCGGCGGCTCCTGCGTGCTGGCGGCATGCGAGTCGCCCATGTCGAACAGGCCGCCCTGGTTGGCGTTGGCCTGCACGGCCGCGGCGAACTCGAATGCGCGGTCGACGGACGCCAGCAGCGAGGCGCGATTGAGCTGGATGGCGTCGAACGCGCCGGCCTTGATCAGCGCTTCCACGGTGCGCTTGTTGATGCGCGTGCGGTCCACCCGCAGGCAGAAGTCGTACAGGCTCTTGAACGGGCCGCCCTCGCCGCGCGCGCTCACGATGGCTTCGATCGCCTGCTGCCCGGTGCCCTTGACGGCCCCCAGCCCATAGCGGATCGAGGTGTTGGAGACCGGCTCGAAACGGTAGTTGCCGCGGTTGACGTCCGGCGGCTCGAACGTGATGCCGAAGTTGTTGACCGCGTCCTCGAACAGCACCTTCAGCTTGTCGGTGTCGTCCATTTCCACCGTCATGTTGGCGCAGAAGAACTCCGCCGTGTAGTGGACCTTCAGCCAGCCCGTGTGGTAGGCCAGCAGCGAGTAGGCGGCCGCGTGCGACTTGTTGAAGCCGTAGCCGGCGAACTTCTCCATCAGGTCGAAGATCTCGTCCGCCTTCGCCTCGCCGATGCCGTTCTTGGCGGCGCCGGCGCGGAAGATCTGGCGGTGCTGCGCCATCTCCTCGGCCTTCTTCTTGCCCATGGCCCGGCGCAGCAGGTCGGCGCCGCCGAGCGAGTAGCCGCCCAGGATCTGCGCCGTCTGCATCACCTGCTCCTGGTACACCATGATCCCGTAGGTTTCCGAGAGCATCTCGGCCACCATCGGATGCGGGTACTCCACCGTCTCGCGGCCGTGCTTGCGCGCCACGAACGAAGGGATCAGGTCCATCGGACCGGGCCGGTACAGCGCGTTCAGCGCGATCAGGTCCTCCAGCCGCGTCGGCCGCGCGTCGCGCAACATGCCTTGCATGCCGCGGCTTTCGAACTGGAACACCGCCTCGGTCTTGCCGTCGGCGAACAGCTTGTACGTGGCCGCGTCGTCCAGCGGGATCTTCTCGAACGCGAAGTCCTGCCGCCCCGGATGCCGGGCGACGATGAATTCCTTGGCGATCTCCAGGATCGTCAGCGTCGCCAGTCCCAGGAAGTCGAACTTGACCAGGCCGGCCGCCTCGACGTCGTCCTTGTCGTACTGGCTCACCGCGGAGTCGCTCCCCGGCTGCTGGTACAGCGGCGTGAAATCGGTCAGCTTGCCGGGCGCGATCAGCACGCCGCCGGCGTGCATGCCGACGTTGCGGGTCAGGCCCTCGAGCTTCTGCGCCAGCCCGAGCAGCGTCTTGACCTCGTCTTCCTTCTCCAGCCGCTCGGCGAGCACCGGCTCCGCCTTGAGCGCCCCGTCGATGGTGATGTGCTGACCCGGCTTGTTCGGAATCAGCTTGCTGATGCCGTCGCAGAACGTGTAGCTCATGTCCAGCACGCGGCCGACGTCGCGGATGGCCGCGCGCGCCGCCATGGTGCCGAAGGTCGCGATCTGGCTCACCGCGTCGCGCCCGTACTTCTCCTTGACGTACTCGATCACGCGGTCGCGGTTGGCCTGGCAGAAGTCGATGTCGAAGTCGGGCATGGACACCCGCTCCGGGTTCAGGAAGCGCTCGAACAGCAGCTTGTAGCGCAGCGGGTCGAGATCGGTGATCTTGAGCGCGTAGGCGACCAGCGAGCCGGCGCCGGAACCCCGGCCCGGCCCGACCGGGCAGCCGTTCTGCTTGGCCCAGTTGATGAAGTCGCCGACGATCAGGAAGTAGCCGGGGAATCCCATCTTCAGGATGGTGCCCAGCTCGAACTCCAGCCGCTCGAGGTAGCGCGGCATCTCCTGCTCGCGCTGCGCCGGCTCCGGATAGAGCAGTTCCATCCGCTCCTTCAGGCCCTCGTGCGAGGCGTAGCGGAAGTACTCCTCGATCGGCATGCCATTGGGGGTCGGGAAGTTGGGCAGCCGCGGCTTGCCCAGCTCCAACACGAGGTTGCAGCGCTTGGCGATCTGCGCCGTGTTCGCCACCGCGGACGGCACGTCGGCGAACAGTTCCTCCATCTGCGCGGCCGACTTGAAGTACTGCTCGCGCGTGAAGCGGCGCACCCGGCGCTGGTTGCCCAGGATCTCGCCCTCGGCGATGCACACGCGCGCCTCGTGGGCCTCGTAGTCGTCTTCGCGCGTGAACTGCACCGGGTGGGTGGCGACCACCGGCAGGTTGAGCCGCGCCGCAAGCAGCACCGCCCCCGCGACATGCGCCTCGTCCTCGTGTCGCCCCGCGCGCTGCAACTCCACGTAAAAGCGGTGCGGAAAGATCGATGCCAGCGACAGCGCAACTTCGGCCGCGCGCTGCTCGTCGCCCTGCGCCAGCGGCTGGCCGAGCGGGCCGGCGTTCGCGCCGGACAGGGCGATCAGGCCCTGTCCCAGCTCGCGCAGCCATTCGAGGCGGCACACGCCCTGCGCCTTGACGACGTTGCGGGTCCAGGCCCTGGCGAGCAGCTCGCACAGGTTGAGGTAACCCTGGCGTTCCTGCACCAGCAGCACCATGCGCGAAACCACGGCGGCGTCGGGCGCCAGCCCCTGCACCATGACCTCGGCGCCGATGATCGGCTTGACCCCGGCCGAGCGCGCCTCCTTGTAGAACTTGATGGCGCCGAACAGGTTGTTGAGGTCGGTGATCGCGAGCGCCGGCTGGTGATCGGCGGCGGCGGCCTGAACGGTCTCGTCGATGCGGTTGGTGCCGTCGACGACGGAAAATTCGGTGTGCAGGCGCAGGTGAACGAACATGGCAGCATTGTAGGAAACGCTGCCCGGCCGGCACTTCGTAGAATCACGCGCTCGTGAATTCCGTCCTCAATATTTCCGCCTACCGTTTCGTCGCCATCGCCGATCCCGATGCCTTGCGCGCCAGGCTCGCCGACAGCGCGCAACGGTTCGGCCTGCTTGGCACGGTTCTGATCGCCGAAGAAGGCATCAACCTGTTCCTGGCCGGCGGCGAGGCGTCGCTGGCGCAGTTCCTGGGCGAACTGCGGGCCGACCCGCGCTTTGCCGGACTGGCCGTGAAGGAAAGCTGGTCCCCGGCGCAGCCGTTTCGCAAGCTGCTGGTGAAGGTCAAGCGAGAGATCATCCGCATGAACCATCCGGCCATCCAGCCGGCCGCGGGCCGGGCGCCCGCCGTCGACGCGCCAACGCTCAAACGCTGGCTGGACCGCGGCCGCGACGACGAGGGACGGCCGGTGGTCACGCTGGACACGCGCAACGCCTTCGAGGTGGATCACGGCACCTTCGACGGCGCGGTCGACTGGCGGCTGACGAAGTTCAGCGAGTTTCCGGCAGCCTTGCAGCAGCACCGCGGCGACCTGGAAGGCAAGACCGTGGTGAGCTTCTGCACCGGCGGCATCCGCTGCGAAAAGGCCGCCATCCTGATGCGCGAAGCCGGCCTCGCGCGGGTGTGGCAGCTCGAGGGTGGCATCCTGAACTACTTCGAGGCCGTCGGCGGCGCCCATTTCCACGGGCACTGCTTCGTGTTCGACGAGCGCGAACTGCTCGACGCCGCGCTGGCGCCGGTGGCCGCCGAGCCCTCCGAAGACTAGGAGATCGGCTCCGGCGGCGCGCACCGCGCCGGCGGCAAGGGGATGAGTGTCAGCGCTGCAGCCGCCGGGCGATCTCGGCGACGCGCGCGCCGAACAGTCGCGCCGTCTCCAGGTCGCCGCGGGCCATGTCGGCCACGCCGCCGTCGGAGGGCGATTGGGCCATCGCGCCGCTGTACGAGACCAGGAAATTGACGTCGTCCCGGCGCGCGGCCTTGGTGTTCGAGGGCATCAGGCCCTGGCTCACCCAGATCATCGAGTGCTGCATCGCCAGGGTGAACAGCGTGGTGAGCGTCGCCAGCTTGTCGCCGCTCATGCCGGCGCTGTTGGTGAAACCCGCGGCGACCTTGTCCTTCCAGTCCTGGCTGAACCAGGGCTTGGAAGACGCGTCGGCGAATTTCTTGAACTGCCAGCTCACGCTGCCCATGTAGGTGGGCGAACCGAAGATGATCGCATCCGCCGCCTTCAGGCGCTCCCAGCCGCCGGCCGGGAGATTGCCCTCGGCGTCGATCGCCAGCAGCTGCGCGTTGGCGCCCTCGGCGACCGCCTGCGCCATGCGCTGGGTGTGACCGTAGCCGGAATGAAAGACGACCACGACCTCGGTCATGCGGCCTTCCTGGCCCCGCTGCCCAGCCCCTGCGTCTCGCGGCTGCGCGCATCCAGGCTCCAGCCGCCGGCGCCGAACGCGGCGACGATCAGCAGCCCGCCGACGACGGCGAGGTTCTTGTAGAAGGCCTGCTGCTGCATCATCTGCTGCGCCGCGGGCGCGGCCCAGAAGTTATGGAAGATCGGCGTGATCACCGCGACGAACAGCGCCAGGCCGATGGCGGCCCAGCGCGCCTTCCAGCCAACCAGCAGCATCAGCCCGAGTCCGAGTTCGGCCGCGATCGCGATGGCGGCGGCCACCGCCGGCAGCGGCACGCCCTTGGACGCGATGTAGCCGGCCACGCCGGCGAAGCCGCCGATCTTGGCCCAGCCGGCGGGAACGAACAGCAGCGCGAGCAGCGCCCGGCCGACGAGGGTCAGCGCGTCCTGGGAGGGGGTGTTGCGTGTCATGGGAAGGTCCTTCCTTGGGTTGGTGAGAAATCAGTGGCCGGCGAGATCGAACACCAGCACTTCGGCATCCTGGCCGCCGGCCAGCGTGAGCTGCGTCTCGTGCTCCAGCATCGCGGCGTCGCCGGCGGCCAGCCGCTGCCCGTTGGCATCGATCTGGCCGCGCACGACATGCACGTAGGCTTTGCGCGCCGGGTCCAGGTCCAGCCGCGCCGACTCCGCGCCGTCCAGCAGCGCGGCGTAGACCCGTGCATCGGCGTGGATCACGACCGAACCCTCGGCGCCGTCGGGCGCGGCCACCAGGCGCAGCCGGCCCCGCTTCTCGCGGTCCGGAAACGACTTCTGCTCGTAGCCGGGGGCGATCCCGCGCTCGCTCGGCTCGATCCAGATCTGCAGGAAGTGCGTCGTCTCGCCGGCGGCGTGGTTGAACTCGCTGTGCTGCACGCCGGTGCCCGCGCTCATGCGCTGCACGTCGCCGGGCGGAATTGCCTTCACGTTGCCGAGCGTGTCGCGGTGGGCGAGGCTGCCGGCCAGCACGTAGCTGATGATTTCCATGTCGCGGTGGCCATGGGTGCCGAAGCCGGTGCCGGGGGCGATCCGGTCCTCGTTGATGACCCGCAGGTTGCCGAAGCCCATGAACCGCGGATCGTGGTAATTCGCGAACGAGAAGCTGTGCAACGACTTGAGCCAGCCGTGGTCGGCATGGCCGCGTTCGGCGGACTTGCGCAAGGTCAGCATGGGGCGCTCCCTGTTTGGTGAGAACCGACTGTAGGTGCCGGCGCGGGCGCGAGCGGCTGCCGTTTTTTGATGGCATCATTCAAAAAAACTGAATGTTCAAATCCACCATGCCCGCACCGTTTGAAGTGCTCACGCCGGAGGCGCTGGCGCTGCTGAGGGCGGTGGCGCGGGCCGGCAGCTTTGCCGCGGCGGCGCGCGACCAGGGCCTCGTGCCGAGCGCGGTCACCTACCGCATCCGCCAGATCGAGGACGCCCTGGACGTGCTGCTGTTCGACCGCAGCTCGCGCCAGGCGCGGCTGACGCCCGCCGGCGCCGAACTGCTGCGCGAAGGCGCCCGGCTGCTGGCGGAAATCGACGCGGTGGCCAATCGCGTCAAGCGGGTGGCCACCGGCTGGGAGTCCCAGCTCACGATCGCCGTGGACACCGTGATCTCGTCCTCGGTGGTCATGGAACTGGTGCAGGCGTTCTATGAACCGCGGCCCGTCACGCGCCTGCGCCTGCGCGACGAGTCGCTGTCGGGCACGCTCGAGGCGCTGACCTCGGGACAGGCCGACCTGGCCCTGGGCGTCGCGCTGGAGCCGAGCACGGCGTCCGGGGTGCAGAGCCGGCTGCTCGGCGACATGCCGTTCGTGTTCGCCGTCGCCCCGCACCACCCACTCGCCGGCCTGCCCGAGCCGCTGTCCGACGAACTGCTGCAGCAGCACCGCGCCATCGCCGTCGCCGATTCGGTGCAGCGCGGCACCGCGCTCACGCTGGGGCTGCTGGCGGGCCAGGACGTGCTCACCGTGCCCACCATGCGCTCCAAGCTCGATGCGCAACTGCGCGGCCTGGGCGCCGGCTTCGTGCCGGAAGCGATGGCACGCCCCTACCTCGAGACCGGTCGGCTGGTGCGCAAGGAGACGCAGCGCGGCGGCCGCGTCGTTCGCATCAGCTGCGCCTGGCGCACCAGCAGCAGCCCGGGGCGCGGGCTGCAGTGGTGGCTGGGGCAGCTGGAAAGCGCCGCGACGCGCCGGGCGCTGATCGAGCAGCACCGCATGCCACAATGAAGCGCAACATGACCCCACGACCGAGAACCATTGCCGTGGTCGGCGCCGGCATCGCCGGTCTCGCCTGCGCACGCACCCTGACCCAGGCCGGCCATGCCGTCACGCTGTTCGAGAAGCAGCCGGCGGCCGGCGGGCGGATCGCCAGCCGCGACACGCCGTTCGGCAGTTTCGATCTGGGCGCGCAGTACTTCACCGTCCGCGACGCACGCTTCGAGCAGGCGCTGGCCGCCACGCAGGTCGGCCGCCAGCGCTGGAACGCCAACGCGGTGCGCGTGCTCGACGAATACGGGCGCGTCGCCGAGGCCGAACTGCCCTCGCGCGAGGCGCACTGGGTCGGCGTGCCGGCGATGGACGCGATCGCCGCCCAGTGGCTGCAGCCGCTGCAGGCGGCGGGCCGCGTGCAGTTGCACACGCGCGTCACCCGCATCGAGCCGGATGCGCTCGATCGCCGGCGCTGGCAGCTGCACTCCACCGGCCCCGAGGATTCGGTGCACGTGTTCTCCGGGTTCGACGCGGTGCTGCTGGCGCTGCCGCATGCGGTGGCGGCGAGCGTGCTGCGCCAGTCGGGCCTGGCCGCGCGGATGGTCGAGCGCATCGAACGGGTGCGAGTCGCGCCCTGCTGGACGCTGATGCTGGCCTTTCCGCAGGCGGTGCAGCCCACGCTCAGCCACCTGGGGCCGCAGTGGAACGCGGCGCACAGCGCCCACCATCGGGTGGCCTGGGTCGCCCGCGAATCGTCCAAGCCCGGCCGCTCGCCGATCGAACGCTGGACCGTGCAGGCCAGCCCGGCGTGGTCGCAGGAACACCTGGAAGACGATGCGCCGCGGGCGCAGGCCAAGCTGCTCAAGGCGTTTGCGGAAATCACCGGCATCCGGGCCGAGCCGGCCCATGCCCAGGTGCACCGCTGGCTGTGGGCGCGCACCCTCGAGCCGCTCGGCGCCAGCCACCTGTGGGACGGCAACAGCGGCCTGGGCCTGTGCGGCGACTGGTGCGTCGGGCACCGGGTCGAGGATGCTTTCGTCTCGGGCCTCGAACTCGCCCTGGCCGCCAACGCCGGCTGAAGGGGCCCGCAGCGGACGCGAGCGCATGGCTGCACGCTACGTCGGCCGTTTCGCCCCCTCTCCCACCGGCCCGCTGCACGCCGGATCGCTGGTCGCCGCGCTGGCCAGCTGGCTCGATGCGCGCGCCCACGGCGGCCGCTGGCTGGTGCGGATCGAGGACGTGGACCGGCCGCGCTGCGTGGCCGGCGCGGACCAGGTGATCCTGCGCCAGCTCGCCGCCTGCGGCCTCGCGCCGGATGAACCGCCGCTGTGGCAATCCGGCCGATCGAGCCGGTACGAGGCGGCGCTGCAACGACTCGCGAGCGAAGGCCGGGCCTATCCCTGCGGCTGCTCGCGCCGCGACATCGAGCAGGCGCTGGCGGCGCGCGGCCGGCCGCGCGAGCGCCATGGCGAGCTGGTGTATCCGGGCACCTGCCGCACCGGCCTGCACGGGCGGGCGGCGCGCGCCTGGCGCCTGCGGGTCGCACCCGGCAGCGTGCACTGGAACGACCGCCGGCTGGGACCGCAGCAGCAGGACGTCGCGGCCGAGGTCGGCGACTTCGTGCTGCGCCGCGCCGACGGCATGTGGGCCTATCAACTCGCCGTGGTGGTCGACGATGCCGAGCAGGGCATCACGGACGTCGTGCGCGGCGCCGACCTCACGGACAACACGGCGCGCCAGATCGTGCTGCAGCAGGCGCTCGCGCTGGCCACGCCCCGCTACCTGCACACGCCGCTGGTGCTGGGGCCGAACGGCGAGAAGCTGTCCAAGCAGAACGGGGCGCAGCCCCTGGACACCGCCGACCCGCTGGCGGCGCTCAACGGCGCCGCGCGCGTGCTCGGCCTGGCGGCGCAGTGCGCCAGCGCGGCCGACGCGCTGGCCGCATGGCAGCGGCAGTGGCGCGACTCCTACAATCTGCCCGGTGACTGATTCCGGCCCGACTCCTTCTCCGACCCCCGCTCCGACCTCTGCTCCAGCCCGCGATGAGGCGGGCCATCCCCGCAGCATCCGCAGCTTCGTGCGCCGCACCGGCCGCACCACCGTCGGCCAGGCGCGCGCGCTGGCCGAGCACGGCGCGCGCTTCATCCTGCCCTACGAGCAGCGGCCGCTGGCGTTCGCCGCGGTGTTCGGCCGCGCCGCGCCGACGGTGCTGGAGATCGGCTTCGGCATGGGCGAGGCCACGGCCCGGATCGCGGCGACGCTGCCCGAAACCAACTTCCTCTGCTGCGAGGTGCACGATCCGGGCGTGGGCGCCCTGGTCAAGCGGATCCAGGACCAGGGGCTGGCCAACATCCGCATCGTCCAGCACGACGCCGTGGAAGTGCTGCAGCACATGATCGCGCCGGCCACGCTGGACGGCGTGCACGTTTTCTTTCCCGACCCCTGGCACAAGAAGCGCCACAACAAGCGCCGCCTGATCCAGCCGCCGCTGGTGGCGCTGCTCGCCTCGCGCCTGCGCGCCGGCGGCTTCGTCCACTGCGCGACCGACTGGGAGCCCTACGCCCAGCAGATGCTGCAGGTGCTCGGCGCCGAGCCGCAACTGGAGAACACGGCCGCGGGCTTCGCGCCCAAGCCCGACTACCGGCCGCTCACCAAGTTCGAGCACCGTGGCCTCAAGCTCGGCCATGGCGTGTGGGATCTGGTGTTCCGCAAGCGCTGAACGGACCGCACCGGCGGCTCAGCGGAAGGCGCGGGCCAGCGCCTCGACCACGCGCGCGTATGCCTGGTCGCGCGCCGTCGGGTTCGGTCCGGCGTGCACGCCACGGCCCGGGTGGACACCATTGGGCACGTCCCGGCGCAGGCGCACGCTTCCCTTCGGATTGTCGAAGTCGTGGAAGCTGTCGCGGAACACGTGGACCTCGGCTGCGGCCACCCTGCCGAGTTCGATGCAGGGTTCCGGTGCGGTCCAGTCATCGTGCTCGGCCAGCATCAGGACCAGCGGCGCGCTCGGCTGGTAGCCGTCGTACAGCGCGGTGCGGCAGCCCGGATAGAACGCGATCGCCACCGCCGGCCGCACGGCGTGGTGGCGCACCGGCGGGCGGGCGCGATCGGTCGCCGCCAGCACCGCACTGCCGCCGTGCGACCACCCCAGCAGCGCGATCCGCTGCGGATCGGCCCAAGGCTGCGCCGCCACCCAGTCGAGTGCGGCCAGGGCATCCGCGCGGCGCGCGAACTGGCCGATGCGGCGGCTGGCGATGCGCTGCGTGCACAGCTCGTTTTCGCCGCGCGGGGTGAGGCTGTCGGGGAAGACCACCGCATAGCCCTGGCCCAGCAGCAGGTCGGCCATCGCCTGATGCCGCGCGTTCAGCGAGCCGGCGCGCTCGCCGTGCCGCGCGTACAGGCCGCCGCAACCGTGCAAGGCGACGACGGCGCCCCTGGTCGCGCCGGCAGGCAGGAACACCGAGGCCGTGAGCGGCGTGCCGTCCAGGCTGTCGAAGCGGACCTGCTGCGGCGCCGGTGCGCCCGCGCCCGCCGCCCCGGCCAGCAGGCCGGTGAGCGCCGCGGCGAGCCTCCAGCGCATGATGGCGGCCGTTCAGGCCCGCTCGGCCACCCAGGCCCGGACCGACTGCAAGGCGGCCGGCAACTTGCTGGCGTCGGTGCCGCCGGCCATCGCGAGGTCGGGCTTGCCGCCACCCTTGCCGCCGACTTGCTGGGCGACGAAGTTCACCAGTTCGCCGGCCTTCACCTTGCCCATGCTGTCGGCGGTGACGCCGGCCGCCAGCTGCACCTTGGCGCCGTCGACGGCGGCCAGCACGATGGCTGCGGTCTTGAGCTTGTCCTTGAGCTTGTCCATGGTGTCGCGCAGGGTCTTGGCATCCGCGCCGTCGAGCCGCGCGGCCAGCACCTTGATGCCGTTGACGTCGACCGCCTGGGCCACCAGCTCGTCGCCCTGCGAGGAGGCCAGCTTGCCCTTGAGCTGGGCAACCTCGCGCTCCAGCGCGCGAACCTGCTCCAGCACCTGCCCGAGGCGCCCCTGCAGCTCGCTGGGGGTGGCTTTCAGCGCGCCGGCGACGCCGGCCACGGTCGATTCGAGTTGCTGCGTGTAGGCCAGCGCATTGGCGCCGGTCACGGCCTCGATGCGGCGCACGCCGGCGGCCACGCCGCCTTCGCCCACCACCTTGAACAGGCCGATGTCGCCGGTGCGCGCCACGTGGGTGCCGCCGCACAGCTCACGGCTGGAGCCGATGTCCAGCACCCGCACGCTGTCGCCGTACTTCTCGCCGAACAGCATCATCGCGCCGGTGGCCTTGGCCGATTCGATGTCCATCACCCGCGCCTGGGTGGCGTGGTTGGACAGGATCTCGGCATTGACCCGAGCCTCGACCTCGCGGATCTGCTCCGGCGTCACCGGCGCGTTGTGGGCGAAGTCGAACCGGGTCTTGTCGGGATCGACCAGCGAACCCTTCTGCTGCACGTGCCCGCCCAGCACCTCGCGCAGCGCCTTGTGCATCAGGTGGGTGACGCTGTGGTTGCGCATCGTCGCCTGGCGCTTGGCCATGTCGACCCGGGCCGCCACGGTGTCGCCGACCTTGAGCACGCCGCCGGTCAGCAGGCCGTGGTGGCCGAAGACATCGGCTTTGATCTTCTGCGTGTCGGCGACGGCGAAGCTGGCGCCGGCGGCCTCGATCAGGCCCTGGTCGCCGACCTGGCCGCCGGACTCGGCATAGAAGGGCGTGGTATCGAGCACGACCACGCCGGTCTGGCCCGCTTCCAACTGGTCGACCGGCGTGCCCTCGGCGTAGAGGGCGACCACCCTGGCCTGCTCCTCCAGCCGCTCGTAGCCGGTGAAGAGATTGCCGGCGCCGCCGTATTCCAGCGCCCGGTCCATCTTGAACTTGCCGGCCGCGCGCGCCTGCGCCCGCTGGCGCTCCATGGCCTGCTGGAACCCGGCCTCGTCGACGGTGACGCCGCGCTCGCGGCACACGTCGTTGGTCAGGTCCAGCGGAAAGCCATAGGTGTCGTGCAGCTTGAAGGCCACCTCGCCCGGCAGCACCTGCTTGCCGCCACCGAGCGCCGCGTCCAGGATCTCCATGCCGTTTTCCAGCGTCTCGTAGAAGCGCTCCTCCTCGGCCTTCAGCACGTCCATCACGCGCTGCTGGTTCTCGCGCAGGTTGGGATAGGCATCGCCCATCAGCGCGGCCAGCTCGGGCACCAGCTTGTGGAAGAACGGGGTCTTGCGGCCCAGCTTGTAGCCGTGCCGGATGGCCCGGCGGATGATGCGGCGCTGCACGTAGCCGCGCCCTTCGTTGGACGGGATCACGCCGTCGGCCACCAGGAACGACGTGGCGCGGATGTGGTCGGCGATCACCTTCAACGAGGGATTGGCCAGGTCCCGGCAGCCGGTTTCGCGGCCGGCCGCCTTGATCAGGCGGTCGAAGATGTCGATTTCGTAGTTGCTGTGGACATGCTGCAGGATTGCGGCCAGGCGCTCCAGGCCCATGCCGGTGTCGACGCAGGGGGCCGGCAGCTTCTTCACGCTGCCGTCGGGCTGCATGTCGAACTGCATGAACACGTGGTTCCAGATCTCGATGTAGCGGTCGCCGTCCTCGTCCGGACTGCCGGGCGGGCCGCCGGGGATGCCGGGGCCGTGGTCGAAGAAGATCTCGGAGCAGGGACCGCACGGGCCGGTGTCGGCCATCATCCAGAAGTTGTCGGAGGCGTATTTCGCGCCCTTGTTGTCGCCGATGCGCACCACGCGCTCGGGCGGCAGGCCGATCTCCTTGGTCCAGATGTCGTAGGCCTCGTCGTCGTCGATGTAGACGGTGGCCCACAGCCGGTCGGCGGGGAGCTTGTAGACCTGCGTCAGCAGCTCCCAGCCCCACTTCAGCGAGTCGCGCTTGAAGTAGTCGCCGAAGCTCCAGTTGCCCAGCATCTCGAAGAAGGTGTGGTGGCGCGCGGTGTAGCCGACGTTCTCCAGGTCGTTGTGCTTGCCGCCGGCGCGCAGGCAGGCCTGCACCGAGGCGGCGCGCACGTATGGGCGCTTGTCGGTCCCCAGGAAGACGTCCTTGAACTGCACCATCCCGGAGTTGGTGAACATCAGGGTGGGATCGTTGCCGGGCACCAGCGGGCTCGATGGCACGACGGTGTGTCCCTTGGATGCGAAGAAATCCAGGAAGGTCTTGCGGATGTCGGCGACGGTGAAGGTGGGAGTGCTCATCGGGTGCTCGGGATGGCGCGCGGGCGGCGGCCGCTGGGGCCGTGATCGCGCGCAAATGCTTGATTCAGCGCAACTTTTCATTATAGGTTTGCCGCCCCTCCCGCTCGCCGGCACGGATACCCGCCGCCGCGGCGCTGGCGCGACGGGGCGAAGTTGCTATGCTCGAATGCTGGCTGTGCGCACGGCCGGCCCCGCTGCCTGCGCTGCGAATCCCTTTCCCGGCACCAATGGAGATCCGTTCCATGGACATGAAGACTTCCCCCCTCTCGCTCCTCAAGGACCCCACCCTGCTCAAGACCGACGCGCTGATCAACGGCGAATGGGTCAAGGGCGGCTCGCGCTTCGACGTGCACGACCCGAGCAACGGCAACAAGCTGGCCGACGTGGCCAACCTCGGCCCGCAGGACGCCGAAGCGGCGATCGCCGCGGCCAACGCCGCCTGGCCGGCGTGGCGCAACAAGACCGGCAAGGAGCGCAGCATCATCCTGCGCAAGTGGTACGACCTGCTGATGGCCAACCAGGAAGACCTGGGCCGGCTGATGACCGCCGAGCAGGGCAAGCCCTTCGCCGAGGCCAAGGGCGAGGTCGCCTACGGCGCCAGCTTCGTCGAGTGGTATGCCGAGGAGGCCAAGCGCGTCAACGGCGAGACGCTGCCGCAGTTCGACAACAACCGGCGCCTGCTGGTGCTGCGCCAGCCGATCGGCGTGTGCGCCGCCATCACGCCCTGGAACTTCCCGCTGGCGATGATCACGCGCAAGGTGGCGCCGGCGCTGGCCGCCGGCTGCCCGGTGGTGATCAAGCCGGCCGAGCTGACGCCCCTCACCGCGCTGGCCTGCGCCGAACTGGCCATGCGCGCCGGCATTCCGGCCGGGGTGCTGAACCTGCTGTCGGCCGACGGCGCCAACAGCATCGCCATCGGCAAGGTGTTCTGCGCCAGCGACACGGTGCGCCACATCAGCTTCACCGGCTCGACCGAGGTCGGCCGCATCCTGATGGCGCAAAGCGCGCCCAGCATCAAGAAGCTGTCGCTGGAGCTCGGCGGCAACGCCCCGTTCATCGTGTTCGACGACGCCGACATCGACTCGGCGGTCGAGGGCGCGATCGCCAGCAAGTACCGCAACGCCGGCCAGACCTGCGTCTGCACCAACCGGATCTACGTGCAGGACGGCGTGCACGACGCCTTCGTCGAGAAATTCGCGGCCCGGGTGCGCCGCGCCCGGGTCGGCAACGGCTTCGAGGCAGGCG
>NZ_DATMHS010000029.1:0-18472 GCF_035554825.1 Ramlibacter sp. | reverse complement strand
CATGATCCGTACCGACCACATCCTGTTCATCGCGAGCGGCGCCTTCCATCTGTCGAAGCCGAGCGACCTGATCCCGGAACTGCAGGGGCGGCTGCCGATCCGCGTCGAGCTGAAGTCGCTGTCGGTGCAGGACTTCGAGGCGATCCTGACGCAGACCCATGCCTCGCTGGTGAAGCAGTACCAGGCGCTGCTGGCGACCGAGGGGGTGGCGCTGGAGTTCACCCCCGAGGGCATCACGCGCCTGGCGGCGATCGCCTACGACGTGAACGAGCGCACCGAGAACATCGGCGCGCGGCGGCTGGCCACCGTCATGGAGCGCCTGCTGGAGGAGGTCAGCTTCGACGCCACCCGGCTGGGCGGCCAGACCATCTCCATCGACGGCGCCTACGTCGATGCGCGGCTCAAGGAACTGAGCCACGACGAGGATCTCTCTAGGTACATTCTCTAACACTCGGCTCTCTGCTGAGGTTCCACATGCAGTGGCTGTGCTAAGTCGTTCTTTTTGAACGACTTTTGCTGCGCCTGCGCGCGCGAAATCGCGGGTAAGTGCTTGATTTCATTGCGAAAAACCGTGCGAGCCCCGCTTGCGCCGGCGGCGTTTCCTGCTACAGTGCAAAAAAGTGCAATGAAGTGGTGAAGAGTGGAATGCCCTTCGCCACTTTTGCGTTCCACAGCAGCAAGGGCTCACCTCAGTGTTTCAAGGCGCCTCGTCCGTCAGTCTCGATGCCAAAGGTCGGCTTTCCATGCCGACCAGGCACCGTGACGTGCTCACGGCGACGGCTGCCAACCAGCTGACCATCACCCGCCATCCGCATGGCTGCCTGATGATCTTTCCGCGTCCCGAGTGGGAGAAGTTTCGCGAGCGTATCGGCACGTTACCTATGCAGGCCCAGTGGTGGAAGAGAATCTTCATGGGCAATGCGATGGACGTGGAACTCGACGGCACCGGACGGGTGCTGGTGTCGCCCGAATTGCGTGCCGCCGCGGGCATCGAGAAGGAAGTGATGCTGCTGGGCATGGGCAACCATTTTGAGTTGTGGGACAAGGCGACCTACGAGGCCAAGGAAGCGGAGGCGCTGCGCGGCGAGATGCCCGACGTCTTCAAGGACTTTTCCTTCTGAGAGCGGGCGGTGGACAGCACATGGCAACACACCACCGTCCTGTTGAACGAGGCAGTCGACGCGCTGCTCGCCCCACAGGATTCCGGTGCACCCCGCAGCGGCACCTTCGTCGATGCCACGTTCGGGCGCGGCGGCCACTCGCGGCTGATCCTCGCGCGCCTGGCGCCGGGCGACCGGCTGGTGGCCTTCGACAAGGACCCGGAGGCGATCGCCGAGGCCGCGCGCATCGCGGATCCGCGCTTTTCGATCCGGCATGCCGGCTTTCGCGAGCTCGGCCAGCTGCCGCCGGCCAGCGTGGCCGGCGTGCTGATGGACCTGGGGATCAGCTCGCCCCAGATCGACAACCCCGCGCGCGGCTTTTCGTTCCGGGGGGAGGGACCGCTGGACATGCGGATGGACACGACCCGCGGGGAAACCGTGGCGTCATGGCTGGCGCACGCCGAGGCGGCGCAGATCGCGGAGGTGATACGTGACTATGGCGAAGAACGGTTTGCTGTTCCGATTGCAAAGGCGATTGTTGCTCGCCGACAGGAACGGGGCCCTCTTGCAACCACCGCCGAACTGGCCGAGCTCGTGGCTCGCACGGTCAAAACCCGCGAGCCGGGCCAGGACCCTGCAACGCGCACATTTCAGGCTCTTCGGATTTTCATCAACGCCGAGCTTGAAGAGCTGCAGGCCGCGCTAGAGGCCACCTTGGACATCCTCCAGCCCGGCGGGCGGCTCGTGGTGATCAGCTTCCACTCGCTGGAAGACCGGATCGTCAAGCAGTTCATCGCCACCCACTCGCGCGAGGTGTTCGACCGCCGCGCGCCGTTCGCGCAGCCCAGGCCGATGAAGCTGCGGGCGCTCGGCCGGTCCAGGCCGTCGGCCGCCGAAGTCGCGGCGAACCCGCGCTCGCGCAGCGCGATCATGCGCGTGGCCCTGAGGACCGAGGCATGACCCGCCTGAACCTCGTCCTGCTGGTGGCGCTGATCGCCAGCGCGCTGTACCTCGTGCACACCCAGTACGACTCGCGGCGCCTGTTCACCGAGCTCGATCGCGCCCGCGGCGAGGCGCACAAGCTGGAAACCGAGCAGGAGCGGCTGCAGGCCGAGAAACGGGCGCAGGCCACGCCGGCGCGCATCGAGCGGCTGGCGCGCGAACAACTCCAGATGCGCGGCGCGACGCCGGCCATCACGCAGTACGTGACCCTCGGCCCGGCCAAGGCGGCGGGGATGCAGCCGTGAGCCGCAGCGTTGCCTACACCTCCAGCCCGCTGCTGGCCAGCCGCACGCCGGTGTGGCGCAGCAAGTTCATCGTCGGGGCGATCGCGCTCGGCTTCGCCGGCCTGGCCGGCCGCGCGGCCTGGGTCCAGGTGTTCGGCAACGAGTTCTTCCAGAAGCAGGGCGAGGTGCGCTTCGCCCGCACGCTCGAACTGCCCGCCAATCGCGGCCGCATCCTCGATCGCAACGGCCTGCTGCTGGCCA
This sequence comes from Ramlibacter sp., assembly GCF_035554825.1. GTDB lineage: Bacteria > Pseudomonadota > Gammaproteobacteria > Burkholderiales > Burkholderiaceae_C > Ramlibacter. Next base: position 15,885 of record NZ_DATMHS010000029.1, on the reverse strand, counting down.
CCAGCGTGCCCGTGCCGAGCATCTGGGCCATTCCCGAGGACGTCGAGCGCGACCCGGCGAAGCTGTCGCAACTGGCGAAGCTGCTCGAGATGCCCAGGGCCGAACTCGAGAAGAAGCTCGAGGCGGAGGAGAAGAGCTTCGTCTGGCTCAAGCGCCTGGTCGACGACGGCGTGGCGCAGCAGATCGCGGCGCTGGACATGAAGGGCATCTACCAGCGCAAGGAGTACCAGCGGCGCTATCCCGAGGGCGAGGCGGCGGCGCACGTGGTCGGCTTCACCAACGTCGAGGACAAGGGCCAGGAAGGCATGGAGCTGGCCTTCGAGAAGCAGCTCGCCGGCCGCCCCGGGATGCGCCACGTGATCAAGGACCGCCTCGGCCGCGTGGTGGAGGACGTCGGCGAGCAGGTCGCGCCGCTGCCCGGGCGCGACCTGCAGCTGTCGATCGACAGCAAGGTGCAGTTCTTCGCCTACCAGAAGCTGCGCGACGCCGTGATGGAGAACAAGGCCAGGGCCGGCAGCGTGGTGGTGCTCGACGCCGTCACCGGCGAGGTGCTGGCGCTCGCCAACTATCCCAGCTACGTCCCCGGCAAGCGCCAGAACCTCAGCGGCGAGCAGCTGCGCAACCGCGCGCTCACCGACGTCTTCGAACCCGGCTCGACGATGAAGCCGTTCACGATCGGCCTGGCGCTGGAGCACGGCCTCGTCACGCCGCAGACGCCGATCCAGACCGCGCCCGGGTACATGGTCGTCGGCGGCATGAAGATCTCGGATTCGCACGCGCACGGCCTGCTGACGGTCCAGCAGGTGATCCAGAAGTCGAGCAACATCGGCACCCTCAAGATCGCGCTGCAGATGCAGGCGCGCGACATGTGGGAGCTGTTCACGCAGGCCGGTTTCGGCCAGAAGCCGCAGATCACGTTTCCCGGCGCCGTCAGCGGGCGGCTGCGGCCGTACAAGACCTGGAAGCCGGTGGAGCAGGCGACGATGTCGTACGGCTACGGACTGTCGGCCTCGCTGTTCCAGATGGCGCGCTCGTACACCGTCTTCGCCCACGACGGGCAGATCATCCCGGCGACGCTGCTCAAGAGCGGCGAGCCCGCGGTCGGTGCGCGCGTGTTCTCGCCCAAGACCGTGGCCGAGATCCGCACCATGCTGCAGATGGCGGCCGGCCCCGGCGGGACCGGGCCGAAGGCACAGACGCTGGGCTACTCGGTCGGCGGCAAGTCCGGCACCGCCTACAAGCAGGTCGGCCGCAGCTATGCCACCAACAAGTACCGCGCCTGGTTCGTCGGTCTGGCGCCGATCGAGAAGCCGCGCATCATCGTCGCCGTGATGGTGGACGAGCCGTCGGCCGGCAAGCACTACGGCGGCGACGTCGCTGCACCGGTCTTCAGCGCCACCGTGCAACAGACGCTGCGGCTGATGGGCGTGCAGCCCGACATGAGCGTGAAGCCGCAGATCGTGGTGGACGCGGTGGAGGAGTCGTTCTGATGCTCGAACTGCACACTCCGCTGCAAGCCGGTGCCTGGCTGCGCGAGCGGGTCACCGGCACGCTGCAGTCCGACAGCCGCAAGGTCGGTGCCGGCGACGGATTCATCGCCTGGCCGGGCGCCGCCTCCGACGGCCGCCAGCACGTGCACGCGGCGCTGGCCCAAGGCGCGGCCGCCTGCCTGGTCGAGCGCGACGGCGTCGAGGCGTTCAGCTTCGATCGCGCCGAGACCGCAAGCTATCCGCAACTCAAGGCCGCCGCCGGCGCGGTCGCCGCCGAGTTCTTCGGCCGGCCGTCGGACCGGCTCGACGTGCTCGCCGTCACCGGCACCAACGGCAAGACCTCGACCGCATGGTGGCTCGCGCAGGCGTTGTCGAACGTTGCCACGCCGCGCGCCATTCCCTGCGGCCTGATCGGCACGCTCGGCACCGGTCGGCCGCCGCAGGTGGAATTCACGGGGCTCACCACGCCCGATCCGGTGCTGCTGCAGGCGCAGCTGCGGCGGTTCCTCGACCAGGGGCTGGCCGCCTGCGCCATCGAAGCCTCGTCGGTCGGCGTCGTCGAGCGACGCCTGGACGGCACGCAGGTGCGGGTGGCGATCTTCACCAACTTCACGCAGGACCATCTCGACTACCACGGCACCATGGAGGCCTACTGGGCCGCGAAGGCCGCGTTGTTCCGCTGGCCCGGCCTGCGCGCCGCCGTCGTCAACGTGGACGACGCGCGCGGCGCCGAGCTGGCGCGCTCGCTCGAGTCCGGCGGCCTGGACCTGTGGACGCTGTCGTGCCGGCACGCGGCGCGCCTGGCGGCCAGCGACATCGGCTACGGCGCCGAGGGCCTGCGCTTCACGGTGGCCGAAGGCGGCGAGCGCCATGAACTGGCGACCCAGCTGATCGGCCAGTACAACGTGTCCAATCTGCTGGGCGTGCTGGCCGCGATGCGCACGCTGGGCGTGCCGCTCGGCGAGGCGGTGCGGGCATGCGGCAGCCTGCTGCCGGTGCCCGGCCGGATGGAGCGGCTCAGCGAGCCGGGCCGGCCGCTGGTGGCCGTCGACTATGCCCACACCCCCGACGCGCTGGACCAGGCGCTGCAGGCGCTGCGGCCGCTGGCCCGCCAGCGCGGCGGCAAGCTCTGGTGCGTGTTCGGCTGCGGCGGCGACCGCGACGCGACCAAGCGCCCGCTGATGGCGGCGGTCGCCGAGAAGAACGCCGACCAGGTGGTGGTTACGAGCGACAACCCGCGCACCGAGAAGCCCGAGAACATCATCAGCCAGATCCTGCTGGGGCTGTCGCACGACCGCTGCGTGCAGGTGCAGGCCGACCGGGCGCTGGCGATCGCGGAGACCGTCGCCGCCGCCGCGCCCCAGGACGTGGTGCTGCTGGCAGGCAAGGGCCACGAGGAATACCAGGAGATCGCGGGCGTCAAGCACCCGTTTTCCGACAAGGCCCAGGCGCAGCAGGCGCTCGGTGCCAGGAGGCGCGCATGAGTGCAATGTTCACGCTGGCGCACGCGCAAGGCTGGCTGCGGGGCGCGAAGCTGGTCGGCGACGGTTCCGTGGCGGTGCAGCGCGTGCACACCGACACCCGCAGCCTGCAGCCCGGCGACCTGTTCGTCGCGCTGCGGGGCGAGCGCTTCGATGCCAACGACTTCATCGGCGAGGCGCGGGCCAAGGGTGCCGTCGCCGCGATCGCGCACCCGGGCCGCCTGCCCGAGGGGATGCCGGGCCTGGAGGTCGACGACACCAAGCTGGCGCTCGGCGCGCTGGCGGCGGGCTGGCGCGGCTGCTTCGTGCTGCCGCTGATCGCCGTCACCGGCAGCAACGGCAAGACCACGGTGACGCAGATGATCGCCTCGATCCTGCGGGCCTGGAAGCCCGACGCGACGCTGGCGACGCAAGGCAACCTGAACAACGAGATCGGCCTGCCGCTCACGCTGCTGCGCCTGCGCCCCGAGCACCAGGTCGGCGTGCTGGAGCTGGGCATGAACCACCCGGGCGAGATCGGCTACCTGGGCAACATCTCCCGGCCGACGGTGGCGCTGGTCAACAACGCCCAGCGCGAGCACCAGGAATTCATGGTGACCGTGGAAGCCGTGGCGCGCGAGAACGGCTGCGTCATCTCGGCGCTGAGCACGACCGGCGTCGCCGTGTTCCCGGCCGGCGAGGAATTCACCGGCGTGTGGGTGGAGCTGGCGGGCCGGCGCGCCTGCATCACGTTCGGCTCGGCGCACGACCGGGCCGGCGCACGCGAGGCCGACGTCGTGCTCACCGGGGCGAGCTGGGGCGATGGCCAATGGCAGGTGAGCCTGGACACGCCCGCCGGCGCGCTCTCGTACCGGCTGCGCATCGCGGGCCGGCACAACGTGCGCAATTCGCAGGCCGCCGTGGCCTGCGCGCTGGCCGCGGGGGTCCCGCCGGCCGCCATCAGCCAGGGACTGGCAGCCTTCGAGCCGGTGAAGGGCCGCTCGCGGGCGATGGCGGTGCCCTGTGCCGGCCGCACGATCACCTTGATCGACGACAGCTACAACGCCAATCCGGACTCGGTGCGGGCGGCCATCGACGTGCTGGCCGAACTGCCAGGGCCGCAGCTGCTGGTGCTGGGCGACATGGGCGAGGTCGGGGACCAGGGGCCGCAGTTTCACCGGGAAGTGGGCGAGTACGCCCGCCGGTGCGGCATCGAGCGGCTGTTGACGCTGGGCGAGCAGGCCACCGCCATGGGCGGACAACATTTCGCCGACGTCGAAGCGCTCAACGCCGCGGTGCTCGCCGAGCTGCCGCGGGTGGCCAGCGTGCTCGTCAAGGGCTCGCGTTTCATGAAGATGGAGCGCGTCGTCGAAGCGATCGCCGCCGCCGCCAAGGAGCCGCCCCATGCTGCTTAACCTCGCCGGCTGGCTGCAGACGCTCGGACCCGAGTTCGGGTTCCTGCGCGTGTTCCAGTACCTGACCTTCCGCGCCGTCATGGCGGCCCTGACGGCGCTGCTGATCGGGCTGATCGCCGGGCCGGCCGTGATCCGGCATCTGACGTCGCTGAAGATCGGCCAGCCGGTGCGCGGCTACGGCATGCAATCGCACCTGTCCAAGAGCGGCACCCCGACCATGGGCGGCGTGCTGGTGCTGCTGTCGATCGTCGTCTCCACCATCCTGTGGTTCGACCTCACCAACCGCTTCGTGTGGATCGTGCTGGCGGTGACCATCGGCTTCGGCGCGATCGGCTGGGCCGACGACTGGCGCAAGGTGGTCAACAAGGACCCGGAAGGGATGCGCTCGCGCGAGAAGTACTTCTGGCAGTCCCTGATCGGCCTGCTGGCGGCGCTGTACCTCGTGTTCAGCATTTCGGAGAGCTCCAACTGGCGCGTGCTGCAGCTGTTCTACACCTGGGTCAAGTCCGGCTTCGACGTCAACCTGCCGCCCAAGGCCGGCCTGCTGCTGCCGTTCTTCAAGGAAGTGAGCTATCCGCTGGGCGTGTTCGGCTTCGTCATCCTGACCTACCTGGTGATCGTCGGCTCGAGCAATGCGGTGAACCTCACCGACGGCCTGGACGGGCTGGCGATCATGCCGGTGGTGATGGTCGGATCGGCGCTGGGCGTGTTCGCCTATGTCACCGGCAGCGCCGTGTATTCGAAATACCTGTTCTTTCCGCACATTCCCGGCTCGGGCGAGCTGCTGATCTTCTGCTCGGCGCTGGCGGGGGCGGGCCTGGCCTTCCTCTGGTACAACACCCACCCGGCCCAGGTCTTCATGGGCGACGTCGGTGCGCTGGCCCTGGGCGGCGCGCTGGGCACCATCGCCGTGATCGTGCGCCAGGAGATCGTGCTGGCGATCATGGGCGGCATCTTCGTCGTCGAGGCGCTGTCGGTGATGGCGCAGGTTTCGTACTTCAAGTACACGAAGAAGAAATACGGCGCCGGCCGGCGCATCCTGAAGATGGCGCCGCTGCACCATCACTTCGAGCAGAGCGGGTGGAAGGAAACGCAGGTGGTCGTGCGGTTCTGGATCATCACCATGCTGCTGTGCCTCGTCGGCCTTTCGACCCTGAAGCTGCGGTGATGACGAGCAGCCTCCACGATCGACACGTCCTGGTCCTCGGGCTGGGCGCTTCCGGGCTGGCGATGGCGCGCTGGTGCGCCGGCCGCGGCGCCCGCGTCACCGTCGCCGACACCCGCGACGCGCCGCCGCAGCTCGACGCCCTGCGCCAGCAGGTGCCCGAGGCGCGGTTCGTGGCCGGTCCCTTCGACGCGGCGCTGCTGGACGCCGGCGTGCAGCTGCTGCTGCGCAGCCCCGGCCTGTCGCCGCAACAGGTAGCGACCGTCGTCGCGGCCGCGCGCGAGCGCGCCGTGCCGGTCGGCGGCGAACTGTCGCTCTTCGCCGACGCCCTGGCCGAACTCCAGCAGCAGCAGGGCTATGCGCCGCAGGTGCTGGCGGTCACCGGCACCAACGGCAAGACCACCGTGACGGCGCTGGCCGGGCAGCTGGTGGAGCGTGCCGGCAAGTCGGTCGCGGTGGCGGGCAACATCGGGCCCACGCTGCTGGACACGCTCGGCGAGAAGCTGGCGGCCGGCGCCTTGCCGCAGGTCTGGGTGGTGGAACTCTCCAGCTTCCAGCTCGAGGCCGCCGGCGGCTTCGAGCCCACCGCCGCGACGGTGCTGAACCTGACGCAGGACCATCTGGACTGGCACGGCAGCATGCAGGCGTACGCGGCCGCCAAGGCGCGGGTGTTCGGCGCCAGCGGCCTCATGATCCTCAATCGCGACGATCCGCTGGTGATGGCGATGCTGCCCGAGCCGGTGCGGCTCAAGGGCGGCAAGTTCGAACAGCGGGCCTACGTCACCTTCGGTGCCGAGGTGCCGCGGCGCGCCGGCGACTACGGCATCGACGTCGCCAACGGCATGGCCTGGCTGGTCCGCGCCCAGCCGGCCGACGAAACGCAGAAGCGGCGCAAGGACGCCGAGGAAGAATTGTTCGTGCAGCGCCTGATGCCGGCCGACGCGCTGCGCATCCGCGGCCGGCACAACGCGGTCAACGCGCTCGCCGCGCTGGCGCTGGCGGCGGCGGCCGGCTGCGCGCTCGGGCCCATGCTGTACGGCCTGCGCGAGTACCGCGGCGAGCCGCATCGCGTCGAGTCCATCGGCGTGGTCGACGACGTCGAGTACTTCGACGACAGCAAGGGCACCAACGTCGGCGCCACAGTGGCGGCGCTGCAGGGCCTGGGCGCGGACCGTTCGCTGGTCGTGATCCTCGGCGGCGACGGCAAGGGCCAGGATTTCGGCCCGCTGGCCGCGCCGGTCGCGCGCCATTGCCGCGCGGTGGTGCTGATCGGCCGCGACGGACCGCAGATCCGCGCCGTGTTGGAGCCGACCGGCGTGCCGCTGCTCGATGCCGCCAGCATGGAAGAGGCGGTCTCGACCGCCGCGCAGCGGGCCCACCCCGGTGACGCCGTCCTGATGTCGCCGGCCTGCGCCAGCTTCGACATGTTCCGCAACTATCCGCATCGCGCCGAAGTGTTCCGGGCGGCGGTGCAGGCCGTTGCCGACGCTGCCGGCCAGCAGTTGGGAGGCGACGCATGAGCGCCTTGGCCCGCCTGACCGGCTGGCTGCCGCTGCCGGGGCGTCCGCGCGAAGCCGGGCTGCCGGTGCGCGCGCCCCGCTACGCGGGCGCGACGCTGCCCGGCCGCGTGCAGGGCTTCGACCAGCCGCTGCTGTGGGTGACGGTGGCGCTGCTCGCCTTCGGCCTGGTGATGGTGTATTCGGCGTCCATCGCGATGCCGGACAACCCGAAATTCGCGCGCTACAGCCATACCCACTTCCTGGTGCGCCATGCGTGGTTCCTGCTGCTCGCGTTCCTGGTGGCCGTGCTGGCGTTCCAGGTGCCGGTGGCGACGTGGGAGAAGGTCGCGCCCTACCTGTTCATCGCGTCGCTGCTGCTGCTGGCGATCGTGCTGATCCCGCACGTGGGCAAGGGCGTCAACGGCGCCCGGCGCTGGCTCGGCTTCGGCCTGATGAGTTTCCAGCCTTCGGAGCTGTCGAAGTTCGCGGTGCTGCTCTACGCGGCCAACTACATGGTCCGCAAGATGGACGTCAAGGAGCGCTTCTTCCGGGCCGTGCTGCCGATGGCCGCCGCCGTCGGGGTGGTCGGCGTCCTGCTGCTGGCCGAGCCGGACATGGGCGCCTTCATGGTGATCGCCGTCATCGCCATGGGCATCCTGTTCCTGGGCGGCGTCAACGCGCGCATGTTCTTCCTGATCGCCGCCGTGATCACGGTGGCCTTCGTGCTGATGATCGCCGGCTCCGAATGGCGGCGCGAGCGCATCTTCGCGTACCTCGACCCGTGGAGCGAAAAGCACGCCCTGGGCAAGGGCTACCAGCTGTCGCACTCGCTGATCGCGATCGGCCGCGGCGAGATCTTCGGCGTCGGGCTGGGCGGCAGCGTGGAGAAACTGCACTGGCTGCCCGAAGCCCATACCGATTTCCTGCTGGCCGTCATCGGCGAGGAGTTCGGCCTGGTGGGGGTGCTCACCGTGATCGTCACCTTCCTGTGGATGACGCGCCGGATCATGCACATCGGCCGGCAGGCGATCGCGCTCGACCGGGTCTTCGCCGGGCTGGTGGCGCAGGGCGTCGGCATCTGGATGGGCTTTCAGGCCTTCATCAACATGGGCGTCAACCTGGGCGCGCTGCCGACCAAGGGCCTCACGCTGCCGCTGATGAGCTACGGCGGCTCGGCGATCATGATGAACCTGGTGGCGATCGCGGTGGTGCTGCGCATCGACAACGAGAATCGCAGCCTCATGCGCGGAGGCCGAGCATGAGAGCGACCGGCCCCGCCAACGCCATGGCGTCCGAATCGGATGCCTTCCGCCCCGAGGGCGAGCGCAAGGGTGCGGGCGAGCCGGTGGCCGGCGTCGCCAGCGCGCGGGCGACCGCGCTCGTGATGGCGGGCGGCACCGGCGGCCACATCTTCCCGGGGCTGGCCGTCGCCGAAGCGCTGCGCCAGCGCTCCTGGCGCGTGCACTGGCTGGGCGCGCCCGGCAGCATGGAGAGCCAGCTGGTGCCGCCGCGCGGCTTCCCGCTGGAGACGATCGATTTCTCCGGCGTGCGCGGCAAGGGCTTCAAGACGCTGTTCCTGCTGCCGCTGCGTCTGCTGCGGGCGTTCGGCCAGAGCATCGCCGTGGTGCGGCGCGTGCGGCCCGACGTGGTGATCGGCCTGGGCGGCTACATCACCTTCCCGGCGGGGATGATGAGCGTGCTGCTCGGCAAGCCGCTGGTCCTGCACGAGCAGAACTCGGTCGCCGGCATGGCCAACCGCGTGCTGGCCGCGGTCGCGGACCGCGTGTTCACCGCGTTTCCGAACGTGCTGAAGCGCGCCGCGTGGATCGGCAACCCGCTGCGCGCTTCCTTCCTGAACCAGCCCGGTCCGGCCGAGCGCCTGGGCGCGCGCAGCGGGCCGCTGCGCCTGCTGGTGGTGGGCGGCAGCCTGGGCGCCAAGGCGCTGAACGACGTGGTGCCCAAGGCGCTGGCGCTGATTCCGCGGGAGCAGCGGCCCATCGTGCTGCACCAGAGCGGTGCCAGGCAGATCGACGAGCTGCGCGCCAACTACGCTGCGGCCGGCGTCGAGGCGCAGCTGACGCCGTTCATCCAGGACACCGCCAGCGCCTATGCCGACGCCGACCTGATCGTCTGCCGGGCCGGGGCGAGCACCGTCACCGAGATCGCCGCCGTCGGCGCGGCCGCCGTGTTCGTGCCGTTCCCGTTCGCCGTGGACGACCACCAGACGACCAACGCCCGCTTCCTCGTGGACGGCGGCGGCGGCTGGCTGGCGGCGCAGCGCGAGCTCTCGCCGCAATGGCTGGCGGACCTGATCCAGCGCACCCCGCGCGAGGAGCTGATCCGGCGCGGGCTGGCCGCCAAGCGCATGGAAAAGACAACGGCCACCGAGGAAATGGTCGCCGCCTGCGAAGCGCTCGCGGCCGCGAAAGCAAAGGACAGAGCGTGAAACACGCCATCAAGCACATCCACTTCGTCGGCATCGGCGGCGCCGGCATGTCGGGCATCGCCGAGGTCCTGCGCAACCAGGGCTACCTGATCTCGGGCTCCGACCTCGCCGACAGCCCGACGCTGCGCCGCCTGGAGGGCCTTGGCATCAAGACCTGCGTCGGCCACGCCGCCCGCAACATCGTGGGCGCCGACGCGGTGGTCACGTCGACCGCCGTCCAGGCGGACAACCCGGAAGTGCTCGCCGCGCGCAAGCGCAACATCCCGGTGGTGCCGCGCGCGACGATGCTGGCCGAGCTGATGCGCCTGAAGCAGGGCATCGCGATCGCCGGCACCCACGGCAAGACGACCACCACCAGCCTGGTGGCGAGCGTGCTGGCCGAAGGCGGGCTCGACCCGACGTTCGTGATCGGCGGCCGGCTGAACAGCGCCGGCGCCAACGCCCGCCTGGGCGGCGGCGACTACATCGTGGTCGAAGCCGACGAGTCGGACGCCTCGTTCCTGAACCTGATGCCGGTGATGGCGGTGGTGACCAACATCGACGCCGATCACATGGAAACCTACGGTCACGACTTCCGCCGCCTGCAGGGAGCGTTCGTCGACTTCCTGCATCGCATGCCGTTCTACGGCACCGCCATCCTGTGCATCGACGATGCCGCCGTGCGCGAGATCGTGCCGCAGGTGCGGTGCCCGATCACCAGCTACGGCCTGGGCGCGGAGGCGCAGGTGCGTGCCGTCGACGTGCGCGCCGAGGGCGGGCAGATGCGGTTCACGGTGCAGCGGCGCAACGGCGTCACGTTGCCCGACCTGACCGTGGTGCTCAACCTCGCGGGCATGCACAACGTGCTGAACGCGCTCGCGGCGATCGCCGTGGCGGTGGAGCTGAACATCCCGGACCAGGCGGTGCTGAAGGCGCTGGCCGAATTCAAGGGCGTGGGCCGGCGCTTCCAGCGCTACCCCGACCTGGCGGTGCGGGCCGAGAACGGCGGCGGCCGGTTCGCGGTGATCGAGGACTACGGGCACCACCCGGTGGAGGTCGCCGCCACCCTGGCGGCCGCGCGCGGCGCGTTCCCGGGACGGCGGCTGGTGCTGGCCTTCCAGCCGCACCGCTACACCCGCACCCGCGACTGTTTCGAGGATTTCGTGAAGGTGCTGGGCCAGGCCGACGTGGTGCTGCTGGCCGAGGTCTACGCGGCCGGCGAGGCGCCGATCGTGGCCGCCGACGGCCGCTCGCTGGCGCGCGCCGTCAGGGTGGCCGGCAAGGTGGAGCCGGTGTTCGTCGGGGAGGTCGAGGCGATGCCGGCCGCGATCATGGAACTGGCGCGCGACGGCGACGTGGTGATGTGCATGGGCGCCGGCTCGATCGGCGGCGTGCCGGGCAAGCTGGTGGACCAGGGAGGTGCTGCTGCATGAACGCCCCGAACTTCGGCAAGGTGGCCGTCCTCATGGGCGGCGATTCGGCGGAACGCGAGGTCTCGCTGATGTCCGGCAGCGGCGTGCTCAAGGCGCTGCAGTCCAAGGGCGTCGACGCCTACGCGTTCGATCCGGCCGAGCGCGACATCTCCGAGCTCAAGCGCCAGGGCTTCGAGCGCTGTTTCATCGCGCTGCACGGCCGCTTCGGCGAGGACGGCACGGTGCAGGGCGCGCTGGAACTGCTCGGGATTCCCTACACCGGCTCGGGCGTGCTGGCGTCGGCGATCGCCATCGACAAGGTGATGACCAAGCGCGTGTGGCTGGCCGAAGGCCTGCCGACGCCGAAGTACGTGCTGCTGCGCCGCGGGGCTTTCACCCGCCAGCAGGCGCTGGCGATTCCCGACGAACTGGGCCTGCCGCTGATCGTCAAGCCGGCGCGCGAGGGTTCGTCCATCGGCGTGGCGAAGGTGCAGGGCTATTCGGAGGTGGTCGATGCGATCGACCAGGCCGCCGCCCTCGACGCCGACGTGCTGTGCGAGCAGTTCGTGAGCGGCGACGAGGTCACCTGCCCGGTGCTCGGCACGGGCGATGGCGCGCGGGCGCTGCCGGTCATCCGGATCCTGGCGCCGCAGGGCAATTACGACTACCACAACAAGTATTTCAGCGACGAGCCGAAGTACCTGGTGCCGTGCCAGCTGCCGGCCGGCGAGGAGGAGGCGATCCAGGAGCTGGTGCTGAAGGCCTATCGCGTGCTGGGGTGCCGCGGCTGGGGCCGGCTGGACATCATGATCGATGCCGCGACCCGCAAGCCGTCGCTGCTGGAGATCAACACCTCGCCCGGCATGACCGGCCACTCGCTGGTGCCGATGTCGGCCCGCGCGGCCGGCATCAGCTACGAGGACCTGTGCGTGCAGCTGCTGGCCTCGGCGGCGCTGGACCAGCAGAAGGGAAGCCGCGCCACATGAGCAGCGCCGCCCCCGTGCCGCCGGACGTGAGGCTGATGAACATCGCCGCCACGGCGCTGTTCGCCGGCGCGCTCGCGCTCGTCGCGGCGGCGGGCGGCTGGTGGCTGCTGCGCCATCCGGTGTTCGCCGTGGCCGGCATCACGGTGCAAGGGGACGTCAGCCACAACAGCATGGCGACGCTGCGGGCCAACGTGGCGCCGCGGCTGGCCGGCAACTTCTTCACGGTGAACCTGCTGGCGACCCGCGAGGCCTTCGAAGCGGCGCCCTGGGTGCGCCACGCCGTGGTGCGGCGCGAGTTTCCGAACCGGCTGCGGGTGGAGTTGCAGGAGCACCGGGCCGTGGCGCTGTGGGGCAGCGAGAACGAGACCCGGATGGTCAACAGTTTCGGCGAGGTGTTCGAGGCCAACGTCGGCGACGTCGAGGCCGACGAGCTGCCGCGGCTGGCCGGCCCGGACGGGCAGTCGGGCGACGTGCTGGCGATGTATCGCACGCTCAAGCCGCTGTTCGAGCCGCTCGATCTCGGCGTCGAGCAGCTGACGCTGACCGCGCGCGGCAGCTGGCACCTGGAGCTGGACACCGGCGCGGCGATCGAGCTGGGCCGCGGCACGGCGCAGGAGGTGGCGGCGCGGGTGCAGCGGTTCGTGCAGACGCTGACCCAGGCGACCTCGCGCTACGGACGCACGCCGGAAGCGCTGGTGTCGGCCGACCTGAGGCATGTCGACGGGTACGCGTTGCGGCTGCGGGGCGTGGGCACCACGGCCGAAGCAATCAAGAAATAGAGGGACGGGGCATGGCAAAGGAATACAAGGACCTGGTGGTGGGGCTGGACATCGGCACCGCCAAGGTGATGACGGTGGTGGCCGAGGTGATGCCGGGCGGCGAGCTGAAGCTCGCCGGCCTGGGCGTGGCCGCGTCCAACGGCCTCAAGCGCGGCGTGGTCGTCAACATCGACGCCACGGTGCAGAGCATCCAGCAGGCGCTCAAGGAGGCCGAGCTGATGGCCGACTGCAAGATCACGCGGGTCTACACCGGGATCACCGGCAGCCACATCCGGGGCATCAACTCCAGCGGCATGGTGGCGGTGAAGGACAAGGAAGTGACGCCGGCGGACGTGGCGCGCGTGGTCGAGACCGCCCGGGCCATCAACATCTCGACCGACCAGCGGCTGCTGCTGGTGGAGCCGCAGGAGTTCGTGATCGACGGCCAGGACGTCAAGGAGCCGATCGGCATGAGCGGCATCCGGCTCGAGGCCAAGGTGCACATCGTCACGGGCGCGCAGAGCGCGGCCGAGAACATCGTCAAGTGCGTGCGGCGCTGCGGCCTGGAAGTCGAGCAGCTGATGCTCAACCCGCTGGCCTCCAGCCTGTCGGTGCTGACCGAGGACGAGCGGGAGCTGGGCGTGGCGATGGTCGACATCGGCGCCGGCACCACCGACGTGGCGATCTTCACCAACGGTGCGATCCGGCATACCGCGGTGATCCCGATCGCCGGCGACCTGATCACCAGCGACATCGCGATGGCGCTGCGCACGCCGACCAAGGACGCCGAGGACATCAAGGTCGAGAGCGGCTACGCCAAGCAGCTGCTGGCCGACCCCGACCAGCAGGTCGAGGTGCCGGGGCTGGGCGACCGCGGCCCGCGCATGCTGTCGCGCCAGGCGCTGGCCGGCGTGATCGAGCCGCGCGTCGAGGAGATCTTCTCGCTGGTGCAGCAGGTGATCCGCGAGTCCGGCTACGAGGAAGTGCTGTCGTCGGGCATCGTGATCACCGGCGGCAGCGCCGTGATGCCGGGCATGGTGGAGCTGGGCGAGGACATCTTCCTCAAGCCGGTGCGCCGCGGCGTGCCCAAGTACCGCGGCGCGCTGTCCGACATGATCTCCCAGCCCCGGGCGGCGACGGTGATGGGCCTGCTCGAAGAGGCGCGGCTGGCCCGCCTGCGCGGCTACAAGGTGGCGCAGAAGAACGGATCGATGAAGACCGCGTTCGGACGCTTCCGCGATTTCATCGTGGGGAATTTCTGAACCGTGAAAACCCAACGGCCGCACGCAGAGGACGCAAAAGCGCGCAAAGGGCGCAGAAAGGGATTCACATGAAGACAGTATTTTCTGTGTCCTCTGCGGACCCTCTGCGTTTTCTGCGTACGGCTGTCGGGTTTGGAGCCCGCATCCACAAGCGACGATGTCGGTGCACCGATCCGCCGCTGCGGCGTTCATGAAGTCACCCCACAACAATCGAATCAACGGCAACTGCAAACGGAATCAGGAGAGCAACATGAGCATCGAGATGATTGAAGTCGAAGAGTTTCACCTCGGCACCCAGATCAAGGTGATCGGCGTCGGCGGCGGCGGCGGCAACGCGGTGGAGCACATGATCGGTCGCGCCGTCCAGGGCGTGGAGTTCATCTGCGCCAACACGGACGCCCAGGCGCTCGCGCGCAGCGCCGCGCACAAGAGCATCCAGCTGGGGCAGAGCGGGCTGGGCGCCGGCAGCAAGCCGGAGAAGGGCCGCGAGGCGGCCGAGGCCGCGGTCGAGGACATCCGCGCGGCGATCAACGGCGCGCACATGCTGTTCATCACGGCCGGCATGGGCGGCGGCACCGGCACCGGCGCGGCGCCGGTGATCGCGCGCGTCGCCAAGGAGATGGGCATCCTCACCGTGGGCGTGGTCACCAAGCCCTTCGATTGGGAAGGCGGCCGCCGCATGACCAACGCCGACAACGGCCTGGCGGAACTGGAAGCCAACGTCGATTCGCTGATCGTCGTCCTGAACGAGAAGCTGCTCGAGGTGCTGGGCGACGACGTCACCCAGGACGAGGCGTTCGCGCACGCCAACGACGTGCTCAAGAACGCGGTCGGCGGGATCGCGGAAATCATCAACGTGCCGGGCCATGTGAACGTCGACTTCGAGGACGTGCGCACCGTGATGGGCGAGCCCGGCAAGGCGATGATGGGCACCGCGCTGGCCGACGGCCCCGACCGCGCCCGCATCGCCGCCGAGCAGGCGGTCGCCTGCCCGCTGCTGGAAGGCATCGACCTGTCCGGCGCCAAGGGCGTGCTGGTGCTGATCACCGCGGCCAAGGGTTCGCTCAAGCTGTCCGAGTCCAAGCTGGCGATGAACACCATCCGCGCCTACGCTTCGCCCGACGCGCACGTGATCTACGGCACGGCCTACGACGACAACCTGGGCGACCAGATCCGCGTCACCGTGGTCGCCACCGGCCTGTCGCGCCAGGGGCAGCAGCGCCGCACGGCGCCGCCGCTGCAGGTGCTGCGCACCGGCACCGACAACGTGCCGTTCCAGATTCCGACGATCCACACCGCCGCCGGCGGCCCCGGCGCCGCCACCGTGGCGCCGATCGTCACGCAGTCCGACTACGCCGGCATGGCCGTGCCGAGCGTGTGGCGCACCAACCGCACCCAGGCAGCGGCCCGGGTCGACGCGCTGGCCAATGGCGGCATGGACGATTTCGAGATCCCGGCGTTCCTGCGCAAGCAGGCCGACTGACGGGCGCGACCGGACCTGTTCTCCTCGGGGGAGCACCTCGGGTGGACCGGCCGGTCCACCCTTTTTTTCGCCCGCAGCAGCCTTGCGTCCATGGCGGCCATCGGGCGCCTTCACGCGGCGTTCGCGGCCGGCCTCGTAAAATCGCGGCCATGCTGCAGCAACGAACGCTCAAGTCATTGACCCGCGCGGTCGGCGTCGGGCTGCACAGCGGCCAGCGCGTCGAGCTGACGCTGCGGCCGGCCCAGCCCGACACGGGCATCGTGTTCCGCCGGGTCGACCTGCCCAGCCCGGTCGACATTCCGGTGTCGGCCGAGGCGGTGACCGACACCCGCATGGCGTCGACGATCTCGCGCGGCGGCGCCAAGGTGCACACCGTGGAACACCTGATGTCGGCCTGTGCCGGCCTCGGGCTGGACAACCTCTACGTCGACATCACGGCGGAGGAAGTGCCGATCCTGGACGGCTCGTCGGCCTCCTTCGTGTTCCTCCTGCAGAGCGCCGGGATCGCCTTGCAGCAGGCGCCGCGGCGC
>NZ_DATMHS010000028.1:0-4630 GCF_035554825.1 Ramlibacter sp. | reverse complement strand
CAGCCCTCCTTCTGGATGCCCGGCAGGCCGGACAGGAACTTGTCGGTGACGTCCTTGCCCAGGCCTTCCTTGCGGAAGCGCACGCCGGGGATCTCCAGGCGCTCGCTGCGCACCGGCGTCTTGCCGTCGGCCTCGAACCAGCGCAGCCCGAAGCTCGCCACCTCGGCGTCGTGGATCTTGCCCAGGTTGTGGTCCAGGCGCGTGATCTCCAGCCACTGCGCCTGCGGCGTCACCATGCGCCAGGACACCAGGTTGTCCAGCGCCGTGCCCCACAGCACCGCCTTCTTCCCGCCGGCGTTCATCGCGATGTTGCCGCCGATGCAGGAGGCTTCCGCCGACGTCGGGTCGACGGCGAACACGAAGCCGCCGCGCTCGGCGGCGTCGGACACGCGCTGCGTCACCACCCCGGCCTCGGTCCAGATGGTCGGCACCGGCTGGTCGTGGCCGGGCACGGACACCAGTTCCACCTCGGTCATCGCTTCGAGCTTCTCGGTGTTGATGACCGCGCTCTTCCACGTGAGCGGCACGGCGCCGCCGGTGTAGCCGGTGCCGCCGCCGCGCGGGATGATCGTCAGGCCCAGCTCGAAGCAGCCCTTGACCAGGGCCGCCATCTCGGCTTCGGTGTCCGGCGTCAGCACGACGAACGGATACTCCACGCGCCAGTCGGTCGCGTCCGTCACGTGCGACACGCGCGACAGGCCGTCGAACTTGATGTTGTCTTTCGCAGTAACGCGGCGCAGCACCCGTACCGCCTGGCGGCGCAGCCCGGCCACTTCGCGAAAGCTCGCGTCGAAGTCCCGCACCGCCCGGTCGGCCACCCGCAGCAGGTCGCCCACCAGCGCATCGCGCGCCGGGTCGGTCTCGGGCGTGCGCCGCTTGCCGACCTCGGCCAGCCGGTGCTGCAGCGCCTCGACCAGCAGCCGGCGGCGCTTGGGGTTGTCCAGCAGGTCGTCCTGCAGATACGGATTGCGCTGCACCACCCAGATGTCGCCCAGCACTTCGTACAGCATCCGGGCCGAGCGGCCGGTGTGGCGCTCCTGGCGCAGCTGGTTCAGCACCTCCCAAGCCGGCTCGCCCAGCAGCCGGATCACGATCTCGCGGTCGGAGAAGGAGGTGTAGTTGTACGGGATCTCGCGCAGGCGGGGCGCCTCGCCATCGGCGTCGGCCAGGAGTTGGGGAAGCGTGGTGGGTGCGTTCATCGTGTTCAATGCCCGCGAGGCAGCACGGGCGGTCCCGGCGCGGCAACCGGCGGACGGGCGCGGCCCGCCTGCTGTCAGCCGAAGGTGTGCCAAGCGGCGAACGGACGATGGTACCGCAGTGCAGCATGGCGCGTTGCCGGCGCGCACGGGCCCGCTGCCAGCGGCGCGACGTCATGGAAAGCCCGGTTGCGAGCGCCGCTTTGCTTCAGTTCAATCCGGTGTCACAAATCGTTCGTACACTCGACGGTTCCAAGAAGGAGATTTCATGAAGCTTCAACTTTCCGCGGCGGCGCTCGCGCTCGCGCTGGCTGTTCCGGGCGTCCAGGCCCAGACCGAGATCCAGTGGTGGCATTCCATGACGGCGGTCAACGGCCAGTGGGTCAACGACCTCGCCAAGGACTTCAACGCCAGCCAGAAGGAATACAAGGTCGTGCCCGTGTTCAAGGGCAGCTACGACGAGTCGATGACGGCCGCGATCGCCGCGTTCCGCGCCGGCAACGCGCCGCACATCCTGCAGGTGTTCGAGGTGGGCACGGCCACCATGATGGCCAGCAAGGGCGCGGTGGTGCCGGTCGGCAAGGTGATGACCGACGCCGGCTACAAGTTCGACCCCAAGGCCTACGTGCCGGCGGTGGCCGGCTACTACACGGCGCCGAACGGCCAGATGCTGAGCTTTCCGTTCAACAGCTCGACGACCATCTTCTATTACAACAAGGACGCGTTCAAGGCCGCCGGCCTGAACCCGGACCAGCCGCCCAAGACCTGGCCCGAGGTCACGCTGGCCGCGGCCAAGCTCAAGGCGAGCGGCCACAAGTGCCCGATGACGCTGGCCTGGCAGGGCTGGACCCAGCTGGAGAGCTTCTCGGCCTGGCACAACGTGGAGTTCGCCTCCAAGCAGAACGGCCTGGCCGGCCTGGACGCGCGGATGAAGGTCAATTCGCCGCTGCACGTGCGCCACATCGAGAACCTGGCCAACATGGCCAAGCAGGGCCTGTTCATCTACAAGGGCCGCGGCAGCGTCCCGCAGGCCGCGTTCACCTCGGGTGAGTGCGCGATGATCCAGACCTCCGCCGGCTTCTACGGCGACGTCGCCAAGAACGCCAAGTTCGCCTACGGCCTGGCCACCCTGCCCTACTACCCCGACGTGCCGGGCGCGCCGCAGAACACCGTCATCGGCGGCGCCAGCCTGTGGGTGATGTCCGGCAAGAAGCCGGCCGAGTACAAGGGCGTGGCCACCTTCTTCAACTACCTGTCGGATCCGAAGGTGCAGTCCGAGAGCCACAAGCGCACCGGCTACCTGCCGATCACGATGGCGGCCTTCCAGCTGACCGAGAAGTCCGGCTTCTACAAGGAGCACCCGGGCACCGACATCGCCGTCAACCAGATGATCCGCAAGGTCACCGACAAGTCGCGCGGCATCCGCCTGGGCAACTACGTGCAGATCCGCGCCATCGAGGACGAGGAACTCGAACAGGTGTGGTCCGGCAAGAAGACCGCCAAGGAAGCCCTGGACGCCATCGTCACCCGCGGCAACGAGCTGCTGGAGCGCTTCGAGAAAGCCAACAAGGGCTGAGCCCTGGTCCCGCGAAAAGTGGCCGCACCGCGGCCACTTTTTTTTGGGACGCTCATCCAATCGGCGACAATCCTCATCCATGGAAAAACGAGTCGTCTTCCGGTCGACATGGTTGCCGTGGCTGCTGCTGGCCCCGCAACTGCTGGTGATCGGCATCTTCTTCTTCTGGCCGGCAAGCCAGGCGCTGATCCAGTCGTTCCAGCTGCAGGACGCCTTCGGCAGCTCGACCCAGTGGGTCGGCCTGGAGAACTTCGACCGGCTGTGGAACGACCCCTCTTACGTCGAGTCGTTCAAGACCACCGCCGTGTTCTCGCTGCTGGTGGCATCGATCGGCATCAGCCTGTCGCTGCTGCTGGCCGTCTTCGCCGACCGCATCATCCGCGGCGCGATGCTCTACAAGACCATGCTGATCCTGCCGTACGCGGTCGCGCCGGCGGTGGCGGCCGTGCTGTGGGTCTTCATGTTCTCGCCCTCGCTGGGGGTCGTGTCGTACGCCCTCGCCAAGGTCGGCGTCGAATGGAACCACCTGCTCAACGGCACGCACGCCATGACGCTGATCGTGCTGGCTTCGGTCTGGAAGCAGATCTCCTACAACTTCCTGTTCTTCCTGGCGGGCCTGCAGTCGATCCCCAAGTCGCTGATCGAGGCCGCCGCGATCGACGGTGCGCACCCCTGGCGCCGCTTCTGGACGATCCAGTTCCCGCTGCTGTCGCCCACCACCTTCTTCCTGCTGGTGATCAACGTCGTCTACGCCTTCTTCGACACCTTCGCGATCGTCGATGCGGCCACCGGCGGCGGCCCCGGCAAGGAAACCTCGATCCTGGTCTACAAGGTCTACCACGACGGCTTCCGGGCCATGGACATGGGCGGCTCGGCGGCCCAGTCGGTGGTGCTGATGGTGATCGTCATCGCCCTCACGGTGGTGCAGTTCCGCTACGTCGAAAAGAAGGTCCAGTACTGATGCAGATCCACCGCAACCGCCCCAGGGTGGCCCATGATTGAACGCCGTCCCGGGCTCACCGTCCTGTCGCACGTGGTGATGCTGGCCGGCATCGCCCTGGTCGCCTTCCCGCTGTACCTGGCCTTCGTCGCCTCCACCCACACCGCCGCCGAGATCGTGCAGGCGCCGATGCCGCTGCTGCCGGGCTCCAACCTGTGGGCCAGCTACAAGGCCGCCCTGTTCGGCGAGAGCGTCGGGAGCGGCTCGCATGCGCCGGTGGCGCGGATGATGACCGTGAGCCTGATCAACGCGCTGGTCATCACCTTCGGCAAGATCGCGATCTCGCTGCTTTCCGCCTTCGCGGTGGTGTACTTCCGCTTCCCGTTCCGCACCATCTGCTTCTGGGCGATCTTCGTGACGCTGATGCTGCCGGTGGAGGTGCGGATCGGGCCGACCTACCAGGTCGTCTCCGACCTGGGCATGCTCAACACCTATGCCGGCCTGACGATCCCGCTGATCGCCTCGGCCACGGCCACGTTCCTGTTCCGCCAGTTCTTCCTGACGGTGCCCGACGAACTGGTGGAGGCCGCCCGGATCGACGGCGCCGGGCCGATGCGCTTCTTCAAGGACGTGCTGCTGCCGCTGTCGAAGACGTCGATGGCGGCGCTGTTCGTGATCCAGTTCATCTACGGCTGGAACCAGTACCTGTGGCCATTGCTGGCGACGACCTCCGAGGACATGTACACGGTGGTGATCGGCATCAAGCGGATGATCGCCGGCGGCGACGCGGCCAACGCCTGGAACGTGGTGATGGCCACCGCCATCCTCGCGATGCTGCCGCCCGCCCTGGTCGTGGTGCTGATGCAGAAGTGGTTCGTCAAGGGCCTGGTGGATACGGAAAAGTAGATGGCTGCTATG
>NZ_DATMHS010000027.1:0-22538 GCF_035554825.1 Ramlibacter sp. | reverse complement strand
GCCCCACTCCTTCCCATCCCGAACAGGACAGTGAAACGCCTCTGCGCCGATGATAGTGCGGATTCCCGTGTGAAAGTAGGACATCGTCAGGCTCTTACAGCCCCAAAAGCCCCAGCAGCAATGCCTGGGGCTTTTGTCTTTGGCGGCCTCAGTGCCGGTGGTGCGCCTCAGTTGTCCAGGACGAGCGTGCCGTCCAGGCGCGCGGCGCCGGAAGCCGCGAGTTGCGCCACCAGTCGCCCGATCCATTCGTGCAGTTCGGTGTCGCGAAACCAGCGGCCGTGGACCAGCTGCACGTAAGTCGTACCGGCGGCCCAGTGTTCGAGGGATTCGCGCTCCACCCGCTGCAACTCGAGCAGCTTGAACTTGATGAGTACCTTGGCTGCGTGAGCCGCGTGGCGTGGCGGATCCTCGACGAAACCTGCGAGCCGGCGCCGCGCGCTCGCCAGCGCCGCGCCGACATCGTCGAACAACGGGCCGTGGCCCGGAATCACCAGCCGCGGGCCCAGCTGCTCGATCAGGTCGAGCGTGGCGCCAACTTCGCGGAAGGCCTGCTCACCCTCGAGTTCTGGAAAGACGACTCCGAAGCCGTTGGCCCACAAGGCGTCGGCCGAGATCAGCACGCGCTCCCGAGCTTCGAACAGCACCACCGAATGGGGGTCGTGGCCGGGCGCCCCATGGACTTCCCACTCAGCGTCCCCGAGCATGAGCCCGGCCCCGGGCACCAACAGGCGGTCCATCCGAAACTGCGGGCAGCACTGGCCGGTGGCCTCGTAGGTGAGCGCGACCGGATCCCAGTGCCGCACGCTCTCCGCAAGCCCCGGGGGAATCCAGGTCTTCAGCCCCGGGTATTCGCGCTGGAGCGCCGCGTTGCCTCCGCAGTGATCGCTGTGCAGGTGGGTATTGAGCAGCAGGTCGAGCGGGCGCTGCCCGAGTACCTGCCGCACCAGCGCGACGGTCTGAGCCGAGTGGGTGGCGTACCCGCTGTCCACGAGTGCCGTCGGTCCTCGTCCATGGAACAGCACGTTGTTGGCCGAAAGCCAACCGCGCTCGAACACGGTCATGCCTTGGGGAAGCTGCTGCCGGTGCGCCATCACCCGAGCCTGCCACAGGTCGGCGTCAGTGCCTGGCCGCCCGCAACTCGCGCCGCAGGATCTTGCCGACGTTGGTCTTGGGCAGCTCGTCGCGGAATTCCACGTACTTCGGGATCTTGTAGCCGGTGAGCGTCTGCCGGCAGAAGGCGGCCACATCCTCTTCGGACAGCGTCGGATCGCTCTTGATCACGAACAGTTTGACGGCCTCGCCCTGCTTTTCATCCGGCACCCCGACGGCCGCACACTCGACCACACCCGGACAGAGCGACACCACGTTCTCCAGTTCGTTGGGGTAGACGTTGAAGCCGCTCACGTTGATCATGTCCTTCTTGCGGTCCACGATGCGGATGTAGCCGGCCTGGTCCATCATGCCGATGTCGCCCGTGCGCATGAAGCGGTCGGCCGTGAAGGCTCGCAGCGTCTCCTGCGGCTGCCGGTAGTAGCCGCGCATGACATTCGGCCCCTTGATGCAGATTTCGCCGGCCTCGCCCAGCGGAACGTCGATGCCATCGTCGTCCTTGATGGCGATCTCGATCCCCGGCAGCGGCAGTCCGATCGTCCCGGTGAATTCGCCGCTGGTCACGATGTTGTTGGTGCCGATCGCGCAGGTCTCGCTCATGCCCCAGCCCTCGACCATCGGGCAGCCGGTGACCTGCTGCCACTGGCGCGCCGTGCCCTCGGACGCGGCCATCCCGCCGGCCTGGGACAGGCACAGCTGCGAAAAATCGACCGACTTGAACTGAGGGTGCTGCAGCAACGCGTTGAACAGCGTGTTCACGCCCGGAAAGAGATGGAACGGCCGCTTTCTGAGCGTTTCGACGAACCTGCCGAAGTCGCGCGGATTCGGAATCAGCGTCAGGTGCGAGCCCCACCGGATGCCGAGCAGGCACAGCGTCAGCGCGAAGATGTGATACAGCGGCAGCGCCGCGATGCTGTTGGTGCGCGACGGGTCGCCGAGCCGCGCCAGCGCCGGGTGGAACCAGGCCTCCGCCTGCAGGATGGCCGCGACGACATTTCCGTGCGTCAGCTCGGCCCCTTTCGACAGGCCGGTGGTGCCGCCCGTGTATTGCAGGAAGGCGAGCGAATCGAGCGTCTGCGGCGTCGGCTTGAGCGTCAGTGCGACGCCTTGCTTCACCGCGCGCTTGAACGGCGTCACCGTGCGGTCCGCCGCCAGCGGCAGCTTGAATGCGGGCACCAGCTTCGCCAGATGGCGCACGGCGAAGGTGATCCAGCGGCCGTACCAGAATCCCAGCAGGTCACCCATCGACGCCAGCACCACGTGGCGCACCGGCGTGTCCTCGACCACCTCCTGCAGGGTCCGGGCGAAGTTCTCCAGGATCACGATCACGGACGCGCCGGAGTCGCGCAACTGGTGCTCCAGTTCGCGGGCGGTGTAAAGCGGGTTGACGTTGACGCAGGTGTAGCCCGCGCGCAGGACCGCCGCCATGGTCACGGCGAACTGCGGAATGTTGGGCAGCATGATTGCGACCCGCGCGCCGGGCTCCAAGCCGAGTGACTGCAGCCAGGCCCCGAGTGCGGCGGAGCGCTGGTCCAGCTCCTCGTACGTCATCCAGGATTCCATACAGACCGAGAACGGACGCGCCGCGTTCTTGCGGAACGACTCCTCGAGCAGCTGCGTCAGCGAGCGGTACTGCCCGGGATCGACCGACGCGGGCACGTCCGGCGGGTAGCTTTTGAGCCAGATCTTCTCCATGCAGCAGCTTCTCCTTGCGCAGCCGATTGTCGAAGCAGCCTGCGCACCTCCACCAGCGGACTTGTCCTAGGAGCTCGGCAGGCTGGTCCCGTACGCGACACGCCGCGGGCCGGGCCCCGCCCGAGGCGGTCTTGGCGCGCGCGGCCGCCCCATGCGATAGTCACGAGATGAAGAGAAGGGGCCTACTGGCGCTCGGCGCGGCCGCGACGGCCGTGCTGGTCCTCGGCGGCGGCGCCGTCGCCTTGGTGCAGCCGGCGTTGCGAAACGGCCGCCTGACCGAGCGCGGGCGGATCGTCATGGGCGCGATCAGCCAGGCGCTGCTGGAGGGCAGCCTGCCGTCCGGCACATCGGCCGCCAGCCGGGAGCTCGAGGCATTGCTCGGACGCATCGAAACCGCGCTGCACGGCCTGCCGGCGCATGCCCAGGCGGAGTTCTCGCAGCTGCTCGCGCTTCTGGGCACGGCCGGCGGTCGGCTGGCGCTGGCCGGGCTGCGTCCGGACTGGCATGAGGCGTCGCTGCCGCAGCGTCAGGGAGCGCTGCAGTCGATGCGGGTGTCGCCGGTGGCGCTGCGCCAGCAGTCGTACCAGGCCCTGCACGATCTGGTGGCCAGCGCCTATTTTTCGGATCCGTCCACATGGAGCGCGCTCGGCTACCCCGGCCCGCTGAAGCTCTGAGGCGGCCATGAGCTCCATGCCCGATCCGATCCGGGAAGGCCTGGCCCGCGGCTGGAAAGTCGCTGGCGGACCGCGCGCGCCGGCGCCGGCCGCGATCGACTGCGACGTCGCGATCATCGGTTCGGGCGCCGGCGGCGGCGTCTCGGCGGAACTGCTTTCCCGCGCCGGCCTGAATGTCGTGATGGTCGAGGAAGGACCGCTTCGCAGCAGCAGCGATTTCGACCAACACGAGGCCACCGCGTACCCGGCCCTGTACCAGGAGAGCGCTGCCCGCAAGACCAGCGACAAGGCGATCAATATCCTGCAAGGGCGCTGCGTCGGCGGCTCGACCACGGTGAACTGGACCAGCTCGTTTCGTACGCCGCCGGCGACGCTGACCTATTGGCGCGAGCACTTTGGCCTGGAACTGGATGGCGATGCGTTGACGCCGTACTTCGACCAGGCCGAGCGGCGCCTGAACATCGGCCCCTGGCTCGCGCCGCCGAACGAGAACAATGACCTGCTGCGCCGTGGCGCCGCCAGGCTCGGCATCCCCTGGGCCAGCATTCCGCGCAACGTGAAAGGTTGCTGGAATCTCGGCTCCTGCGGCATGGGCTGTCCGACCAACGCCAAGCAGTCGATGCTGGTGACGACCATCCCTGCCGCGCTCGACGCCGGCGCGACGCTGCTGGCGCAGACGCGAGCCGAGCGCTTCGAACTCGCGAACGGGCAGGTGCAGTCGCTGCACTGCGTTCCCGTGGGCCGCGGTGGTGCGAGCGCAACCACCATCCGGGCCCGGCACTACGTGCTTGCCGGCGGCGCGATCAACTCGCCGGCCATGCTGCTGCGTTCCGAGGCGCCGGATCCCCACGGCCGCCTTGGCCGGCGAACCTTTCTCCATCCGGTGGTCTTGTCGGCGGCGGTCATGCCGTCGGAGGTGGCAGGCTGGCAGGGGGCGCCGCAAAGCATCTACAGCGACCATTACCTGTCGACCCAGCCGATCGACGGCCCGATCGGTTTCAAGATCGAGGCGCCGCCGATCCATCCGGTGATCTTCGCCGGCACTGCCATCGGCTTCGGGCAGCAGCAGGCGGACCTGTTGCACGCCTTTGCGAACGCCCATGTGCTCATCGCATTGCTGCGCGACGGCTTCCATCCTGAGGCCGGCGGCGGCACCGTCAGCGTCCGCAGCGACGGCTCGCCGGTGCTGGACTATCCGTTGACCGGGTTCGTGCTGGAAGGGGCGCGCCGCGCGCTGCTGGCAATGGCCGAACTGCAGTTCGCCGCCGGCGCCCGCCAGGTCGTGCCGATCCATGAGCTCGCCCGGCCGTACCGCTCCTGGGCCGAGGCCAAGGCTGCGATCGAGGCGCTGCCGATGAAACCGCTGCTGGCGAAAATCGTCAGCGCGCACGTGATGGGAGGCTGCGGCGCCGCGGCACGAGCGCGCGACGGCGTGGTGCGGCCCGACGGCGTGCACTGGCAGCTGGCCAACCTCTCCATTCACGACGGCTCCGTCTTCCCGACCAGCATCGGCGCCAATCCGCAGCTGTCGATCTATGGCCTGGTGAATCGCCTGGCGCAGGGCCTGGCCCGGCGGCTCACGGGGCGCCAGGTGGCGCTGGCTTGATGAACCAGGGTTCGAGTCTGGCCCGGGTCCAGCAAGCCGGCACGCTCCTGCTGCTGGCCGGCGGCGCCGCCTGGTTCGCATGGCAGTGGCCCTCGTCGCCGGGGGCGGCGGTGGCGGGCCTGTTGCTCTGCTGGTTCGGCTACTCGCTGGTGCTGGCGTTCGAATTCCTCGTGTTGCGCCTCGTCGACGGTGACGATTCGTCCGTCCGCGCCACCTGGTCCGAAATCGCCCGCGCCTGGCTGGCCGAAACCTGGCTGAACGCCGTGATCTTCGCCTGGCGCCAGCCGTTCCGGTGGAACGCGGTGCCGGACCATGTGCCGGCCCGGACCGCAGCGCCGCGCCGCGGCGTGGTCCTGATCCATGGCTTCGCCTGCAACCGGGGGGTATGGACGCCGTGGCTGAGGGAATTGCAGCGGCGCGGCATCCCCTTCGTCGCCGTCAACCTCGAGCCGGCGTTCGGCCCGATCGAGAACTACGGGTCCATCATCGAAGACGCGGTGCAACGCGTGACGCAGGCCACCGGGATTGCGCCGGTGCTGCTGTGCCACAGCATGGGCGGGATCGCCGCGCGGGCCTGGATGCGCGCCCGCTCGGGAGAGCGGCGCGTGCACCACGTGATCACGATCGGCTCACCGCATCGCGGCACCTGGTTCGGACGGTACAGTCACGCGGCCAACGGGCGCCAGATGGCGTGGCAGTGCGAGTGGCTGCGCGAACTCGGCGCCGCCCTGCCGGCCAACGGCGGCGCGCTCTTCACCTGCTGGTACTCCAACTGCGACAACATGGTGTTTCCGGTCGAGACCGCGACGCTGCCAGGCGCCGACAACCGCCTGGTGCGCGGACCGGCGCATGTCGAACTGGCCTTTCACCCCCGGGTGATGGCCGAGTCGCTCGCGATCATCGAACGCTGACGGCCCGGGCTTCAGCCGGCCGGTGTCGCCGGCAGCACGCCGCGGCGCATCTGATCGAGCTCGATGCTCTCGAACAGCGCCTTGAAGTTGCCTTCGCCGAAGCCCTCGTCGCCCTTGCGCTGGATGAACTCGAAGAAGATCGGGCCCAGCTGGTTCTCGCTGAAGATCTGCAGCAGCAGGGCGCCCTTCTTGCCGTCCACCAGGATCTTGCGCTGCTGCAGCGCCTCGACGCTTTCTCCGTGGCCGGGAATGCGCTTGTCGATCAGCTCGTAGTAGGTGTCGATGGTGTCCAGCAGCTTCACGCCCGCGGCGCGCATCTGGTCCACCGTGCGGTACAGGTCCTTCGAGCCGAGCGCGATGTGCTGGATGCCCTCGCCGTGGTACCGGTCGAGGTACTCCTGGATCTGCCCGGCCTGTTCGTTGCCTTCCTCGTTGATCGGAATGCGGATCTTGCCGCACGGGCTGGTCATGGCCTTGCTCTTCACGCCGGTCACCTGGCCCTCGATGTCGAAGTAGCGGATCTCGCGGAAGTTGAACAGGCGCTCGTAGAAGCCGGCCCACTCCGCCATCCGCCCCCGGTGCACGTTGTGCGTCAGGTGGTCGATGTAGGTGAGGCCATGGCCGGCCGGGTCGAGGGCCTCCTGCGAGTCCACGCCCGACAGCCGTTCGAAGTCGACGTCGTAGAACCCGATGTTGCCGATGTCGCCCTCGCGCGCGCCGTTCTTGCCGCGCCAGCGGTCGACCAGGTAGATCAGGCTGTCGCCGATCCCCTTGATGGCCGGAATGTTCAGCTCGCCCGGGCCGGCCACGCCCGCGTAGCCCCAGGCCCCCAGTTCGATCGCCCGCTCGTAGGCCGCCTTGGCGTCCTGCACCCTGAACGCGATGGCGCAGATGCTCGGCCCGTGCAGGCGCGCGAAACGCTGCGCGAACGAATCGGGCTCCGCGTTGACGATGAAGTTGATGCCGCCCTGCCGGTACAGCAGCACGTTCTTGTGGCGATGCCTGGCGATCGGCCTGAATCCCATGCGCTCGAAGAGCTGTCCCATCGCCTGCGGGTCCGGCGCGGCATATTCGATGAACTCGAATCCGGCCGTGCCCATCGGGTTCTCCCAGGCGGACTGGCCGTCGCCCGAGCGGGTCGTTGCTTGCGTCATGCTGCTCCCTGACAAGAAATGCCTGGCCGCCACTGTACCCGTCGGGACCGTTTCCTTCCGGTGGTCGGGCGGATGACCGCCTGTCGGTCTGCTCGGCCATTTCTTGACATTTGTCTCTTGCGTCCCTGGGGCAAACCCTTACATTCAAGCCATGATCGAGTCTCAGGAAGCCGCACGACCCCAGCCCGTGGTCGTTCCGATCCGCTCCCTCGGGCCGAGCCACCGTCAGCGCATCGAAAAGCACCTGCTGGCGCTCGAGGAGCACGACCGCTACCTGCGCTTCGGCTACGCTGCCAACGACGAGCAGATCCGCCGCTATGTGCAGGGGCTGGATTTCGAGCGCGACGAAATTTTCGGCATCTACAACCGCAAGCTGGAGCTGATCGCGATGGCGCACCTGGCCTTCTCGCACGACCCGGCCACGCTGTCGTGCGCCGAGTTCGGCGTGTCCGTGCTGCGCAAGGCGCGCGGCCGGCGCTACGGCAGCCGCCTGTTCGAGCGCGCCGTCATGCACGCGCGCAACGAGGGCGTCGACATGCTGTTCATCCATGCCTTGAGCGAAAACACCGCGATGCTCAAGATTGCCCGCAGCGCGGGCGCCGTGCTCGAACGTGCCGGCAGCGAGACCGATGCCCATCTGCGCCTGCCGCCGGCGACGCTGGACAGCCGTGTCAGCGAGCTGGTCGAGCAGCAGCTGGCGCTGACCGACTATCGCCTCAAGCGCCAGGCCAAGAATTTCTGGGATTTCCTGGCCGGCGTGCAGGAAGTGCGCCAGGGCGTTCGCGAGGCGCGCCACAAGTCGGCCGGCTGAACGGTTCCAGCCGTCATTCCAGCTCAACCGGAGCGGACCGCCGGGCCAAGGCCCGATACCAACTTTTGCGGCGGCCGCGGGCACGCCAGCCCCGTTCCGCTATCCTATTGCTCCCGCAACCACCGCACGTCCTGCATCCCAAGGCTGTGTCAGACCCGCATCCTGCGCGAGCTTCCGAGAGGGAGGACAAGCGCACGTTCCTCCAGAAGGTCGCCGAGTTCATCCACCCCGGACCCGATTCCACGGCCGAGCTGATCGAAACCTTGGCGGACGCCGAGGACAACGACATCATCGGCGCCGACTCCCGGGTGATGCTCGAGGGCGTGCTGCGCATGGCGGAGTTGTCCGCCGGCGACGTGATGGTGGCCGCGCCGCGGATGGACCTGATCAACATCGACTCGCCCTATGACGAGATCCTGCATCTGGTCATCGACACGGCGCACTCGCGCTTTCCGGTCTATGAAGGCGACCGCGAGAACATCATCGGCATTCTGCTGGCCAAGGATCTGCTGAAGCTGCAGCGGGCGCCGGAGCTCAACATCCGGGCGCTGTTGCGACCGGCGGTGTTCGTGCCGGAAACCAAGGGGCTGAACGACCTGCTGCGCGAATTCCGCGGCAATCGCAACCACCTGGCGATCGTGATCGACGAGTTCGGCCGCGTGGCCGGCCTGATCACCATCGAGGACGTGCTGGAGCAGATCGTCGGCGAGATCGAGGACGAGTTCGACATCGTCGAGGACGAAGGTGACATCTTCGGACTGGCCGACAAGACCTACCGCGTCAGCGGCGACACCTCGATCGAACGCGTCGCCGAAGCCTTCGGCGTGGCCGTGCAACCCTCCGACGCCGAGCAGGAGTTCGACACCATCGGGGGCCTGATCGCCCACGAGATGGGCCACGTGCCCAAGCGCGGCGAAGAGTTCACGCTGGCCGGGCTCAAGTTCGTCGTGCTGCACACCAAGGGCGGCGCCGTGCGCTGGTTCAAGGTGACGCCGGCCGAACCCGAGCACCAGCCGGGCTGAGCCGATTGCGGGCCGGCCTCCTCGCTGCCCTGCCCGTCGCGCTGCTGGCGGGCGCTGCGCAGGCACTTTCCATCGCCTGGCCGCCCAGCGGCGAGCCGCTGTGGTGGCTGCAACTGCTCTCCCTCGCGGTGCTCGCCTGGCTGGTCCCGGCCGCCGGTTCGTGGCGCCGGGCCGCGCTGCTCGGCTGGTCGTTCGCCACGGCATGGCTGGCGGGGACCTTCTGGTGGCTGTTCATCTCGATGCACGTGTACGGCGGTTTGCCGTCGCCGCTGGCGGCCGTGGCCGTGCTCGCATTGGCGGGGTTCCTCGGCCTCTATTACGCGGCGGCGATGGGCGTGTTCGCCGCGCTCGATCGACTCGCAATCGCATGGCGCGCGCTGCTGTTCGCGGCGCTGTGGCTGCTGGCGGAGCTGCTGCGCGCGACCTGGTTCACCGGCTTTCCCTGGGGCGCGGGCGGCTACGCGCACGTCGACGGCCCGCTGGCCGTCCTGGCGCCGTTGCTCGGCGTCCACGGCATCGGGTTCATCGCGGCGCTGCTCG
Organism: Ramlibacter sp.; assembly: GCF_035554825.1. GTDB lineage: Bacteria > Pseudomonadota > Gammaproteobacteria > Burkholderiales > Burkholderiaceae_C > Ramlibacter. The sequence goes on along the minus strand of NZ_DATMHS010000027.1, from coordinate 13,015 downwards.
CATTCGGCCTGTCGCTGGCGGCGCGCCCGGGTGCGCGCGGCTCATGGCGCTATTGGGGCGTGCTCGCCGCCGCCGCCGGGCTGCTGGCTGCCTGCAAGATGGCCGTGGCCCCCGTCGCCCCCGCCGCGGCGGCCCCCAGGCTGTCGGTGGCGCTGCTCCAGGGCAACATTCCCCAGGACGAGAAATTCCAGGGCGGCACGGGCATTCCGATGGCGTTGAACTGGTACGGCCAGCAATTCCGCGACGCCAACGCGAGCCTGATCGTGGCGCCGGAGACCGCGATTCCGATGCTGCCCCAGCAGTTGCCCGACGGCTATTTGCAGGCACTGCGCGAGCGATTCAGCCAGGGTCGGCAGGCGGCGCTGATCGGCATTCCGCTGGGCAGCCTGCGCGAGGGCTACACCAATTCGGCGATTGGCCTGAAGCCGGGGGCCGACGTCTACCGCTTCGACAAGCACCATCTGGTGCCGTTCGGCGAATTCATCCCGCCGCTGTTCCGCTGGTTCACCGACATGATGAACATCCCGCTGGGCGACTTCGACCGCGGCCCGCTGGGGCAGCCCTCCTTCGAGTGGCAGGGGCAGCGGCTGGCGCCGAACATCTGCTACGAAGATCTGTTCGGCGAGGAGATCGGCGCCCAGTTCGCCGACGCCGCGCGGGCCCCGACGGTCCTGGTGAACATCAGCAACATTGCCTGGTTCGGCAACTCGGTGGCGATCGACCAGCACTTGCACATCAGCCGGATGCGGGCGATCGAGTTCCGCCGGCCGGTCATCCGCGCCACCAACACCGGCGCCACGGCGATCATCGACCGGGCGGGCCGGGTGACCGCGTCGCTGCCGCGGCACACGCGCGGCGTGCTCACGGGGCAGGTCGAGGGCGGCAGCGGCATCACGCCGTACGCCTGGTGGGTCGCGCGCCTCGGCCTGTGGCCGCTCTGGTCGGGGGCGCTGGCGATCGCCGCGGCCGCCTGGTGGCGGCACCGGCAACGGGCCCGGCCCGGCGCGGACCGGCGGGCCGACTGAACGGCCCGGCCCCGCCGCGTGGGGGAGAAGGCTCGGCCTTTAAAATCAGCGATTTGCCCGCCGCGCCGCTTCCCGCAATGCTCACCTTCCAGCAAATCATCCTGAAACTGCAGTCCTACTGGGACGCGCAGGGCTGCGCGCTGCTCCAGCCCTACGACATGGAAGTCGGCGCCGGAACCTCGCACACCGCGACCTTCCTGCGCGCGCTCGGCCCCGAGCCGTGGAAGGCCGCCTACGTGCAACCGAGCCGGCGCCCGAAGGACGGCCGCTACGGCGAGAACCCGAACCGCCTGCAGCACTATTACCAGTACCAGGTGGTGCTCAAGCCCGCGCCCGAGAACATCCTGGAGCTGTATCTGGGCTCGCTCGAGGCGCTCGGCTTCGACCTGAAGAAGAACGACATCCGCTTCGTCGAGGACGACTGGGAGAACCCCACGCTGGGCGCCTGGGGGCTGGGCTGGGAGGTCTGGCTCAATGGCATGGAGGTGACGCAGTTCACCTATTTCCAGCAGGTGGGCGGCATCGACTGCAAGCCGATCACCGGCGAGATCACCTACGGCCTGGAGCGGCTCGCGATGTACCTGCAGGGGGTGGACAACGTCTACAACCTCACCTGGACCGAGGGCGGGGCTCCGGCGCCGGGCCCCTCGGGGCGCGGGGAGCCCCACGAAGCGGGCGACCGCGGGGGCCCATTGACCTATGGCGACGTGTACCTGCAGAACGAGAAGGAGCAGTCGGCCTACAACTTCGAGCACAGCGACGCCGAGTTCCTGTTCTCGGCCTTCGCCGCGCACGAGAAGCAGGCCAGGCACCTGATGGAGCAGCAGCTGGCGCTGCCGGCCTACGAGCAGGTGCTCAAGGCCGCCCACAGCTTCAACCTGCTGGACGCCCGCGGCGCCATCAGCGTCACCGAGCGCGCCGCCTACATCGGCCGCATCCGCAACCTCGCCCGCAGCGTGGCGCAGAGCTATTACGAGAGCCGCGAGCGGCTCGGCTTCCCGATGGCCCCGCGCGAGTGGGTGGCCGCCCTGCAACCGAAGGCGGCCTGAGCAATGAACCAGAATCTCCTCGTCGAACTCTTTGTCGAAGAGCTGCCGCCCAAGGCGCTCAAGAAACTCGGCCACGCCTTCGCCGGCGTGCTGTACGAACAGCTGAAGGCGCAGGGCCTGGCGACGCCCGCCTCGCAGCTCACCGCCTTCGCGTCGCCGCGGCGCCTGGCCGCCCACGTGACCGGCGTCGCCGCCCAAGCGGCCGACAAGGCGGTGTCGCAGAAGCTGATGCCGGTCAGCGTGGCGCTGGACGCTGCGGGCCAGCCGACACCGGCCCTGCTGAAGAAGCTGCAGGCCCTGGGCGCCGGACCGGAAGCGGTCGCCGGCCTCAAGCGCGCGCTCGACGGCAAGGCGGAGGCGCTGTTCTACAACAGCACGGCCAAGGGCGCCACGCTGGCCGAAGGCTTGCAGAAGGCGCTGCACGAGGCCATCGCCCGGCTGCCCATTCCCAAGGTGATGACCTACCAGCTGGCCGACGGCTGGACCGACGTGAAGTTCGTGCGGCCGGCGCATTCGCTGCTGGCGCTGCATGGCAGCCAGGTCGTCCCCATCGGCGTGCTCGGCCTGGCGGCCGGAAACACCACCGGCGGCCACCGTTTCGAGGCCGCGGCGCATCCGGTTCGCATCCCCGATGCCGACAGCTATGCCGCCACCCTCGAGCGCGACGGCGCCGTGATCGCCAGTTTCGAGGCGCGCCGCGCCGAGATCGCCCGACAGCTGGCCGAGGTCGCGGCCCGGGCCGGTGACGCGCGCCCGATCGAAGACGATGCGCTGCTCGATGAGGTCACGGCGCTGGTGGAGCGCCCGAACGTCCTGCTGTGCCAGTTCGAGCCTGGCTTTCTCGAAGTGCCGCAGGAATGCCTCATCCTGACGATGAAGGCGAACCAGAAGTACTTTCCGCTGCTGGATGGCGCCGGCAAGCTGACCAACCGCTTCCTGGTGGTCAGCAACATCCGCCCGGCCGATGCCAGCGCCGTGATCGGCGGCAACGAGCGGGTGGTGCGCCCCCGGCTTGCCGACGCCAAGTTCTTCTTCGACCAGGACCGCAAGAAGCCGCTCGCTTCGCGCGTCCCGGAGCTGGCCAAGGTCGTCTACCACAACAAGCTCGGCACCCAAGGCGAGCGGATGGAGCGGGTGCGGGCGCTGGCCAAGGTGATCGGCGCGGCGATCGGCGGCGATCATGTCGCCTCGCTCGCCGACCAGGCCGCGATGCTGGCCAAGGCCGATCTCGTGACGGACATGGTGGGCGAATTCCCCGAACTGCAAGGCACCATGGGCCGCTATTACGCGCTCAACGATCGCCTGGACCACGCGGTCGCCGATGCGATCGAGGACCATTACAAGCCGCGGTTCGCCGGCGACTCGCTGCCGCGCAACCGGGTGGGCCTGGCGACGGCGCTGGCCGACAAGCTCGAGACGCTGGCCGGCCTGTTTTCCATCGGCCAGCTGCCCAGCGGCGACAAGGATCCGTTCGCGCTGCGCCGCCATGCGCTGGGCATCGTGCGCATGCTGATGGAGCAGGACCTGCCGCTGGAGCTCGAGGCGCTCGTCACGCAGGCGGTGGGGCTGTTTCCCGCCGCCGATCCGAAGACCGTCGGGCTGCTCTGCGACTTCGTCTACGAGCGGCTGGCCGGAATGCTGCGCGAGCAGGGCTACAGCGCGCAGGAGGTCGATGCCGTGCTGGCGCTGCGGCCGCAGCGGCTGGGCGACGTGGCCAAGCGGCTCGCCGCGGTGCGGGCGTTCGCGGCGCTGCCGGAGGCGGCGGCACTGGCCGCGGCGAACAAGCGGATCGCGAACATCCTGAAGAAGGCGGACCAGGCCGATGCCCACGTGAGCGAGGTGCTGCTGCGCGAAGCGGCGGAGAAGAACCTGCACGACGCGGCGCGCCAGCTCGGTCCCCGAGCCGGGGCGCAGTTCGAGGCGGGCGACTACGCCGGGTCGCTGCAGACGCTGGCCGGCCTGCGCGACACCGTGGATGCCTTCTTCGACCAGGTGATGGTGAATGCCGAGGAGGCCGACCTGCGCCTGAACCGGCTGGGCCTGCTGATGATCCTGCACCGCGCGATGAACCGGGTCGCGGACCTGTCCCGGCTGGCCGCCTGAATCCGCCGCCATGAAGCTCGTCATCCTCGATCGCGACGGCACGATCAACCTCGACAGCGACCAGTACATCAAGTCGCCCGAGGAATGGACGCCGCTGCCGGGCGCGCTGGAAGCGATCGCCCGGCTCAATCACGCCGGCTGGCACGCGGTGATCGCCTCCAACCAGTCCGGCCTGGGCCGCGGCCTGTTCGACATGGCGGCGCTCAACGCGATGCACGCGAAGATGCACAAGATGCTGGCCGCGCACGGCGGCCGCATCGACGCCGTCTTCTACTGCCCGCACGCGGCCGACGAGCACTGCCAGTGCCGCAAGCCGCTGCCAGGCCTGTTCGAGCAGATCGCGGAGCGTTTCGGCGTCGACCTCAAAGGCGTCCCGGTGGTCGGCGACGGCCTGCGCGACCTGCAGGCGGGCGTGCTGCTCGGCTGCGAGCCGCACCTGGTGCTGACCGGCAAGGGGGAGGCGCTGCGGGGCCGGCCGCTGCCACCCGAATATCCGCCCGGCACCCGGGTCCACGAGGACCTCGGCGCGTTCGCAGACGACCTGATTGCCCGGTCGGCGTCGGCGAAGATTCCCGCCTGATCCCGCGGCATGGCCTTCCTGCGTTCGACGCTGCACATGGTCTGGATGGTGCTCACGGTGGTGCCGTGGGCGCTGGCCATCGTCGTGGCCGCGCCGTTCTGGGACGCGACCCGCCTGTACTGGATTGCCGTGGACTGGCTGCGCCGGGTCATCGTCGGCGCGCGCGTGCTGCTGGGCATCGAGGTGCGGGTGAGCGGCCGGGAGCATCTGCCGATCGGCAGCACCAGTCCCGCCATCCTGCTGGTCAAGCACCAGTCGACGCTGGAGACCTTCCTGCTGCCGACGCTGATGCCGCATCCGCTGGCCTACGTGTTCAAGAAGGAATTGCTGAGCGTGCCGTTCTTCGGCTGGGCGATCGGCCGGCTCGACATGATCCACATCGACCGCAGCCAGCGGGCCCAGGCGTTCAACAAGGTGGTGGAGCAGGGCAAGAAATTGCTGGCCCGCGGCACCTGGATCATCATGTTCCCGGAAGGCACGCGCATCCCGCGCGGCCAGCAGGGCACTTACAAGAGCGGCGGCACGCGCCTGGCGGTGCAGACCGGCGCGCCCGTGATCCCGATCGCCGTGACCTCGGCCAAGGTCTGGCCGCGCCGGGCCTTCGTCAAGCGGCCCGGCATCGTGGACGTGTCCATCGGCCCGCCGATCGCCAGCGCCGGCCGTGATGCCGACGAATTGATGCGCCAGGTCGAGGCCTGGATCGAGTCGGAGATGCGCCGGCTCGACCCGCAGGCGTACGGGCCGGGCTGAAGGCCACAACGGCCCGAAAGCACCATCCCGATTGCGCGACCCGTCGCTACACTCCCCGACCATGCACCGGCTGCTGCAGCTCACCCTTGACCTGTTCGACGCGGCCGTGCCCGCGCCGGAGCCGGTCAAGCAGGCGCCGTCCCGGCCACCGCGGGCCAGGCCGGCGCCGCCGCTCAAGCCCGACCTTGCGCGCACCGGGCATCTCGATTCGGTGCTGGTGCCGGCGTCGTTCCGGCACCCCCGGGCCAACCGCGAGGCGGTGCTGGGCGATTCGGTGGTCGCCTACGAATTCCGGCGGGCTCGCCGCCGCACGATCGGGTTCATGGTGGGGGCGGAGGGGCTCACGGTGAGCGCGCCCAAATGGGTGCCGCTGCACGAGGTGGACTCGGCCGTGCAGACCAAATCGAGCTGGATCCTGCGCAAGCTGGGCGACGCGCACGACCGCCACCAGCGCACCGAGTCCGCCCGCATCGACTGGCGCGACGGCGCGGTGTTCCCCTATCTGGGGGAGCAGGTCGTCGTGGTGCTGGACCCGGCGCATGCCTTCAAGGAGGTGGGCGCCGTGCTCAAGGACGCCGCCGAGCGGGTGCCCGGCCAGCCCCACCACAGCCTGCACCTCGGGCTGCCGCACGCCGCCACCGCGCCGCAGATCCGCGACGCGGTGCAGGCCTGGCTGATGCGGCAGGCCACGACCTTGTTCACGCAGCGCCTGGAGCACTTCGCGCCGCAACTCGGCGTGCGCTGGCGCAAGCTCGCCCTCAGCAACGCCGGCACGCGCTGGGGCACGGCGCATTCGGATGGCGTGATCCGCCTGAACTGGCGGCTGATCCACTTCCGGCTGCCGGTGATCGACTACGTGGTCGCCCACGAGCTGAGCCACCTGCGGGTGATGGATCACAGCCCGCGTTTCTGGCAAACCGTCAGCACGGTGGTCCCCGACTATCCCCAGCTGCGGGCGCAGCTCAAGGGCGAGGCACTGCCGCCCTGGTGACGTCTCGCGCGGGAGCCGATCTCTGGAACCCAGAGGTCGCAGCGGACTCGCAAGGAATACCTGATCTGGTTTTCCCTGCGCCCTCTGCGTTCAAGAGCGACTGTGGCGCTCGGGAATGCGGCGGGGCAAGGGCTACGCCGCCGAGAACCGATACACCCCGTCGGCGCCGAGCTCGCGCCGCAGTTGGCCCTTGAACCACAGCGCATGCAGATGCGCCACCGACTCGCCCATCGCGAACGTGGTCTGGTGCAGGTCCAGCTTGCGCTTGAACAGCACCGGCAGCAGGTCGGCCGCCGTCTGCGGACCGGCGGCACACGCCTGCGCCACGTCGGCCAGCCGGTCGCGATGATGATCGCGCAGCTGCCGCAGGCGCTCGTGCAGTCCCACGAACGGCTTGCCGTGCGAGGGCAGCACCAGCGTCTCCGGCGGCAGCGGTCGGAACTTCTCGATCGAATCGAGGAAGGCCTGGAGCGGATTCGATTCCGGCTCGGTATCGTGCACGCTCACATTGGTGGAGATCCGCGGCAGCAGCATGTCGCCACTGATCAGCACTTCCAGCGACTCGCAGTACAGGGAGATGTGTTCCGGGGCGTGGCCATGGCCGCCGATGCAGCGCCAGTCGCGCCCGCCGATGCGCACGCTGTCGCCGTCAGCCAGCCGGTGGAAGCCGCGCGGCACCGCCGGCACCATGCTCGGGTAGTAGCTGGCCCGGCCGCGGATCTTCTCGATCGACTCCGGATCGGCCAGGCCGTGGCTGGCGAAGAATCGCGCCGCGGCGTCCCCGCCGAAGCCGGTCGTGCTCATGGAGCCGACCCGCGCCGCGTAGTAGTCGGTGGCGCTGATCCACAGCGGCGCCTGCCAACGCTCGCACAACCAGTGCGCCAGGCCGATGTGGTCGGGATGCATGTGGGTGACGATCACGCGCAGGACGGGCAGTCCGTCCAGCCCGCTGGCGAACACCTGCTCCCACTGTGCCTTCGCCTCGTCGCGGGTGATGCAGCAGTCCACCACCGTCCAGCCCGCGCGGCCGCCGATCTCGTCCCGCAACAGCCACAGGTTGATGTGGTCGAGGGCGAACGGCAGCCCCATCCGCACCCATTTCACGGCCGGCGCGAGGCCGGAGCCGGCGCCGCCGCGCACTTCCATGGTGGCGCCGGGCGAAGGCATGGCGTCGCCCAGCGGGTAGTACAGCAGCTGTTCGAGGGAATTCATGCGAGCGTCCGGTTGGGCAGGATTGACGTTGACGTAAACGTCATATGTAATCGGCATTGTAGGGACGCGAGCTTGTCCCCACTGTCCCGCGGCATACACCCACCTCCATGGCCACCACGACCACGTACACGATCAGCGACCTTGCCAGGGAGTTCGACCTCACCACCCGTGCCATGCGCTTCTACGAGGACATGGGGCTGCTGCGGCCGGAGCGTTCCGGCCCGGGCGGACGCAACCGCGTCTACAGCGCGCGCGACCGCACCCGGCTGAAGCTCACGCTGCGCGCCAAGCGGCTCGGCCTGTCGCTGACGGAGGCCAAGGACATCATCGACATGTACGACAGCCCGCGCGACACCGGGCCGCAGCTGCGCAAGTTCCTGGCGGTGCTGGCCGAGCACCGGCGCCAGCTCGAGGAGCAGATGGCCGACCTGCAGGCCAACCTGGACGAGGTGAAGGTCCACGAGAAGGAGGCCCGGGCACTCCTCGCGCGCATCGAGAAAACGCGCCAGCATGCATAATTGACGTTTACGTCAACGTCAACTCCAAGCGCCATGGCTGCTCCCCGTTTCGAGCCCCAGGACCCAGGCTACGCCGAGCGGGTGCGCGCCAGCTTCGCGCGCCAGGGGGCCATGGGCACCCTCGGCGCGGTGCTCGTCTCGGTCGAGCCCGGCGTGGTGGTGATCGAGCTGCCGTGGGCGCAGGGGCTCACCCAGCAGCATGGCTTCCTGCACGCCGGGATGGTGGCGGCGGCGCTCGACTCGGCCTGCGGCTACGCGGGTTCGAGCCTCATGGCGGCCGACGCCGGGGTCCTGACCATCGAATACAAGGTCAATCTGCTGGCGCCCGCGCAGGGCCAGCGGTTCCGGATGGTCGGCGCGGTGGTCAAGCCCGGCCGCACCATCACCGTCAGCGAAGGCCATGCCTACGGCATCGACCAGGGCCGCGAGAAGCTGATCGCCACCATGAGCTGCACCTTGATGACGGTGCTGGGGCGCGACGGCATCCGGCATTGATCCGCGAAGAAACAACAGGAGACACCATGACACTGCCAGGACTCGACTTCCAGCTGGGCGAGGACATCGACGCGCTGCGCGACAGCGTGCGTTCCTTCGCCGAGGCCGAGATCGCCCCGCGCGCGGCGGAGATCGACCGCAGCGACCGCTTCCCGATGGAGCTGTGGCGCAAGATGGGCGAGCTCGGCGTGCTGGGCATCACCGTGCCCGAGGAGTACGGCGGCGCCAACATGGGCTACCTCGCCCACATGATCGCGATGGAGGAGATCTCTCGCGCCTCGGCGTCGGTGGGCCTGTCCTACGGTGCCCACAGCAACCTGTGCGTCAACCAGATCCGCCGCAACGGCACGCCAGAGCAGAAGCGCAAGTACCTGCCCAAGCTGATCTCGGGCGAGCACGTCGGGGCGCTGGCCATGAGCGAGCCGGGCGCCGGCAGCGACGTGATCTCGATGAAGCTGAAAGCGCAGGACAAGGGCGGCTTCTACCTGCTCAACGGCAACAAGATGTGGATCACCAACGGCCCGGATGCCGACACGCTGGTGGTGTATGCCAAGACCGAGCCGGAGCTGGGGGCGGGCGGCGTGACGGCGTTCCTGATCGAAAAGGGCATGCCCGGGTTCTCGATCGCGCAGAAGCTCGACAAGATGGGCATGCGCGGCTCCTCCACCGGCGAGCTGCTGTTTCGCGACGTCGAAGTGCCGGCCGCCAACGTGCTGGGCGCGCTGAACGGCGGCGCCAAGGTACTGATGAGCGGCCTCGACTACGAGCGGGCGGTGCTGGCGGCCGGCCCGATCGGGATCATGCAGTCGGTGATGGACAACGTCGTCCCCTACATCCACGACCGCAAGCAGTTCGGCCAGAGCATCGGCGAGTTCCAGCTGATCCAGGGCAAGGTCGCGGACATGTACACCGTGCTGCAGGCGGCGCGGGCCTTCTGCTACACCGTCGGCAAGAACCTCGACCGGCTCGGCGTCGAACATGTGCGCCAGGTGCGCAAGGACTGCGCGTCGGTGATCCTCTGGTGCGCCGAGAAGGCCACCTGGATGGCCGGCGAGGGCATCCAGATCCATGGCGGCAACGGCTACATCAACGACTACCCGCTGGGCCGGCTGTGGCGCGACGCCAAGCTGTACGAGATCGGCGCCGGCACCAGCGAGATCCGGCGCATGCTGATCGGCCGCGAGCTGTTCGCCGAAACCATGTGAGCCGGCGCGTACGTTGTTGCACGTAACGGCCGGCCTGGGACAATAACGCATGACCTCTTCATCGCTGCAAGACCTCTTCGACCACAACCGGGAATGGGCCGCGCGGATGGAACGCGAGCGGCCCGGATTCTTCCAGGGGCTCACCCAGCAGCAGCGCCCGCGCTACATGTGGGTCGGCTGCTCCGACAGCCGGGTGCCGGCCAACCAGATCACCGGGCTGGAGCCGGGCGAGGTGTTCGTGCATCGCAACGTCGCGAACGTCGTCGTCCCCACCGACCTGAACTGCCTCTCGACGATCCAGTTCGCCGTCGACATGCTCAAGATCCGGCACCTGATGGTCGTCGGCCACTATGGCTGCGGCGGCGTGCAGGCGGCGCTCGAAGGCATCCGCGTCGGGCTGGCCGACAACTGGATCCAGCACGTCAAGGACGTCGCGGAGAAGCACGCCAACGTGCTGGAGTGGGTGCCGCAGGAGCACCGGCTCGACGCGCTGTGCGAACTGAACGTGATCGAGCAGGTCCTCAACGTCGCCCACACCACCGTGATGCAGGACTGCTGGTCGCGCGGGCAGCAGGTCACGCTGCACGGCTGGTGCTACGGCGTGTCGGACGGCCTGCTGAAGAACCTCAACGTGAGCGTGGCCGGCAACGAGCAACTGGTGACCGTGTACCGGGACGCGATTTCCGCCGTCGCCTGCGCCCGGCGGGCCTGACCCAGCGCGAGGCTCCGTGTTCCCGCAACGCCTCGACTCCCCGCTCGCCTACGACATCGCCAAGGCGATGATCGACGGCTTCAACCGCCACTACCGCCTGTTCCGCATCGAGTCGCAGCGCGCCAAGCACCGCTTCGAGACCGCCGACTGGCACGGCCAGCAGCGCGCCCAGCGCGAGCGCATCGAGTTCTACGACCTGCGGGTGAAGGAGGCGGTGACCCGGCTGGAGAAGGAGTTCAGGGCCGGCGAGCAGCCGATGGAGGTGTGGCAGCAGGCCAAGCTGCACTACATCGGCCTGCTGGTCGACCACCACCAGCCGGAGCTGGCCGAGACCTTCTTCAATTCGGTGACGACCAAGATCCTGCACCGGACGCACTTCCAGAACGATTTCATCTTCGTGCGGCCGGCGGTGAGCACCGAATACATCGAGAACGACGAGCCTGCCGCCAAGCCGACCTACCGCGCGTACTACCCGACCCGCGAGACGCTTGGCGAAACGATCGTTCGCATCGTCGACAACTTCCAGCTGCAGCGGCCGTTCGACGACCTGCAGCGCGATGCCGGCTACGTGCTGGAGGCGATCAACAGCCGGCTGCACCACGTCACGCTGCGCGCCAATTTCCAGATCCAGGTGCTCGCCTCGCTGTTCTTCCGCAACAAGGGCGCCTACGTGGTCGGCAAGATCATCAACGGCTTCAACGAGGTGCCGTTCGCGCTGCCGATCCTGCACCGCCCGGTGCCGGGCCGGCCCAGGACGGGCGAGTTGCCCGCGGGGGACGACGCGGCAGGCGTCAAGGGGCCGGAGGCCGCGGCAGGCCGGCTGGCGATCGACACCTGCCTGTTCGGCGAGGACGACCTGCAGGCGCTGTTCTCCTTCGCCCGCGCCTACTTCATGGTGGAGATGGAAGTGCCGTCGGCGTACGTGCAGTTCCTGCGCTCGCTCATGCCGCGCAAGCCGCGCAACGAGCTGTACAACGCGCTGGGGCTGGCCAAGCAGGGCAAGACGCTGTTCTACCGCGACTTCCTCTACCACCTGAAGCACTCGAGCGACAAGTTCCGCATCGCGCCCGGCATCAAGGGCATGGTGATGCTGGTGTTCGACCTGCCTTCGTTCCCCTACGTCTTCAAGCTGATCAAGGACCATTTCCCGCCGCAGAAGGACACCACGCGCGAGCAGGTCAAGGGCAAGTACCTGCTGGTCAAGCAGCACGACCGCGTCGGCCGCATGGCCGACACGCTGGAATACAGCGAGGTGGCGTTCGCCCGGGACCGGTTCGAGGAAGACCTGCTGGCCGAGATCCGCGAACACGCGCCCAGCCAGCTCGAGATCAGCGACCGCGACGGCGACGGCCACGAGGAGGTGGTGATCAAGCATCTCTACATCGAACGCCGCATGATCCCCCTGAACATCTACCTCCAGGAGGCGTTCGATGCGCTGCGGGCCGCGGCCGACGACGAGGCGGCGGCGCAGGCGCGCGGCCAGATCGAGCGCGCGGTGATCGAATACGGCAATGCGATCAAGGACCTGGTGGCGGCGAACATCTTTCCCGGCGACATGCTGTGGAAGAACTTCGGTGTCACGCGCAACGGCAAGGTCGTCTTCTACGACTACGACGAGATCGAATACCTCACCGACTGCCGGTTCCGGCGCGTCCCGCCGGCGCGCACCGAGGAAGAGGAGCTCTCGGGCGAGGTCTGGTACCGGGTCGGCCCGCGGGACGTGTTCCCCGAAACGTTCGGACCGTTCCTGCTGGGCAACGATGCCGTCCGCGAAGTGTTCCTGCGCCACCATGCCGACCTGCTCGATCCCGCGTTCTGGGAAAGCCGCAAGGAACGCATCCTGGCCGGCCACGTGCACGACGTGTTTCCGTACGACGTCGAGAGGCGGTTCGCCCGGCGCTACGGCACGCGGTCGCGCCCGTCCCCGCCGGCGCAGCCGCTGGCGAGCGCGGTCGCCGAACTCCAGGAGGGCCGGTGAATGGCGATCAGCGCCGAGGTGCGGGAAGCCTGGGAGCTGGCGAGCTTCGTCGTGACGACGCTCGGCCTGCCGTTCGCGATCGTCTTCTTCGCCTGGGAACAGCGCAAGGAGCGCGACAACGAGGACGAGGAGGGCTACCAGCTGCTCTCCGATGCCTACAACGATTTCCTCAAGGTGGTGCTGGCCAATCCGGACCTGCACCTGCGAACCAACGAGCCGCTGGCCAACCCTTCGCCCGAGCAGTACGAGCGCATGCTGGTGATCTTCGACATGCTGATGTCGCTGTTCGAGCGCGCCTACCTCGTCGCCTACAAGCCCGACATGGGCGAGACCGAGGCCCGGCGCTGGAACAGCTGGGACGACTACATGCGCGAATGGTGCCGGCGCGAGGATTTCC
>NZ_DATMHS010000026.1:0-30591 GCF_035554825.1 Ramlibacter sp. | reverse complement strand
TCCTCAACGCGATCTTCAGTGCGCTGCGCCAGCGCGAGAGCCGCTACGCCAGCGTGCTGGCCGCCGTGCTGGAACTGGCCGGCCACAAGGCGGAGGCCGTGGCGGTGGCGGCGGAAACGCCGATCGACGAGAGCTGGGCTGAGCCGGAAGCCTTCGGCGGCTGCAGCAATCTCGGCCAGGCCCGCCCCGGCACGCCCCAACCCATTCACATCGTCCGCAAGAACACCCCCGTCGAGGGAGCCCGCCCATGAGCTACGTCAACCAGTTCCTCTTCGGGTACTACCCCTACATCTGCCTGACGGTCTTCCTGGCCGGCAGCCTGATCCGGTTCGACCGCGACCAGTACACCTGGAAGAGCGACTCCTCGCAGCTGCTGCGGGCCGGCCAGCTGCGCTGGGGCAGCAACCTGTTCCACGTCGGCATCCTGTTCCTGCTGGCCGGCCACGGCGCGGGCCTGCTGACGCCGCACTTCCTGTACGAGCCGTTCATTTCCCCCGGCCACAAGCAGCTGATGGCGATGATCTCCGGCGGCCTGTTCGGCCTCCTCGGCTTCATCGGCGTCACCATCCTGCTGCATCGCCGTCTGTCCGACCCGCGCATCCGCATCAACTCCCGCACCAGCGACATCGTGCTGCTGGTGCTGCTGTGGCTGCAATTCGCGCTCGGCCTGAGCACCATCCCGCTGTCGGCGCAGCACCTGGACGGCAGCCTGATGATGAAGCTGGCCGAGTGGGCGCAGCGGGTGGTCACCTTCCGTGCCGGCGCCGTCGATATGTTGGCCGACGCCGGCTGGGTGTTCAAGGCCCACCTGTTCCTCGGCATGACGCTGTTCCTGGTGTTCCCGTTCACCCGGCTGGTGCACGTGTGGAGCGGCTTCGGCACCCTCGCCTACCTGGTGCGTCCGTACCAGGTCGTGCGCACCCGCCGCACGCTCAAGCCGGTCCGCGGCGCCGCGCCGACCCCGGCCACGGCCACCGCCGTGCCGGCGCTGCCCGACCTCGTGCTCGAACCGGGAAAGACGGCATGATGGACCGCGCACCCGGATGCGGCGGCGGATGCGGCTGCGGTGGTGGAACCGCGGATGGGGCGCCCGCCACGGTGAACGGCATCGCGCTGCACGCCGCCGGCGAGCGGCCCGATGAACCGGCGCTGCGCGAGCGCGCCTGGAGCGAGCTGCTGCGCCAGGAGGCGGTGCGCCAGGGCTTGCTGCCGCGCCACGACGACCTCGAAGCGCCGGCGCTGTCGGCCGGCGACCGCCAGGTGATCGAGCAGATGCTCGACCGCGCGGTGCCGCCCACGGTTCCGACCGACGACGAATGCCGCCGCCACTACGAAGCGCGGCGCTCGCAGTTCGTGCATGGCGCGCAGGTGCATGCCCGCCACATCCTGTTCGCGGTCACCGCCGGCGTCGATGTGAACAAGCTCGCCGCCCGGGCCGAGCAGGCCCTGCTGGAACTGACCCACGCGGGCGCCGACTCGCAACGGTTCGGCGCGCTGGCGCGCGAGCTCTCCAACTGCCCCAGCGGCGCCGCCGGTGGCGACCTGGGCTGGTTCGGCCCGCAGGACTGCGCGCCCGAGCTGGCCAACGAGCTCTTTCGCCAGCACCCGCGCAGCGTCGGCCTGCGGCCGCGGCTGGTGCACAGCCGCTACGGCCTGCACATCGTCGACGTCGTCGATCGCCGGCCGGGGCGCCAGCTCGCGTTCGAGCAGGCGCGCGACCTGGTCGCGATGCAGCTCGCGCAGCAGTCGCGGGCGCGCGCGCTGCACCAATACATGCAGCTGCTGGCCGGCCGCGCCACCATCGAAGGCGTGGCGCTGGCCGGCGCCGACTCGCCGCTGGTGCAGTAAGCGCCAGCGCCCTCGCGCGGCGCTGTCAAGCGGTGTCCCCGTCGCGCGCGCGGCTGCCGCCTCGCTGCTTGCTGCCGCCGCGGCGGCAGCGCATCATTGCCGCCGAGCGAAAGGCCCTGCGAGGGCTGGGTCTATCGCGGGCCGCGGCCCGGCGCGCGCCGGGTGGAACGAAGGAAGAAATCCCTGTCTTTGACGCATCACAAGAAAGTCGCATGGCCGCTTCGATAGCCTCCACCGGTAGCACTGGCCTATGCCGCATGATTTTGGAGTACGAGTGGAACAATCTTTGACCGATGACCCGGGGGCCCGTCCCTGCGTCGGTGCGGTGGCAGCCGCGCAATTGCAGGCGATCGCGGCCCGCTCCGGCCTTCGGCCGTGGCGCGTGGGCGGCAAGACGCTGCTGCCGGTCGTCCAGGGCGGCATGGGCGTCGGAATTTCGGCCGGCGGCCTCGCCGGCACGGTGGCCGGACTCGGCGGCGTCGGCACGATCTCTTCGGTCGACCTGCGGCGCCACCATCCCGACCTGATGGCGCGCACCGCCGACGTCGCGCGCCAACCCGACGCCAAGGAGCGCGTCGACACGGCCAACCTCGAAGCGCTGGAGCGTGAGATCGCGCGCGCGCGCCAGCTTGCGGGCGGGCGCGGACTGATCGCGGTGAACGTGATGAAGGCGGTGATGGAGTACGAACACTACGTGCGCCATTCGCTGGCCTGCGGCATCGACGCCGTGGTGGTCGGCGCCGGCCTGCCGCTGGATCTGCCCGAACTCGCGCGCGAGTACCCCGACGTCGCGCTGATCCCGATCCTGTCGGACGCCCGCGGCGTGCAGCTGTTGATCCGCAAGTGGGAAAAGAAGGGGCGCCTGCCCGATGCGATCGTCATCGAACACCCGCGCCTGGCCGGCGGCCACCTGGGCGCCGCCAAGGTCGCCGACCTGGGCGATCGCCGCTTCGACTTCGACGTGGTGCTGCCCGAGGTGGTGGCCTTCCTGCGCTCGGCCGGCCTGGAAGGCCGCATCCCGCTGATTCCCGCCGGCGGCATCTCCTGCGTGGAAGACATCCGGCGGCTGCAGGACCTGGGCGCCTCCGCCGTCCAGCTTGGCACCGCGTTCGCGGTGACCAGGGAGTGCGACGCCCATCCCGAATTCAAGCGCATCCTCGCCGGCGCCCGCCCCGAGGACATCGTGGAATTCACCAGCGTGGCCGGGCTGCCGGCACGCGCGGTGCGCACGCCCTGGCTCGACCGGTACCTGCGCCAGGAGGACAAGCTCAAGGGCAAGGCGCACGAGCAGCGCTGCAACCAGTGGTTCGACTGCCTGGCGCACTGCGGACTGCGCGACGGCAACGCCACGTGGGGCCAGTTCTGCATCGACAAGTACCTCGGCCATGCGCTTGCGGGCCAGGTGAACCAGGGTTTGTTCTTCCGCGGCGCGGGGCGGGTGCCGTTCGGCAGCCACATCCGGTCGGTGCAGGAATTGATGCAATGGCTGCTCGGTGGCATCCTGCCGCCTGGGGTCCCGGAAAACGACATGGATGGCTGGCCGGCCCTCGAACGCGCCGAGGCGGTGCTGGAAACCGAACACGAGGAATAAAAGAATGAAGCGTGATGAAGTCCTGGCCCCGCTGGCCGTGCAGCCGATCACCCGTGACGTGCTGCAGGAGAAATACCTGAAGGAGGGCGAGGCCGACGTCGAGGAGCTGTTTGCCCGCGTCGCTTCGGCGCTCGCCTCGGTCGAGGCGGAGGGCAAGCGGGCCGAATGGCAGGCCAAGTTCCACGCCAACCTGCGCGCGGGCGCCATCGGCGCCGGGCGCATCATGAGCGCCGCCGGCACGGCGCTGCATGCGACGCTGATCAACTGCTTCGTGCAGCCGGTGGGCGACTGCATCCAGGGCCAGGACGACGGCGGCTACCCCGGCATCTACGAGGCGCTGCGCGAAGCGGCCGAGACGATGCGGCGCGGCGGCGGCGTCGGCTACGACTTCTCGCGCATCCGCCCGCGCGGCGCCGAGGTCAAGGCCACCGCTTCGGTCGCGTCCGGCCCGTGCAGCTACATCGACGTCTTCGACCATTCCTGCGCCACCGTCGAAAGCGCGGGGGCCCGCCGCGGCGCGCAGATGGGCGTGCTGCGGATCGACCATCCGGACGTGGTGGAGTTCATCACGGCCAAGCGCACGCCGGGCCGCTGGTCCAACTTCAACGTGTCGGTGGCGGTCACCGAGGCGTTCATGCGGGCGCTGGAAGCAGGCGCGCCGTGGCCGCTGGTGCACTCGGCGCGCCCGGGGGCGGCGCTGATGGCCCAGGGCGCCCACCAGCGCGACGACGGCATGTGGGTGTACCGCACCTTGCCGGCCGCCGAACTGTGGGACACCGTGATGAAGTCGGCCTACGACTTCGCCGAGCCCGGCATCCTGTTTCCCGACACGATCAACCGCGACAACAACCTGCGCTACTGCGAACAGATCTCGGCGACCAACCCGTGCGGCGAGCAGCCCCTGCCGCCCTACGGCTGCTGCGACCTGGGCCCGGTCATCCTCACGCGCTTCGTCCGGCACCCCTTCGGCTTCACCGGCACCCCCGATTTCGACTTCGAGGGCTTCGCCGCCGCCGTCGCGATCCAGGTGCGGGCGCTGGACAACGTGCTGGATCTGACGTTCTGGCCGCTGCCGCAGCAGCAGGCCGAAGCCGCCGCCAAGCGCCGCATCGGCGTCGGCTTCACCGGCATGGGCGACACGCTGGCCATGCTGCGCCTGCGCTACGACGAGGAAGACGGCCGCGAGATGGCCACCCGGATCGCCCGCTGCATGCGCGACGCCGCCTATGCCGCGTCGGTGGAGCTGGCCCGCGAGAAGGGCCCCTTCCCCGCGTTCAAGGCCGACGGGTATTTCCAGGAAGGCACCTTCGCGAGCCGGCTCGACGAGCCGCTGAAGCAGGCGATCCGCAAGCACGGCATCCGCAACAGCCACCTGCTGTCGATCGCCCCGACCGGCACCGTGAGCCTGGCCTTCGCCGACAACGCCTCGAACGGCATCGAGCCGGCGTTCTCGTGGACCTACCGGCGCCGCAAGCGCGAGGGCGACGGCAGCATCAGCGAGTACGACGTCGAAGACCACGCCTGGCGCATGTTCCGCGCGCTCGGCGGCGACACCTCGAAGCTGCCGCCGTATTTCGTGTCGGCGCTGGCCATGTCCGCGTCGGCGCATATCGCCATGATGGAGGCGGTGCAGCCGTTCATCGACACGGCGATCTCCAAGACCGTCAACGTGCCGGTCGACTACCCGTACGAGGACTTCAAGAGCCTGTACGCGGAAGCGTGGCACGCCGGGCTGAAGGGCCTGGCCACCTACCGGCCCAACACCATCGTCGGGGCCGTGCTCCAGGCCGACACGCCGGCGCAGCCGGCCGCAGCGCCGGTGATGCCGCCGGACCCGATGTACGAGGTGATCGCGAGCCGGCCCAAGGGCGGGCTGCCGGCGGTCGCCGAGAAGATCGAATACTGGACCCAGCAAGGCAAGCAGCACCTGTACCTGGTGGTTTCGTTCATGCCGCTGGCCGACGGCCGCGAGCGCGCGATCGAGTTCTTCATGCCGGTCGGCCAGACCGGCGAGTCGCAGCAGTGGGTGACGTCGAGCATGCGGCTGCTGTCACTGGCGGCGCGCGGCGGCTTCCTCGACCGCGCGCTGGCCGACATGCGCAAGGTGGCGTGGGACCGCGGCCCGGTGCGGCTGGGCACCTACACCAAGGCCGACGGCACGCAGGTGCCGATGTGGCACGACTCGGAAGTGGCGGCGATGGCCTATGCCCTGCAAAACATCATCGCCAGCCGGCGCGCCGGCGCGCCGGTCGCGCCGGTCCTGGCCGAGCAGGCGGCCAGCGAGGGCGCTGAGGGCGTGGCTGCCCCGATGACGGGGCGCAAGTGCCCCGAGTGCGGCGCCTACGCGACGATCCGCAAGGACGGCTGCGACTACTGCACCCACTGCGGCCACATCGGCGCGTGCGGCTGACGCCGCATCGCTCCATGCGCGCAGCAGCCGGAGACGGCGCCTGGCACTGGCGCCGGCTCCTGGACGGGCCGCACCGGCTCGGCTTCTTCCTCGCCATGGTGGTGCTCGCCGCCTCCGGCCTCTGGTGGGCGGGGGTGCAACTGCAGCGTGGCGGCTGGCTGCCGCTCGCGCCGATGGCGGTCGC
Organism: Ramlibacter sp.; assembly: GCF_035554825.1. Classification (GTDB taxonomy): domain Bacteria; phylum Pseudomonadota; class Gammaproteobacteria; order Burkholderiales; family Burkholderiaceae_C; genus Ramlibacter. Next base: position 24,558 of record NZ_DATMHS010000026.1, on the reverse strand, counting down.
GCCGTCGCTGGTGCACGCGGGGGTGATGACCTTCGGCTTCTTTCCGCTGTTCTTCGCCGGCTTCCTGTTCACCGCCGGGCCCCGCTGGCTGCAGGTGCGCGGCCCCTCGGCGGCGAAGCTGTGGCCGCCGCTGGCCGCCCAGTGCGCCGGCTGGCTGCTGTGGCTCGGGGCCAGCCATGGGCACGCCCGGCTGGCGCAGATCGCGCTCCTCTTTCCGCTGCTCGGCTTCGGCTGGACCACCGCGGCGCTGTGGCGCCTGATCCGCGCCAGCCGCGAGTCCGACCGGCTGCATCCCAAGATCGTCGGCGCGGCCTTCGCGGTCGGCGCCCTGAGCCTGGCCGGGCTCGCGCTGGCCCTGGCGTTCGGCGGCCCGGCGGCCGCCCGCCTGGCCGTGCTGACCGGCCTGTGGGGCTGCGTGGTGCCGGTCTTCGTGACGGTGGCCAACCGGATGATTCCGTTCTTCGCCCCGCCGCCCGCGGACGGGCTCGGGCGCTGGCCGCACGGCACGCTGCTGTGGCTGCTGCTGGCGGTGTGCGTGTTCGAGGTCGCGGCCGCCTGGGTCGACCCACTGCTGGGCAGCCAGCCGCTGTGGCACCTGGCGCGCGGCGCGGTCGAGCTGGGCACCGGCGCGGTGCTGCTGTGGCTGGCGGCGCTGTGGGCGCGGGTGCAGAACATCCGCATTCGCCTGTTGTCGATGCTGTACCTGGGCTTTGCCTGGTTCGGTGTCGCCCTGGCGCTGGCCGGTGGCGCGCAGCTCGCGCAGTCGGTCACGGGCGTGGCGGCGCTGCCGCTGGCGCCGCTGCATGCGCTGACCATGGGCGCGCTGGGCTCGCTGATGCTGGCCATGGTGACGCGCGTGACGGCGGGCCACGGCGGCTTTCCGGTGGTCGCCGACAACTTCGTCTGGACCCTGTTCTGGGGCCTGCAGGCCGCCACGCTGTTGCGGATCGCGGCGACCCTGCCCGGCTGGCCCATGCAGCCGCTGCTGACGGCGGCCGCGCTGCTGTGGGCGGGCTTGATGCTGGCCTGGGGTCTCCGCTATGGTGCACGGTATGGACGCGCTGCCCCACCCCCCCGCCACCGCTGAGCCCTGCGCTGCGGCGCAATGGGCATGGGCGCTGATCCAGCACCGGCAGACCATCCTGCCCAAGCGCCTGGCCGAGCCCGGCCCCGACCAGGCGCAGCTCGATCTGATCTGGCGCGCCGCCGCCGCGGCGCCGGACCACGGTGAACTGGTCCCCTGGCGCTTCGTGCTGGTGCCGGCGACCCAGCGCGAGCGGCTGGCCCAGGTCTTCGCCGACGCGTTGCTGGCGCGCGATCCGCTGGCGGCGCCGGAACAGGTGGCGCGGGCTCGCGAGAAAGCCTTCCGCGCGCCGGTGCTGATGCTGGCCGTGGTGCGCACCGGCGTGGCGGGCGAGGACGTTCCGGCCGCCGAGCGGCTGATCTCCGCCGGCTGCGCCATCCAGAACATGCTGCTGATGGCGACGGCGCTGGGCTACGGTTCGGCGCTCACCAGCGGCAAGGCCCTGGACTCGCCAGGGCTGCGCGCGCTGTTCGCGCTGGCCGAGCACGAGCAGGCGGTATGCTTCGTGAGCCTGGGCACCGCCGTGCGCCGCAAGCCCTCGCGCGAGCGGCCGCCGCCCGCGCACTACGTCAGTTCCCTCCCCCCACAGCCATGAGCCAACCCATTCGCATGTCGTCCCTGCTGTCGGCGGGGCCGGCGCCTGGTTTCGAGCAGCCGTTCGAGATGCTCGCCGCCTGCCACGAGCGCGTGGCCCGCATGCTGGCGCTGCTCGCGCGCCTGCGCGAGCACCTGGCGGGCCATGGCGCGGACCAGAGCGCCCGCGACGCGGCGCGCGACGTGATGCGCTATTTCGACCAGGCCGCGCCGCAGCATCATCGCGACGAGGAGCTGCACGTCTTTCCGCCGCTGCTCGCCGCCGGCGAGCCGCAGACCGTGGCACTGGTTCGCCGGCTGCAGCGCGATCACGTGCAGATGGAAGCGCGCTGGCAGCAGGCGCGGCAGGTGCTCGCGCGCATCCAGGCGGGCGAGCTGCCCGCGCCCTCGCCCGAGGACGACGCCGCGCTCGACGCGTTCGCAGGCCTGTACGACGATCACATCCAGGCCGAGGAAGGCACGGCCTACCCGGCCGCGGCCGCCGTGCTCGGCGAAGCGGCGCAGCGTGCGATGGGCGAGGAGATGATGCGCCGCCGCGGCGTCAGGTAGCCGCGCTCAGCGGATGCGCGGCGGCGCCGCCAGCTGCTCCGGGGTCGTGAAGTAGGCGGCCGACGCTCCCTGCCGCGCCCTGGCCCGCGCCAGTTCCTCGCGCGCCACCGTGCGCAGGTGCACTTCGTCCGGCCCGTCCAGGAAACGCATGGCGCGGCCCCAGGTCCACAACCAGGCCAGGGGCGTATCGGGCGACAGGCCCATCGCGCCGAAGATCTGCATCGCGCGGTCGGCGACGCGGGTCTGCAGGCGCGCCGCCACCACCTTGATCGCCGCGACCTGCGAGCGGATCTCGCGCGCCGGCCGCCCCTGGTCGAGGCTCCACGCCGCCTGCAGCACCAGCAGCCGGGCCTGGTCGATCTCCAGCCGCGATTCGGCGATCCAGTCCTGCACGTTGGACTGGTCCGCCAGGTACTTGCCGAACGCGCGGCGCTCCAGCGCCCGGTCGCACGCCAGTTCCAGCGCCAGCTCGCACTGGCCGATGGTGCGCATGCAGTGGTGCACCCGGCCCGGCCCCAGTCGCGCCTGCGCCATCGCGAACCCCTGGCCCCAGCCGCCCAGCAGGTTGGCGGCGGGCACCCGCACGTCCCGCAGCAGCAGCTCGCAGTGCCCTTCGGGCGAGCGGTGCTGCATGATCGGGATGTTGCGCACCACCTGCACGCCGGGGGTGTCCAGCGGCACCAGCACCATGCTGTGGCTGTCGTGGGCAGCGCCGGCATCGTCGCCTTCGTTGCGGCACATCACGATCAGCAACCGGCATTGCGGGTGGGCGACGCCGGTGATGAACCACTTGCGGCCGTTGAGCACCAGCTGTCCGCCCTCGCGCCGCACCGAAGTCTGGAGATTGGTCGGGTCGGAGGACGCGACGTCGGGCTCCGACATCGCGAAGGCGGAGCGGATGCGCCCTTCCAGCAGCGGCTGCAGCCACTGTTCGCGCTGCGCCGGTGTCGCGTTCTGCTGCAGCAGCTCCATGTTGCCGCTGTCGGGCGCGCTGCAGTTGAAGACCTCCGCCGACCACGGCAGGCGGCCCATGGCCTGGGCCAGCGGGGCGTAATCGAGGTTGGACAGCCGGGTGCCCGGCTCGTCCTCGCGCAGCGCGGGCAGGCACAGATTCCACAGCCCCTCGGCGCGCGCCAGGTCCTTCAGATCCTGCATGAACGGGGGCGGCACGCCTTCGGCGGCGCAGCGGTGCCAGGCGGCGTTGTACGGCAGCACGAAGCGCTCGATGAACGCCTCGAGCTGCTGCAGCCGGTCGCGCGCGTTGGGGGACGGCTCGAAATCCATCGGGCCAGCTTAGGGGGCGGCCACGCGCATCCGGATGATCTCCGTCAAGCTCCCGGCGCAGCGCCGCGCCGGCTGTCACCTAGGCAACAACGAGCACGCTCGCCTTCGGGTCCTTGCGAACGACCTCGACGCCGACGCTGCGCTCGTGGCGCTGCAGCAGGACGTCGACGCTCGGGCCGGGGGCGCCCAGCTGCGCGATCCGGATCCAGTCGATGAAGTGCGGCAGGCGCGGCGAGCGCAGGACGATCTGGCCCGCGCCCCCCAGCACCTCCAGCCCCAGGCAGGCCTGCAGCATGCCGAACACCGCGGCCGCGGCCCATGCCTGCGGCGAGCAGGCCACCGGATACAGCACCGGCCCGGCGGCCGGCCGGCGCGAAAAGCCGCAGAACAGCTCGGGCAGGCGGTGCGCGTCGAAGCGCAGGCTGGACTCGAAGGTGCCGGCCAGCAGTTCCATGGCCGCCTCCGTGCGCCCGTAGCGAGCCATGCCGGCGGCGATCAGCGCGTTGTCGTGCGGCCAGATCGAGCCGTTGTGGTAGGACATCGGGTTGTAGCGGGCCGCGTCGGTGGGCACGGTGCGTATGCCCCAGCCGCTGAAGAAGCGCGGCCCCATCAGCTCGTCGACGATGCGCTGCGCATGCGCCGGTGCTGCGATGCCGCTCCACAGCGTGTGGCCGGCGTTGGACGACCCGACCCGGCACTGCCGCTTGGCGCCGTCGAGCGCGAGCGCGTAGCTCGAAATCTCCTCGCACCAGAACGCGGCCTGGAAACGATCGCGCAGTTGCGCGGCTTCGCGGTTGAGCGCGTCCGCGAGCGCCGTTTCGCCGAGCATGGATGCCAGCTCCGCCGCGCCGAGCTTGGCCTCGTAGACATAGCCCTGCACCTCGCACAGCGCGATCGGCGCGGCCGCGAGCTGTCCGTCGGCGTGGAACACCGAGTCCTGCGAATCCTTCCACCCCTGCTGCACGAGGCCATCCTCGCTGCGGCGCGCGTACTCGACGAAGCCGTCGCCGTCGGCGTCGCCCGAGCGCGCGATCCAGTCCAGCGCCCGCCGGATCTGCGGCCAGATGCGGCGGATCAGCGCCGCATCGCCGGTGCGCCGCCAGTACGCCGCCGCCAGCACGACGAACAGCGGCGTCGCATCCACCGAACCGTAATAGCGGCCGAACGGGATTTCGCCGGTGAGCGCCATCTCGCTGCGCCGCGCCTCGTGCAGGATCTTGCCGGGCTCCGCGTCGCTGTGCGGGTCGGACTCGGTCGCCTGGGTCGCCGCCAGGAATTCGAGGACGCCGGCCGCCATCGACGTGTCGGCCCAGAGGCACTCCAGCGCGGTGATGATCCCGTCGCGCCCGAACGTCGTCGAATACCAGGGCACGCCGGCGAACGGGTAGGCGCCGGTGGGCAGGTGGGTGGCCAGCATGGCGAGATCGGCCACCGAGCGCCGCAGCCACAGGTTCATCAGGGGGTTGGAGGTGTGGACCTGGCAGTGCCCGCCCAGCCACGCCTGGCGCACCGCGTTGTTCTCGCGCAGCGCCGTGTGGTACGTCTTGGGCGGCGGCGGCGCTTCGGTGTCGCACTCGCAGCGGATCGAGCAGTACAGGTGGTGCTCGCTGCCGGGGTCGAGCCGCAGGTCGAAGCAGGCCCGTCGCGCGTCGACCTGCGTCGGCGCCGGCTGGAATTCGATGCAGGTTCGCCGCACGCGCGCGTCGAGGCCGCGATACGACAGCGTCATGCCCACCGCCGACACGCGCGCCGGCAGCAGTTCGCCGCGGCGCTCCCGCTGCATGCCCCGCACCTCGAACAGATCGACGAAATCGGCGTCGAACCCGAACTCCAGCCGCACCTCGGTCGGCTCGCTGCCATGGTGGGTGATCCGGATGTGTTCGTAGCAGGCGCCCTGCCACAGCAGCTTGCCCCGGAACAGGTGCAGCGTGCCCTTGGGCAGCGCGGCGCGGCCGCCGGTCGCCGGCAGGTCGGGGTTCATCAGGTCGATCGCCAGCAGGCTGTTGGCCTCCTCGACCGACGAGCCGAGGTACAGCGGCCGCACGCCGTCGATCGTGAGCTCCTCGTGCGACAGGTGGCGCGTGTCGTCGTGGTACAGCCCCTCCTTGCCGGGCGCCAGCACCTGCGCGTCGCCGAAGCGGTCGAACATGGCGAAGGTGTGGTCGTTCTTCAGCACCTGCGGCTGCTCCTGCCCCAGTTCGGAGGTGGCGGCGACGTACCACTTGTCGCCGATCTGGATCTTGTTGGCCATGCTCGCGGGTCCTCGCTTTCAGTGGCAGGCGGCGACCGGCGCCGCCACGAGCTGCCGGTAGATCTCCAGGTACTGCCGCGCCATCACGGCCGAGGTGAAGCGCTGCTCGAACTCCGCGCGGCAGCGCCGCCGGTCGATGCGCGCCACGTTGCGCGCCGCGGCGATCGCCTGCTCCTGGTGCTCGACGACGAAGCCGGTGACCCCGTCCTCGATGATCTCGGGCACCGAACCATGCGCATACGCGATCACCGGCGTCCCGCAGGCCAGCGCCTCGACCATCACCAGGCCGAACGGCTCGGGCCAGTCGATCGGCATCAGCAGGGCGCGGGCGTTGCCGATCAGATCGTTCTTGGCCGCGTCGCCGACCTCCCCGACGAAAGTCACCAGCGGATCGCCCAGCAGCGGCTCGATCTTCGAATGGAAGTACTCGCGGTCGGCGGCGTCGACCTTGGCCGCGATGCGCAGCGGCGTGCCGCAGGCCTTGGCGATCTCGATCGCGCGGTCGGGCCGCTTTTCCGGCGAGATGCGGCCCACGAAAACGAAATAGTCCTGCGGCTGCGGATGGAAGGAATACAGGCCGGCCGGCACGCCGTGGTGCACGGTGGCGATCCAGTTCAGCCACGGCAGCGGCTGGCGCTGGCTGTCGGAGATGGAGACCATCGGATGGTGCGCGAAGCAGCGGAACAGCGGCTTCAGGTCGGGCAGGTCCAGCCGGCCGTGCGCGGTGGAAACGCAGGGCGTCTCGCACAGCGCCACCAGCGGCAGCTGCACCACGTCGGTGTGGAAATGGATGATGTCGAAGGCCGCCGCGGCCTTGAGCACCTGGCCCATCAGGATGGTGTGCCAGACCACCGCGTCCGGCCGCCGCTCGTCGAGCCGCAGGCTGCGGGGCGCCCCCGCCACCAGCGTGGCCGACGTGACCGAGTCGCCGCTCGCAAACAGGGTGACGTCATGGCCGAGCTCCACCAGTGCCTCGGTGAGATAGGAGACGACGCGTTCGGTGCCGCCGTAGGCCTGCGGCGGAACGCTTTCATGCAATGGTGCGACCTGGGCTATTCTCACGGCGACTCCTGTGGCGGCGCCGGCACGCGGGCGCCCGGCAGCACGCGTCAACGTACCGCCGTGCTCCGGTGCCGGGTGTAGGACAAGTCCGCGAGCGGGCCGCGCTGCCGAGCATCGCGGCCGGCCGCGGCGACCGGCGGCGCTCGCGCCGCGGTGTCGATCAGCCGAACAGCTGCTTGTGCTGCTCGCGCAGCAGGTTCTTCTGCACCTTGCCCATGGTGTTGCGCGGCAGCTCGTCGACGACGAAGCAGCGCTTGGGAATCTTGAAGTTGGCCAGCTGCGACTTCAGCCGGGCCACGATCTGCTCGCCGTCGATGCGGGCGCCCGGCTTGGGGATCACCACCGCCACGCCGACCTCGCCGAAGTCGGGATGCGGCACGCCCACCAGCGCGCTCTCGGCGACGCCGGGAATCTCGTTGATATAGCCCTCGACCTCGGCCGGGTAGACGTTGTAGCCGCCGCTGATGATCAGGTCCTTGCTGCGCCCGACGATCGTGACGTAGCCGTCCTGGTCGATCCGGCCGACGTCGCCGGTCCTGAACCAGCCGTCCGCGGTGAACTCCTCCTTGGTCTTGTCGGGCATGCGCCAGTAGCCCTTGAAGACGTTGGGGCCCTTCACCTGGATGCCGCCGATCTCGCCGGCCGGCACCGCCTGGCCGTCGTCGCCGCGCACCCGCACGCCCACGCCCGGCAGCGGGAAGCCCACGGTGCCGCCGCGGCGCGCGCCCTGCTCGGGGTCGTAGGGATTGGAGGTGAGCATGATGGTCTCGCTCATGCCGTAGCGCTCCAGGATCGTGTGCCCGGTGCGCTCCTGCCATTCGTTGAAGGTCTCGATCAGCAGCGGGGCCGAGCCGGAGATGAACAGGCGCATGTGGCTGGCCTGCCGGCGCGTCAGCGTCGGCTCGGCCAGCATCCGCACGTACAGCGTCGGCACGCCCATGAACACCGTGGCCTCCGGCATCTTCGCGATCACCAGCTTCGGATCGAACTTGCCGAGCCAGATCATCTTGCTGCCGTTCAGCAGGGCGCCGTGGATGGCGACGAACAAGCCATGGACGTGGAAGATCGGCAGCGCGTGGATCAGCACGTCGCCCTGGCGCCAGCCCCAGTAGTCCTTCAGCACCTGCGCGTTCGACACCATGTTGCCGTGCGTGAGCATCGCGCCCTTGCTGCGGCCGGTGGTGCCGCTGGTGTAGACGATGCAGGCGAGGTCGTCGACGCCCATCGGGGCGATCTCGTGCCGGTCGCTGCAATGGGCGGCGCGCGCCAGCAGCGAACCGGTACGGTCCTCATCCAGCGTGAAGACGTGGTGCGTGCCGGCCTTGAACGCCAGCTTGCTCACCCAGCCGAAGTTCCTGCTGCTGCACACCACCACCGCCGGCTCCGCGTTGCCGATGAAGTACTCGATCTCCGCGCTCTGGTAGGCGGTGTTGAGCGGCAGGAACACGTGGCCCGCCCGCAGCGTGGCCAGGTACAGCATCATGGCCTCCACCGACTTCTCGACCTGCACGGCGATGCGGGACCCCGGCGGCAGGTCCAGCGAGACCAGCAGGTTGGCGATCATCGCCGTGGCGCGGTCCAGGTCGCGCCACGAGTACACGAGGCCGCTGTCGGTCTCGACGGCGGCGGCATCGAGGTCGTGGGGGAAGGCCGCGCGCAACGCGGCATAGAGGTTGTATTGCTTCATGGTTCACGCAAGTCCGGGGCGTTGATCGCACGGACGCGCCGGCCCGTGCATCGCGCGCCGGCCCTGCCCGCCCCACGGCAGCGCCGGCGGTTTTGTGACGGCGTTCAGTCGATCCTGGCGCCCGACACCTTCACCACCCCGGCCCAGCGCTTGATCTCGCTGCCGACCAGGGCGGCAAACTGCTGCTGCGACAAGTTCGGGAACTCGGCTCCCTGGCTGGCCCAGATCGCCTTCAGCTCGTCGGACTGCATCGCCTTGCGCACCTCGTCGATCACCCGCGCCTGGGCGTCGGCCGGGGTGCCCTTGGGCGCCCACAGGCCGTACCAGGTGGTGACGGTGTAGTCCGGCAAACCCACTTCCGCCGCGCAAGGCACGTCCGGCAGCGCCGGATTGCGCTTGCCGCCCGAGACCATCAGCGCCTTGATGCGGCCGCCCTTGATGTGGTTGGCCGACGAGCCGAGGCCGTCGAACATCATGTCGACGTTGCCCGAGATCAGGTCCTGCAGGGCCGGCCCGGCGCCGCGGTACGGGATGTGGGTGATGAAGGTCTTGGTCTGCTGCTTGAACAGCTCGCCGGCGAGGTGGTGCGAGGTGCCGCTGCCGGCCGAGCCGTAGTTGTACTTGCCCGGGCTGCGCCGGACCATGTCCAGGAAGCTCTTGAAATCGGCGGCCTGGATCCGCTTGGGATTGACCACCACCACCTGCGGCACCGTGGCGACCACGGTGAGCGGCACGAAATCGCGTTCCAGGTCGTAATCGAGCCGCGGGTACATCGACGGCGCGATCGTGTGGTGCACGGCGCCCATGAACAGCGAATAGCCGTCGTTGGGCGCCTTGGCGGCGATGCTGGCCCCCACGGTGCCGCCGGCGCCGCCGCGGTTGTCGATGATCAGCTGCTTGCCGGTCTGCTTGGCGAACTGCGCCGCCAGCGGACGGGCGAAGGCGTCGGTGCCGCCGCCGGCGGGGAACGGCACGAATACGGTGACCGGCTTGACCGGCCAGCCCTGCGCCTGGGCGAAGGGAGCGAGCGAGGCCGCGCCGGCCGCGCCGGCCGCGCGCAGGACGTCTCGCCGCGTGAAGCTGCGAATCATGGGGTGTCTCCTTGAGTTGTGGTTGAAACGGACGCGATTAAAAATACAGGTCTTCGATCCCGCCCGAAACCGGGATTTCCCGTTTGGCGAGCAGCGCGCGGTGCTTGTCCAGGCGCTTGAGGTCGTACAGGTAGTTGACCATCAGGCCGTACGACTGCTTGAGGCCCTTCGATGAAGGGTCGCCGGCCCAGTTCAGCCGCTCCACCCGCGCGCCGTTGCCCAGGTGGAAGCGCGCGACCGGATCGAGCGGCTTGCCGTCCTGCAGCTCGCGCCCCAGGTAGGTGGCCGCGCCGCGCAGGAGCAACGAGCGCACCGGCGACCTGGGCTCCAGCTGCAACGGGCGCTCCCACGCCGCCAGCAGCTGCGGCGCGGTCGCTGCTCCGCCCAGCGCCTTGGCCAGTTCGGCGCGGGCCTTGGCGTCGAGCTGGTCCAGCAGCGCGCCGGCGTTCTTGCCCAGCCAGGCGCGCAGCCCCGGGATCGGCGACAGGGTGGCGAAGTGCTTCAGCTTCGGGAATTCGGCCTTGAGCGTTTCGACCACCCGCTTGATCAGCGAATCGCCGAAGCTCACGCCGCGCAGGCCGGCCTGGGTGCTGCTGATCGAATAGAAGATCGCGGTCGTCGCCCGCGTCAGATCGGTGGGCGCGGCGCCTTCGTCGAGCAGCGGCGTGATGCAGTCGGCGATCTCGTCGCCCAGCGCGACCTCCACGAAGATCAAGGGCTCGCCGTCCAGCCGCGGATGGAAGAAGCCGTAGCAGCGGCGATCGCTGTCGAGCCGGTTCTTCACGTCGGCCCAGCTGCGGATGTCGTGCACCGCCTCGTACTTGATCAGTTTCTCGATCAGCGACGCCGGCGAATCCCAGCTGATGCGCCGCAACTCGAGAAACGCCACGTCGAACCAGGTCGAGAACAGCGTTTCGAGTTCGGCATCCAGCGGCAGCAGCCGCTTGTCGCTCTTGAGATGCGGCAGCAGTTCGGCCCGCAGGTCCACCAGGAATCGCATGCCGTCCGGGAACACCGCGAAGCGCTGCAGCAGCCGGGTGCGCGGCGACACCATCGCCTTGCGCAGGCGGATCTCGGCCTGGCCTTCCTCGGGCGTGCCCTGCGCGGCCTCGTACTGCTCGCGCACCGCCTTCAGCTTGCGCGCATCGGGGGCGAACTGCTCGCTCATGAGCAGCCAGCAGTCGCGGCGCTCTTCCAGCGGCGCCTGGGAATACCACTGCGCGACCGCCCTGGCGCGCCGGCCGCCCTCGACCTCGCTCACCTGCGGATCGACGATCGCCTGCAGCTCCAGCAGCGTGCGGCGCAGCACCCGCGGCGACAGCGCCTCCTGCCGGCGCCGCAGGGTGGCCTGCAGCCGCTCACGCGTCGACCGTGGGCGCGCGGCCGCCTCGTCGTGCGCCGCCGCGCCGCCGGCGGCGACCGCCCTGGGTTCCAGCGCGGGGCGCAGCAACGAGACGCTGCGGGCAAGCCAGTCGGAAGGATTCATTCGGCTCTCGTCAAGAAGAACGGTCAGGAACGCCGACGCCGGCGGCGCGGCGGGCGCGCGGCGGTCGGTTCATGGGGCCACCTTCGCCAGCCGATTGCGCCCCAGCTCGCGCAGCGCCTCGCGCTGGCGCGTCAGGTGCACCCGCATCGCTGCCTCGGCGCCGGCGGCGTCGCGCGCCCGCAGTGCCGCGAACACGGCCAGGTGCTCGCCCAGGCTTTCGTCGAGGCGGCCGGGCGCGTGCAGCTGCCGCAGGCGGGCGAGCCGCACCATCTTGCGCAGGTCGCCGATCACCTGCGCCAGCCAGCGGTTGTCGGCCAGCGTGATGATCGCCTCGTGGATCGCGTAGTTCGCCGCGTAGTAGTCGTTGATGCGCCGGGCCCGTGCGTGCCGCTCGAGCTTGTCGTGCAGCACCTGCAGCGCCTGCAGGTCGGCGTCGCTGGCGTTGAGGGCCGCTTCGAACGCGCAGCGCCCCTCGAGCAGCGCCAGCACCGGGAAGATGTCGTCCAGGTCCTGCTCCGTCACCTCGTTGACGAAGCAGCCGCGCCGCGGCTCGTGGCGCACCAGCCCTTCGGCGGTGAGCACCTTCAGGGCCTCGCGCAGCGGCGTGCGCGAGATCTGCAGCTGCTCGGCCAGCACGGGCTCGTCCAGGAAGCTGCCGGGCCGCAGGTCGCCCGAGAAGATGCGCTCGCGCAAGCGCTGCGCCACCTCGTCGTGCAGCGAGTTGGCCACCAGGCGCATGGCAGGAGCGATTCGCATAATTCTCCGTAATTACGGAAAATTATGGACGGCGGGCGGCCCTTTTCCAGGGCCCCCAGGGAAACTACCTAGCGGGCAGCGGCGCCGGACGCCGGTCGAACCAGATCCACAGCAGCACGCCGACGACGATCATCGGCAGGCACAGCCACTGCCCCATGCTCAGGCCCAGCGACAGCAGGCCGAGGTGGCTGTCGGGTTCGCGGAAATACTCGGCGACGAAGCGCAGCACGCCGTAGCCGATCAGGAAGGCCGCGGCCACCTGGCCCTGCCGCCGCTCCTTGCGCGCATAGAGCCACAGCAGCACGAACAGCAGCAGCCCCTCGAGCAGGAACTGGTAGACCTGCGACGGGTGGCGCGGGATCATCGACCCACTCTGCGGGAACACCATCGCCCAGGGCAGCGACGGATCGGCCGCGCGGCCCCACAACTCGCCGTTGATGAAATTGCCGACGCGGCCCGCCGCGAGCCCGAGCGGCACGCACGGCGCGATGAAGTCCATCAACTGCCAGAACGGCTTGGCGCGCGAGCGGGCGAACCACCACTGCGAGGCGATCACCCCGAGCATGCCGCCGTGGAAGCTCATGCCCCCCTGCCACACGTAGAGGATCTGCAGCGGATGGCTCAGATAGAACGCAGGCTTGTAGAAGAGGCAGTAGCCCAGCCGGCCGCCGATCACGACGCCGAGCACGCCCAGGAACAGCATGTCCTCCACGTCCTTGCGGCTCCACGCGCCGGGCCCGCGCACCGAGGCGAAGGGCTCGTGGTGCAGGCGCCGGTAGGCCAGGAGCATGAACAGCCCGAACGCCGCGAGATAGGTGAGACCGTACCAGTGGATCGCGAGCGGACCGAGCCGCACCGCCACCGGGTCGATGTGTGGATACATCAGCATGCGGCTATTGTGCGGCATGGCAGCGGGGCCCAGGGGCCGGCGCCGGTAGTGCGAAAAGGCCGGTCGCCGCAGCGGGATGCTGGCGCTCGGCCGCGACGCGTGGGGCATACTCGCCTGCTCAAGCGGCACGGGCCGCCCGCCAAGGACAACACCCATGGAAATCAAGCCGATCCAGATCAACCGCCGCAGCAAGAACATCACCGAAGGCAAGTCGCGCGCGCCGAACCGCTCGATGTACTACGCCATGGGCTACCAGGAGGCGGATTTCCGCAAGCCCATGGTCGGGGTGGCCAACGGCCACAGCACGATCACGCCCTGCAACAGCGGGCTGCAGAAGCTGGCCGACGCGGCCATCGCCGGCATCGAGGAGGCCGGCGGCAATGCCCAGGTGTTCGGCACGCCGACGATTTCCGACGGCATGGCGATGGGCACCGAAGGGATGAAGTATTCGCTGGTCAGCCGGGAGGTGATTTCCGACTGCATCGAAACCTGCGTGCAGGGCCAGTGGATGGACGGCGTGCTGGTGGTCGGCGGCTGCGACAAGAACATGCCGGGCGGCATGATGGGCATGCTGCGCGCCAACGTGCCGGCGATCTACGTCTACGGCGGCACCATCCTGCCGGGCCGCTGGAACAACGAGGACCTCAACATCGTCAGCGTGTTCGAGGCCGTGGGCCAGAACGCGGCCGGCAACCTGAGCGACGCCGACCTGCGCGAAATCGAGATGCACGCCATCCCCGGCTCGGGGTCGTGCGGCGGCATGTACACCGCCAACACGATGTCATCCGCCTTCGAGGCCATGGGCATGTCGCTGCCCTATTCGTCGACCATGGCGAATCCGCACGACGAGAAGGCGAACTCCGCGCGCGAATCGGCCAAGGTGCTGATCGAGGCGATCCGCAAGGACCTCAAGCCGCGCGACATCGTGACGCGCAAGTCGATCGAGAACGCGGTGGCCGTGATCATGGCCACCGGCGGCTCGACCAACGCCGTGCTGCACTTCCTGGCGATCGCGCACGCGGCCGAAGTCGAGTGGACCATCGACGATTTCGAGCGCATCCGCAAGCGCACCCCGGTGATCTGCGACCTCAAGCCGAGCGGCCGCTACCTCGCCGTCGACCTGCACCGCGCCGGCGGCATCCCGCAGGTCATGAAGGTCCTGCTGAACGCCGGGCTGCTGCACGGCGACTGCATGACCATCACCGGCAAGACGATCGCGGAGACGCTCAAGGACATCCCGGACACGCCGCGGGCCGACCAGGACGTGATCCGCACCATCGACAACCCGATGTACCAGCAGGGGCACCTGGCCATCCTCAAGGGCAACCTGTCGCCGGAGGGTTCGGTGGCCAAGATCACCGGGCTGAAGAACCCCGTGATCACCGGCCCGGCCCGGGTCTTCGACGACGAGCAGTCGGCGCTGCAGGCGATCCTGGACGGCAAGATCAAGGCCGGCGACGTGATGGTGCTGCGCTACCTCGGCCCCAAGGGCGGCCCCGGCATGCCGGAGATGCTCGCCCCCACCGGCGCGCTGATCGGCGCCGGCCTGGGCGAGAGCGTCGGCCTGATCACCGACGGCCGCTTTTCCGGCGGCACCTGGGGCATGGTGGTCGGCCATGTGGCGCCCGAGGCGGCGGCCGGCGGCACGATCGCCTTCGTCAACGAGGGCGACTCGATCACCATCGACGCGCATCAGCTCAAGCTGGAGTTGAACGTGGCCGAGGCGGAGATCGCCAGGCGGCGCGCGGCGTGGAAGGCGCCGGCCCCGCGCTACACCCGCGGCGTGCTGGCCAAGTTCGCGTTCAACGCCTGCAGCGCCAGCCGGGGCGCCGTGCTCGACAACTACGACGCCAGGTAGGCCGCCCCAGCCCAGCCGCGCACTGGCTCCTGTCTGACAGGAGCCGGCGCGGCAGGCTCCTAGCATGGCGTGTCCCTTCAGGAGACGCCATGGACACCACTTCCATCTGGCGGGCGACCGCGCCCGCCACCGGCGGGGCGCCGCTGGAATCCGACCTCACGACCGACGTGGTGGTGATCGGCGGCGGCATCACGGGCGTGACGCTCGCCCTGCTGCTGGCGCGCGCCGGCCGCTCGGTCGTGCTGCTCGAAGCCGACACGGTCGGCAGCGGCAGCACCGGCAACTCGACCGGCAATCTCTACGAAACGGTGAGCGAAGGGCTGGCCGCGATCGCCAGGCGCTGGGGCGCCGACATCGCGCGCCGCGTCATCGAGCAGCGCCGGGCCGCCATCGGCTTCATCGAGGCGCACTGCGCCGACGCCGACGCCGGCTTTCGCCGCTGCGCACACCTGCTGTATGCGCTCGACGAACAGCAGGCCGACCAGATCGGGCGCGAATTCGAGGTGCTCGCCAACGCCGGAGCCAGCGTGCGCCGCGACCAGTCCGTGCCCGCGCCGCTGCCCAAGCCCGTCGGCGAGGTGGTCGTGCTGCAGAACCAGGCCCAGTTCCAGCCGCAGGCCTATGTCGCCCACCTCGCCAGGCTGGCCGGCGAGGCCGGCGCCCGGATCCACCAGCAGTCGCGGGTGATCGAGCTCGATGCCAAGGGCCGGCGCGCGGTCACGGCCAGCGGCGCCGTGCTGGCGCAGGAAATCGTGCTGGCGACCCACTCGCCCAAGGGATTCCACCTCGTGCAGGCCGAGATGCCGGTGCATCGCGAGTACGGCATCGCCCGGCCGCTGGCCGGCGCCGATCCCGGCCCCGGCATCTTCTGGTGCCGCGGCAGCGAGCGCCTGTCGGTGCGCACCATGGCCGCGGGCGGGCAGCGCTACCTGGTCTGCGTCGGCGAGGAGCACAAGGTCGGCACGCACAACGCGAAGGCGAGCCTGATGGCGCTGCAGATGCGGGTCGAGCAGCGCTTCGGCCCCGGCGCGGCGAGCCATCGCTGGTCGGCGCAGAACTATCGCTCCGCCGACGGGCTGCCCTACATCGGCCGTGACGCGAGCGGTTGCTTCATCGCCACCGGCTTCGCCACGGACGGGCTGACCTGGGGCACGGTCGCGGCCCATGTGATCGCCGAACAGCTCATGGCCCGGTCGCACGCGTTCGGCGACTTGTGCCGGCCCGCCCGGTTCTCGCCGGTGAAGGGCGGCAAGGCGATGGTCGAGGAGAACCTCACCACCGTGACGGCGCTGGTCAGGGACTACCTGACCCACAGCCAGGCGCAGCAGCTGGCCAGCCTGGCGCCCGGAGACAGCGCGCACGTCGACGTGGATGGCGAAACCTTCGCGGCCTATCGCAGCCCGGAAGGCGAACTGTTCGCGGTGTCGCCGGTGTGCACCCACCTGGGCTGCAAGGTGCACTGGAACAGCGTCGAGACGAGCTGGGACTGCCCGTGCCATGGCAGCCGCTTCCGCGTCGACGGCACCGTCATCGAAGGCCCGGCGGTCACGCCGCTCGGGCGCAAGCACCTGAACGTGGGTTGAAGCGCCGGCGCGTCAGCGCTTGCGCGGTCCGATCCCGAGCGACTGGCGGCTCTTGTCGATGCGCGCCTGCTTGCGCGCGTCTTCCTTCTGCATCGCCTTCTTCTTGGTGTAGCCGGACCAGTCGGCCCAGGCCCACCACGCCACCGCGAGCGCGAACGGCGACAGCACCCACCACCACTCCCAGGCGCCGACCGGGCCGACCTCGAAATACTTCAGTGCGAGCAGGACGATGCCCAGTCCGAGCAGATACATTCGTATTCTCCGCAGATGCGCCTTGAAGCCGTAGGGTTAACGGATCTGTCAACGGCGATCACTACAATGGCGTTCAGCAATGTACCCCAACCGAAGAGGAATTCAATGAAGCGTGCCCTGTTTGCTCTGATCGCCGCAGCCGCGTGCGTGCCGGCGCTGGCGGACCAGGCCCTGGCGCAGTCCAAGAACTGCCTTGCCTGCCATGCCGTCGACAAGAAGCTCGTCGGCCCCGCCTACAAGGACGTCGCGGCCAAGTACAAGGGCCAGAAGGACGCCGTCGACAAGCTGTCCCAGAAGATCATGAAGGGCGGCTCCGGCGTCTGGGGCCCGGTCCCGATGCCCGCCAACCCGCAGGTCAACGAAGCGGAAGCCAAGAAGCTGGCCGCCTGGGTCCTCAGCACCAAGTGACCCCCGGCGCTGGCCGATCCGCACGCCAGCCGCCCGACGAAACAAAGCCCGCTCACGAGCGGGCTTTGTTTTTCAGGCATCCCTCACAGCTTCTCCGCCAGCTGTTCGAGAATCGCCGGATTCTCCAGCGTCGAAACGTCCTGCGTGATCGCCTCGCCCTTGGCGATGGAGCGCAGCAGGCGGCGCATGATCTTGCCGCTGCGGGTCTTGGGCAGGTTGTCGCCGAAGCGGATGTCCTTGGGCTTGGCGATCGGGCCGATTTCCTTGGCCACCCAGTCGCGCAGCTGGGCGGCGATCTGCCTGGCCTCCTCGCCATGCGGCCGCGCGCGCTTGAGCACCACGAAGGCGCAGATCGCCTCGCCGGTGAGGTCGTCCGGCCGCCCCACCACGGCGGCCTCCGCCACCAGGTCGGTCTTGGCCACCAGCGCCGACTCGATCTCCATGGTGCCCAGCCGGTGTCCGGAGACGTTCAGCACGTCGTCGATGCGGCCGGTGATGCGGAAGTAGCCGCGGTCGGCGCTGCGCACGGCGCCGTCGCCGGCCAGGTACAGCTTGCCGCCCATCTCCTCGGGGAAGTAGCTCTTCTTGAACCGCTCGGGATCGCCCCAGATCGTGCGGATCATCGCCGGCCACGGGCGCTTGACGACCAGCATGCCGCCCGAGCCGTTGGGAATGTCGTGGCCCTGCTCGTCGACGATGGCCGCCATGATGCCCGGCAGCGGCAGGGTGCACGAGCCGGGCACGAGCGGCGTGGCGCCCGGCAGCGGCGTGATCATGTGGCCGCCGGTCTCGGTCTGCCAGAAGGTGTCGACGATCGGGCAACGCTCGCCGCCGACGTTCCGGTAGTACCACATCCACGCTTCCGGGTTGATCGGCTCGCCGACCGTGCCCAGGATCCGCAGGCTGCCCAGGTCGTAGGCGGTCGGATGGATGGCCTTGTCGCTCTCCGCGGCCTTGATCAGCGAGCGGATCGCCGTCGGCGCCGTGTAGAACACGGTGACCTTGTGCCGCTGGATCATCTCCCAGAAGCGGCCGGCGTTCGGGTAGGTCGGGATGCCTTCGAACATCACCTGGGTCGCGCCGGCGGCCAGCGGCCCGTAGGCCACATAGGTGTGCCCGGTGACCCAGCCGATGTCGGCGGTGCACCAGAACACGTCCGACGGGTGGATGTCGAAGGTCCAGTCCATGGTGAGCTTGGCCCACAGCAGGTAGCCGCCGGTGGCGTGCTGCACGCCCTTGGGTTTGCCGGTGGAGCCTGACGTATACAACACGAACAGCGGGTGCTCGGCGTTCACCGGCTCCGGCTTGCACTCAGTGCCCTGCCCCTGCAGCACCTCGGTGAAGGTCCGGTCACGCCCGGCGACCATCGCGCAAGGCGTCGCCGTGCGCATGTAGACCAGCACCGTGCGCAGGGTGTCGCAGCCGCCCATCGCCAGGCTCTCGTCGACGATGGCCTTGAGCGGCATCTCCTTGCCGCCGCGCATCTGGTAGTTGGCCGTGATCACCGCCACCGCGCCGGCGTCGATGATCCGCTCGTTGAGGGCCTTGGCCGAGAAACCGCCGAACACCACGCTGTGGGTCGCGCCGATCCGCGCGCAGGCCTGCATGGCGACCACGCCTTCGATCGACATCGGCATGTAGATGATGACGCGATCGCCCTTCTTGATGCCCTGCGCGTGCAGGGCATTGGCGAACTGGCTGACCCGAGCCAGCAGCTCCTTGTAGGTGACGCGCGTGACGGCGCCGTCGTCGGCCTCGAACACGATCGCGGTCTTGTTCTCGACCGGCGTCCCCATGTGCTTGTCCAGGCAGTTGGCGCTGGCATTGAGCTCGCCGTCGTCGAACCAGCGGTAAAACGGCGCCTTCGACTCGTCCAGCGTGCGCGTGAACGGCTTGGTCCACACGACGTTGTCGCGCGCCAGGCGCGCCCAGAATCCCTCGAAATCGCGCTCCGCCTCCTGGCACAGCGCCTCGTACGCCGCCATGCCGGAAATCCGCGCGGACTTGACCAGCGCCTCCGGCGGGTCGAAGACGCGGTTCTCGACCAGGACCGACTCGATTGCACTCATGAGAATGTCTCCACCTATGATGAATTCCGCTGCAAACTGTCCGGCCCCGCACTTACACGCCACTGACGGGGCCCCCAGCCCGGGAATCTACCTCCGAACCGGATTCCCCAGCCCGGAAACCTACAATCCGCTCCATCCGTACAAACCCGCTCCCGATGCACCCTGACCCGAACCCTCAGCAAAGCCCCCGCTCGCCGCTGCGCCCCCTGCCAGCCCTGATCTTCGCCAGCCGCTGGCTGCAGCTGCCGCTGTACCTGGGCCTGATCGCGGCGCAGGCGGTGTACGTCTTTCATTTCTGGGTCGAACTGGTGCACCTGCTGGAAGCGGCGTTCGGCAGCCAGGCGGCGTTACAGCAGTTGATCACCAGCATCGGCTACAAGCAGACGGTCGCGATCAGCTCGCTGAACGAAACCGTGATCATGCTGGTGGTGCTGGCGCTGATCGACGTGGTGATGATCTCCAACCTGCTGATCATGGTGATCGTCGGCGGCTACGAGACCTTCGTGAGCCGGATGAACCTGGAAGGGCATCCCGACCAGCCGGAGTGGCTCAGTCACGTCAACGCCTCGGTGCTGAAAGTGAAGCTGGCGACGGCGATCATCGGGATCTCGTCGATCCACCTGCTCAAGACCTTCATCAACGCCGACAACTATTCCGACCGGGTGCTGATCGCGCAGACGGCGATCCACATCACGTTCCTGCTCTCGGCGATGGCGATCGCGTACACCGACAAGCTGATGGCGGTGCCTGCTCCCGCGGGCGTGAAGGGTCACTGAGGGGTACCCAACAGCCGAACGCAGATCCTCCCTGCACCCTCTGCGTTCGGCTGCTGGGTTTTCGCCGCGCCTCACCGCCCCACCATCTGCTCCGGCCGCACCCACTCGTCGAACTGCTCCGGCGTGACGTAGCCCAGGGCCAGCGCCGCCTCGCGCAGGCTGGTCCCTTCCTGGTGCGCCTTCTTCGCGATCTGCGCGGCCTTGTCGTAGCCGATGTGCGGATTGAGCGCCGTCACCAGCATCAGCGAGCGCTGCACCAGCTCCGCGATCCGCTGGCGGTTCGGCTCGATGCCGACGGCACAGTGGTCGTTGAAACTCGCCATGCCGTCGGCCAGCAGGCGAACGCTCTGCAGGAAGTTGTGGGCGATCATGGGCCGGAACACGTTCAGTTCGAAGTTGCCCGACGCGCCGCCGAAGTTCAGCGCCACGTCGTTGCCGAACACCTGGCAGCACAACATGGTGACGGCTTCGCTCTGCGTCGGGTTCACCTTGCCGGGCATGATCGACGAGCCCGGTTCGTTCTCGGGGATGCTGATCTCGCCGATGCCGCTGCGCGGGCCGCTCGCCAGCCAGCGGATGTCGTTGGCGATCTTCATCAGGCTGGCGGCCAGGCTCTTGAGCGCCCCATGGGCATGGACCAGCGCGTCGGCCGCGGCCATCACCTCGAACTTGTTGGCGGCGGTCACGAACGGCAGGCCGGTGAGCCGCGCCAGTTCGGCGGCGACGCGCTGCGCGTACTCCGGCGGCGCGTTCAGGCCGGTTCCCACCGCCGTGCCGCCCAGCGCCAGTTCGCACAGGTGCGGCAAGGTGGCGTGCAGATGCCGGTCCGCCTGTTCGAGCTGCGCCGCGTAGCCCGAGAACTCCTGCCCCAGCGTCAGCGGCGTCGCGTCCTGCAGGTGGGTGCGACCGATCTTGACGATGTCGTCGAAGGCCTGCGATTTGTCGGCCAGGGTGGCCCGCAGCTTCGCCAGCGAAGGCAGGAGGCGGTTGCGGATCGCGTCCACGGCGGCCACGTGCATCGCCGTCGGGAACACGTCGTTGGAGGACTGGCTCTTGTTGACGTCGTCGTTGGGATGGATCAGCCGCCCTTCGCCGCGACGCCCGCCGAGCAGCTCGCTCGCGCGGTTCGCCAGCACCTCGTTGACGTTCATGTTGGTCTGCGTGCCCGAGCCCGTCTGCCACACGACCAGCGGGAATTCTTCCTCGTGCCGGCCCGCGAGCACCTCGTCGGCGGCCGCGACGATGGCGGATGCCTTGTCCTGCGACAGCAGTCCCAGCAGGTGGTTGACCACCGCGGCGGACCGCTTGATCTGCACCAGCGCGCGGATGATCTCAACCGGCTGGCGCTCGCCGGAGATGGCGAAGTTCTGCAGCGAGCGCTGGGTCTGCGCGCCCCAGAGGCGGTCGGCCGGCACCTCGACGGCGCCGAAGGTGTCGTGTTCGATTCGGGTCTTCATGGCAATGTGGATCAGCGATGGCAGTGACCCTATCAGACTTGAAGGCGGCCGTGCACGGCGGGCCGATCGTGCTGCGCCACCGGATCGCCCCTGCCCGTCGGCGAAGGTGAGCAGCCCACCGGGCAGCGTTCTGGCCGCCTCTCGCCGGCGCCCGCTGCAGCGCCCCGGGGGCACGCGGGGACAAACGCGGTCAGGCGTCGTGAACGGGCCTGGAGAAGACGTGGCTCGCGGCCAGGCGTCGATGTTGCCACTCGCCGGCGACGCGACCTGGCAGCAGCCCCATCGCCGCGGTGAGCAGCCATCTTCTTCCGAGCGTCGCGTAGCGTGCGCTCCACAGCAAGCGCAGCGCCTCGCGCCGGCGACCATGGGCGAGCCGGTCCCGTGCGAGGCTGATTTCCTGCTGCGCCACGAACCAGAGTGCGGCGTGGCGGTGGCGTTCGGCCATGGTGCCGTCGAGTGCTTGCTGCCGCATGCGGTGCATGAAGGGGGCCAGTTCACGTGGTCGCCCGAACGACAGGGAGCCGGCGATCGCGGTTCGGTAGACAGCCAGCTGGGCCCGCACCAAGGCCACCGGGGTTTCGTCAGCCAGGCGGAACCAGAGATCCAGGTCCTCGCCGAACGATTCGCCAACGGGAAAGCAAGGTTGCATGGCGTGCAGGCGCTCGGCCCTGATCGCCACCGTGTCGGTGCAGAAAGGAATGTCCACCATCCAGCGCGCTCGCAGGTCCCGCACCACCTCGATCTCGGCGTCGCGCGCGACCTGCCACGGCTGCATTCGAGTTTCCGATGTTTCCTCTACACACCGGTACCCGGACGCCAGGACGTCCGCCTCCGGGCAGGCCAGGTGCGCCCTTTGGAGGTTGTCCAGCAATTCGGGGTGCTCCCAGTCGTCCGCGTCCAGGAATGCCACCCATTGGCCGCGCGCCAGTGCGATGCCGCGATTGCGCGCCGCCGCGACGCCGGCATGCGCTTGCCTGACCACCCGCACGCGCTCGTCCCGCAGCGCCTCGACCAGCTCCACGCTGGCGTCGCTGGAGCCATCGTCGACCACGATGACTTCGAGCGCGGGCAGCGTTTGCGCCAGCACCGATTGCACTGCGGACACGACATACCGTGCTTTGTTGAACACCGGGATGACGACCGAGAATGTCATTGCAGCCAACCATTCCGCCAATTCGCGCTTCGCGGCGCCGCCGAACCGCACCAGTGCCTGTCCCCCTGGCGCGGTCAATCTTGTCAAAGCTAGTCGACGAGAACTTCAAATGCAAACACCTGGCCGGGGCCGGTGCCATCACAGCCATGCGGTAGAGCTGCGGCGAATCTTTCTGCGCTCGCCCGTGTCGCGCAAGCGCGCGCGGAATTCATTGCTCGTGCGGTAAGCTCATTTCTCAGCAGCGGCTTCAAGGAGCGGCCTGATGACCCCCCGGCCCCCGATTCCGAAACGACGGGCACCCATCCCGATCCTGGTCTATCACCAGACCACGACGCCGCCTCCACCCGACGTGCGCTCCTGGCGGCTGACCATTTCGCCGGACACCTTCGCGCGGCAACTCCGCGCCCTGCGCGCGTTCGGCTTCCGCGGCCTGTCGATGCGCGATCTGGAGCCCTACCTTCGCGGCGACAAAGTCGGCAGGGTGGTCGGGATCACACTGGACGACGGTTACCTCAACAATTACGAACACGCTTTGCCGATCCTGCAAGGCGTGGGCTTCACGGCCACCTCGTATGTCGTGAGCGGCCAGCTCGGTGGCTCGAATGTCTGGGACCATGCCGCGGGCATTCCCGCGACCCCGCTCATGGATGTCGCGCACCTGAAGACCTGGCTCGCCGCGGGGATGGACGTGGGTGCGCATACGCGCCGGCACGCGAATCTGCTCGAGTGCGACGCCGCGTCCGCCCGCGACGAAATGGCCGGCTCCAAGCGCGACCTCGAAGATGCGCTTGGCGTCGAGGTGCGCCATTTCTCCTACCCCTACGGACAGCATCGCCTCGCGCACGCCGACATGGCCAGTGACGCCGGCTACCTCACGGCCACGACGGTGGTGCAGGCGCGTGTCCGCCGCGACGATGACCTGCTGCTGCTGCCCCGCATCTCCGTGCATGCGGAAACGACGATTCCACTGCTGCTCGCCCAGGTGGCCACCTGCATCGAGGAGTTGCGGCAACTGCGCCGCGGCGTGCGCCCGGGGGACTGGACGGTTCGACCCGTGTACGCAGGCGAAGTCTCGAGCAGGGGTGGCCGGCCGGTGCATTGACCGGCGGCTGAGCGGCGCCGCTTCCGGCTGCGTTCATCCGCCCCCGGGGTCCCGCTGAAGCGTTGCCTGACGCACGTCAAAGCGCTCGCGGAGGCGCGCTCGGCAGCGGGTGGGATAATTTGAAGGTCTCCGCTTTCCCTGTCCGAGCACCATGACCACCACCATCAAGCAGGCCGATCTCATCGAATCCGTCGCCGCCGCCCTGCAGTACATCAGCTACTACCACCCGACCGACTACATCGCCCACCTGGCGCGGGCGTACGAGCGGGAGCGCAGCCCGGCGGCCAAGGACGCGATCGCGCAGATCCTCACCAACAGCAAGATGAGCGCGATGGGCCACCGGCCGATCTGCCAGGACACCGGCATCGTGAACGTGTTCCTCAAGATCGGCATGGATTGCCGCCTCGAGGGCTTCAGCGGCGGGTTGGAAGACGCAGTGAACGAAGGCGTGCGCCGCGGCTACCTGCATCCGGACAACACGCTGCGCGCGTCGGTCGTCGCCGACCCGCAGTTCGAGCGCAAGAACACCAAGGACAACACGCCCGCCGTCGTCAACGTCGAACTGGTGCCCGGCAGCACCGTGGAAGTGACGGTGGCCGCGAAGGGTGGCGGCAGCGAGAACAAGAGCAAGATGGTCATGCTCAACCCGAGCGATTCCATCGTCGACTGGGTGCTCAAGACGGTGCCCACCATGGGCGCCGGCTGGTGCCCGCCCGGCATGCTGGGCATCGGCATCGGCGGCACGGCGGAAAAGGCCGTGCTGCTGGCCAAGGAATCGCTGATGGAAGACCTGGACATGTACGAGCTGCAGGCCAAGGCCGCGCGGCGCGAGCAGCTGTCGAAGGTCGAGGAGATGCGGCTGGAGCTGTTCGAGAAGGTGAACGCGCTGGGCATAGGCGCGCAGGGCCTGGGCGGCCTCACCACGGTGCTGGACGTCAAGATCAAGATGTTCCCGTGCCACGCCGCCGGCAAGCCGGTCGCCATGATCCCGAACTGCGCGGCCACCCGGCACGCCCACTTCGTGATGGACGGTTCGGGCCCGGTGTACCTGGATCCGCCGAGCCTCGACCTGTGGCCGAAGGTGGAGTGGGCGCCGGACACGCAAAAGAGCAAGCGCGTGAATCTGGACACGCTCACGAAGGAAGAGATCGCGACGTGGAAGGCCGG
>NZ_DATMHS010000025.1:0-19054 GCF_035554825.1 Ramlibacter sp. | reverse complement strand
GGAACGCTCGCGCCCGGCTCATAGAAGTCATACAGAAAAGGATTCGGTGTGTGCTGCCCTGAACTGGCGTAAGCCTCAGCAGCCCGCGCAAGCTCGCCGGTCCCGCGCTTCAATGTATCGGCAAGCACACACGCCGCGAATACAGCACTTGACGGCGCTCGGCCGCCGCCGTCAAGAAATGGGTGTTGTGGAAGCAATCCCATTACGGCACGCTCGTAGATAGCTATCTGTTGAGGCGCCAGCGATTTGGGCATTGGTGGCTGTTTTCTCCCAAAGAGCGTCGCTCCGAGTCGTTCAAGCTGTTCCGCAGGCTCATACAACCCGCCTGGCATATCAGGCATGGCTGCTCGGAGCTGCGTCACCAGCTTCGACTTTTCCCTAAGTAGAATCTCCTTCGCAAGGCTGTTTAGCACCTTGCCTTCGAGCACCCGCTGCATTTCCTCGCTAATGCGGGCGGGATTTGTCTCCGATGCAATCACCTTTGCTACGGCATCGAGGACGGGCGCATAACCGACAAAGCGATTGCCATCTTGCGCAGAAAGCTTCTGCAGGCCCGTAACAACTTGAGTGATCGCCGCTTTGTAAGTTGACGCATGCTCATCCAGTGAACGTGCAAGCTCCGGATACTCCAACGTTTCACGGGCACCGGCTCGCTTTTGCGCCGACAGCTTCAATAGCCGAGCCCAAACAAATTGCTCTGCCTCAGTGGGGCCGAAAAGCTCGATATCAAAAATGGGAGGCTCGAATCTCTTCTTCTCGTTCAGAATCATCCATGCCTCTTCGATGATCCCAACGCGCCCTAGGACGATTACGGGAAACTTTCCGAGCGCTGCGACATCAGCCACGTCTTCGAGGAACGCCTCGAACCCTGACTGGGTAACGCGGAGCCTGGCCTCATCAAGCGCGTCAACTAGGATTGCGGCCGACCCACCGGTCCAAGCCGACAACGCCTGGGTATATACCAACCCGCCGACCATATAGTTGCCCGCGACCGTTTTCGCGAGAGCGAGATCGAGGTAGATCGCTCCAGTGGCAGCGCAGATCTCCTTAGCAAGCGTGGACTTGCCGACCGCGCCCGGTGCACCGATGAGCCAAACGGGCTGACTAAGGTCGTCGAAACCGTCGCGCAGTTTCAGCTCCGCCGGCACGTACGAGTCGTCGGCTGTCGAATTGAACGTCCATCCAGCCATCGGCAGCGCGGTCATTTGCCGAACGACGCCGGCGAGGCGAGTCTTCCAAAAGCCATCAATTGAGTAGTTCATGGTTTCCCATCAAATTGCGGACGATGATCGGTCAAATCTTGGCTGCACGGTATCACTGTGAACGTTTAGGCGGCGCGTTTAGAGTGGCTTTGGAGGCCGCGCTCATTGAAGTCATGCACCCACCGCCTTCCCCAACCTCCCCACCCCCTCCTCGATCTTCTTCACATCCGCCGTCGCAAAACTGAGGCGGAGCGTGCTCACATCGGGATTGGTAGCGAAGAACGGCGCGCCGGGCACAAACGCCACGCCCTGCTCGATCGCCCGCTTCGCGAACTCGTTCGCGTCGCTGATCTTGCCGTTGGCGCCCGTGAGGCGGGCCCAGAAGAACAGGCCGCCTTGCGGCTGGGTGAACTCGATCGCATCGCCCAGTTCGCGCTTGAGCGCCGCGCCCATCGCGGCGGCGCGCTCGCCGTAGGCCTTGCGCACGCGCGCCAGCGTCGCGGGCATGCGGCCCGACTTGAGGTACTGCGCCGCGGTGGCCTGGGCGAAGGTGCTGGTGTGGGCGTCGCTGAACTGCTTGCACATGGTCGCCTTGGCCAGCAGCTCGGGCTGCGCGATCAGCCAGCCCACGCGCAGGCCGGGGCTGAGCACCTTGCTCATGGAGCCGCAGTGCGCCACCCACTCGCGCGCGCCGGGCTGCTGCGCGCACAGCGACAGGATCGAGGGCGGCGGCGGCGCGCCGAAGTACAGGTCGCCGTACGGATCGTCCTCGACGATCAGCGTCTCGGTGTTCACCGCCAGTTCCAGCACGCGCTTGCGCCGCTCCAGGCTCAGCATGCGGCCGCTCGGGTTGCCGAAGGTCGGAATCAGGTAGACGAACTTGGGTTGGTGCTGCGCGATGAGCTGCTCCAGCGCGTCGACCTTCACGCCGTTCTCGTCGATCGGCGCCGTGATGATGTCGGCGCCGTAGAGACGGAAGCACTGGATGGTGGCCAGGAAGGTCGGGCCTTCGACGATCACCTTGTCGCCCGGGCTGATCATGGTCTTGCCGATCAGGTCCAGCGCCTGCTGGCTGCCGGTGGTGACGATCAGGCCGTCGGCGGCGACGGCCACGCCCTTGCTCGCCATGAACTGGCTCAGTTGCTCGCGCAGCGGCTCGTAGCCTTCGGTGGCGCCGTACTGCAGCATGCCGCCCGCCTCGCGCTGCAAGGCCGTGTCGACGGCCTCCTTGATGCCCTCGACGTCGAACATCGCGGCATCCGGGAAACCGCCGGCGAAGCTGATGATGCCGGGCTTGCCGAGCAGCTTGAACAGCTCGCGGATGGCGGAGGTTTCGACGTTGTCCAGGCGGGAGGCGAAGTTCAAGGGCATGGGTGTCTCGTGATGCGTGGGTGCACGGGCGGCGTCGGGCCGGATCTCTGACGGCATGGTAGCGCTTCGCACGGGGCGCCCGCCCGGACCCGGCGGCGGCGCCCGGCCGGCCGCTAGACTGCGCGGCTGGAGGTGAATCCATGAAGCTTCAAGTTCTTGCGCTGGCGCGCCGTGCGGCGGCCGTGATCCTCGCGGCGTCGGCGGCACTGGCGGCCGGCTGCGCCTCGGTGCCGCCATCAGCGCCGCGGGTCATCGCGTTCGGCGACAGCCTGACCGACCTGGGCACCTTCGCCCGCCGGCCCGGCGTGCGCACCGCCGGGCGCTTCACCACCAACCCGGGGCCGCTGTGGGTCGAAGTGGTGGCGGCCAACCTCGGGACGTCGATCGGCCCCAACCGGCGGGCCGGCTGGGGCGCCCCGCCGGCGGGGCTGGGCGGGCTGGGGTACGCCGAGGCCGGGGCCCGGGTGGCGCAGCCGACGGCCAAGCGCAACACCGAGGCCAATGCCGGGCCGGGCTCGGCGGACACCATCCTGCCGGTGCGCGCCCAGGTCGGCGCGTACCTGGCGGCGCACGGCCGCTTCGCGCCGGCCGACGTGGTGCTGGTCTGGGCCGGCGCCAACGACCTGTTCCTGCACACGTTCGGCGCGCCGGTGGCCGCCGCTGACGGCGAGCGACTGATGCGCGAGGCCGCGCGCGACCTGGCGGCCGAGGTGGCGCGTCTCGTCGCGGCGGGCGCCGGCAAGGTCGTGGTGCTGACGATCGACGACTACGGCGAGGCGCCCGCCACGCTCGGCAGCCCCAAGCGGCCGATGATGTCCGCGTGGACCCGGGCGTTCAACGACGAGGTGGCCAGAGGCGTGGCCGGGATGCGGCAAGTGGCCGTCGCCGATGCCGGGGCCGTGCTGCGCGAGGCGCGGCAGGCTCCCCAGCGCTTCGGGCTGAAGAACAGCTTGGATTCGGCCTGCGACCTGAAGAAGCTGCCGGACGAGGAATCGATCTTCTGCGATGCCTCGACGTTGGTGGAGCGCGACGCGAACCTGACCTACCTGTACGCGGACGGCGTGCACCCGTCGACGGCCGGCCACCGGATCGTGGCCGGCACGGTGATGGAGGCGATGCGGCGCGCGGGATGGTGAGGCGAGCCGGCGCGGGCCACGCCGCTCACTGCGCGCTCTCGGGCCTGGAGTGGGGCCGCGAGGAGCGCGCCCAGGAGGACGTGTCGGGCGAGCCGGCGAAGCGCAGCGCCCGGCCTTGCGGATCGTTGGCGATGTCCAGCAGCAGCCGGGCCAGGGCCTGCAGCAGGCTGCCGGCATCGCAGTCCGGCAGCGGCGCGCCGACGCCGGCCACGTGCAGCTTCAGCGTCACGCCCGGCGGCAGCCGGCCCGAATACTTCAGGCCGCGCGCGATGATGTTGCGGCCGGCCTCGGCCAGCTGCTGCTGCGTGAGATGGCCGCCCAGCACCAGCACCACGTCGCTGGCCGGCTCGCGCGCCACCAGGTCGCCTTCGCGCGCCTCCCGCGCCGCGCACTCCGCCGCGCGCACCAGGGCCGCCTCGCCGGCCTCGCGCCCGTATTCGCCGGTGATCTGGTTCAGGTTCGCCACGTGCACGCGCAGCACCGCGCCCAGGCGCTGGTCGCGCCGCGCCGCGCGCAGCAGCTGATCCAGCGTGCGCGTCAGCACCCGGTGGTTGGCCAGCCCGGTCAGCGGGTCGGTGTGCGCCATGGCCTCCAGCCGGCGCCGGCTGTTGAGCCGCTCGCGGCTGCGGAAGAACAGGCCCACCAGCACCAGCGGCACTTCCACCATGCCGCCCAGCTGCGGGCCGTGGTCGGTGAGGAACGAGCGCGCCACCAAGCCCAGGTTGCTCAGCAGCGGCAGCAGCGCGCCCAGCGCCATGGCCAGCATGCCGCCCAGCATCCACAGGCCCACCGACGGCCGCCGCAGGGCGAACCAGAACACCACGCCGACGATGACGGCCAGTCCTGGTACGGCGTACACGCCGGGTGCGCGGTACACGTTCTCGCGCCCGACCACCAGGAAGCCGATCACCAGCAGCACCGACACCACCACGTTGGCCAGCAGCAGGCCCGAGACCAGCTTGCCGCCGCGCTCGGCGACCAGTTCGCGCAGCAGCAGGCTGACCCAGGCGAAGGCCAAGCCCGGGATCACCACCGGCGCCTTGTCGGTCCACCAGGCGTGGTCCGGCCACAGGTATTCGGCGGCCAGGCCGGTCAGCACCATGATGCTCAGCCCCACCAGCACCACGTGCACGGCGTAATAGAGGTGGATCGGGTCGCGCCACGAGACCGCGTTGAACAGGCTCAGCAGCACCACCATCGCCACGAAGCCGGCGTAGGCGCCCAGCGCCAGGTGCCAGCCTTTCACGCTCTCGACGAAGGAGCCGGCGTCCTGCAGCGTCCACTCCACGCGCATCGGCTGGGCGTTGGCCACTCGCATGTAGGTCGGGCCCTCGCCGGGGTCGATGGTGAACACGAAGGCGGGGGCAAGGTGCCGCAGCGGCCGCTGGCTCATCGGCACGGCGTCGCCCGAGCGCTGCAGGTCCCAGCCGCCGCCGGGGCCGGGCCGGTACAGATCGACCCGGTCGGTGCCGGCGAAGGCCAGGCGCAGCACCGCGCGGGTGGGTTGCGCCACCGGCGGCAGGGCCAGGCGATACCAGGCGGCCACCCCCGGCCCGAGCGGCACCACCGCCGACGGATCGACCGGGTGGCCGGCGCCGCTGTCGAACGCCGCCTGCGCCTCGTCCAGCGACGCGGTGCCCGAGCCGTCGACCCAGCCGAGCCCCCGCACCGCCGGCGCCTGCCACGCGATCAGCGGCTCCGCGGCGGCCACGCCCAGTCCGGCCGCCGCGCCGAGCGCGAGCCAGAACATCAGCCACAGCCGGCGCCACAGGCGTCTTCGCAAATCCGAACCCAAGGTCAGTGCCTCCGCAGCACGCTGGCTGCTCGACAGCAGTCTAGCGGCCGGCCGGCGTGAAGGGAATGCAGGTTTGCCGCACATCAGTTCCGCGCCGCTTCCGACGATGCCGACAGCACGCCGGCGGGCACCGCGCGGCCGCTGCCGCTTTCGGTCGGCTCCAGGATGCGCATGGCGCGCCGGCCCGGATCGGTCTGCAGTTCCTGCAGCATGGTGCCCAGCGTGCCCAGCAAGCCGGTGGCGGTGGTCGCGGGCAACGGCGCCGTGACGCCGGCCACCCGCAGCGACAGCGTCACGCCGGGCGGCAGCCGGCCGGAGAACTTCAGGCCGCGGGCGATGATGTTGCGGCCGGCCTCGGTGACCTGGGGCCGGGTCGCCCGTCCCTCCAGCACCAGCACCAGGTCACCGCCCTGCTCGCGCCCCACCAGGTCAGACACCGCCCCCTCCAGGGCCACGCACTCGGCGGCGCGCACCAGCGCGGCTTCGGCCGCCTCGCGCCCGTACTCGCCCCGGATCTGGCCCAGGTTGGCGACGGTGATGCGCAGCACCGCGCCCAGCTGCGGGTCGCGCTGCGCCCGCCGCAGCAGCAGCTCCAGCCGCTCCACCACGACCCGGTGGTTGGCCACCCCGGTCAGCGGGTCGGTGCGCGAGAGCGACTCCATCCGCAGGTGGTTGTCGCGCCGCTCACGGCTGCGGAAGTACAGGCCCACCAGCACCAGCGGGATCTCCAGCGCGCTGCCCACCTGCGGGCCGTACTGGGTGGCGAAGGTGAGCGGCAGCACGCCCAGGTTGCGCAGCAGCGGAAAGAGCGCGCCGGCCACCAGCAGCGTCATGCCCGCCAGCACCCACAGGCCCACCTTCGGCCGCCGCACCGAGAACCACACCAGCACGCCCAGGATGAAGGCGAGGCTGACCAGCGCATAGAGGTTCGGCAGGAAGAACAGGTGGCGGCCGAAGAGCAGGAAGTCGGCCACGATCACCGCGGAAATCGCCGCGTGCAGCAGCAGCAGCCGGGACAGCAGCCGGCCGCCGCGCTCGGCCACCAGCTCGCGCACCAGCAGCCCGATCCAGCCGAGGGCGGCCGCCGGCACCGCCACGGTGGCGATGTCGTTCCACCACGGGTGGTCGGGCCACAGGTATTCGCCGGCCACGCCGGTGATCGACAGGACGCTGGTGCCGATCAGGATCACGTGCACCGCGTAGTAGACGTGGATCGGGTCGCGCCAGGAGATGCCGTTGGCCACGCTGAGCAGGAACACCAGCAGCATGAGGCCGGCCCCGGCGCCCAGGATCAGGTGCCACAGCTTGGACGATTCGTTGAAGTCGCGCGCGTCCCACAGCACCCAGCGCAGCGCCACCTCCTGGCTGTGCAGCACCCGGGCGTAGGCCACCTGGCTGCCGCCCGCCTCCACCGTGACCGGGAACACCGGATAGAGGTAAGGCATCGACCACTGGCGCACCGGCACCGTGTCGCCGGCGCGCTGGGGCGGCCCGCCGCTCGCGCCGGCGAAGAACTCGACCAGGTCGATGCCGGAATACGGCAGCGCCAGCACCGCGTGCATGGCGATGGCAGTGGCCGGCAGCTCCAGGCGGTACCAGACGGCGTGGCCGTCGCCCAGCGGCATGATCAGCAGCCGGTCGGCCTGCTTGCCGGCGCCGGCGTCGAAGGCGGCACGCGCCTCTTCCAGCGTCGCGGTGCCGCCGCGGTCGACCCAGTACTGCGCCGCGATGTTGCCGCGCTCGGGCCAGACCAGCGAAGGCTCGGTCGCGGCATGGGCGGCGCTGGCGGCGGCGGCCAGCAGCGCGAAAGCCACGACGCGCCAGAGGCGCGCGAGTGCCCCGAGGCCTCGGCGATCTGAAAACAATTGCCCCTCCAGAAACTGCGAAGTGCGCGCGGCCTGTCGGCTTCGGCACGGCCTGCTGGTCGAGGGGAGCAGGTCCCCTGCGAGGCACCGCGTGTCCGGCATGGCCCGGGGAAACCGGGTCCTCCCCGGTTCTCCACACGGCAGGTATGCTAGCGCACCGCGCGGCCGCGGGCGACGCCTTTCTGACACAACCCTTGCGGAGCAGCCATGATCGAAGCGCACATCGACATACCCACGGCCGATGGATCAATGAACAGCTTCGTTGTCCATCCCCAAAACATGGGACCGCATCCGGTGGTGCTGTTTTACATGGACGCGCCGGGCAAGCGCGAGGAGCTGCACGACATGGCGCGGCGGCTGGCGAGCGTCGGATACTTCGTGGTGCTGCCCAACCTCTATTACCGCCGCAGCCGCGATTTCTGGCTCACCGAGCGCACCGAAGCCAAGCTGGCGGTGATGTTCGAGCACATGAACGCGCTGACCAACGCGATGACGGTGCGCGACACCGAGGCGATGCTGCGCTACGTCGACGGCCAGCCCTGCGCCGACGGCAGCCGCATCGGCGCCGTCGGCTACTGCATGAGCGGCCCTTTCGTGATGCACGCGGCGGCCAACTTCCCGGAGCGGTTCCTGAGCATCGCCTCGATCCACGGCGCCAACCTCGTGACCGATCGCCCCGATTCGGCGCATCTGGTCGCGCCGCGGATCAAGTGCGAGAGCTATTTCGCCTGCGCCGAGATCGACCGCTGGGCGCCTCGGCCGGTGGTCGACCGCTTGCGGGCGGCGCTGGAAGCCGCCGGCACCCCGCACCGCATCGAGTGGTACCCGAAGGTGGAGCACGGCTTCGTCTTTCCGCAGCGCGCGTGCTACGACCGGCCGGCCGCCGAGCGCCACTGGGAGCAGCTGTTCGACCTCTTCGGGCGGACCCTGCGCGGCGAGCCGCGCTGAGCGCTTTGTGACACCTGCTTGCCGCGGCCACCCCGCGGCGCGGCTCCCTGCTATAAAAGTTGAGGCTCGCGCCGCGCGGCCGTCCAGCAAGGCAGAGACCGGATGATCAGTCCCAAGCACGTGTTCCAGTTGTTCGCGAAGGCCGTCAAGGCCTGGCTGGCCGATTACGCGCCGAGCATGGGCGCGGCGATCTCCTACTACACGGTGTTCTCGCTGGCGCCGCTGCTGGTGATCGTGATCGCCCTGGCCGGCGCCATCTTCGGCCGCGAGGCCGTGCAGGGCGCGATCGTCCAGCAGTTGTCGGGCCTGATCGGCGCCGAAGGCGCCAACCTGGTGCAGGGCCTCGTGCGCAATGCCAGCGACACCGACAAGGGGCTGGTGGCCGGCCTGATCAGCTTCTTCGTGCTGCTGGTGGGCGCCACCACGGTGTTCGGCGAGCTGCAAAGCGCGCTCGACCGCATCTGGCACGTGCCGGAGGCGAAGAAGCCCTCGGGCCTGTGGGCGATGGTGCGCACCCGGCTGCTGTCGTTCGGGATGATCCTGGGGCTGGCCTTCCTGCTGATGGTGTCGCTGGCGGTGAGCGCCGGCGTGGCGGCGATGGGCACCTGGTTCGGCGGCCTGCTGCCGGCCTGGGAGACGGTGCTGCAGGTGCTCAACACCGTCATCTCGCTCGGCGTGGCCACGCTGCTGTTCGCGATGATCTTCAAGTTGATGCCGTCGGCCGAGATCGCCTGGCGCGACGTGTGGATCGGGGCCGGCGTGACGGCCGTGCTGTTCGAGATCGGCAAGGTGCTGATCGGGCTGTACCTGGGCAAGAGCAGCGTGACGCAATCGTTCGCCGCCGCGGGCTCGCTGGTGGTGCTGCTGGCGTGGGTCTACTACGCGGCGCAGATCTTCCTGCTGGGCGCCGAGTTCACCAAGGCCTTCGCCGACGAGCACGGCTCGCAGGCGGCGCAGCACGCCATGCACCGCAGCGACAAGCTGGCCCGGCAGAAGGCGCAGCGCGGGACCCAGGCGCCGGCCGAAGCGTCAGGCAAGGAAGGCGCGGCGTAGGCGCGGTCCGGCCGGCCGCCCTCACGTCCCCGGCGCCTCGCGCGCCAGCGTGCGCGCTTGCGCGCGGGCGAACTCGAGGAACGAGCGCGCCGCGGCGGACAGATGCTTGCCCAGCGGATAGGCGAACTGCCAGTGGCTCTCGATCGGAAAGCCGTCCACGTCCAGGCAGGCGAGCCCGGCCGGTGGCGCTTCGATCCCGAGCGTGTAGCGCGAGAGGATCGCCACGCCCATGCCGGCGAGGATCGCCTCGCGGATCGCCTCGTTGCTGCCCAGCTCCATGCGCGTCCTGGGCGCCAGCCCGTGCGCGGCGAAGGCCCGCAACGCGGCGGCGCGCGTGCCCGATCCGGGCTCGCGCATCAGGAACGGCTCGCGTGCGAACAGGCGAAACGGGATGCCGCGCTCGCCGGCCAGCGGGTGATCGGCGCGGGCCATCACCACCAGCGGGTTGGCGACGACCGACTGGGCCACGACGTCGGCCGTCGCCGGCATGTCGGCCACCAGGTACACGTCGTCCTCGTTGCGGTGCAGGCGCTCGGCCAGCTCGGCGCTGTTGGCCACGTGCATGGCCGTCCGGATGCCGGGGTGCCGCTGCGCGAACGCGCCCAGCAGGCGCGGCGCGAAGTAGCGCGCGGTGGTCGTCACGGCGATGCGCAGCTCGCCGGCGTCGAGCGTGCGCATGTCGTGCAGCGCCTCTTCCAGCGCGTCGAACGCCCGAAAGACCTCGCCGCAGCCTTCGTAGACGCGCCGGCCGACGTCCGTGGGGTACATCCGCTTGCCCACCTGCTCCAGCAAGGGCGAGCCGACCGTTTCGCTCAGCTTCTTGATCTGCACCGACGCCGTGGGCGGCGCCATGTGCAGCTCCTCGGCTGCGCGCGCCAGGCTGCCGAGCCGGACGCTGGCCTCGAACACCCGCAGCTGCGGCAAGGTGCCGTGCTTCAGGTAGCGCCTGATGGCTTGTGTCGTCATGGCTGCCTCCGGACAAAACCGCTGCCATGACCGCTGCGCCGGCAGCGGCCCTTCACCTCTTGGATGAGGGTCCGCTCGGCGCGGAACGCCCTCGCCCGTCGGGCAAAGGTCTCGCCGCCACACCGCGTCGCGCGGTGCCGCCGCAACCGGGGCTTTCGCCCGTCTTGACGATTGCGGCGTGACGGCCCGTGGACCGCCGGGGCTACTCCCCTTTGGAGGAGTCGGTCCGGCTCTTCGCCGGACACGTCCTCTTGTAGCAAAGACCCCGGCCGCGGTCAATCGCCGGCGCGGGGCCGATCCTTCAAGAATCGTAACCATCACCGTCACGTGCCGTGCGCTGGCTTCCGCTTTCGTGAACCAGGCAGTCAACAGGTTCAATTTTTCATCCGCGCTTGCGCCGCCAATCATTGGCTGCAGGGCAACCGATGGGAGACGGACGATGCATGACAAGGATTCGCACGGCAAACCGGTCGAGCAGCTGGTGAGCGATTTCCAGACCCATCTGGAGCTTGGCCTCGGCTCGGCCGACGCCCAGGCCCGGCTGCGGGACCACGGCCCGAACGAGCTGCAGGAGCGGCCGCGTCCCGGCTTCCTGGCGCTGCTGTGGCAGCAGTTCGACAACTACCTGGTGATCATCCTGATGGTGGCCGCGCTGGTGTCGCTGGCGCTGGGCGAATACGTCGACTCGATCGCGATCATGTTCATCGTGGCGCTGAACGCGGTGGTGGGCGTGATCCAGGAATCCAAGGCCGAGCAGGCCCTGGCGGCGCTCAAGAAGATGGCCGCGCCCAATGCCGCGGTGGTGCGCGACGGCCACCAGCTGGTCGTGCCCAGCCGCGAGCTGGTGGCGGGCGACATCGTGCTGCTGGAGGCCGGCAACTTCGTGCCCGCCGACCTGCGCCTGGTGCAAACGGTGAATCTGAAGATCGAAGAGGCATCGCTCACCGGCGAGTCGGTGCCGGTGGACAAGAACGCCGGCGTGGTGCTGGACCGGGACATCCCCCTGGGCGACCGCACCAACACCGCCTTCATGGGCACGCTCGTCAGCTACGGGCGCGGGCGCGGGCTCGTCACCGCCACCGGCATGAACACGCAGATCGGCTTGATCGCCGAGATGCTGCAGTCCTTCGAGGACGAGGACACCCCCTTGCAGCGCAAGCTGGCGCACCTGGGCCAGGTGCTGGGGACCGCCTGCCTGGCGATCTGTGCCGTGGTGTTCATCTACGGGCTGTTCCGCGACACCCACCTGGCGGCCGCCTTCCAGAACGGCTTTCTCGCCTACCTGGAGGCCGAGAAGAAGGACATCGTCAACCTGTTCATGGTGGCGGTGAGCCTGGCCATCGCCGCCGTGCCCGAGGGCCTGCCGGCCATCGTGACCATCTGCCTGGCGCTGGGCATGCAGCGCATGATCAGGCACCACGCCCTGATCCGGAAGCTGCCGGCGGTGGAGACGCTGGGTTGCGCCACCGTGGTCTGCTCCGACAAGACCGGCACGCTGACCCAGAACGAGATGACCGTGGTGCAGGGCTGGACCGGCGGCCGGCGGATGCGCATCACCGGCGAGGGCTATGCGCCCAGCGGCCAGTTCTTCGTCGACCGCCGCCCGTTCGACCCGCGCAGCCATGCCGACGCGGCGCGGCTGCTGGAGGGCGCGCTGCTGTGCAACGACGCGCGGCTGGAGGAGCGCCTGGACAACGGCCAGGGCACGCCCTCGTGGCGCATCGTCGGCGACCCGACCGAGGCGGCGATGGCGGTCGCCGCGCTCAAGGCCGGCTTCCAGCGCGAGGACCTGGACGCGATCTGGCCCCGGGTACAGGAGATTCCGTTCGATTCGGAGCGCAAGCGCATGACGACCATCCACCGCCGCGGCGGCAGCGCGCCGGCGGTGCTGGCGTTCGTCAAGGGCGCCCCCGACGTGGTGCTGGACCTGTGCACGCGGGCGGTGCAGGACGGCCAGCCGGTGGCGCTGACGCCGGCGCTGCGCGAAACCATCCTCGGCCAGAACCGCGCCATGGCGGGCGAGGCGCTGCGCGTGCTGGCCGTCGCCTATCGCGAGCTGGAGGCGGTGCCGGACGGCGCCGACCCCGCGACGGTGGAGCGCGAGCTGGTGTTCGTCGGCCTGCTGGGCATGATGGACCCGGCGCGGCCGGAGGTGGTCGAAGCGCTGAAGGTGGCGCGCGGCGCCGGCCTGAAGAGCATCATGGTCACCGGCGACTACAAGGACACCGCGCAGGCGATCGCCCGCGAGATCGGGTTGCTGACGCCGGGCGGGCTGGTGCTGACCGGCGCCGAGCTCGACGCGATGAGCGACCAGGAACTGGCCGACACGGCCGACCGGCTCGACGTCTGCTGCCGGGTCTCGCCGCAGCACAAAACGCGGATCGTGGAGGCGCTCAAGTCGCGCGGCCACGTGGTGGCCATGACCGGCGACGGCGTGAACGACGCGCCGGCGCTCAAGCGGGCCAACATCGGCGTGGCCATGGGGATCACCGGCACCGACGTGGCCAAGCAGACGGCCGACATGGTGCTCACCGACGACAACTTCGCGAGCATCGTCGCGGCCGTCGAGCAGGGCCGCATCATCTACTCCAACATCCGCAAGTTCGTGTACTTCCTGCTCGCGTGCAACGTCGGCGAGATCCTGATCGTCTTCGGCGCCATGTTGTTCGGCATCCCGATTCCGCTGCGCCCGGTGCAGCTGCTGTGGCTGAACCTGGTGAGCGACGGCGCGCCCGCCCTGGCGCTGGGCCTGGAGAAAGGCGACCCGGACATCATGAAGCAGCCGCCGCGCTCGCCGCGCGAGCACGTCATCAACCGCGACATGGCGATCGGCATCGGGGTGGTGGCGCTGGTGGACGCCATGGCCGTGCTGGGCGCCTTCTTCATCGCGCTGCAGCGCTATCCCGGGCAGGTCGAGGCGGCCCAGACGATCGCCTTCGTCACCCTCTGCTGCTCCGAGCTGCTGCGGGCCTTCACCGCCCGCTCGGAGTACCACAGCATCGCCGCGATCGGCTTCGCGTCCAACCGCTGGATGGTGTGGGCGGTGGCCGTCTCGCTGCTGCTGGTGCTGCTGGTGGTGTACCTGCCGTTCCTGCAGCCGTTCTTCGACACCGTGCCGCTCGGCCCGGACGACTGGCTGCTGATCCTGCCGTTCTGCCTGGCCGCCCCGCTCGCCATGGAACTGCTCAAGGCCTACTTCCGCCGGTCGGGCGCGCGCCGGCGCGAGCCGCCACCGGAAGCGGCCACCGCGGCGCAGCGCCTCGCACCAGCCGGGGCCCCGGCCATTCGCACGTCACAAGGAGGTGCAGTCATGAGAGTCCTCATCCCCGTTGCCGCATCGCACAGCGCCCAGTACGCGGCGCAGCACGTCGTGCGGCGCTTCATGAACGACAGCACGCTGGAAGTGCACCTGCTCAACGTGCAGCATCCCTTCAGCCGCTATGTCACCCACTTCGTGTCCAGGCGCGGCCTGCGCGAATGGCACCGCGAGGAGTCCGAGAAGGCGCTGGCGCCCTCGCGGGCCATCCTCGACAAGTTCGGCGTGCCGTACGCCGTGCACATGGAGGTGGGCGACCAGGTCGACTGCATCGTCGCCGCGGCCAGGCGGCTGCGCTGCGACGAGATCGTGCTGGGCACGTCGCGCAAGAACTCGCTGACGCGCCTGGTGGAGAACTCGGTCACCAATCGCGT
Source organism: Ramlibacter sp. (assembly GCF_035554825.1). Taxonomy (GTDB): domain Bacteria; phylum Pseudomonadota; class Gammaproteobacteria; order Burkholderiales; family Burkholderiaceae_C; genus Ramlibacter. The sequence goes on along the minus strand of NZ_DATMHS010000025.1, from coordinate 5,028 downwards.
GCTGGAGCGCACCCCGGTGCCGGTGGAAGTCATCGCCGGCGACGAGGTCTCGCCCTGGGAGCGCTACGGCATCCCGGCGGCGATCGGCGCGCTGCTGGCGTTGTGGTTCGCGGTGGCCGAATGAGCGACCGCCGGGCGAGCGGCCCGGGGGCGAGGGCAGCCCGGCCGGCGATGGCTCGACCGCGGGCCATCTTCGGCGCCGGTTCCAAGGCTGTGTCCTACAGCAGCGCTTGCGGACGCTTCCTAGGATGACTCTCACCCGAACTCGAACAGGAGCTACCCATGTCCGACAACAAGAGCAAGTCGCAGGGCCAGGACCGGGACCGCATCAACGTCCACCAGGACTACGAGCTGCGCGACTGGGCCAAGAGCATGCACACCACCCCCGAGCGGGTGAAGGAAGCGGTGCAGGCCGTCGGCGATCGCGCGGACAAGGTCCGCGAATACCTAGGGCAAAGCGACAAAGGCAACCACTGAGGCGCGGCGGCCGGGCCGGCGTTCGGGGCGGGGCTCGGAAAGCGTCCTGCCCTACCTGCTGGCCTCGCTGCGGGCCAAGGTGAACACGGGCGCCGGCGCGCCGGGCGAGTCGCAACCGCCGGCCGCTGCGGCCGACCCCCAACTGCCGATCGTGCCGCCGGCCGCACGACCGCCGGCCGAGCCGGGCGAAGAGGCGTGAACGCGGCTGCCCGGCCTCAGTGCGCAGGCGCCAGGCTCGGATGCGGCCAGGCGGGCGGCGGCGGGGCCGCAGCATGCTCGCGCCGGCCGGCCTCGAGCGCGGCCTGCAACGGCGGCACGGTTTGCCGTGGCTGCTCGCCCAGGCCGCGCACGATGCAGACGCCATCGGCGCCGCTGCGCGCGGCCTGCCGCACCTGCTCGGGGCCCAGGATTCCGCCGATCGCCACCACCGGCGCCGGCGCCATCCGGCACCACCAGGCGAGGTTGTCCAGGCCCTGCGGCAGCCAGGGCATGTCCTTGGTCTGCGTCGGCCACACCGGGCCGCAGGCGACGTAGCGCGGCGCCAGCGCCGCGGCGCGGCACAGCTCCCACAGGCTGTGCGAGCTGACGCCGAGCGCGATGCCGCCGGCCAGCAGCGCCGCGCGATCGTCCTCGCCGAGCGCCACCAGGTCTTCCTGGCCGAGGTGCACGCCGAACGCGCCGAGTTCGAGCGCCAGCCGCCAATGGTCGTTGACGTACAGTTCGGCGCCGGCCTGGCGGCAGGCCGCGAGGCTGCCCTCGACTTCGCGCCGCAGCGTCGCCTCCCAGGCGCCATCGGGGAGCGGCGGCCGTTTGATGCGCAGCTGGATGGTCGTGATGCCGGCCGCCAGCGCCTGCGCCACCCGCTGTGCGCTGTCGACCAACGGGTACAGGCCGATGGGCCGGGCGCTGCCGGCGCCGCGCTCGCCGAAGCGCGCGGCCTCGCCCCACGACAGCCGCGGCAGCAGTGGCGGATCGGTCATGAAGCTGCCGTCGCGCAGCGCATCGGCGCCGGCCGCGCACGCCATCAGCGCGATCACGGCGGCATCGGCGGCGACGAAGCCGCGCGCCAGCGCGGCCGACCATTCCCGCGCGAAGCCGGGCGCAGCGCCGCCGGCCCGCGCCGGCGCCAGCCAGCCGCGCGCATGCGGGGTGTCGAGCCAGTGCAGGCCGCTGCCGCCCTCGAAGTCGACGATGCACACCGCCGGCGCGCCGGACTCGCGCAGGCAGCGCGCCGCGGCCGGCGCGGCGACGCCCTGGCCGCACCATTGCCGGGCCTCGGCCAGCGTGGCCACCACCGGGCCCGCCGCCAGCGCCGCCGGGCGATCCCCGAGCAGCAGCGCCGCGTGCGAAGCGTTCATGGCGCGGCCTCGCCCAGCACCGGCCCGGGCGCCACCGGCGTGCTCGGCACGGCGAAGTCACGGGTGGCGATGACGCCGGCGCGGCGCGCCAGCCGGCCGCCTTCGATCGCCAGCCGGAAGGCGCGGGCCATGGCCGCCGGATCGCCCGCCTGGGCGACGGCGGTGTTCAGCAGCACCGCGTCGAAACCGAGCTCCATCGCGCGCGCCGCATGCGACGGCGCGCCCAGCCCCGCGTCCACGATCAGCGTCGCGTCGGGCAGCGCCTCGCGCAGGGTGCGCAGCGCGAACGGATTGTTGAGCCCCTGCCCCGAGCCGATCGGCGCGCCCCAGGGCATCAGCACGGGGCAGCCCGCGTCCAGCAGCCGGCGGCAGCCCACCAGGTCGTCGCTGCAGTACGGAAAGACGACGAAGCCTTCGCGCACCAGCTCCCTGGCCGCCACGATGGTTTCGAACATGTCGGGCTGCAGGGTGCGCCGGTCGCCGATCACTTCGAGCTTGACCCAGGACGTGCCGTACAGCTCGCGTGCCATGTGCGATACCTGCACCGCCTCGCGGGCGCTGTAGCAGCCGGCCGTGTTCGGCAGCAGCCGGTGGCCGCCCTGCGCCACGGTCTCGCGCACGGCCACCACGAAGCCGTCGTCGCTGCCGGCCTCCAGCGCCCGTTTCAGGCCCACGGTCAGGACCTGCGCGCCGGCCGCGGCGATCGCCTCGCGCAGCGCCTGCGGGCTCGGATAGCGCGAGGTGCCGAGCAGGAAACGGCTGCCGAGCACCACATCGCCCACGCGCCATGCGTCGGCGCCCATCTGCTGGTTCATTTCATTTCCTTCCAAGATCGATTCAGCCGCCCACGATGGGCTGGAACAGCAGCACCGCGTCGCCGGCCTGCAGCACGCAGCCGGCGCGCGCCTCGCGCCGCACGAAGGTGCCGTTGACCGCCGTCGTCACCTGCTCCGGCTGGTGGCCCAGCTGGCCCACCAGCGCCGCCAGCGTGGTGCCCCGCGGCACCCGGTGCGCCCGTCCGTCCAGCGCCACTTCCAGCTCCGCGGATTCGTCCATGGGCCGTGTTCCTTCGTTCATCGCATCACCAGGCCGCCGTCGACGAACAGCACCTGGCCGGTCACGAAGCCGCTCCACTCGGAGGCCAGGAACAGCACCGGGCCGGCCACGTCCTCCGGCCGCGCCAGTCGCCGCAGCGGCGTCGCCGCGATGATCGATTCGCGGAAGTGCGCGCGGGTGTCGCCGCTGGCCTGGGTCGGATAGACCAGGCCGGGCGCGACGCAGTTGACCCGCACGCCCAGCGGCCCGAGCTCGGTGGCGAGGTTGCGGCTGAAGCCGACCAGCGCCGTCTTCGCCGTCGTGTAGTCGTGGTACGGCACCAGCGGCCGCTCGACCAGGTCGGTGACGATGTTGACGATGCTGCCGCGCGCCTGGCGGGCGAAGTGCGGCAGCACCGCCTGGCACATGTGGTACGCCGCACCGACCGAGCCTTCGAACTGGGACAGGTAGTCGCCCCAGGCCAGCTCGCCGAAGCGGCGGCGCTGCTCGGGATCGAACGAGTAGGCGCGAAAGGCGTTGTTGACCAGCACGTCGACCGGCCCGACCTCCGCCAGCGCCTGCCCCATCATGCGCTCCACCGCCTCGGGCGAGCCGACGTCGGCCTGCACCGCCCAGGCGTCGCCGCCGGCGGCCTGGCAGTCGGCCACCACTTCGGCCGCGGCGCGGTCGTTGCTCAGGTAGTTGACGATGACCGTGGCGCCCTGCGCGCCGAAGGCCCGCGCGATCGCGGCGCCGACGCCGCGGCTCGCGCCCGTCACCAGCACCACCTTGCCCTGGAACATCATGGCTGGGCCCGCCCCGGCAGCAGGTCCTGGCTGGTCACCTCGGCCACCTTGATCGGCCGGCCGATCAGGCCGAGCTGCCGGTAGGCGTCGGCGGCCTTCTGCAGCGAGACCAGGTCCATCGCGCCGAGCCCCTTCTGGCGCGTCAGGTCGGACACGCTGGCCGCGTTGCGCAGTTTGACGATCTCCAGATTGAGCGCGGGATCGGTCCCGTCGATCGCCCGCTTGGCCGCCAGCTGCGCCGCCTCCTCGGGCTTGGCGATCATCCAGGCGGCGCTGTCGCGATAGGCCTTCAGGAAGCGTTTGAGCACCGGCTGCTGCTGCCGGAACACGTCCTCGCGCACGACGAAGAGGTCGCTCGACACGTTCAGGTAGCGGCCCACCTCCATCACGTCGACCTCGCCGATGCCGCGCCGCCGGCCGATCGCCAGCCCGGTGTCGGTGGCGGCGGTGGCGTCGACCTGCCCCTGCAGCAGCGGCGCGAAATTGAGCACGCCGGTCACCACGATGGTCACGTCCGACTCGGCCAGGCCGGCCTGGTGCAGCAGCACCAGCAGGTTCTGCCGCGTGCCGCTGGACAGGCTGTAGACGCCGATCTTCTTGCCCTTGAGGTCAGCCGGCCTGGTGATGCCGCTCTTCTTCAGCGCCACCACGTTGAACACGTTCTGCGGATAGATGTCGTAGATCGCGCGCAGCTTCTCGCCCTTGTCGAGCGCGGCGAAGAACGATCCCGGGTCGGTGAAGGCGACGTCGGCCTGGCCCGACAGGATGTTGCGGATGGCGTCGCCGCCGCCCGCGCCCGGCACGTACGCGAGGTCGATGCCGTGGGCCTTGTAGAAGCCCTTGTCCTCCTCGACCAGCAGCGGCATGACCTCGGTGATGGCCTTGCTCCAGCCGGCCACCGTGACCTTGTCCGCCGGTGCGGCGGCCTGGCCCCAGGAGACGGCCGGCAGGGCCAGCAGGGAAGCGCCGGCGGCGAGCACGGTGCGGCGGGTGGTGGTCTTCGTCATCTTCGTTTCCTCAAGACGCCCTGGTGTAGGGCAACAGCAGCCAGCGCTCGAGGGCGAGCGTGGCTTCGTACACGAGCATGCCGAGCACGGCGATCAGCACCAGCACGGCGAACATCAGCGGCGTGTCCATCATTCCCTGCGACGCGATGATCAGCGCGCCCAGGCCCTGGTTGGTGCCGATGAATTCGCCGACCACGGCGCCGATCAGCGCCAGCACGACGGCCACGCGCAGGCCGGCCAGGATGCCCGGCAGGCCCGACGGGAGCTTCAGGCGCCACAGCGTCTGCATGCGCGTGGCGCCCAGCATGCGGAACAGCTCGATGCGCTCCGGCGCCACCTGCTGCA
>NZ_DATMHS010000024.1:0-1892 GCF_035554825.1 Ramlibacter sp. | reverse complement strand
CGACTCGGTGGGCAAGGTCGACGCCGGCAGCCAGCTGGTGGGGCAGGCCGGCGCCACGATGCAGGAGATCGTGGGCAGCATCAAGCGGGTGACCGACATCATGGGCGAGATCGCCGCGGCCAGCCAGGAGCAGACGCGCGGCATCGAGCAGGTGAACCAGGCCATCACCCAGATGGACCAGGTGACGCAGCAAAACGCCGCGCTGGTGGAAGAAGCCTCGGCCGCGGCGCAGTCGATGCGCGAGCAGGCCGGCGAACTGGTGCAGGCCGTCAGCGTCTTCAAGCTCGGCGCGCAGGGCGCCGCGCCCACCGAGGCCGGCGCCATCGCGCTGCCGGCGCCGGTCGCGCGCGCCACGCCGCGCGCGACGGCGGCCCTGCCCGCCCGTGCGTCCCGCCCCGAGCCGGCCGGCACGCCGTCGCAGCTGGCCCACGCCGGCAGCGACTGGGAAGCGTTCTAGCGCACGCACGCGGCACCGGGTCCATCCCGGCGCCGCGGCGCGAAGTCAGCAACACGATGACCATCCGAACCAAAATCATTGCCAGCCTGAGCCTCGTGTTCGTGCTGTTCGCCATTGCCGTGGGCGCCGCGCTGCTGGGCATGCAGACCGTCAGCGGCCGCTTCGCGAGCTTCCTGCAGACGGACCTCGCCCTGCAGCAGGCCGCCTCGAGCATGTACGCCGACGGCCTGCAAGGCGGGCAGGCGCTGCGCAACATCGTGCTCAATCCCGGCAATGCGACCTCGTACAAGAACCTGGAGAAGGCCACCGCCGACTTCGAGGCCAGCGGGCGCGCCGCCGCGGAACTCTCGGCCGGCGATGCGGCCGACCTGAAGCTGGTGCAAGGCGTGCTGGCGGACCGCGAGAAACTGGTTGCGCTGCAAACGAGGATCGTGGCGCTGGCCAAGCAGGACCAGGCCGCGGCCATCGCCGCCATCAGCGACGAGGAAACCCCCTTGTGGCGCAGCATCCGCGGGCGCTTGCTGGAGTTCGTCCAGGCCAAGAAGAACGACGTCGCCCAGACCAGGGCCGAACTGGCCGATGTCAGCCGCCGCATGTTCCAGCTGTCGGTGGGGCTCGCGATCGCGGCCCTGCTGGCCGGCGCCGGCAGCGTGTTCTGGCTGGTGCGGCACCTGATGGGGCAGCTGGGGGGCGAGCCGCTGCAGGCGGCCCGGGTGGCACGGGCCGTGGCCGACGGCGATCTCACGCAGGAGGTGGCGGTGGCGCCGGGCGACCACAGCAGCATGATGGCCGCGATGGCGGCGATGCGCGCCAACCTGACCTCGGTCGTCACCCGCATCCGCCAGGGCACCGACACCATCGCCACCGCCTCGGGCCAGATCGCGGCCGGCAACCAGGACCTGTCACAGCGCACCGAGGAGCAGGCCAGCTCGCTGGAAGAGACGGCGGCCTCGATGGAGCAGCTGACCGGCACCGTCAAGCAGAACGCCGACAACGCGCGCCAGGCCAACCAGCTGGCGCAGTCGGCCGCCGACGTGGCCGTCAAGGGCGGCACGGTGGTCGGCCAGGTGGTGGACACCATGGCCTCAATCAACGAATCGTCCAAGAAGATCGTGGACATCATCAGCGTGATCGACGGCATCGCGTTCCAGACCAACATCCTGGCGCTCAATGCGGCGGTCGAAGCGGCGCGGGCCGGCGAGCAGGGGCGGGGCTTCGCGGTGGTGGCGGCCGAGGTGCGCAGCCTGGCGCAGCGCTCGGCGGCGGCGGCCAAGGAGATCAAGGCACTGATCGACGACTCGGTGGGCAAGGTCGACGCCGGCAGCCAGCTGGTGGGGCAGGCCGGCGCCACGATGCAGGAGATCGTGGGCAGCATCAAGCGGGTGACCGACATCATGGGCGAGATCGCCGCGGCCAGCCAGGAGCAGACGCGCGG
>NZ_DATMHS010000023.1:0-81334 GCF_035554825.1 Ramlibacter sp. | reverse complement strand
GGCGCCGATCAGGCCCAGCACCATCAGCGAGAAGTATTCGGCCGGGCCGAACTTGAACGCCACTTCGGTCAGCGGCGCGGCGAAGGCGGCCAGGATCAGCGTGCCGACGCAGCCGGCGAAGAACGAGCCGATGCCGGCGGCAGCCAGCGCCGGGCCGGCGCGTCCCTGCCGCGCCATCTGGTAGCCGTCGATCACCGTGACCACCGAGGCTGATTCACCCGGCAGGTTGACCAGGATGGCGGTGGTGGAGCCGCCGTACTGGGCGCCGTAGTAGATGCCGGCCAGCATGATCAGGGCCGACACCGGCGGCAGCGCGTAGGTGGCCGGCAGCAGCATCGCGATGGTGGCGACCGGGCCGATGCCGGGCAGCACGCCGATCAGCGTGCCCAGCACGCAGCCGACGAAGCAATACAGCAGGTTGATCGGCGTGAAGGCGACGCCGAAACCGATGGCAAGGTTCGAGAACAGTTCCATGGTGTCGTCTCTTTCAGCCGGTGATGAAGGTGGGCCAGACCTGGAACTGCAACTTGAGCAGCACGATGAAGGCAAGGTAGCTGCCGATCGCCAGGACGGTGGCCAGGATCACCACCTCCTTCCAGTTGAATTCGTCGCCGGCCAGCGCCGCCACGAAAGTGAGCCCGTAGATCGCGATGATCAGGCCCATCGCCGGCACCCCGATGCTGGGCAGGCCGCCCAGCAGGATGCCGAACAGCAGGTTGGCGCCGATGATGAAGCCCAGCGGCTTCCAGGCCCAGGCGCCCACCGGCTCGCCGTCCTCGGTCTCCACCACCAGCGACTCGAAGACGATGAAGCCGCCCAGCGCGGTGAGCAGGATGCCGAGCATCAGCGGGAAATAGCCGGGGCCCATCCGGGCGCCCTCTCCGATCGTGTAGGTGGTCGCGCCCCAGGCGAAGGCAATGCCCATCGCCATGAACATGAGCCCGGAGAAGAAGTCCTTCTGGCTCTTGATTCTCATGCGGTCTCCTCGAGACAAACTTCGAAGAAGCCGATTGTCTGACCTAAGGCTGACTTGGCGGATGTGGATTCCACCTATACCGGAACGGCTGACCCGTCCCTGACCCGCCGTGGCCGATTGCCGGGCTGTCAATCCAGCGGCGGCGTGGCAGTGAGCACTTCCTCGACCGTCGTGAGACCTTCGGCCACCCGCAGCACGCCGGCCAGCCGCAGCGGCCGCATGCCGTCGGCCACCGCCTGCCGGCGCAGGCTGTCGATGTCGGGCGACTGGTTCACCCGCTCCTTGAAATCCTGGGTCACGGTGAGCAGTTCGTACAGGCCCATGCGGCCCAGGAAGCCGGTCATGCGGCAGTCGACGCAGCCGACGGCGCGGTACGGCTGGTAGCTGCCGGTGATCTTCCAGGGCTTGACGAGCGCGTCCAGCGCGTCGCGCGAGGCCGCGTCGTCGGGCTGGCGGCACTGGCGGCACAGGGTCCGCACCAGGCGCTGCGCCAGCACCCCCAGCACGGTGGCGTTCACGAGATACGGCTGCACCCCGAGCTCCAGCAGGCGGGTCACCGCCGACGGCGCGTCGTTGGTGTGCAACGTGGAGAACACGAGGTGGCCGGTCAACGCCGCCTGGATCGCCATCTCGGCGGTCGCCAGGTCACGGATCTCGCCCACCATGATGATGTCCGGGTCCTGCCGCATCAGGGCCCGCAGGCCCTCGGCGAAGCCGAAATCGAGCTGCGGCTGCACCTGGGTCTGGTTGAAGGCCGGCTCGATCATCTCGATCGGGTCCTCCACCGTGCTCACGTTGACCTCCTCGGTGGCGACGCGCTTGAGCGTGGAATAGAGGGTGGTCGTCTTGCCCGAGCCGGTGGGGCCGGTCACCAGCACGATGCCGGCGGGCCGCTTGACCAGCGCCTCCCAGCGCTGCGCGTCGTGCTGCGAGAAGCCGAGCGCGTCGAGGTCCTTGACGGCGGTGTCGGGATCGAAGATCCGCATCACCATCTTCTCGCCGAACGCGGTGGGCAGCGTCGACAGCCGCATCTCGATCTCGTCGCCCCTCGGATTGCGCGTCTTGATGCGGCCGTCCTGCGGGCGGCGCTTTTCCACGACGTCCATCCGACCCAGCAGCTTGATGCGGGCGGTCATCGCGTTCAGCACGCCCATCGGCATCTGGTAGACCGGGTGCAGCACGCCGTCGATGCGGAACCGGATCACGCCCTGCTCGCGGCGCGGCTCCAGGTGGATGTCGCTTGCGCGCTGGTCGAAGGCATAGGTCCACAACCAGTCCACGACCTGGACCACGCCCTGGTCGTTGGCGTCCAGCTGCTTGTTGCTGCGCCCGAGCTCGACCAGCTGCTCGAAGCTCGCGGCCCCGCCGCTGCCGCCGGAGCGCTGCGCCGCCCGCACCGACTTGGCCAGCGCGAAGAATTCGGCGGTGAAGCGGTGCAGCTCCTGCGGGCTGGCGAGCACGCGGCGGACCGTTCGCCGCGACTGCCGCTCGACCTCGTCGACCCAGTCGGTGACGAACGGCTCCGAGGTGGCGACCACCACCTCGCTGGCGGTGACCTGCACCGGCAGCACCCGGTGCCGCTCGGCGTAGCCGGCGCTCATGGTGTCGGCGACCTTGGCCACGTCCACCTTCAGCGGGTCGATGCGCAGGTAGTCGAGGCCGGCCCGGCCGGCCAGCCACTCGGTCAGCGATTCGATGTCGAGCGCCCGGCCGTCGCCGGCGCGCGCCATCGCCACCGCCGCGAGCCGCACCAGCGGATGCTGCGCGCTCTCGGCCTGCGAGCAGCGGGCGATGGTGCGCCGCGCCTCCTCGGGGGTGATGACGCCGTCCTGGTCCAGCCAGTCGACCAGCGTGCGCCAGTCCAGCGGACCCTGGTGCGGGCCGCGGGCCGCGGCGCGGTGCCGGCCGGCGTGGCTCATGATCCGGCTCCGGCGAGCGGCTTGAAGACCTTCAGCCATTTGCGGGCCGGCAGGCCCCAGCGCGACTGGATCGCTTCGGCGCGCTGCATCAACACTCCTCGCGCCGGCTGGACCGGCGTGCGCAGCGCCAGCACGATGGTGTTGCCCTCGCGCGTGGGCCGGAACGCCCAGACCGCGTCCTCGCCGAAGACCGAGGCGATCTTCTCCAGGCTGCGCTCGTAGCTCGAGGCGCGCCCGAACAGGTTCACCGTCATGCAGCCGTCGTCGGTCAGCAGGCGGCGGCAGTGGTCGTAGAAGGCCTCGCTGTCGAGCACCGGCGCGGCCGCCTCGGCATCGTAGAGGTCGACCTGCAGCGCATCGACGGTACCGTGACGCCGCGGGTCGGCCACCACCTGCGCGGCGTCGGCCAGTTCCACGGTGAGCCGCGCGTCGTCCCCAGGCAGCTTGAACCAGAGGCGGCAGGCCGAGATCACCTGCGGGTTCAGCTCGATCGCCGTGGTCTTCATCCGCAGCTTCTTGTGGCAGAACTTGGTGATGGCGGCGGCGCCGAGCCCGAGCTGCATCGCGTGGCGCTGCGCCACCTGTTCCGGTTCGACGAACAGCAGCCAGGCCATCATCCGCTGCACGTACTCCAGCTCGATGTCGTACGGCCGGTCCAGCAGCATGGACCCCTGGATCCACAACGTGCCCAGGTGCAGGTAGCGGACGTCGCCCTCGTCGGAAAAATTGACTTCGGGCAGCGCGGCGGCGGGTTCGGAAGCTTTCACCGGGCCGATTATCGCCACGACGGATCAGCCACCGGTCGCGGCGGCGCCCAGCAGCGGCCGCAGCCGGGGCAGCACCCGCTGCGCGTTGGCCGCGCTGGCCCGCGCCAGTTCCTCCGGCGCGATGCCGCGCAGCGCGGCCAGCGCCTGCCCGATGCGCGGCAGTTCGGCCGGCTCGTTGCGTCCCTGCGGCGCGCCATCCGCGCGCTGGGCAGCCGTGCGGTAGAGCCACTGCGGCGGCATGTCGGGCGCATCGGTCTCCAGCACCAGCGCCTGCAGCGGCAGCAGCGCCGCCAGCCGGCGGATCTGCTGCGCACGCTCGTAGGTGACGGTGCCGCCGAAGCCCAGGCACAAGCCGAGCCTGACGAATTCGTCCGCCTGCTGGCGGCTGCCGTTGAACGCGTGCGCGATGCCGCCGGCGACGCGTTCGCGGCGCAGCTGCTTGAGCAGGCCGTCGGCGGAACGGCGCACGTGCAGGATCACGGGCAAGCCATGCCGGCGCGCCAGCCGCAACTGCTCGGCGAGGAAGCGTTCCTGGCGCCGCGGGTCGGGGCCGGCATCGAAGAAGTCCAGGCCGATCTCGCCGACCGCCACCAGCCGCGGGTCGTGCCGGCATTCGGTGAGCGCCTGGTCGAGGCGGTCGAGGTCCTCGAAGTCGGCGCGCCCGGTGGCCAGCGGATGGATGCCGAGCGCGTAACTGTCGCCATGCCGCGCGGCCAGTTCGCGCACGGCGCGGAAGCTGTCGATGTCCACCGCGGGCAGCACGCAATGCACGACGCCGTTGGCGCGCGCGCTCGAGCGTACGGCGTCGCGATCGGACGCGAACTCGGCCGCGTCGAGGTGGCAATGTGTATCAATCCACGCGGCCATGGCCGCATGATGCCGCAAGCCGTGCAGCCTCGCGCAAAGCGTGATACCGTAGGTTTTCACTCTGACTCCGCTGCACGACAGGTGAATGAATGCGCAGGCCAGCCCTCTACAGCTCCAGCCGACCGACCCGCTCCGGGCCGGACGCGCCGGACAGCAGCGCAGCAGCTGGTGCCGACCCGGCCGCTGAGTCCGCGCCGGCCCTGACCTCGACCACCACCGCGCCGCGCCGCCGGCTCTCGCTTTCCCACCCCGCCCTGCTGTGGAGCGCCATCGCGCTGCTCGCGGCGCTGCTGGCGGCCAGCCTCACGCTCGGGCTGCGGCCGATGCAGCGCAAGCTGACGCAGGACGACATCAACGCGGCCGTGATGAAGACGCTCGAGACCCAGGTGATGCCGTCCGAGTACGCGCGGGCCTACGACAACATCCGGCCGGCCGTGGTGCGCGTCGTCAGCTTCGTCAAGAAGAGCCGGCTGAAGGACGCCAAGGACAACGGCCACGGCGCGCCCAACGGCGCCAAGCCCAAGCCGCTGGGCTCGGCTCCCGGCGCCGAGGGCAACGGCAGCGACGAGGAGGTCGAGCACGGCGTCGGCACCGGGGTGGTGATCATCGACAAGGGCGTGATCCTGACCAACCTGCACGTGGTCTCCGGCGCCGACCGCATCGAGGTGGTGTTCTCCGACGGCCTGCAGGCCGAGGCGTCGATCAGCGGCGTGCAGCCGGAGAACGACCTCGCCGTGCTGCAGGCCAGCAAGATCCCCGACGACCTGATCGCGGCGACGATGCGCTCCACCGCCGACCTGGGACCCGGCGACCGCGTGCTGGCCGTCGGCTTTCCGTTCGGCATCGGTCCGTCCGCCTCCGGCGGCATCGTGTCCGGCCTGAAGCGCGCCTTCCGTTCGCCCGAGGGCAAGCACGAGATGACCAACCTGATCCAGTTCGACGCCGCCGCCAACCCGGGCAATTCCGGCGGCCCGCTGGTGACGATGGACGGCGAGGTGGTCGGCATCGTCACGGCCATCCTCAATCCCACCCCGGCGCGCACGTTCCTGGGCATCGGCTTTGCCGTGCCGATCGAGAACGCCGCCGCCGCGGCCGGCCTCCCGCCGTTCTGACCGGAGGCGGCGGCCACCTTTTTTCTTTGCGCAACGCCCACCACGACTGGAGCGATGGAGACCCATGGATTCGAATACCCGCCAGGACAGCGACACCGCCCAGCTCATGGAGCAGATCCTCTACGAGGTGAAGCGGGTGGTGGTCGGCCAGGACCGGTTCCTGGAACGGGTGATGGTGGCCATCCTCGCGCAGGGCCACCTGCTGGTCGAAGGCGTGCCTGGCCTGGCCAAGACGCTGACCGTCAAGACGCTGGCCAACACCATCAGCGGCCACTTCAAGCGGATCCAGTTCACGCCCGACCTGGTGCCGTCCGATCTGGTGGGCACCCGCATCTACAACCAGAAGACCGGCGACTTCACGACCGCGCTGGGACCGGTGTTCACCAACCTGCTGCTGGCCGACGAAATCAACCGGGCCCCGGCCAAGGTGCAGAGCGCGCTGCTCGAGGTGATGCAGGAGCGGCAGGTGACGATCGCCGGCCAGACGCACAAGGTGCCGGAGCCGTTCCTGGTGATGGCGACCCAGAACCCGATCGAGACCGAGGGCACCTATCCGCTGCCCGAGGCGCAGGTCGACCGCTTCATGATGAAGGTGCTGGTCGACTACCCGACCGACGAGGAAGAGTTCGTGATCGTCGAACGCGTCACCGGACCCGCGGTCCAGGTGCGGGCGGTCGCCACCACCGAGCAGCTGGCCGCGCTGCAGCGCGAATGCCGGCGCGTCTATGTCGACCCGGCGCTGGTGCAGTACGCGGTGCGGCTGGTGTCGGCCACGCGCACGCCGGACAAGCACGGCCTGCGCGACCTCGGCAGGTACCTCACCTTCGGCGCCAGCCCGCGCGCCACCATCAATCTCACCGAGGGCGCCCGCGCGCTGGCGATGCTGCGCGGCCGCACCTATGCGCTGCCCGAGGACATGAGCGACCTGGTGCCCGACGTGCTGCGGCACCGGCTGGTGCTCTCGTACGAGGCGCTGTCGGAGGGCCTCACCGCCGACGCGCTGGTGGGCAGGATCATGGGCAAGATCGCCGCGCCGGCCAAGCCGCTCGAACATGAAAAGCTGGCTGCGTAGCATCGGTGGCCGCCAGGGCCCGGGGCCGGGAGCCGAACGGGCCGAGCCGGTCCGGGCCGGCCCGGCGCCGGCGCCTGCCGCGAGCGCCGAGCACGTGCTGCGGCGCCTGGAATGGACCGCCATCCGGCGCCTGGACGGCCTGCTGCAGGGCGACTACCGCACCCTGATGCGCGGCGCCGGGCTCGACCTGGCGGACCTGCGCGAATACCAGCATCACGACGACGTGCGCCACATCGACTGGAACGTGACGGCCCGGCTGCAGGTGCCGCACGTGCGGGTGTTCACCGAAGACCGCGAGATGTCGGCCTGGTTCCTGCTGGACCTGAGCCCCTCGGTCGATTTCGGCTCGGGCGAGCAACGCAAGCGCACGGTGTCCTGCGAGTTCGTGGCGGTGCTCGCGCGCATGCTCACCCGCCACGGCAACCGGGTCGGCGCCCTGCTGTACGGATCGGGCGTCGACACCGTGATCCCGGCGCGAGGCGGACGGCGCCACGTGCTGCACCTGCTGCACAGCATGCAGCGCCGGCCGCTGGCGGCCGAAGGCAGCACCACCAAGCTGCGCGACCTGCTGGAATCGGCGGCGGGCGTCATCAAGCGCCGCTCCACGGTCTTCGTGGTCTCCGATTTCATCAGCGAACCCGGCTGGGACCGGCCGCTGGCGCTGCTGGCCCAGCGCCACGAGGTCGTCGCCGTGCGGCTGCTCGACCCGATGGAACTCGAGTTGCCGGACCTCGGCCTGCTCACCATGCGCGATGCGGAGAGCGGGGAGCAGGTGCTGGTGGACACCCACGACGCCGGCTTTCGCAAGCGCTTCGCCCGCATCGCCGCGCAGCGCGAGGCGGACCTGCGCCAGGGCTTCGTGCGCGCCGGCGTCGATGCCCTGGAACTCGCCACCGACGGCGATCTGGTCGAGACCGTGCTGCGCTTCACCGACATGCGCAAGCGCCGCGCCCAGCTCAGCGCGGGCGGCGCCTTCCCCGCCCACCTGCGGCGCGCCTGACCTGCACGAGGAACACCAGCGATGACCTTCCTCTGGCCCGAATTCCTCTGGCTGCTGCTCGCCTTGCCCTTGCTGGTGATGCTGTATCTCTGGCTGTTGCGGCGCAAGAAGAAGATGGCGCTGCGCTACGCCTCGCTGTCGATCGTGAAGGAGGCGCTCGGCCCGGGCCAGACCATCCGCCGCCATGTGCCGCCGGCGCTGTTCCTGCTCGCGATCGCCGCCATGCTGGTCGCGGCCGCCCGGCCGCAGGCCGTCATGCTGCTGCCCTCGAACCAGCAGACCATCATCCTGGCGATGGACGTGTCCGGCAGCATGCGCGCGACCGACGTCAAGCCCAGCCGCCTGGAAGCGGCGCAGAGCGCGGCCAAGGCCTTCCTGGCCGAACTGCCGCGCCACGTGAAGGTCGGCATCGTCGCGTTCGCCGGTTCGGCGCAGGTGGCGCAGCTGCCGACCACCAATCGCGAAGACCTCGTCACCGCGATCGACCGCTTCCAGCTGCAGCGCGCCACGGCCACCGGCAACGCCATCGTGATCTCGCTGGCGACGCTGTTCCCCGACGCCGGCATCGACCTGCAGTCGCTGCAGGCGGGGCGCGAGCGCCAGCGCGGCCTGGCCATCGACGCCGACCACAAGGAGAAGAAGGAGTTCACGCCGGTGGCGCCGGGCTCCTACACCTCGGCGGCCATCATCATGCTGACCGACGGCCAGCGCACGACCGGGGTCGACCCGCTGGAGGCCGCGAAGATGGCGGCGGATCGCGGCATCCGGGTCTACACGGTGGGCATCGGCACGGTCGACGGCGAGACGATCGGCTTCGAGGGCTGGTCGATGCGGGTGCGCCTGGACGAGGAGACGCTCAAGGCGATCGCCACCAAGACCAGCGCCGAGTACTTCTACGCCGGCACGTCGCAGGACCTGCACAAGGTGTACGAAACGCTGAGCTCGCGGCTGACGGTGGAGAAGAAGGAGACCGAGGTCTCGGCCCTGTTCGCCCTGGCCGCCGCGCTGCTGGCGCTGGTCTCGGCCGGCCTGTCGCTGCTGTGGTTCAACCGGATCCTCTAGGCGGGCGGACCGGGCGCACCGTGGTCCGCGCTGCGTCCTCCGCCCGCGCGCTGCGGCCCGAGGGACCGCCGCCCGACTCGCTCCCCTGGCGCGCCGCTTCGGACTTCGCGCGCAGCCTGCGCATCCCGCCCAGCCAGCGCTCGACATCCGCGGTCTTGCCGCGCAGGTAGTCCAGCACCTCGGGATGCGGCAGCACCAGGAAGCGCTCGTCGCGCATCGCCTGCACGCAGTCGTCGGCGACCTGCTCCGGCGACACCATGTTGTCCTGCAGGAAGCTCTTGCGCTCGCCCTGCCGGCCCATGAGCATGGGCGTGCGCACGCCCTGCGGGCACAGGCAGCTCACGCGGATGCCCTGGTCGCCGTACTGGATCGACAGCCACTCGGCCAGGGCGACGGCCGCATGCTTGGTCACCGCGTACACCGCCGACTCGGGATGCGACAGCAATCCCGCGGCCGATGCGGTCTGCAGCAGGTAGCCCTCGCCGCGCTCGACCATCTGCGGCACCACGGCGCGGGCGCCGTAGACATGCGCCATCAGGTTCACGTCCCACAGGCGCTGCCACTGCGCATTGCTCGCCTGCAGGCCGCCGGCCGCGGCCAGGCCCGCGTTCGAGCAGAGCACGTCGACACGTCCGTAGCGCTCGGTGGCCTGGGCAATGAGCGCCTGCACCTCGGCTTCCACCGCGACGTCGACGCGCACGGCGATGCCGCCGGCGTCGGCCGCCACGGCCTCGGCCCCGGCCTCGTCCAGGTCCGCGACGACGATGCCCGCGGCTCCCTCCCTGGCGAAGCGCCGTGCCAGCGCCGCGCCGATGCCCGACGCGCCGCCGGTCACGACGATGACCTTGCCTCTCATTTCCATGACGCGCTCCTCACATCGTCTGCGCCAGCGCCCAGGCCTGCTCGGCCAGCGGCCGCACCCGGCTGCCGGCCTGCATCGCCCGCTCGCTCGACGCATTGCCTTGCAGCGCGCGCTTCTTGATGCCTTGCACGATGCCGACCAGGCGGAACATGCCGAACACCAGGAAGTAGATCCAGTCCTCGCGGCTGGGCGCCGGCCGCCCCGTGCGCTGCAGGTACCACTGCAGGTATTCGGCCTCGCTCGGGATGCCCAGCGCCGCCAGGTCGACCCCGCGCAGGCCCCGCGAGCCTTCCCCAGCCTGCATGCGCCACGCCATGCAGTGGTAGGCGAAGTCGACCAGCGGATGGCCCAGCGTGGACAGCTCCCAGTCCAGCACCGCCAGGATGCGCGGCTCGGTCGGATGGAAGATCACGTTGTCGAAGCGGTAGTCGCCGTGGACGATGCGCGTCTCGTCGCCGGCAGGCACGTGCGCCGGCAGCCACTCGATCAGGCGCTCGACGGCCTCGACGCGGTCGGTTTCGGCCGCGCGGTACTGCCTGGTCCAGCGGCCGACCTGGCGCTCGATGTAGTTGCCCGGCTTGCCGTAATCGGCCAGGCCGATCGCCAGCGGATCGACCGAGTGCAGGGCCGCGATCACCCGTCCGAGCTCGTCGAAGTGCGCGCGCCGCTGGCCGGGGGCCATCCCGGGCAACGCCGGGTCCCACAGCACGCGGCCGTCGACGTAGTCCATGATGTAGAACATGGCGCCGATCACGCTGGTGTCTTCGCACAGCGCGTGGGCCTTGGCCACCGGCACCGGCGTCGACGCCAGCGCGCTGATCACGCGGAATTCGCGGTCGACGGCATGCGCCGACGGCAGCAACTCGCCCGGCGGCTTGCGCCGCATGACGTAGCGCTGCCCGCCTGCTTCGAGCAGGAAGGTCGGATTGCTCTGGCCGCCCTTGAACTGCTCGACGTTCAGGCTGCCGGCGAAGCCCGCCACGTGGTCCGCCATCCAGCGGGCGAGCGCGGCCTGGTCGAAGGCATGCTGCGGCGCCACCGGCCGCGTGCCCATGAACTGCTCGAAGGACATCAGGCGACTTCGAACAGGCCGGCCGCGCCCTGGCCGCCGCCGATGCACATGGTCACGACGACGTACTTCGCGCCGCGGCGCTTGCCTTCGATCAGCGCGTGGCCGGTCAGGCGCGAGCCGGTGACGCCGTACGGATGGCCCACCGCGATCGCCCCGCCGTTGACGTTCAGCAGTTCGTCGGGGATGCCCAGCTTGTCCCGGCAGTACAGCACCTGCACGGCGAACGCCTCGTTGAGCTCCCACAGGCCGATGTCCTGCATCTTCAGGCCGGTGCGTTCCAGCAGGCGCGGAATCGCGAACACCGGGCCGATGCCCATCTCGTCGGGCTCGCACCCGGCGACCGCGAAGCCGCGGAAGATGCCCAGCGGCCGGATGCCCCGCTGCTCGGCGAGCTTGGCGTTCATCAGGACGCAGGCGGACGAGCCGTCGCTGAACTGGCTGGCGTTGCCCGCGGTGATCACGCCGCCGGGCAGCGCCGAGCGGATCCTGGCGACGCCTTCCAGCGTGGTGTCCGCGCGGATGCCCTCGTCGGCGGCGATCGTCACTTCCCTGCGGCCGATCCGGCCCGTCGCCTTGTCGACCACGCCCATCACGGTGGTCATCGGGACGATCTCGTCGTCGAACTTGCCGGCGGCCTGGGCGGCGGCGGCGCGCTGCTGGCTGCGCACGCCGTACTCGTCCTGCTTCTCCTTGGAGATGTTGTAGCGCCTGGCCACGGTCTCGGCGGTCTGCAGCATCGTCCAGTAGATCTCGGGCTTGCGCTCCAGCATCGCCGGATCGGCGCGCATGTGGCGGTTGGCCTCGTTCTGCACGCAGGAGATGCTCTCGACGCCGCCGGCCACCATCACCGGGACCTGGTCGACGATGATGCGCTGCGCGGCCATGGCGATCGCCTGCAGGCCGGAGGAACAGAAGCGGTTGATGGTCACGCCGGTGGTCGTGACCGGCAGGCCGGCGCGCAGCGCGGCCACCCGGGCGACGTTGCCGCCGGTGGTGCCTTCGGGGTTGGCGGCGCCCAGAATCACGTCCTCGACCTCGTCCGGCGCGAGGCCGGCGCGCTTGACGGCGTGCTCGATCGAATGCGCCGCCAGCGTCGCGCCGTAGGTCATGTTGAATGCGCCTTTCCAGCTCTTGGCCAAGCCGGTGCGCGCGGTGGAGACGATGACGGCTTCGGTCATGGCGGTTCCCCTGGATCAGTTGAAGGTCTTGCCGGCTTCGGCGAGCTGGACCAGCAGCGGCGCCGGCTGCCAGGACGGGTCGGCCCCCGGCTCGGCCGCGAAGCGCTTGAGCGCACGCACCACGTTGGGCAAGCCCACCGTGTCGGCATACAGCATCGGGCCGCCGCGATGGGCGGGGTAGCCGTAGCCGTTCAGGTACACCAGGTCGATGTCGCTGGCCCGCGCGGCGATGCCTTGTTCCAGGATGCGCGCGCCTTCGTTGACCAGGGCGTAGATGCAGCGCTCGACGATTTCCTCGTCGCCGATCCGGCGCGGCGTGATCCCGTTGGCGGCGCGGTAGTCGGCGATCAGCTGCTCGGTCAGCGGATCGGGGATGGGGTCGCGCTTGCCCGCTTCGTAGCGGTACCAGCCGGCGCCGGTCTTCTGGCCGAAGCGCCCCGCCTCGCACAGCTTGTCGGCGACCACGGCCTTCATCGCCACGCCCGCCTCGGCGGCCTTGCGCTTGCGCGTGGCCCAGCCGATGTCCAGGCCGGCGAGGTCGCCCATGCGGAACGGCCCCATGGCCAGGCCGAACTTCTGCAGCGCGCCGTCGACCTGCTGCGGCAGCGCGCCGGCATTGATCAGCCCGGCGGCCGCGGCGCCGTAACGCGCGAGCATGCGGTTGCCGATGAAGCCGTCGCAGACGCCGGCCACCACCGCCACCTTCTTGATCTTCCTGGCCAGGTCGACGCAGGTCGCCAGCACGTCCGGTGCGGTCTGCGCGCCGCGCACGATCTCCAGCAGCCGCATCACGTTGGCCGGGCTGAAGAAGTGCAGGCCCAGGACGTCGGCGGGCCGTCCGGTGAAGCCGGCGATCCGGTCGATGTCGAGGTAGGAAGTGTTCGAAGCCAGGATCGCGCCGGCCCGGCACACTGCATCGAGCCGGCGGAACACCTGCTCCTTGACTTCCATGTTCTCGAACACCGCTTCGATCACGAGGTCCACCTCGGCGAGCGGCGGGTAGTCCAGCACCGGGGTGATCAGCGCCATCCGCTGTTCCACCTGCTCCTGCGTGAGCTTGCCCTTCCTGGCCGAGTTCTCGTAGTTCCTGCGGATGGTGGCCAGCCCCTTGTCCAGCGCCTCCTGCTTCATCTCCAGCAGCACCACCGGAATGCCGGCGTTCAGGAAGTTCATCGTGATGCCGCCGCCCATGGTCCCGGCGCCGATCACGCCCACCTGGCGGATCGGCCGCAGCTTCGCATCCTCGGGCAGGCCGGGGATCTTGCGCGCCGCGCGCTCGGCGGTGAACACATGGCGCAGGGCGCGCGCTTCGGGCGTCGCCATCAGCGACAGGAAGGCTTCGCGTTCGAGCTTCAGGCCCTCGTCGATCGGCTTGGTGGCCGACCAGCCGACGGCCTCCACGCACTTGAGCGGCGCCGGATAGGGGCCGGCCGCCGCCGCCACGTTGTTGCGCGCGAACTGCAGGAACGCCTCGGTCTGCGGATCGCTCAGCTTCAGGTCGCGCAGCCGCTTGAGCGGCAGCTGCTCGGCGACGATCCGCTCCGCGAGCACGAGCGCGGCCGCCACCGGATCGCCGTCGGTCACCTGGTCGAACAGCGCCGTGCCCTGCAGCTTCGCGGCCGGCACCGTGGCACCGGAGACGATCATGTTCAGCGCGGTCTCCAGTCCCACCGCCCGCGGCAGCCGCTGGGTGCCGCCGGCGCCCGGCAGCAGGCCCAGCTTGACTTCAGGCAGCGCGATCTGCGCGTCCGCCCTGGCGACGCGGTAGTGGGCGCCCAGCGCCAGTTCCAGGCCACCGCCCATGCAGACGCCCGCGATCGCGGCCACCACCGGCTTGCTCGCGTTCTCCAGCGCGGCGATGACGACCGGCAGGCGCGGCTCGCGCGCGGCGTTCGGCGTGCCGAATTCCTTGACGTCGGCCCCGCCCGAGAACGCGCGGTCGTTGCCGGTGATCACGATCGCCTTCGCATCGTTGTCGGCCAGCGCGCGATCGAGCGAGTCCATGATGGCGGTGCGCAGCGCGGCGCCGAGGCCGTTGACGGGGGGCGAGTCGAGGGTGATGACGGCGATGCGGCCGCGGACGTCGTAGCGGGTGCTGCTCATGGCAGGCTCTCCTTCATGGCGAAGCGATGGGATGCGGACGGCCGTCGCGGGACCGGCGAGGCGGCAGTTCTGCAGCGCAGAACCGTTGGTGGCGACCACCCGATCGATGCTAGCACCCGGGGCAGAAGCTGTAAATTGCGCCACGCCATTCGGTCGCTGGCGCGCCAGCCTCGCATTGACAGGCCGGGGCCGCGGCGAAACAATCCGGCGCTCGCCGCCCCGCCTTCTGCACTGCGGCCCGACCGCAGCCGCTGCGGCGGCCGCCACCCCAGCATCGGAACCACCTTCATGCCTTCACTCTTCGATCTCGGCGGCAAGGTCGCCATCGTCACCGGCTCCTCGCGCGGCATCGGCCGCGCCATCGCCGAACGGCTCGCCGAACACGGCGCGCGCGTCGCCATTTCCTCGCGCACGCAGGACGCCTGCGAGGCCGCGGCGAAGGAAGTCAACGAGCGGTACGGCGCCGGGCGCGCGACCGCGTTCGCCGCCAACATCTCGTCGAAGGAGGCGCTGCAGGCGCTGGTCGACCACACCAACCGGGTGTTCGGCCGGATCGACATCCTGGTCTGCAACGCCGCGAGCAATCCCTACTACGGCCCGCTGGGCGGCATCAGCGACGAGCAGTTCCGCAAGATCCTGGACAACAACATCATCAGCAACCACTGGCTGATCAACATGTGCGTGCCGCAGATGATCGAGCGCCGGGAAGGCTCGGTGATCATCGTGTCGTCGATCGGCGGGCTGCGCGGCAGCCCCATCATCGGCGCCTACAACGTGTCGAAGGCAGCCGACTTCCAGCTGGCGCGCAACTACGCGGTCGAATACGGCCAGCACAACGTGCGCGTCAACTGCATCGCGCCCGGCCTGGTGCGCACCGACTTCGCCCGGGCGCTGTGGCAGAACCCCGAAACGCTGGAGCGCGCGACCCGCACCTCGCCGCTGCGCCGCATCGGCGAGCCCGACGAGATCGCCGGCGCGGCGGTGTACCTCGCGTCGCGGGCCTCCAGCTTCACCACCGGCCACACCATCATCTGCGACGGCGGCGTGCTGGTCTGAGATTCCACCCCAGGGGCAAGCCATGAGCCACACCACCGCCGACCTTCAAGCGTTCCGCGCCGAGACCCGCGCCTGGCTGGAGGCGAACTGTCCGCCCGAGATGCGCCAGCCGCCCGGGAGCGAGGCCGACGTGTGCTGGGGCGGCAAGCGCTTCATCTTCCAGAGCGAGGCCCAGCGGCTTTGGCTGCAGCGAATGGGCGAGCGCGGCTGGACGGTGCCGACCTGGCCCCGCGAATACGGCGGCGGTGGACTCTCGCACGCCGAGGCGGCGATCCTGCGCGAGGAGATGGCGCGCCTGAAGTGCCGCGTGCCGCTGCAGAGCTTCGGCATCTGGATGCTGGGTCCCGCGCTCCTGAAGTACGGCTCCGAGGAGCAGAAGCGCCACTACCTGCGGCAAATCGCCCGCGGCGAGATCCGCTGGTGCCAGGGTTACTCGGAGCCGAACGCCGGCTCCGACCTCGCGTCGCTGGCCACCAAGGCGGAGGTCAAGGACGATCACTTCCTGGTCAACGGCCAGAAGATCTGGACCTCGTATGCCGACGAGAGCGACTGGATGTTCTGTCTGGTGCGCACCGACACCAGCAAGAAGCACACCGGCATCAGCTTCGTCCTGATCGACATGACGACGCCGGGCGTGAGCACCCGGCCGATCAGGCTGATCTCGGGCAAGTCGCCGTTCTGCGAGACCTTCTTCGACAACGTGCGGGTGCCGCTGGCCAACCTGGTGGGCGAACTCAACGCCGGCTGGACCATCGCCAAGTACCTGCTGACGCACGAGCGCGAAATGATCGGCGCGATCGGCGAGCGGGCCCTGCCGCCGCCGGTGGGGCGGTTCGCGCTCGAGCGCATCGGCAAGGACGCCGGCGGGCGCCTGGACGATCCCGTGCTGCGCGCCGAGATCGCGCGCTTCGAAGTCGACGAAGCGGCGTTCCGTGCCTGGCTGGCACTGGTGGCCGTGCAGGCGCGCGCCGGCGAGGCGGAGCCGGCCATCTCGTCCGCGCTCAAATACTACGGCGCCGAATTGAACAAGCGGCGCTGGGAACTGATGATCGCCGCCGCCGGCGCCGAGGGCCTGGAGTGGGAAGGCCCGCGTTCGCAGGACGGCACGGCCGCGCGCACCTGGCTGCGCACCAAGGGCAACTCGATCGAAGGCGGCACCAGCGAGGTGCAGCTGAACGTGGTGGCCAAGCGGATCCTCGGCCTGCCCGGCGTCTGAAGGAGCACGACATGACCTGGACCCTCGACCAAGAACGCCGCATGCTGCGCGACAGCGCGCAGTCGTTTCTGACCGAACGCGCGCCGGTCGCGCACCTGCGGCAGCTGCGCGACAGCGCGGACGCCAGAGGCTACTCGCCCGAACTGTGGACCGCGTTCGCGGCGCAGGGGTACAGCGCCACGCTGGTCCCCGAAGACCACGGCGGGCTGGGGCTCGGGCTGGCGGAAGCCGGCCTGATCGCCGAACAGATCGGCCACACGCTGGCGCCGACGCCGTTTCTTTCCACCGCGGTGCTGGCCGCCTGGCTGCTGCGCCGTGCCGGCAGCGCCGCGCAGCAGGCCGCCTGGCTGGCCCGCATCGCCGAAGCCGACACCGTCATGGCGCTGGCGGTCGACGAGCGCTCGCGCCACCGCGCCAGCGCGATCGAGACGACGGCCGTGCGCGACGGCGCCGACTGGAAGATCGACGGCCGCAAGCTGCTCGTGGTCGACGGCCATGTGGCGCAGGCCTTCATCGTGGCGGCGCGCACCGCCGGCGGCATGGCGCTGCTGCTGGTGCCGGCCGGCGCGCCCGGGCTCACGGTGGAGCGCACGGTGCTGGTCGATGCCCACAACGCCGCCCGGCTCGCGTTCGACGGGGTGCGGGTGGATGCCCAGGCCTTGGTCGGCGGCGTCGACACCGGCGCCGCGTTGCTGGCGCAGGTGCTCGACGTCGGCCGCGCGGTCGTTTCGGCCGAGCTGCTGGGCATCGCCGACGAAGTGTTCGACCGCACCGTCCGGTATCTGAAGGAGCGCCGCCAGTTCGACCGGCCCATCGGCGAGTTCCAGGCGTTGCAGCATCGCGCCGCGGCGCTGTTCTGCGACCTCGAACTCACGCGGGCGCTCGTGCGGCAGGCGCTGCAGGCGATCGACCAGGGGGCGAGCAACGCGCCGCTGCTGGTGGCGCAGGCCAAGGCCCGCGCCGGCCTCAGCGCCGACCGCGCGGTGCAGGAAGGGGTGCAGATGCACGGCGGCATCGGCATGACCGACGAGCTCGACATCGGCCTGTTCATGAAACGCGCCCGCGTGCTGCAGGAACTGTTCGGCGACGCCGCCGTGCAGATGGATCGCGCCGCGGCCTTGGCGGGGTACTGATCCCGCGCCGCGGTCGCCGCCGGGGTGGGCCGCGTCAGAACCAGGCGGCGTCGAGCTGCTGGATGCTGCCGGTGAAGCCCACCAGGTGATCGGTGTTGACCGCGAGCGTGGCGGCATACGCCAGCGCGTCGCCGGCCGTGCCGAACTGGCGGCCGGCGCCGATCTGGTCGGCGACCGCCTGCACGGTGTGGGCGTCGGGCGCGCTGCCGAACAGCGTCGTCAGCACATGTTCGACGATGTCGCCCTTGGCGGCGCCGGGCGCGTAGGCATCGATCATCGACTGGCCCAGCCCACCCATGCTGCCGGCGTGATCCGCCTGGGCGGTCCAGCGGCTCAGGGTGGCCTGGTCGGGCAGATCGCCGAACGCCGCGCGCAGCAGCGCCGCCGCCTGCCAGGCGTGTCCGCCCGCGGCCGCGCCATCGGGCGCCTGGGTGTCGAGCGCGAACAGCGCATCGGCCAGCCGCACCCGCTCCACGTTGAGCAAGGTGTCGGTGCCCGCCGCCGTGGTGAGCGTGAGGGCGCCGGCCGCCATCGCGTAGCCGTGCACCGCCCCGACAGTCGCGTCGAGCACCACCGTGTCGGTGCCGGCGGCGCCGTCGATGGTGTCGTTGCCGGCGGTGCCGTGCAGCAGGTCGTCACCAGCCAGGCCGGCGATGTGCTCACCGGAGGCCGACCCGGCGAGGGCGACGCTGCCGTCCAGCGGCTGCGCCGCGCCGCCGCCTTCCGCGAAGCGCTGGGTGTAGACGTCCAGGCTGCCGTCCGCGCCCGTCGCGGTCCAGGCGAACGCCCAGCCGCCGTCGGCCAGCGCCGTGACCAGCGGCGCGCCGCCGTTGGTTTCGATCCGCATTTCGCCGCCGACCGGGGCGCCGCCGTGGTCGAAACGCTGCGCCGCGAGGTCGGCGCCGAGCGCGTCCTGGCCGGCCACCGGCCAGAACAGCACGAAGCCGCCATCCGCCAGCGCCTGGCCGCCCTGGGCCGGCTGGCCGAGCGGAACGCGCGGGCCCAGCGCCGCGCCGGCGTCGTCGAGCAGCTGGACGTAGGCCGCTTCGTGGTCGGTCGAGGAAAGCGCGTAGCCGCCGGCATGGAGCGGCAGCAGGACCGACGTGCCGGGCAGCGGCGTGCCGTCGGCCGCGGCCGTGACGGCCGTCGTTCGCTCGAGCGCGTCGAACGGCGTGAACCGCGCGAGGTACTGGCCGGCGGCGACGTAGTGCTCGACGAACACGGCGCCACCCTCGGGCACGGCGGCGAAGGCGGCGGACGAGCCGGTCGCGTCGACGCCGAAGAACCGTGCGCCGCCGCTGGCCGCGCCGGCGCTGTCGAAGCCTTGCAGGGCGCCGGTTTCGGTCGTCCCGTAGCCGCCGCGCACGTGCAGCACGTCCCAGGTGACGGCGTACGAGCCGTCCGGCCAGGCCAGCAGTCCGGGATGGGCCGGGACGGTGTATTCCTGCGCGATGCCCGAATGCGCCAGCGCCGCGACTTCGAGCGCCGCACCGGCCGCCGCTCCGCCGGCATCGAAGCGCTGCGTCAGGACGCTGGCGACTTCGGTCGGATAGGTGCTGCCGGCAACGACGCGGCTCGCCGTGTAGGCCACCAGCACGCTGCCGTCGCTGCGCACCGCCAGGGCTGCGTCCGGATGCTGCGCGAGGTCGAAGGCGATCAGCGTTTCGGCGTCGACCCTGGCCCCGGCCGCGTCATAGCGCTGGACCGCGATCTGGCCGGCGCCGCCGGCCCCGGCCCAGGCGACCGCATAGCCGCCGCCGGCGAGTGCGCCGATGGCCAGGGCCGTCTGGTCCCCGCCGGTGGTGGTGTTCACTGTGCCTGCCTGCGCCGTACTGCTCATGGTGTCCTGCCTCGCCCCGACATCCGAGGCTCAGCAACAGTGTCACGGCTGGGCTGGCAGACGACTGTGGGTGGCGCCCGAAGCCGCTCGTAGGAGGCGCCTTACGCCACCCCGCCGAAATGAATCAGTTCGAGAGCAAAGCTACAAGTTGCAGCAGTGTGGGTCGGCGCCGGCGCGCACTAGTTCACGTGGACGGGCCCGGCGGGGGCGATTCGGCGTCCTGCAGCGCTCGCCACATCACCTTGCCGGCGCCGGACCTGGGCAGGCTGTCGACGAACTGCACGATGCGCGGCACCTTGTAGGCCGCCATGTTGTCGTACGCCCAGTCGGTGATGTCCTGGGCCGACACCTTGCCGGCATGGCCGGGCTTGAGGACGACCACCGCCTTCACGGTCTCGCCGCGGCGCGGGTCGCGGGCCGCGATCACGCAGGCCTCCTGGACCGCCGGGTGGTGGTAGAGCATGGCCTCCACCTCGGCCGGCCAGACCTTGAAGCCGGCGGCGTTGATCATCCGCTTGAGCCGGTCCACGAAGAAGAAATAGCCTTCCTCGTCGACGCAGGCCAGGTCGCCGGTGCGCAGGAAGCGCTTGCCGTCGATCTCGACGAACACCTCGGCCGACGCCTGCGGCTGGTTCCAGTAGCCGCGCATCACCTGCGGGCCGTGCACGACGATCTCGCCGGTCTGGCCGGGCGGCAGTTCGCGCGTCCCGCCGGGCTCCACCACGCGCGCGTCGACGTCGAACAGCGGCACGCCCAGGCACTGCGCCTTCGGCCGCTCGGGCGGGTTCGAGTGCGTGGCCGCCATGGTCTCCGACATGCCGTAGCCCTCGCGGTACTTGATGGCCAGTTGCCGCTCCATCGCCAGGGCCACCGCCTTGGGCATGGCGGCGCCGCCGCCGCCCACCGACCGCAGGCTCGACAGGTCGTACCCGCCGAGCCTGGGATTGCCCATGAAGTCGATCACCATCGCCGTGATCAGCGCCATGCTGGTGACGCGGTACCGCTGCACGCACTCGGCGGCCGCGTCGCGGTCCCATCGCGGCAGCACCACCACGGTGCCGCCGTTGTAGATCGCGCCATTGAGGTTGGCCTGCATGCCCGTCACGTGGAACAGCGGCAGCACGGCCAGGCCCACGCTGCCCTGATGGGCCTGGGCCCAGAGGCCGCCCGCCACCGCGTTGTACATCGTCGTGCGATGCGTGTGCATGCAGCCCTTGGGCTGGCCGGTGGTGCCGGACGTATAGGGCATCACCGCCAGATCGTCCGGCCCGGCCTGCATGGGAGCCGGCAGGCGGCCCGCCGCCATCATGTCGGCCCAGGCCACGGCCCCGGCATCGGACACCGGCAGCCGCGGCGCGGCGACGAACTCCGGCACCTGCAGGTCGGTCGGCGCCTCGAGCGCGTCGCTGTAGGCGGCGACGATCACGTGCTCCAGCCCCTCGGCCAGCAGCGGCTGCAGGCGCGGATAGAGTTCCTGCGCGGCGAACGCCACCTTGGCGCCGCTGTCGTGCAGGTAGTGGCGCAGCTCGTTGGTGAGGTTCATCGGATTGACCGGCACCACCACCGCATCGGCGCGCAGGATGCCGTAGAACGCCGTCATGAACTGCGGGCTGTTCTGCAGGTACAGCAGCACCCGGTCGCCCTTCTTCACGCCGCAGGCCTGCTGCAGGTAGCCCGCCACGCGCTCGGTCTCCTGGTGGAAGCGCCGGTAGCTGGTCACCGTGTCGTAGAAGATGATGAAGGGCTTGGCGGGAAAGCGCGCGGCCGCGACCTCGAGGTTGTCGTACAGGGAGGTCTCAGGCACCCACAGGTGCTGGGGCGCGTGCTTCGGCCAGAACGGCAGGTGCAGGTTGGACATCGGTGTGGAGCGGGCGCGGGACGAGGTGGGGCGCGAATCGAATTCGAGTGTACCGACGCGCACCAGCACGTCAGTCCGGTCCGGCGCGCGGGGCCTCGACTTCGGCGAAGGCGAAGCCGCACCGGTCGGCGACGACGGCGGCTTGGATCGGTGGCTCAGGCGAGGCGGCCGCCGGCCAGCCGCAGCACGCGGCCGCAGCGGGCGGCCAGCGTCTCGTCGTGCGTGACCAGGATGAACGCCGTGCCGCGGTCGCGGGCGAGCTGGAGCATCAGGTCGAACACCACGTCGGCCGTGCTGCGGTCGAGGTTGCCGGTGGGCTCGTCGGCCATGACGCAGGCCGGGCGCGTGACGAGCGCGCGGGCGATCGCCACCCGCTGCCGCTCGCCGCCCGACAGCTGCGCCGGACGGTGGCGCACCCGCTCGGTGAGGCCGACCGCCGCCAGCGCCTCGCGCGCCGCTTCCTGGCAGCGTTCCGGCGTCTCGCGCCGGATGCGCAACGGCATGCCGACGTTGTCGAGCGCGCTGAACTCCGGCAGCAGGTGATGGAACTGGTAGACGAAGCCCAGGTGCCGGTTGCGCAAACGACCCTGCGCGGCCGCGTCGAGCTGCGAGAACTCCTGCCCCATCAGCTCCACGCTGCCGCCGGTCGGCGCGTCGAGGCCGCCCAGCACGTGCAGCAGCGTGCTCTTGCCGGAACCGGAGGCGCCGACGATCGCCAGCGTCTCGCCGGCATGCACCTGCAGGTCGACGCCCTTGAGCACTTCCACGTCGAGCCCGCCCTCGGCATAGCGCTTGGTGATGCCGCGGGCGGTCAGCACCGCGCCGGTGCGGGGCCGCCCCTCGACCGGCTCCGGGCGAACGGCCGTGTCATTCATAGCGCAGCGCCTCCGCCGGATTGACGCGGCTGGCCCGCCAGCTCGGATAGATGGTGGCGACGAAGGCCAGCGCCAGCGAGATCAGCGCGATCGGCATGATGTCCTCGCGCCGCGGGTCGCTGGGCATCTTGCTGATCAGGTAGATGTCCTTGGGCAGGAAGCTGGCGTTGAGCGCGTGCTCCAGCGCCGGCACGATCACGTCGATGTTGAAGGCGATGCCGAGCCCGAGCAACAGGCCGGCCAGCGTGCCGATCACGCCGACGGCCGCGCCCTGCACGACGAAGATGCCCATGATGCTGCCCGGGCTGGCGCCCAGCGTGCGCAGGATGGCGATGTCGGCCCGCTTGTCGGTGACGGTCATCACCAGCGTGCTCACCAGGTTGAAGGCGGCCACCGCCACGATCAGCGTGAGGATGATGAACATCATGCGTTTCTCGACCTGCACGGCCGCGAACCAGGTACGGTTCTGGCGCGTCCAGTCGCGGATCAGGAATTCGCCGCTGAGCGTGCTGCCCAGTTCGGCGGCGACCTCGCGCGCCTGGTTCAGGTCCTTCAGCTTCAGCCGGATGCCGGTCGGCCCTTCCAGCCGGAAGATCCGGGCGGCATCGTCCTCGTGCAGCAGCACCAGGCCGTTGTCGTACTCGAAGTGGCCGGAATCGAAGGTGCCGACCACCGTCATCTGCTTCAGCCGCGGCACCACGCCCGCCGGCGTGACCTGCCCGCTGGGCGCGATCAGCGTCAGCGGATCGCCTTCGCGCACGCCCAGCGCCCGCGCCAGCTCGCCGCCCATCACCACGCCGAACTGTCCCGGCACCAGCCTGGCCAGCACCGGCTGCATGTTGGCCGCCAGGTCCGTGACCTGCGGCTCGCGCGCCGGATCGATGCCGCGCACCAGGGTGCCGCGCATGTCCTCGCCGCGCGCCACCAGCGCCTGGGCCGAGATGAACGGCGCGGCCCCGATCACCTGCGGATTGCCGCGCGCCTCGGCCATGGTCTTGTCCGGATCCGGCAGCACGCCGCCGCCCGGACCGAAGATCTCGATGTGCGAGACCACGCCCAGCATGCGGTCGCGCACCTCCTTCTGGAAGCCGTTCATCACCGACAGCACGATGATCAGCGCCGCCACGCCCAGCGCGATGCCGAGCATGGAGACGCCGGAAATGAAGGAGATGAACCCGTTGCGCCGGGTGGCGCGGCCGGCGCGCGTGTAGCGCCAGCCGAGAACGAGCTCGTAGGGAATCTGCATATTGTTGGGGTTGCATTGTGCATCCCCGACAATACGGGCGATGTCGGACAGCGCCCACTTGTTGATACCTTTCGCTTCATCGCCGGCCGAGGGCTGCCGGCAGGCACTGGCCTCGCTCCAACTGCCGCGCCTGGAACGGCTGCTGGCGCGCCTGGACGCCGGGCCGCGCGACGCCGGCGACGAGCGCAGCCTGTCGATGCCGCACGAGCGGGTGCTGGCCCGTGCCTGCGGGCTGGCCGTGGCCGACGGCCGCATCCCCTGGGCCGCCTGGCAGCTGCAGCAGGCCGGTCGCTCGCCCGGCCGGCAGGCCTGGGCCCGGATCACGCCCTGCCACTGGCGGGTGGGCAGCGACCATGTCGCGATGGAGGATCCGGATCGCCTGGAACTGGAAGAAGACGAGTCCCGCGCCCTGCTCGCCGCGGTGCAGCCCTTCTTCGACGAGGACGGCATGGCGCTCGAATACGCGGCGCCCACCTGCTGGCTGGCGCGGGGCGAGATCTTTCGCGACCTGCCGGCGGCGTCGCTGGATCGCGTGATCGGCCGCACCGTGGACGCCTGGCTGCCGCGGGTGGCCGGCGCCGGTCCGCTGCGGCGGCTGCAGCAGGAAGTGCAGATGCTCCTGTACACCCATGCCGTCAACGACGACCGGCAGCAGCGCGGCTTGCCGCCGGTGAATTCATTCTGGGTCAGCGGCACCGGCGCGCTCGGCGAGGCCCCGCCGGCACCGCTGGCGGCGGCGCCGCAACCCGTGCCGGCGCTGCGCGAGCCGGCGCTGGCCGGCGATTGGGGCGCCTGGGCCGACGCCTGGCGCGAACTCGATGCCGGCCCGTGCGCGCGATTGCTCGCGGCGGCGTCGGCGGGACAGGCCGTGACGCTCACGCTCTGCGGCGAGCGCCATGCCCAGTCCTGGACCGGCGGCGGCAGCGGTGGCCTGCGGCGGTGGCTGGCCGGCCGCTTCGCCGGCCGGCGCGCGGCGGCGGCGCTGGAGGCGCTATGAAGATTAACGTCCGCGACATCCCGCCGCGCGCGGCCTGGACCCTGGAGCAAGGCGGTGTGCACCCGCTGCTGGCACGGCTGTACGCGGCCCGCGGCGTGCTGGCGCTGGACGAACTCGACGACGGCCTCGCCCGCCTGCTGCCGCCGGCCGGCATGCGCGGCCTTCCCGAGGCCGCAGCCCTGCTGGCCGACAGCATCGCCGCCGATCGCAAGCTGTGCATCGTCGCCGACTACGACTGCGACGGCGCGACCGCGTGCGCCGTCGCCGTGCGCGGCCTGCGCGCGCTCGGCGCCAGGCACGTCGAATACCTCGTGCCCGACCGGGTCGTGGACGGCTACGGCCTGACGCCGGCGATCGCCGAACGCGTCAAGGCGCGCGGCGCCGACCTGCTGATCACCGTGGACAACGGCATCGCCAGCGTCGAGGGCGTGGCGGCGGCGAATGCGCTCGGCCTGCAGGTGCTGGTGACCGACCACCACCTGCCGGGGCCGCAGCTGCCCGCCGCGGCCGTCATCGTCAACCCGAACCAGCCGCAGTGCACGTTCGAGAGCAAGTCGATCGCCGGCGTCGGCGTGATGTTCTACGTCCTGCTGGCGCTGCGCTCGGCGCTGCGCGAGCGCGGCGCCTTCGACCAGCAGAGCCAGCCCAGGCTCGACCACCTGCTGCCGCTGGTGGCGTTGGGCACCGTGGCCGACGTGGTGCGGCTGGACGCCAACAACCGGCGGCTGGTGGCGCAGGGCCTCAAGCGCATCCGCGCCGGCGCCCTGCCCCGCGGCCTGGCCAGCCTCTTCGCCGTGGCCGCACGCAGCCCGAAGACGGCCACCACGTTCGACTTCGGCTTTGCGCTCGGGCCGCGCCTCAATGCCGCCGGCCGGTTGGCCGACATGACGCTCGGCATCGAGTGCCTGCTCACCGACGACGCGGCGCGCGCCGACGAACTCGCCAAGGCGCTGGACGCCATCAATCGCGAGCGGCGCGACATCGAAAGCGGCATGCGCGAGCAGGCGATGCTGATCGTCGACGGGCTGTTCGAGGAAGGCGACGAGCCGCCGCCGGCGGTGTGCCTGTTCGATCCCGACTTCCATGAAGGCGTGGTCGGCATCGTCGCCTCGCGCGTCAAGGAGCGGCTGCACCGGCCGGCCTTCGTCTTCGCCGCCAGCCAGGCGCCGGGGCGCGAACACGAGCTCAAGGGCTCGG
The DNA here is from genome assembly GCF_035554825.1 of Ramlibacter sp. Classification (GTDB taxonomy): domain Bacteria; phylum Pseudomonadota; class Gammaproteobacteria; order Burkholderiales; family Burkholderiaceae_C; genus Ramlibacter. The sequence continues at coordinate 55,926 of NZ_DATMHS010000023.1, read as the reverse complement.
GGCGCTCGATCCCGGGCTTTCACCTGCGCGATGCGCTGGACCTGGTGGCCAAGCGCCATCCGGGCGTGCTGCTGCGCTTCGGCGGCCACGCGATGGCGGCCGGCTGCACGATCGCGGAGGAACACCTGGACGTCTTCGAGGAGGCGCTGGCGCGGGTGGCGCAGGAATGGCTGGATGCCGCCACGCTGATGCGCCGCCTGGAAACCGACGGCCCGCTCGCGCCGGAGTACCGCCGGCCGGACCTGGTCGACACGCTGCACCATGCGGTCTGGGGCCAGGGTTTCGCGCCGCCCGTGTTCAGCGAGGTGGTGGAGATCGTCTCGCAGCGGCTGGTGGCCGACAAGCACCTGCAGATCAAGCTGAAACACCAGGGGCAGCCGGTGGACGGCATCTGGTTCGGCCGGACGGAGCCGCTGCCGGCGCGCGTCAAGCTCGCGTTCCGCCTCGACGCGGACGAATGGCAGGGGGTGCGCCGGGTGCGCTTCCTGGTGGAAGGCGCCGAATACTGATGCCCCTCAGGCGCGCATGCCGGAGGGCACGGGCGCCTGCGAATCGTCGAAGTAGGCGAACAGCCGGGCCGCGACCTCGCGCAGCTCGGGGTCGTGCAGTGTGTGGGCCCGCGCCAGCTGCCACATCGCGTACTCGCGGTCGCCCAGCATCATCGACGTGCTGACGCAGCGGCCGTGGCCCGCCATCAGCAGTGCGAAGGCCGCGAGCAGCCGGGTGGGGCAGTAGCGCTTGCTGTCGTCCAGCTCGAACTCGTCGGAGGCGTCGAGCGAAGGCTGGCTGGCCTCGAGGCCCGGCAACCTGGTGGCGGCGACGTGATGCAGCATGGCACTCTCCCCTGGTGAACGGTCTGCCTGGATGCTAGGCAGCGGCGTTCGCGGCTGCAGTCGGCCCACACGCCCGCCTGCTGTCGGACGCCTTCCCGCTGAGCCATCGGCGGTCGCGCCGAACGAAAGACGGCGGCCCGAGGCCGCCGTCCGCGTGTTCGATCGTCGGGCTCAGTGGTACACGTAATTGACCGGCACCGCCGTCGTCGTTGCCGGGCTCGCCGCCACGACGGCCTGCGCATCGCGGGCGGCCGGGGCGATCCGCGCCGCGCAGCTGGTCAAGGTGGCATTCGGCAGGTAGCGCAGGCAGTCGGCCACCGCCAGTTGCTCGACCTGGGTGCTGGCGTGCCGCACCTCGGCTTTGCGGACCTGGTGCGCGCAGAGCATCCAGAAGGCGAGCAGCTGGCCCAGCACCAGGGCCGTGGCGGCCGCCCAGAAGGCCCGGTCGCGCAGGGTCGGCGCGGTGTGGCGAAGGGGGCGGGAAGGCATGGCGGGACTCCTTGAATCGATTGCCTCGATGGTAGAAATCAGCGCCACAGTGGTGCTACCGTCTTTGCCGTGAGCTGCTGTAGGACAAAATCGCGGCGCACCCCTTTCCGGAGCCAGCCGCATGACCAGCCTGCTCGACGCCGCCCAGACCGCCGCCCGCCTGCCGTATCCCGCGCTGATCGAAGGGCTGAAGCGACTGCTCGCCGACGAGTCGGTGCAGGTGCCCCAGCGGCTGGTGCAGCCGCTGCCCGGCGGCGGCAGCCTGTTCGTGATGCCGGCGCTGGACGCGCGCATCGCGATCACCAAGCTGATCACGTTCACGCCGGCCAACGCCGGCACGGCGCATCCGGTCATCCAGGGCGACGTGGTCGTGTTCGACGTCGCCAGCGGCCGGCGGCTGCTGGTGCTCGACGGCCCCACCGTCACCGCGCGCCGCACCGCCGCCGTCTCGCTGCTGGCGGCGCAGCAGCTGGCGCCGGCGACCGAGGGCCCGCTGCTGATCGTGGGCGCCGGCGCCCAGGGCCGCGCCCACCTGGATGCGTTCGCGCAGGCGCTGCCGCTGCGGCAGGTGTTCGTCGCCTCGCGCGGCGCCGCCGGCGCGCAGGTGCTGGCGGCGCATGCCAAGGACCTCGGGCTGCGGGCCACGGCCGTGCGCGATCCGGATGCGGTGCTGGCCGACTGCCCGCTGGTGGTGACCTGCACGCCGGCCGATGGGGTGGTGCTGAAGGCGCTGCCGCGGGCCGATGCGTTCATCGCCGCGGTCGGCGCCTTCACGCCGCGCATGGTGGAACTGGGGCCGGACCTGTGCCGCCACTGCGCCGCGCAGGGGCGGGTCGTCGTCGACACGCCCGAGGCGCGGCACGAGGCCGGCGACCTGCTGCAGGCCGGCCTGGACCCGGCGGCCTTCGCCACCCTGCGCCAGGTGGTGCTGGGCGAGCGCGGCGAGAACCGCGGGCCCGTGCTGTTCAAGAGCTGCGGCTGGGCCGGCTGGGACCTGGCGGCGGCGCGGACGGCGGCCGGCTGAGGTCTGGCGTTCGCGCGTCCGGCAGGGCCGGCGGCAAGAAGGTCAGGCCTTGGGCAGCGTCACGCCGCGCTGGCCCTGGTACTTGCCGCCGCGGTCCTTGTAGCTGGTCTCGCAGACCTCGTCGCTCTCGAAGAACAGGACCTGCGCGCAGCCTTCGCCGGCGTAGATCTTCGCCGGCAGCGGCGTGGTGTTGGAGAACTCCAGCGTCACGTAGCCTTCCCACTCGGGCTCGAACGGCGTCACGTTGACGATGATGCCGCAACGCGCATAGGTGCTCTTGCCCAGGCAGATCGTCAGCACGTTGCGCGGGATGCGGAAGTACTCCACGGTGCGGGCCAGCGCGAAGCTGTTGGGCGGGATGATGCAGGACTCGCCGTGGAAATCGACGAAACTCTTCTCGTCGAAGTTCTTCGGATCGACCACCGTGCTGTGGATGTTGGTGAAGACCTTGAACTCGGGGGCGCAGCGGATGTCGTAGCCGTAGCTGCTGGTGCCGTAGCTGATGATCTTGTGGCCCTCGCGCTCGCGGATCTGGCCCGGCTCGAACGGCTCGATCATGCCGTGCTGCTCCGCCATGCGGCGGATCCACTTGTCGCTCTTGATGGTCATGTCGTACTCCTGGACGGTATTCTAGGGACCGGAGCGCTCCGCCCCGCGGCCTGCCGGCCCGCTGGAGCGCCGCTCAGGCCGCCAGCCGCGCGTATTGGCGCAGCAGCCCGAGCGGCGTCCGGTTCCAGTCGCGACCGTTGTCCACCACAACGGCGTTGGAGCGCTCGTCCAGCGCCAGGTACGTCTGGCTGGTCGGGTAGTGGCGGTAGTAGTACTGCTCGAACGTGCCCGCGCTGGCCGCGAACGGGAACAGCGCGGGGTACTGCTGCTGGGCCCAGTCGAACAGCCGGTCCGCCGCCGCCCGCCGCAGCGCGCCGATGACCTCCCGCGGCGCTGCGGCCGAAGCGAACAGGCCGAACGACTCGATGTCGGGCGGAAACCCGGCGCCGTTGATGCCGGGGAAGATGTCGGCGGCCCAGTAATTGATGTTTTCGACGCGTCCCGCGAGCGCCTGGACGAAGTCGTGCACGAAGGCGGCCTGCCCCGCTTCCGTGCAGGGGTACCCCCCGAGCGAAGGGTCGACGCCCGGCGTGGCGGCGGGATAGCTGAATTCGATGATCCGCACCCGCTTGCCAAGGGCGCGCGCGGCGTCGATGGCGTCCAGGAATTCCGCCTGCGCGAAGTAGGGCTGGGGCAGCCGGGGCGACCCCGACGTCATGTAGGGATAGCTGAAGCCGGCAATGTCGTAAGGCACGCCCGCGCGCGCCATGGCGTCGAAGAACCCCTTGGGCGCGACATTGCCCCTGCTGTATCCGAAGCCGGCCACGTGCAGCGCGATGCTGGCGCCCGGGTAGACCGAGCGCAGCCCCCGAATCGCCGCATTGAAGATCGGCACGAACTTCAACCAGAGGTTCTCCTCCATCCACGACGGGGTGTTCACCGGGTCCACGCCGGGCGGCACCGGGACCGTCTCCCCCAGCTGGTAGCCGAAGAAGCCGAAGTCCGTTTCGTTGCCGATCTCGAACACCTCGATGTCCAGTCCGGCGGCGCGGTAGTAGCCGGCGAGCTCGCGCGCGTGCGCCTCGACGACTGCGGGAAGTTCCGCCTCCGCGACGCCGGCCCAGGCAGCCGGCCGCTTCTGCACCCCCGCATTCGCCGCCTCGTCGCTCAGGTAGAGCCCCAGCTGCAGCTTCATGCCGGCGGCGGCCGCGCGGCGCAGCACGGCGGCCCCCATTTCGCGGCACGACCAGTATTCGTTCTTCCACCCCAGCGTGCGCCACTGTGCGACCGGCACCGCGTCGAGTTCGGGACAGCTGCGGGTGGTGACCACCGTCCGCGCCCACTGCATGCCGTTGCCGGCGAGCTCCTCCCAGGGATCGAACGGGGTTCCGGCGTGCCATCCCTCGTAGATCGCCGCCTGCAGGAACATGCCGCCCAGCGATGGCAGCCGGCTGCCGGCGCCGGCTCGCAGCGGCGGCGCCGCGCGTGCGGCCGATGGGCCGGCGCCTTGCGGCGAGGCGGCCCCGCCGCCGCATCCGGCCGCCAGCGCGCCCACGCCGCCGGCCGCGGCCGCGAGCAGGCCGCGCCTGCGCACGCCCGCCTCACCCGGCGCGGCCACCGGCTCGCGCCAGCACCCCGCATCGCGTTCGACGATCGGCATGGCTGTGCTCCTCTTGGATAAAGCGGCGTTTCTAGCCCGGCCGTGGCGAAGCGGCAAGAGGATTCGCCCGGGATCGCATCCGGGCCCACGCGCCCGCGCGCGCACCGCCGCCGCGCCTCGCCGGTCAGCGCCCGGCGATCACCGCCCGCTCGATCACCCGGTCGTCGCCCAGCACGATCAGCGAGAACAGCAGCTCGTCCAGGCTGGCCGCCTGCGCGGTCTTGCGCGCCAGCAGCGGCGTCGCCGCCGGGTCGAGCACCACGAAGTCGGCTTCGCAACCGGGCTGCAGGTTGCCGATCGTGCCGTGCAGCCCCAGCGCGCGCGCGGCGCCGGCGGTGTGCTGCCACCACAGGTCCTGCGGCGACAGCGAGACGCCCTGCTTGCTGCGCCCTTCGCGGCCCACGTAATAGGCCGCCAGCATCGTGTGGAACGGGCTGAAGCTGGTGCCGCCGCCGACGTCGCTGGCCAGCCCGTAGCGGAAGCCCGCCCGCGCGGCCGCCGCATAGTCGAAGAAGCCGCTGCCCAGGAACAGGTTGCTGGTCGGGCACACCGCCGCCGCGGCGCCGGTCGCCCGCATCAGCGCCCGGTCTTCGTCGTCGAGGTGGATGCAGTGGGCGTACACGGCGCGTTCGCGCATCAGCCCGAACTGCTGGTAGACGGCCAGGTAGCTGCGGGCGGCCGGAAAGAGCTGCCGCACCCACGCCACCTCGTCCAGGTTCTCGGCCACGTGCGACTGGATCCAGACGTCGGGATGCCGCGCCGCCAGTTCGCCGGCGCCGCGCAACTGCGCTTCGCTGCAACTGGGCGCGAAGCGCGGCGTGATCGCATAGCCGAGGCGGTCCCGGCCATGCCAGCGGCCGATCAGCGCCTGCGTGTCGAGCAGCGACTGCTCGGTCTGGTCGCGCACGCCGTCCGGGCAATGCCGGTCCTGCAGCACCTTGCCGGCGATCATGCGCAGCCCGCGCCGCTGCGCCTCGCCCAGCAGCGCGTCGACCGAGGCCGGGTGCGAGGTGCCGAACGCCAGCGCCGTCGTCACGCCGTGCCGCAGCAGCTCGTCGACGAAGAAGGTCGCGCGCTCGCCGGCGTGCGCCTCGTCGGAGAACCGCGACTCGTGCGGAAAGGTGTAGTCCTCCAGCCAGGGCAGCAGGCCCTCGGCCGGGGAGCCGATCACGTCCGTCTGCGGAAAGTGGATGTGCAGGTCGATGAAGCCGGGCGCCAGGATGCGGCCCGCCAGGTGCTCCACGGCGACGCCCGCATGCCTGGCCGCCAGCGCGCCGTAGTCACCCACCGCGCGCACCACCTGGCGGCCGCCGGCATCCGGCCCGACCACCAGCAGCCCATCCTGCTCGTACCGGGCGTGGCCGTCGTCGTCGAAGCGCAGGATGGCGCCGCGCCAGGCTTTCATGTTCGGGTGTTCAGTCACCTGGCCATTTGAACGCAGAACCGGCCCGGGCGCGCAATCCCGCGCCCTACTTGGCCACCTTGCCCTGCACCCCTTCCACCAGATAGTTCATGCCGAGAATCTGCTCGTCGGGCATGACGCGGCCCCGGGCCAGGACCTCCCGGCCCTCGTTGTCGCGGAGCGGGCCGGTGAACGGATGCAGCTTGCCGCGCGCGATGTCGCTCTGCCGCGCCAGCACTTCCTGCTGGACGGCCTTGGGCACCTTGGGGCCGAAGTCGCCGGCCCGCACCATCGCCTTGCCGACGCCGCCCCAGACCGTGGTCGGCTTCCAGGTGCCGTTCAGCACCGCCTGGACGCGGCTCACGTAGTAGTCGCCCCAATGGTGCGTGACGGCGACGATCTGCGCGTCGGGCGCGACCTTGCGCATGTCCGAGTGGTAGGCCACCGCCATCCGGCCGCGCTCCTGCGCCGCGGCCATCACGGCGGTGGAGGCCGTGTGGAACGCGACCACGTCGGCCTGCTGGTTGAACAGCGTCATCGCGGCTTCGCGCTCGCGCGGCGGGTCGAACCAGCCGTTCAGCCACACCACCTTCACCTGGGCCCTGGGATTCACGGAGCGCATGCCCAGCGTGAACGCGTTGATGCCCTGCAGCACCTCGGGGATCGGGAAGCCGGCCACGTAGCCGGCCACGTTGGTCTTCGTCATCCGCCCGGCCGCGATGCCGGCCAGGTAGCGGCCCTCGTAGTAGCGCGCGTTCGCGGCCGCGACGTTGGGCGCGGTCTTGTAGCCGGTGATCGATTCGAAGCGGACCTGCGGAAACTCCTTGGCCACCTTCAGCGTCGGCTCCATGTAGCCGAAGCTCGGCGTGAAGATCAGCTTGTTGCCCTGCCGGGCCAGGTCGCGGATGACGCGCTCGGCATCGGGGCCCTCCGGCACGTTCTCGACATAGCTGGTCTTGACCTTGCCGCCGAACGCCGCCTCGACCGCGCGGCGCCCCTGCTCGTGCTGCTGCACCCAGCCGGCCTCGGTGATCGGCGCGACGTAGACGAAGGCCACTTTCAGCGGCTCGGCCGGCGGCGCGGCGGGTTGGGAAAAGGCGGGGGGAAAACAACAGGCGGCCAACAGCGCGGCCGCGAGGTTTTTGTACATGGTGTTCCTCGACATGGCTCGGCACAAGAAAAAACACAGACGGCCGAGCGGCGTCTGTGGTCCGTCATTGTAAGCCGGCGTCGGCCGGTGGCCGCCGCGGGGGGCGCAGCGAGCGCCCCGCCGCGATAGCGCCGCCCTCAGCGGCCGAAGGCTGCGTCCAGCTGCGCGATGTAATCGCGCTTGCGCTCTTCGCTCGCGAAGCTCGCCTCGAAGCTGTTGCGGGCCAGCCGATAGGCGTCGTCCTCGGTCAGGCCCACCGCCTGGTGCAACTGCAGCAGGTTCTCGTTCAGGTAGCCGCCGAAGTAGGCCGGGTCGTCGGAGTTCACCGTCACGCACAAGCCCGCCGCCAGCAGCTGCTTGAGGTTGTGATCCGCCAGCCTGGGAAATACGCGCAGCTTCAGGTTCGACAGGGGGCACACCGTCAGCGGCACGCGATCGCGCTGCAGGCGTTGCATCAACGCCGGATCCTTCGAGGACTGCACGCCGTGATCGATCCGCTCCACCTTCAGCAGGTCCAGCGCGGTCCAGACATAGGCCGGCGGGCCCTCCTCGCCGGCGTGGGCCACCAGGTGCAGCCCCAGCCCGCGGCATGTGGCGAACACCCGCGCGAACTTCTCCGGCGGATGCCCGAGCTCGCTCGAATCGAGGCCGACGCCGATGAACTTGTCGCGATGCGGCAGCGCCGCCTCCAGCGTGTCGAACGCCTCGGCCTCGCTCAGGTGGCGCAGGAAGCACAGGATCAGTTCGGCATCGACGCCGAGCCGGGCTTTGGCCTCCCGGCAGGCGCGATGCAGCCCTGCGATCACCGTGTCCATCGGCACGCCCCGCGCCGTGTGGGTCTGCGGATCGAAGAAGATCTCGGCCCGCAGCACGTGGTCGGCCCCGGCGCGCTGCAGATAGGCCCACGCCATGTCGAAGAAGTCCTGCTCCTGCAGCAGCACGCTGGCGCCGGCGTAATAGATGTCCAGGAAGCTCTGCAGGTTGCTGAATGCATAGGCGCGGCGCAGCTCGTCGACGCTGGCATAGGGCAGCCGCACGCCGTTGCGGGCCGCCATCTCCAGCATCAGCTGCGGCTCGAGCGTGCCTTCGACGTGGACGTGCAGCTCCGCCTTGGGCATGCGGCGCAGCAGCTCGGGCAGGCGCTGGCCGGGAATCGGGTCAAGCTGGGCCATGGTGATCCTGGTTCGTCGCCGACAGCGTACCCGCCCGGCTATTCCACCGAAATGCCCGCCGCCTTCACCACCGGGCCGTAGCGCGCCAGGTCGCGGCGGATCTCGTCGCGGAAGTGCTCGGCGCTGCCGGGGCTGGCCTCGATGCCCATCACGCGCAGCTTCTCGCGCACCGCCGGATCGGCCAGCACCGCGTTCAGCTCGGCGTTGAGCCGCGCGACGACCGGCGCCGGGGTGCTGGCCGGCGCCAGCAGGCCGACCCAGGAATCGACGACGAAGTCCGGCACGCCGGCTTCGATGAAGGTGGGCACGTCGGGCAGCGCCGAGGTGCGCTGCGCGCTGGAGACGGCGACCGCGCGCAGCTTGCCGGACTTCACGTGGCCGTGCGCGCCCGCCACCGCGGTGTAGACCAGCGGGATCTGGCCGCCCAGCACGTCGGTCATGGCCTGGCCGCCGCCCTTGTACGGCACGTGCGTGAGGTTGGCGCCGGTGCGCATCTTGAGCAGCTCGCCGGCGATGTGGGGCGTGCCGCCGGTGCCCGAGGTGCCGAACGACAGGCCGCCCGGCCTGGACTTCGAGAGCGCGATGACTTCGCCCAGCGTCTTGGCCGGCACGTCGGGATGCGCGACCAGGATCAGCGTGGCGTTGCCGATCTTGCCGATCGGCGCAAAGTCCTTCAGCGTGTCGAACGGCAGCTTCGAGAACACATGGGGGTTGATCACCATCGTGCCGTCGAAGCCGAGCACCAGGGTGTAGCCGTCCGACGGCGCCGACTTCACCAGGGCCGTGCCGATGTTGCCCGACGCCCCGGGCTTGTTGTCGACCACCACCTGCTGCTTCAGCCGCTTGCCCAGCTCCTCGGCGATCAGCCGGCCGCTGGTGTCGGTCACGCCGCCCGGGGTGAACGGCACCACCAGCCGGATCGGCTTGGCGGGCCAGGCGTCCTGTGCCTGCGCGGGGGCAACGAGTCCGCCGGCGAGCGCGAGCAGTGCGGCCGCGGCGGGCAGCCAGCGGCGGCGGGTGAAGCGATTCGGATGGTGCAAGGTCGTCTCCATGAAGTTCTGGCCCGTCAACGAAAAAGGCCGCCCCGGGGGGCGGCCCTTGCAGCCGGCGGGAGGCGACAGCTTACTTCTTCTCGGCGCCGGGCACCTTGCCCTCGACGCCCTTGACGAAGAAGTTGATGCCACCCAGGAACTTGTCGTCGGCGACGGCGTCCTTGGCCACCACTTCCTTGCCGGTGTTGTCGACGATGGGGCCCTTCCAGATCGAGAAGCTGCCGTCCTTCAGGCCGGCCTTCACGTCCTCGACCTTCTTCTTGACCTCGGTCGGCACGTCCTCGGCGATCGACACGAAGTCGATCGCGCCTTCCTTGACGCCCCACCAGGCCTGGCCGGTCGTCCACTTGCCTTCCAGCGCGTCCTTGGCCGCCTTGGTGTAGTACGGACCCCAGTTGATGACGGCCGAGCCCAGGTGCGCCTTCGGGCCGTACGCCGTCATGTCGCTGTCCCAGCCGAACGCGCGCTTGCCCTTTTCCTGGGCCGTCTTCAGCACGGCCGGCGAATCGGTGTTCTGCATCAGCACGTCGGCGCCGCCGTTGATCAGCGAGGTGGCCGCCTCGGTCTCCTTCGGCGGGTCGAACCACTTGTTGACCCAGACCACCTTGGTCTTGATCTTCGGATTGACCGACTGCGCGCCGAGCGTGAAGCTGTTGATGTTGCGCACCACCTCGGGAATGGGCACCGAGCCCACCACGCCCAGCGTGTTGGTCTTGGTCATCGCGCCGGCGATGACGCCCGCCATGTAGGCGCCTTCATAGGTGCGGCTGTCGTAGGTGCGCAGGTTCTCGGCGGTCTTGTAGCCGGTGGCGTGCTCGAACTTCACGTCCTTGTGGTCGGCGGCCACCTTCATCATGGCCTCCATGTAGCCGAAGGTGGTGCCGAAGACCAGCTTGTTGCCCTGGCCCACCATGTCGCGCAGCACGCGCTCGGCGTCGGCCGACTCGGGCACGTTCTCGACGAAGCTGGTGACGACCTTGCCCGCCAGTTCCTTCTCCATCGCCTTGCGGCCGTTGTCGTGGGCGAAGGTCCAGCCGCCGTCGCCCACCGGGCCGACGTAGGCAAAGGCGATCTTCAGCGGCTCGGTCGTGGCCGCGGCGGGGGCGGACGCAGGCGCCGAGGCGGCCGCGGCCGGTGCCGACGCGGCGGGGGCCGGCGCCTCGCTCTTGCTGCAGCCCATGAGGCCGGCCGAGGCCAGCGCCGACAGCGCGGCGAGCTTCAGCAAGGATCGTTTCTTCAGGGTCATGAGTCCTTCTCCGGGATGTGGTTGTCGTGCAGACGCGGATTATGAGCCCGGATAGAAGGGTTTTCCAAGGGAGGCGGGCATGTTGACGCGGATCCACGCCGGGTTGCGGGAGATCAGCGCCAGCACCACGATGGTGGCCACGTACGGCAGCATCGTGAGGAACTGGCTGGGCACGTCCACGCCCACGGCCTGCAGGTGGAACTGCAGCATGGTGACGCCGCCGAACAGATAGGCGCCCAGCAGCACGCGGCCCGGCCGCCAGGTGGCGAAGGTGGTCAGCGCCAGCGCGATCCAGCCCTTGCCCGCCACCATGCCCTGCACCCACAGCGGGGTGTAGATGACGGCGATGTAGGCGCCCGCCAGTCCGCACAGTGCGCCCCCGGCGACCACGGCGGCCAGCCGGATGCGCCGCACCGGGTAGCCCAGGGCGTGCGCCGATTCCGGCGACTCGCCGACCGACCGCAGCACCAGGCCGGCGCGCGAGCGGTACAGGAACCACACCAGCCACGCCACCAGCGCGATCGCGAGGTAGACCATCGGATGCTGGCGAAACAGCGCCGGGCCGAGCAGCGGCAGGTCCTGCAGGCCGGGAAGCGCGAACTGGTGGCGCGGCGGCAGCTTTTCCTGGACGTACTTGATGCCGGCGAACGCCGAGAAGCCGGCGCCGAACAGGCTCAGCGCCAGGCCGGTGGCGTACTGGTTGGTGTTCAGCCAGATCGCCAGCACGCCGAACACGGCGGCCAGCAGCGCGCCGGCGCCCATGCCGGCGGCAAAGCCGAGCCAGTCGTTGCCGGTGTGCACCACGGTGGCGAAGCCGGCGATCGCGGCGCACAGCATGATGCCTTCGGCGCCGAGGTTCACGACGCCCGCCTTTTCGTTGATCAGGAGGCCGAGGGCCGCGATCGCCAGCACCGTGCCGGCGTTGAGCGTGGCGGCGACCAGGAGTGCGTACTGTTCCATTCAGGCCGCTCCTTGCCGACCGGGCCAGTGGGTCCAGCGGACGCGATAGGCCATCAGCGTGTCGCAGGCCAGCAGCGTGAACAGCAGCAGCCCCTGGAACACGCCGGTGATCGAATTGGGCAGGCCCAGGCGCGACTGCGCCAGCTCGCCGCCGATGTAGAACATGCTCATGAGGACCGCCGAGAACACCATGCCGACCGGATGCAGCCGGCCGACGAAAGCGACGATGATCGCGGCGAAGCCGTAGCCGGCCGGCACGTAGGGCGTGAGCTGGCCGATCGGCCCGGCCACTTCCAGCGCGCCGGCCAGGCCGGCCGCGCCGCCCGAGACCAGCAGCGCCGTCCACAGCGCGCGGCGCGAGGAGAAGCCCGCGTAGCGCGCCGCCGCCGGCGCCAGCCCGCCGACCTGCTGCGCGAAGCCGGCCCGGGTGCGGAACAGGAACACCCACAGCGCCGCCACGCCGGCCAGCGCGATCAGCAGCCCGATCGTCATGCGCGAGCCCGTCATCAGCCGCGGGATCTGGGTCGCGGCCTCGAAGGTCTTGCTCTGCGGGAAGTTGTAGCCGGCCGGGTCCTTGAACGGGCCGAACACCAGGTAGCCCAGCACCTGCTCGGCCACGTACACCAGCATCAGGCTGACCAGGATCTCGTTGGCGTTGAAGCGGTCGCGCAGGAAGGCGGTGAGGCTCGCCCAGGCCATGCCGCCGGCTACGCCGGCCAGCAGGATCGGCAGCACGATCCAGCGGGTGGTGTCCTTGCCGGCGGCCAGCGCCACCGCGCCGGCCAGCACCGCGCCGATGACGAACTGGCCCTCGGCGCCGATGTTCCAGACGTTGGAGCGGAAGCACACGGCCAGCCCCAGCGCGATCAGCAGCAGCGGCGTGGTCTTCACCATCAGCTCGCCCAAGGCATAGGGCGAGCGGACCGGCTCCCAGAAGAACACCTGCAGGCCGCGCACCGGGTCCTTGCCCAGCGCGAGGAACAGCACGACGCCCAGGACCACGGTGATCGCCAGCGCCAGCACCGGCGAGGCCAGGCTCCAGAAGCGCGACGGCTCGGGGCGCAGTTCGAGCGCGAGCATCAATGCGCCTCCGGCGCGGCGTGCGCGCCCTGCCGGGCCAGCCACAGCCCGCTCATCCACTCGCCGATCTGCGACACCGTCGCGTCGGCCCGGGCGATCGAGGGCGACAGCCGGCCCTTGGCCAGCACATGGAGTCGATCGCAGATCTCGAACAATTCTTCCAGCTCCTCGCTGACCACCAGCACGGCGCAGCCCGCGTCGCGCAGGGCCAGCAGTTCGGCGCGGATCTGGGCCGAAGCCCCGACGTCCACGCCCCAGGTCGGCTGCGACACGATCAGCAGCTTCGGGTTGGCGTCGATCTCGCGGCCGACGATGAATTTCTGCAGGTTGCCGCCCGACAGCGAGCGGGCGGCGGCGTTGGGGCCGCCGGCCTTCACGTTGAAGCGGCCGATGATGTCGGCGGCCTGCCGCTGCAGCGCCTTCAGGTCGATCCAGCCGCTGGCGCGGATCGACTCGGTGCGCGTGAGCATCAGGTTGTGGGCCAGGCCCAGCGTCGGCACGGCGCCGCGGCCGAGCCGGTCCTCCGGGACGAAATGCACCCCCAGGTGGCGCCGGTGGGCCGGGCCGTAGCCGCCCACGGCCTTGCCGGACAGCTCGATGGCCGACGGCTCGGCCCGGGTGTCCTCCCCGGACAGCGCATAGAGCAGTTCGCGCTGGCCGTTGCCGGAGACGCCGGCGATGCCGACCACCTCGCCGGCGCGCACCTCCATCGAGATGCCTTCCAGGTCGGCGCCGAACTGGTCCTCGCGCGGCAGCCGCAGGTCGCGCACCCGCAGCACCACCTCGCCCGGCTGGCGGTCATGGTGTTCCAGCGCCGGCGGCTCGGCGCCGATCATCATCCGGCTGAGGGACGCATTGGTTTCCTGCCGCGGGTCGCACACGCCGGTGACCTCGCCCGCGCGCAGCACGGTGCAGGCGGTACAGAGCTCGCGGATCTCGTGCAGCTTGTGGCTGATGTACAGGATGCTGCAGCCCTGGGCCGCCAGCTTCCTGAGCACCACGAACAGCCGCTCGACGGCCTGCGGCGTCAGGACCGAAGTCGGCTCGTCCAGGATCAGCAGCTTGGGATCGGTGAGCAGGGCGCGGATGATTTCCACGCGCTGCATCTCGCCCACGGACAGCGTGTGCACCGGCCGGAACGGATCGACGTCGAGCCCGTATTCGGCCGCCTTGGCCGCGATGCTCTGGGTGACCTGCGGCAGCGACATGCTCTTGTCGACCCCGAGCCACACGTTCTCGGCCACCGTGAGCGTCTCGAACAGGCTGAAGTGCTGGAACACCATGCTGATGCCCAGCGCCCGCGCCTCGCTCGGATTGCGGATCGCCACCGGCTGGCCGTTCCAGAGCAGCTCGCCCTCGTCCGGGATCACCGAGCCGTAGATGATCTTCATCAGCGTGGACTTGCCGGCGCCGTTCTCGCCGAGGACGGCGTGGGTTTCGCCGGGCAGCACGGCGAGCGAGACGTCCCGGTTGGCGACGACCGACGGATAGCGCTTCGTGATGTGCGCGAGCTGGAGGCGGGGGCTGCTCAAGCGGGGCCCTCCGCGGCCCGGCCGGGGCCCGGCGCGCCGGCGCCTGCCGGCACGGCGGCGCCGGCCAGGGGCTCGCGCCGCGCGGCGGGCTGGCGGCTCAAGGCCTGGGATGTGACTGGTGGCTGCATTCCTGACATCGTGGGTTCGGGGCGGCGCCCGACACGGCACGCCGTGAAATCAACCATACTGGCCTCCCATGGAAGTCAGGACGATCCGTTTCATGCGGCGCGGCGAACTCGTCGCGCTGAGCAATGTACCACCCGAACGCACCCTGCTGGAGCTGCTGCGCGAGGACCTGGGCTGCACCGGCACCAAGGAGGGTTGCGGCGAAGGCGACTGTGGCGCCTGCACCGTCGTGATCGGCGAGCTCGATCCTGGCGCGGCGGGCGGCATCCGCTACCGCGCGATCAACAGCTGCATCCGGCTCGCCCACTCGATCGACGGCATGGCGCTGTGGACGGTGGAAGACCTGGCCGCGCCCGACGGCAGCCTGCATCCGGCCCAGGAGGCAATGGTGCGTTGCCACGGCTCGCAATGCGGCTTCTGCACGCCCGGCTTCGTGATGAGCCTGTTCGGCCTGTACCAGAGCCGGGTGCGGCGCGGCGCGCCGATCACGCGCGAGCAGGCGCAGGAGGCGCTGTCGGGCAACCTCTGCCGCTGCACCGGCTACCGGCCGATCCTGGACGCGGCGCGGACGATGGCCGAGCTGCCGGCGGTGGCGGTGGACGAGCCGGCGCTGGTCGCCCGGCTGCAGCAGCTGGCCCGGCGCGAGCCGACGCCGGCATCGGCCTACCTGGCGCCGCTCGACCTCGCGGGGCTGCTGGCCGCGCGCAGCGCCCACCCGCACGCGCAACTGGTGGCGGGCTGCACCGACGTTGGCCTCTGGGTGACCAAGCAGCACCGGCAGTTTCCGCTGGTGCTGGACCTGACCCGGGTCGCCGAACTGCGGGGCATCGCGCTGGACGCCGACCACCTGACCATCGGCGCAGCCGTGACACTGGCCGATGCCTTCGACGCGCTGGTCGCGCACTGGCCGCAGCTGAAGACCTTCACGGCGCGCTTTGCCGGCCTGCCGGTGCGCAACTCGGGCACGCTCGGCGGCAACGTGGCCAACGGCTCGCCGATCGGCGACTCGATGCCGCTGCTGATCGCGCTGCGGGCCCAGGTCGTGCTGGCCAGCGCGCGCGGCCAGCGGACCCTGCCGCTGGAGGACTTCTACACCGGGTACCGCCGCAACGTGCTGGCCGCCGACGAGGTGCTGGCCTGGATCAAGGTGCCGCGCCCGCCGCGCGCGCCGGCGCCGGACGCGGGGCTGCTGCGCGCCTACAAGATCTCCAAGCGCTACGACGACGACATCTCGGCGCTGTGCCTGGTGGTCGACCTGCGGCTGGCGGACGGCATGGTGGCCGATGTCTCGATCGGCGCCGGCGGCGTGGCGGCGACGCCGGCGCGGGCCAGGCGCACCGAAGAAGCGCTGCGCGGCGGGCCCTGGACCGAGGCGGCCGCGCAGCGGGCGGCGGCGGCCCTGCGCGCGGAGTTCCAGCCGATCTCCGACATGCGCGCCTCCGCGGGCTACCGGCGCCAGGTCCTGGGCAACCTGATGCAGCGCTTCTGGCTGGAGAGCCAGGGCCTGGACCACATCAACCTCGAGCGCGTGCCGCCGGCTGCCGCGCTCGATCCGCTGGGGAGCGCGCCATGAACCGGCGCGAGACCGACTTCACGGCGGCCACCGGCGGCGGCCCCGGCGGCCCGGCCGATGCCGGCGAGCGCAACCTCGCGCCGGCCGCGCAGTCGCCGCACGCGGCCGGCCAGCCCGGCCCCGCCTGCGGCGTGCCGCGGCCGCACGAAAGCGCCCGCGCCCAGGTGGCCGGCAGCGCCACCTACATCGACGACATGGCCGAGATCAAGGGCACGCTGCACGCGGCGCCCATCCTCTCCACCGTGGCGCACGGCCGGCTGCGCGGGGTCGATCCCGGCGCCGCGCTGGCGCTGCCCGGCGTGCGCGGCGTGGTGCTGGCCGGCGATATCCCGGGCGATCCGATGCTCGCCACTTTCGTGCACGACGAGCCCGTGTTCGCGCGCGACGCGGTGGAACATGTGGGCCAGGTGATCGGGGTCGTGGTCGCCGACAGCGTGATGGCAGCGCGCCGCGCGGCGCGCCAGGTGCAGGTGCGGATCGATCCCTTGCCGGCCGTCCTGGATCCGCGCGCGGCCCACGCCGCACGCAGCTACGTGCTGCCGCCGGTGGTCGTGCGCCGCGGCGAGCCCGAAGCCGCGCTGGCGCGCGCGCCGCACCGCCTGACCGGGCAGCTCGAAGTCGGCGGCCAGGAGCACTTCTACCTGGAGGGACAGGTGGCCTACGCGATCCCGCTGGAACAGGACCAGTGGCACATCCATTCGAGCACCCAGCATCCGGGCGAAGTGCAGCACTGGGTGGCGCACGCGCTCGGCCTGGAGAACAACGCCGTCACCGTGGAGTGCCGGCGCATGGGCGGCGGCTTCGGCGGCAAGGAGACGCAGGCCGGCCACGTGGCGGTCTGGGCCGCGCTGGCCGCGCGCCGGTTCGGCCGCCCGGTGAAGCTGCGGCTGGACCGCGACGACGACTTCCTGGTCACCGGCAAGCGCCATCCGTTCGCCTACGACTGGGAGGTCGGCTTCGACGACAGCGGCCTCGTCACGGCGCTCAAGCTGACGATGCTGGCCAACTGCGGCTTCTCGGCCGACCTCTCCGGTCCGGTGGCCGACCGCGCGCTCTTCCACTGCGACAACGCCTACTTCCTCTCCGACGTCGAGATCGCCTCCTACCGCTGCAAGACCAACACCCAGAGCCATACCGCGTTCCGCGGCTTCGGCGGCCCGCAGGGGGTGATCGCGATCGAGGCGATCCTGGGCGACGTGGCGCGGCACCTGGGGCTCGATCCGCTCGACGTGCGCCGACGCAACCTGTACGGCATCGACGACCGCAACGTCACCCACTACCGGATGAAGGTGGAGGACAACATCCTCCATCCGCTGCTGGCGAAGATCGAGCAGGCCTGCGGCTACCGCCGGCGCCGCGCGGCCATCGCGGCCTGGAACGCGTCCAGTCCGGTCATCAAGCGCGGCATCGCCGTCACGCCGGTCAAGTTCGGCATCAGCTTCACCGCCACCTTCTTCAACCAGGCCGGCGCGCTGGTGCACGTGTTCACCGACGGCAGCGTGCAGCTGAACCACGGCGGCACCGAGATGGGCCAGGGCCTGCACACCAAGATCATGCAGGTGGTGGCCGACGAACTGGGCGTGCCGTTCGAACGGGTGCGCTGCACCGCCACCGAGACCGGCAAGGTGCCCAACGCGTCGGCCACGGCGGCGTCCAGCGGGACCGATCTGAACGGCCGGGCCGCCCAGTTCGCGGCCCGCAACATCCGCGACAACCTGGCCTCGTTCGTCGCCGGCCTGGACGGTTGCGGCGCCGGCGCCATCACGTTCCGCGGCGGCGCCGTGGTCTCGCCGAAAACCACCCGCAGCTTCGACGAGGTGGTGCAGGCGGCCTACGCCAACCGCATCCAGCTGTGGAGCGACGGCTTCTACCGCACGCCGAAGATCCACTACGACAAGGCGACCCTGACGGGCCGGCCGTTCTACTACTTCGCGTACGGCGCCGCCTGCAGCGAGGTGGCCATCGACACGCTGACCGGCGAGAGCCGGGTGCTGAAGGTCGACATCCTGCACGACGTGGGCACCTCGATCAATCCGGCGATCGACATCGGCCAGATCGAGGGCGGCTTCATCCAGGGCGTCGGCTGGCTCACCACCGAGCAGCTGGTGTGGAACGAGCAGGGCCTGCTCACGACGCACGCGCCGAGCACCTACAAGATCCCGGCGACGGGCGACGTGCCCGAGCACTTCAACATCGAGCTGTGGCACGAGCCCAATCCCGAGGACAACGTGTTCGGCAGCAAGGCGGTCGGCGAGCCGCCCTTCATGCTGGCGATCAGCGTCTGGGAAGCCTTGCGCGAGGCGGCCGGCGCCGCCCGCGGCGGCGCGGCGGTCCGGCTGGACGCCCCGGCGACGCCGGAGAACGTGCTGCGGGCGCTCGGCGCGTAAAGCCCGATGGTGCGGTGTCCCGTGAATGCGGGATGGTGCGGCCGGTCGGCCCGGGTATACACAGGCTCTGCCGCGCACCGGCGGGAGGGCCCCCCGGGAGCGGCACGCCAGCCGGCGTCGATCCACCCCTTTCGACAGGAGTTCCCATGACACGCAAATACATCGATTGCCGTGAGGTCCCGAGCGACTCCAACTGCACCGTGGCCATCGCCGCCGACACCGATCAGGAATTGCTCGAAGCGGCGGTCCAGCACGCTGTGTCCGTTCACCACCACCAGGACACGCCCGAGTTCCGCGAAATGATCCGCGGCGCCTTCCACGAGGGAACACCGCCACTGGAGGCAGTGCAGCACGCGAACGCGTGATGGTTCCGGGCGCGGGCCGACGCGGGCCCGAGTCGCGCCTTTCAGTCGACAGCCGCGCGCGCGTTGCGCAGTCGGGCGATCTGCGCCGCGATGTGAACGGCCTGCTGCCCGATGGTGCGCAGCAGGCCGCCGGGCTGGCGCACGTCGAAGCCGGCGAAGAAGACACCCGTGAATTCGCCGGAGCCGATCGGGCTCGCCGGCATCCCGTTGGCGTCGACCTCGAGCGCGAGGCCAGGGAACAGCGCCCCGAGCGCCGGGCGATACCCCGTGGCCAGGATGACCGTGTCGTAGGGGTCGCTGCGGCCGTCGACGAAGCGCACGCCGTCGGCGCTGAACGCGTCGATGCCCGGACGCACCGCGATCCGGCCGCGCCTGATCATCGCCAGCGTGCCTACGTCGATCATCGGCGTGCGCCCCTCCTCGCGCAGCTGGCGCAGCGGCGAAACGCTGGACATGGTGATGCCCCAGCGGCCGAGATCGCCCACCGTCAGGTCGCGCAGCATGCGTGCCACCGCATCGCCGATCCGGGTCGGCAGCCGCCCGAGCATCATCGAGGTGAGCTGCGTTGGCCGCCCCAGGACGTCGCGGCGTACCACGTTCACCGGCGAGCGCACGGCCAGCGCGACGGGCACGCCGTGTTCGGCCAGGTCGAGTGCGATCTCCGAGCCGGTGTTGCCCATCCCCACGACCAGCACGCGCTGCGCGGCGAAAGGCGCGGCGGTGCGGTACTCGCGGCTGTGCATCACCCGGCCGCGATACGCCTGCTGGCCGGGGAACGCCGGCACGTTCGGGACGTTGTTCGCGCCGGTGGCGACGACCACATACCGCGACAGGAAGCGCGCGCCGCTGCGGCACGACGTCGCCCACGACTCGCCGCGGCGGGCCAGCGCAACCGCCTCCTCGCCGAAGCTGGGCGCGATCTCGAAGCGCCGTGCGTACGACTCCAGGTACTCGGCCACCTGTTCGCGCGGCACGTAGCGCGGCGAGCCGGCAGGAAACGGCACGAACGGCAGCGCCGAATGGCGGCTCACGGTGTGCAGGTGCAGGCGCCGGTGGATGCCCGTGCCAGGAAGCGCCCACGCTCTGCGCCTTCTCGATCACGCGCGGCCGCAGCCCCTGGCGGATCAGGCAGGCCGACACCGCCAGCCCGGCCGGACCGGCACCGATCACCAGCACTTCGCTGTCCGCGGCGTCGGGGTCCACCCCTGCATCCGGCATCGTTTGCCTCCCTGAGCGCTGTCGCCAAGACTCGAATTCTGGGTCCGGCGGGCGCCGCTGGAATGGGACTTGCCCTCATCCCGTGACAACGCGCGGGGCGCCTCGGTCCAAAGTCGCCGTCGGGTGTCTTTGCTGCGACCGCCGGTGCGGCCCACTGCTGAAACCACCGATGGGCCGCGCCGGCCCGCCCGGGTAGGCTGTGACCGCCCCAACAACGAGGAGCCTCCATGTCCCGCCTGTCCGCCGCGGCGTTCCGCACCCTGCTGGCTGCCGCCTTGCTCGCGCTCGCCGCGTGCTCGCACACGCCCCTGTCCGCGCCCGCCGCCGCACCGGTGGCGATGGCGCCCGCGGGACAACCGCCGGCCTCGGCGATCTACATCGGCAACAGCTTCTTCTATTACAACAACGGCATCACCACCCACATGGCGCGCCTGGTCGCCGAGGGCCTGCCCGGCTTCCGGCATCGCCACACCATGGTCACCATCAGCGGCTCCGGCGCCGACTGGCACGACGTCGAGTCGTACCTCCGGCCGAACGCCATCGGCAAGTATTCCTTCACGTCCGACAACAAGGTCGTCTTCAACAAGCTCGACCGGCTGTTCGACGTCGCGGTGATGATGGACTGCAGCCAGTGCCCGGTGCATCCGCAGCTCAAGACCGTGTTCACCGAGTCCATGAGGAAGAACAGCGAGATCGTGCGCCGCCACGGCGCCCGGCCGGTGTTCTTCATGTCGTGGGCGTACAAGGACGTGCCTTCGATGACGCAGGGGCTGGCCGACGCCTACACGGCCGCGGCCCGCGAGAACCGGGCACAGGTGATTCCGGCCGGTCTGGCCTTCGCCCGTTCGGTGGCCCTGAAGCCGGAGCTGGAGCTGTACGCGGCCGACAAGCGCCATCCCAGCGTCGCCGGCAGCTACCTCGCCGCCTGCACCACCTACGCGACGCTGTTCGGGAAGTCGCCGGTCGGCCTCTCGTATGCCGCGGGACTCGATCCGGCCGTCGCGCGCCACCTGCAGGCGGTGGCGTGGGAGACGGTGCAGGCCTACCGGCAACCCTGAGGGCGCCTCCGAAAGAAGAAGGACGGCTCGCGCCGTCCTTTCTCTTTTGGCTCACCGGCGGCGGTTCGCGTTCGTCGCGGCCGCTGCTCCCCGCGTCAGATCAGCCCGCGCGCGGTCGCCAGCACCAGGCCGAACAGGCAGGACGTCGCCACGCCGATCAGGCCCGGCAGGATGAAGCTGTGGTTGATCACGTACTTGCCGATGCGGCTGGTGCCCGAGCGGTCGAACTGGATCGTCGCCAGGTCGCTCGGATAGGTCGGCAGGATGTAGTAGCCGTAGCTGGCGGCGGCGAACGCCACGATGTAGCCGGGCGGCACGCCGATCGCCAGGGCCACCGGCACCATCGCGCTGACGGCGGCGGCCTGCGAGTTCACCAGCTTCGATACCAGCAGCAGCGCCAGCGCGTAGGCCCAGGGATGCGTCTTCACGACCTCCGCCAGGCCGGCCTTCAGGCCCGGCAGGTTGGCCTCGAACACGGTGTCGGCCATCCAGGCGATGCCGAACACGGCGATCACCGCGATCATGCCGGCGCGGAACACTTCGCTCTTGCCGATCGCGGCCGGGTCGGTCTTGGTCAGCACCACCATCAGCGCCCCGGCCAGCAGCATGAACATCTGGATGGTGAGGATCATCGACAGCGGCTTGCCGGCGACCATCGGCCGCAGCGATTCGAAGGCGCCCAGGATCGCGACCACGACGATCGCGCCGAGGAACAGCCACATCGCCGCCCACTGGCCCGCGCCGAGCTTCTTGCCCAGCAGCGTGGTGGAGTCGCCGTAGATGCGCTTGCGGTTCTCGGGGTCGGCGATGCGGGCCTGGAATTCCGCGTCGTCGGCGAGGTCCTTGCCGCGGAACCAGCTGAAGATGCCGATCGCCAGCACGCCCAGCAGCGTGGCGGGAATGGTGATCGACAGCAGCGTGACGAAGCTGATGGGGACGCCGCCGGCCGGCGCCTTGGCCAGGAAGGCGGCAAGCGACACCACCGCCACGGAAACCGGGCTGGCGAGGATGCCCATCTGGCTGGCGATCGAGGCGCCGGCCATCGGCCGCTCGGGGCGGATGTCGTTCTTGATGGCGACGTCGTAGATGATCGGCAGCATCGTGTAGACGACGTGGCCGGTGCCGCACAGCATCGTCAGCACGCAGGTGGTGAACGGCGCCAGGATCGACACGTACTTGGGATTGCGGCGCAGGATCTTCTCGGCCGCCTGCAGCATCACGTCCAGCCCGCCCGAGGCCTGCAGCGTGGCGGAGGCGGCGACCACGGCGACGATGGTGAGCATCACGTCCACCGGCGGCTTGCCGGCGGGCAGGCGGAAGCCGAACACGAGGATGACGAGTCCGATCCCTCCCAGCAGGCCGAGGGCGATGCCGCCCTTGCGTGCGCCGTAGAACAGGCAGATCAGGACGATGGCAAGTTGCAGTGCGAACAGCATGGCAAGTCCCCTCCCGGCCTGCGGCCAGGATGCGGGTCCTTTCTTCTTTGTCGAAAGTCCGGCCAGCTTGCGGACATGCAGGTGGCCTGCATCGCCCGCTGGGCGCGATGCGCCCGGTCGGCCGGGGAGCCAGCCCGCCATCGACATCGAGTCTGCAGCCCCTCCGGGGAGTGCGGGTTGGGTCGCCGTGCCCCGGGAACACCGGGCCATCAGCAACGGTTTCATTGTGGAGCACCCTAGGGTTAACCCTGTTGATGCGTGTCAAACGCGATCCGCGGCGGCAGGCGGCGGCCCGACAATCGCGGCAGGAGGTCACCGATGAACATCGCCGCTGGCAGCGACGCCGACCTGGGCTTCGCGCCCGAAGACGACATCCCGGTTGCCTACATGCAGCGCACGCGCGACTGGTACCTCGCGCTCGGTTACGGCAATCCCTATCGCTGGGCCCATTTCGGCGCCGTGCCGTTCCAGGCGCCGCGCAAGCCGCTGGCGCAGGCGCGCGCGACGGTCGTCACCACCGCCGCGCCCTACCAGCCCGACAAGGGACCGCAGGGACCGGGCGCGCCGTACAACGCCGCGGCGAAGTTCTACGCCGTGTATTCGGGCGACACCGCGCGCGACCACGACCTGCGCATCTCGCACGTCGCGATCGACCGCCGGCACACCAGCATGGAAGACAGCGGCACCTGGTTTGCGCTGCCGGCGCTGCGCCGGGCGGTGGCGCAAGGGCGCGTCGGCGAGCTCGCGCCGCGCTTCCACGGCGCGCCGACCAACCGCAGCCAGCGTCACACGATGGCGGTCGATGCGCCCGAGATCGTCGACCGCTGCCGCGCCGACGGCGTGGACGTGGCGCTGCTGCTGGCGAACTGCCCGGTGTGCCACCAGACGCTCGCCCTGGTGGCCCGGGCGCTGGAAGCCGCCGGCATCGCGACGGTGGTGCTGGGCTGCGCCAAGGACGTGGTCGAGCATGCCGGCGTGCCGCGCTTCCTGTTCAGCGACTTCCCGCTGGGCAACCCCGCCGGCAAGCCGCACGATCTGCGGTCCCAGGCCGACACGCTGGAGCTTGCCCTGCGCGTGCTCGAGTCCGCGCCGGCGCCGCGCACCACCGTGCAGTCGCCCCAGCGCTGGAGCGCCTCGGCCGACTGGAAGCTGGACTACTGCAACGCGGCGCGCGCCAGCGCTGACGAACTGGCTCGGCTGCGGGCGCAGTTCGATGAGTCCAAGGCCACGGCCAGGCAGCTGCGGGGCCCTTGAGGCGCGGCGGCGCAGACGCGGGCCCGCATCCGATTCCTACGAGCACCTGGTCCCGCGGCTGACGCCGGCCAGCCGGAGGTCGCCCGACCATGGAGCCACTTTCGAACCATCCAGGAGAAATACATGGCTGCCAAGGAAAAGATCGACGATCTCGACAACATCACCAAGGACCATCCGATCGGCACCGGCATCGGCGCCGCGGGCGGCGCGGTGGCGGGCGCCACCGCCGGCTCCGTGGTCGGCGGGCCGGTCGGCGCGGCCGTCGGCGGCGTGATCGGCGCCGTGGCCGGCGGCCTGGTGGGCCGCGGCGCGGCCGAGGCGGCCCATCCGCAGCCGCAGGACTACCAGCATGAACACAACCTCGGCAAGGGGCTGGGCGTCGGTGGCGGCGCGGCGGCCGGCGCCACCGCCGGCGGCGCGATGGCCGGTCCGGTGGGCGCCGGCGTCGGCGCGGTCGCGGGCGCGGTGGCCGGTGGCATGGCGGGCAAGGGCGCCGCGCACGCCGTGAACCACGATCACGAGGATGCGTACTGGCGCGAAAACCATGTCAACGAGCCGTACTACAACCCCGAGCGCACGTACGACGACTACCAGCCGGCCTACCGGCTGGGCTGGGAAAGCCGGGCCCGCTACGACCAGGGCGACTTCGACACCTACGAGCCCTCGTTCCGCAGCGACTGGGACGAGTCCTACCGCGCGCAGTCGCGCCTGAGCTGGGACGAAGCGCGCCATGCCGCGCGCGCCGGCTGGGATCGCCTGGAGCGCAAGCTGCCGGGCGACGCCGACGGCGATGGCCGCTGAGCCACGCGCATCCGGCGACCTGCAAGACGGCTCCCGTTTGCTCGAACTGACCGCCGGGCCGTTGCGCCTGCAGGTCGCGCCCGCCGTCGGAGGCTCGCTCGCGCGCTTCGACGGCGCGTGGCACGCCGGCGGCCGCAGCGGCCGGGTGGACTGGCTGCGTCCGGCCAGCGCGCACGGGCTGGCCCGCGGCGACCCGCTCGCCATGGCCAGCTTCCCGCTGGTGCCGTTCTGCAACCGCATCCGCCACGGCCGCGCCAGCTTCGAGGGCCGGGAGCTGCGCTTTCCGTCCAACCATCCCGCGCAGGCCTCGCCGCATCCGCTGCACGGCATCGGCTGGCAGCGACCCTGGACCGTGACGCTGCGCGGCGACCACCACGCGTCGCTGCGGCTGGAGGCATCCGCCAGCCCGGCCTGGCCCTGGCGCTTCTGCGCCGAACAGCATCTGGAGCTCACGCCGCAGCAGTTGCGCGTGACGATGACGGTCACCAACCTGGACACGGCGGCGATGCCGGCCGGCATCGGCCACCACCCCTACTTTCCGCATCCCAGCGGCACCAGGCTCACCAGCCCGGCGGCGGCGATGTGGGTCGGCGACGCCGAAGTGATGCCGACGGCGCTGGAGGTCACCGATGCGGTGGCGCAGCTGCG
Organism: Ramlibacter sp.; assembly: GCF_035554825.1. Taxonomy (GTDB): domain Bacteria; phylum Pseudomonadota; class Gammaproteobacteria; order Burkholderiales; family Burkholderiaceae_C; genus Ramlibacter. The sequence goes on along the minus strand of NZ_DATMHS010000023.1, from coordinate 30,911 downwards.
CGAGGGCGTGCTGCTGTCGCAGCTCGATCTCGACAACAACTTCGTCGGCTGGGAGCACCGCACGCTGGTGGAGTGGCCGCTCGATGCGCAGGGACCGCGCCGCAGCCTGCTGATGGAGGCCCAGGCGCCGCTCGACTACTTCGTGCTGTACTGCCCGCGCGGCGCCGACCACTTCTGCGCCGAGCCGGTGAGCCAGTGCACCGACTGGCTGAACCTGCTGCCCGAGTACGGGCGCGGTCCGCTCGGCGGCGCCCGGCTGGAACCCGGCGCCACGCTCGAGGCTCGCTTCACGCTGTCGCCGCGGTGGGACTGACTTGCGGCTTCACGCCGAGCGGCTGCGCCAGAGCGCGGGCCCGCTCCGCCTGTCAGCCCGTCCCGGCCGTGGCCCGCGCGCCACAGCGGTCGCCGCGCCAGGGAAAATACCGGGGGCCGCTGCTGAGGCAGCGCAACCGTTGGTGAGCAAGGCAACAAGCCGCTGCCGGGCGAATCGTCCATTTCGTCCGACACCGCGTGTCAGACAAGCGCCGATATGGACGAGCCTGCTGCCTACAACGTGGATTCGGCCGCTCGGCACGATAGAGCAATGAAAATCCTCAGCCTCATCCACGTCATGGTCGCCCAGGCCTTCTACCGCTGGGCGATGCGCGAGATCAACCCGCTGCATCCGGACCTGCCCCGCATCATGCTGAGGCAGCAGGAGCTCAACGACAAGGCCAGGCGCATGTTCGCCGTCAGCAGCTTCTCGCGGTGAGCCCGTCCGCCGCGCGGCGCACGGCGCAAACCCAGCAGCCGAACGCAGAGGGGCGCAGAGGTCACGCAGTGGCCGCGAACGAAGCCCGGTGCAGGGAGGCAAGACGAACTCTCTGTCTGAACTTTCTGCGGCCTCTGCGTCCTTTTGCCTCCTCTGCGTTCGGCTGTTGGGTTGGGTCGGCCCCTACTTCTTGCGCGCCGCGATCGACTTCTCGGCCGTGTTGACCAGGTCGGCGCCCACGGTCGCCTTCCACTTGTTGTAGACCGGGCGGGTCGCCTTGACGAAGGCCTCGCGCTCGGCCGGCGAGAGCTGCGTCACCGTCACGCCCAGCCCGGCCACTTCCTTGAGCAGCGGCTTGTCGGCTTCCACCAGTCCCTTGCGGGCCAGCGCGATTTCCTGGCGGCCGGCTTCCACCGCCGCCTCGCGCACGATCTTCTGGTCGGCCGGCGTCCACGAATTCCAGATTTCCTTGTTGACCACGAAGATCAGCGGGTCGGTGACGTAGCCCCAGGTGGTCACGTACTTCTGCCCGACGGTGTGCATCTTCAGGATGGTGAACAGGAACATCGGGTTCTCCTGGCCGTCCACCGCGCCGCTGGCCAGCGCCGGCTGGGCATCGGCCCAGCTCATCTGCGTCGGATTCGCGCCCAGCGCGTTGAAGGTGTCGGAGAACAGCGGCGAGCCGACCACGCGGATCTTCATGCCCTTGAGGTCCTCGGGCGACTTCACCGGCTTCTTGGAATTGGTCAGCTCGCGCGTGCCGTTCTCGCCCCAGGCCAGCGGCACCACGCCGGCCTTCTCGACGGTCTGGAAGATCCGCTTGCCGACCTCGCCCTGCGTCAGCGCATCCACGGCGGCGTAGTCGGGCATCAGGAACGGCATCGAGAACAGGTTCAGCTCCTTGACCTGCGGCGACCAGTTGATGGTCGAGCCGATCGCCATGTCGATCACGCCCTGGCGCAGCGCGCTGAACTCACGCGTCTGGTCGCCCTGGATCAGCGAGACCCCGGGATACAGCTTGATGTTGATGCGCCCCTGCGTGCGCTCCTTGACCAGGTCGGCCCAGATCTTGCCGGCCATGCCCCACGGGGTGGGCGGACCCAGCACCAGCGACATCTTGTATTCGGGCTTGTAGGCGGCCTGCGCCATGGCGCCGGTGCCAAACGCGAGGGCGGTGGCGGCGACGGCCAGGCCCAGCACGGTGCGGCGGAATTTCATCTGTGGTCTCCTTGGGTGAACGAAGCGGGTGGAACGAATCAGTAGCCGAGGTGACGCGGCAGCCAGAGCGCGAGCTGCGGCCAGGCGATCACCATCACCATCACGCAGAACATCGAGAACAGCATCCAGCCGACCCAGCGCACGGTGTCCTCCATGGGTACTCGCGCGATGCGGCACGACACCATCAGGTTGACCGCCAGCGGCGGCGTGAACTGGCCCAGCGACACCTTCAGCGTGAGAATGACGCCGAACCAGACCACGTCCCAGTGGTAGTGGTTGACGATCGGCAGCAGCAGCGGCACGAAGATCAGGAAGATCGACACGCCGTCGAGGAACATGCCCACGGTGATCAGCAGCGCGATCAGCAGCGAGAGCACGCCGTATTCGCCCAGGCCGGAATCGACGATCGCCCGCGTCACCGGATCGATCACGCCCAGCGTCGACAGCGAATAGGCGAAGATGCCGGCCAGCGACACCACCAGCAGGATCACCGCCGACAGCTCGCCCGACTCGCGCAGGATCACGAACAGGTCGCGCACGCGGATCGTCCGGTGGATCGCCATGCCGACGAACAGCCCGTAGAACACCGCGACCACCGCGGCCTCGGTCGGCGTGAACCAGCCGGCGCGCATGCCGCCCAGGATCAGCACCGGAGCGAACAGGCCCCAGCTCGCCTCGCGCAGGCTGGCCCAGAACGCCGGCCGGGGCAGGCTCGACTCGAGCTGTCCCATGTCGTGCCTGCGCGCCAGCAGCACCGCCGGAATCATCAGCGCCAGCCCGGCCAGGATCCCCGGCACCATGCCGGCGGCGAACAGCGCCGGCACCGAGGCGTTGGGCACCAGCACCGAATACACGATGAAGGCCACCGACGGCGGAATCAGGATGTCGGTCGCCGCGGCGGCGCCGACGACGCTGGCCGCGTACGCCGGCGGATAGCCGGCGCGCCGCATCGCCGCGATCATCACGGCGCCCACCGCCGCGGCGTTGGCCGGGCCCGAGCCGGAGATGCCGCCCAGGAACATCGCCACGCCGATCGCCACCAGCGGCAGCATGCCGGGGCCGCGGCCGACGATGGCGATGGCGAAGTTCACCAGCCGCGAGGCGACGCCGGAGCGGTCGAAGATCGAGCCGACCAGCACGAACATCGGGATCGCCAGCAGCGGGTACTTGCCCAGGCCGGCGTAGAAATTCTGCGGCACCGCCAGCAGGCCGAACCACTGGGCGTCGCGATTGGCGATGGCGATGCAGACGGCGCCGGCCAGGCCCAGCGCGGCGCCGATCGGCACGCCCGCCAGCAGCATGACGATGAAGGCGACGAACAGCAGCGTCGCGATCATTCGGCGCCTGCCTTCCGCCCGCGGCGGACGAACAGGCCCAGGGCACGGCCGGCGATGGCCACCGACATGACCGGCAGCCAGATCGTGTACCACCACTGCGGCACGCCGATGCCGGGCGAGGTCTCGCCGTAGCTGAAGTCGTCGTAGACCATGCGGGTGCTGAGGACGGCGATCAGCGCGAACAGCGCGAACACCATGAGCGCGCCGAACTGGGCCAGCCGCCGCTGCCTGGCCGGCGAGCCGTTGTCGGCGAAGTACTCGATGCGGATCTGCAGGTTGCGCGCGACCGAGGCGGAGCCGGCCACCAGCGCCAGCACGATCATCAGGAACACCGAGAACTCCTCGGTCCAGGCGAACGACTGGTCGGTGAAGTAGCGCACCAGCACGTTGGCGAACGTGATCAGCGCCAGCAGGGCCATCACGATCACGGTGAGCCAGTCCTCGATCGCCAGCGGCACGCGGGTGGGCTCCTCGATGCCGGCGGGGTCCGGCAGCTCGCCGGCGATGTGCGTGGTGTCTTCGGAAGATGCGGACATGGATTCGGGGTGAAAGGTTACAGACGCGGTCCCGGGGCGGCCATGGTGGATACCTCTAGCGCCCGGCGAGCGCGCGCGCGGCGGCGGCGATCTGGTCGGCGGTCACGCGCGATTCGGCCTCCAGGACCGGCGCGTAGCCGACCGGGATCCGCGGGGCGCCCAGCCGTCGCACCCGGCAGCCGGTCGCCTCCGCCGCCGTGGCGGCGAGCTCCGCGCCGAAGCCGGCCGCCTGCACGGCCTCGTGCACCACCAGCAGCCGTCCGGTGCGGGCGCAGGAGCCCAGGACGCTGTCGCGGTCCCAGGGCCAGATCGAGCGCAGGTCGATCAGTTCGGCCTCGACGCCGTCGGCCGCCAGCGCTTCGCAGGCCTGCGCGCAGGCTTGCAGCTGCCGGCTCCAGCTCACCACCGTGACGTCGCGGCCGGGCCGCGCGACACGCGCGGTTCCCAGCCGCACCGCCCGCGCGGGATCGACCTCGCCCGCGAGGCCCCACAGCGTCTTGTGCTCCATGTAGACGACGGGGTCGCCGCTGGCCAGCGCCGCGCGCAGCATCGAATAGTTGTCCTGCGGCGTGGCCGGGCAGACCACCACCAGGCCGGGCATGTGCGCGAACCAGCTCTCCAGCGACTGCGAGTGTTGCGCCGCCGAGGCGTCCCAGATGCCGATCGGCATGCGCACCACCATCGGAACGCGGCCCTGGCCGCCGAACATGAAGCGGTTCTTGGCGGCCTGGTTCACCAGTTCGTCCATGGCGCACAGGGCGAAGTCGACCACCCGCATCTCGACCACCGGCCGCAGGCCCGCGAGCGCCATGCCGACGCCGGCGCCCATGATCGCCGCCTCGCTGATCGGCGTGTCGACGACACGCTGCGGGCCGAAGCGCGCCTGCAGGCCGGCGTACTGGCCGAAGATGCCACCGCGCCCGACGTCCTCGCCGATCGCGACCACCGTCGCATCGGCTTCCATCTCGTGCTGCAGCGCCAGCGCCGCCGCCTGCGCGTACGTCATCACCGCCATTGACCGGCTCCGGTGTCCTGCACGTCGGCATAGGCCGCCGCCGCCGGGGGCCAGGGCGCCGCGTTGGCGGCCGCCACGGCGGCTTCGATTTCCCGCGCCGCGTCGCGATCGAGCTGGTCCAGCGTCGCCGCGGAGGTGTCGGGCAGCGCCAGATAGCGTTGCCGCGCCCGCGCGATGGGGTCGGTCGCCAGCGCCGCGGCCACTTCGGCGGGGTCCCGGTAGGCGGCGGCGTCGACCGACACATGACCCTTGACCCGGTACGTCAGCGCGTGCAGCAGGCGCGGTCCGCCGCCGCGCCGCACTTCGCCCACCAGCCGCGCGGCGGCCTGGTGCACGGCGAGCACGTCGTTGCCGTCGGCCGGCTGCGCCGGGATGCCGCAGCTGGCCGCGCGCGCAGCCGCGCCCTCGCCCCCGGTCATGGGGCCGCTGGCGGTCGTGGCACTCCAGCGGTTGTCCTCGCAGACGAACAGCACCGGCAGTTGGTAGACCCGCGCCCAGTTGAGCGCCTCGAGGAAGGGACCGCGGTTGATCGCGCCGTCGCCGAAGAAGCAGGCAGTGATCGCGCGGCGCCCGAGCAGCTTCTGCGCGTGGGCCGCGCCGACGGCGATCGGCAGGCCGGCGGCCACCACGCCGTTGGCGCCCAGCATTCCGACCGAGAAGTCGGCGATGTGCATCGAGCCGCCCTTGCCGCCGTTGTAGCCCGGCGCCTTGCCGAACAGTTCGCACATCATGCGATCGGGCTGCGCGCCCTTGGCCAGCGTGTGGCCGTGGCCGCGGTGGGTGGAAGTCAGATAGTCCTCGCGCCGCAAGTGCGCGCACACGCCCGCGGCCACGGCTTCTTGGCCGGTGGACAGATGGAGCGGCCCGCGCACCTTGGCCGCCGTGCCGGCGGCCACGCCGAAGGCACTGACGCCGCCCTGGCTGGCGGTCTCGGCCGCGTTTTCGAAAGCCCTGATCCGGACCATGGTGCGGTACAGGGCCGCCAGGGTCTGTGCTGCGTCCGTCACGATGCCGCCCCAAAGGATGAGAAAACATTGTAGGGGCCGGGACGCCGTGCCCCGCCGCCCCGAACACGCGGACCGCGCCGCGGCGGACCTAATTCCGGCGCCGCTCGATCAGCTCCGCGATCCGGGCGAGCAACACGTCGGCCGCCGCCGGCTTGGCCAGGTGCACGTCGAAGCCGTGCTGCCTGGCCATCGCGACGTCGTCGGCCTGGCCGTAGCCGGTCAGCGCGATCAGCCCGCAATGGGCCCCGTTCGGATGCGCCCGCACATGCCGCGCCAGCTCGTAGCCGCTCATGCCGGGCAGGCCGATGTCGAGGACGGCGACGTCGGGCGCGTAGTCGGCCAGCAGCGCCAGCGCGTCCCGCGGGTCGTACGCGACGCGGGTTTCATAGCCGCTGATCTCCAGCAGCGCGGCGCTGGTATCCGCGGCATCGCGGTTGTCGTCGACCAGCAGCACCCGGCCCGCGCCGCCGGGCGCCGGCACCGTGGGGACCGGATCGGCAGGCGCCGGCGAGCTCGCGAGCGGCAGCCGCACGCGCACCCGGCTGCCGCGGTTGTGGCCCGCGCTCTCGGCCAGCACGCTGCCGCCGTGCATCTCGACCAGGCTCTTGACGATCGCCAGTCCCAGGCCGAGCCCGCCGCGCGAGCGGTCGTCGCCCTGCCGCTCCTGGAAGAACGGCTCGAACGCGCGCGCCAGCACGTCGGGCGACATGCCCGAGCCGCTGTCGCCCACCTCGATCTCGACGGCGCCGTCGGTCAGCCGCGCCGCGATCGCAAGTTCGCCATCGGCCGGGGTGAACTTCACCGCGTTGCCCAGCAGGTTGCCGAACACCTGGGCCAGCCGGGCCTCGTCGCCCGACACCCAGGCGTCGGCCGCCGCCGAGGCGATCTCGACCCGCAGGCGCCGGCCGCCGAGCACCGGACCGATGGCATCGGCCGCCTGCTGCACCAGTTCGCCCACCCGCAGCGGCGCCATCTTCATCGCCAGCCGCTTGCCGGTGATGCGCGACAGGTCCAGCAGATCGTCGACCAGCCGCGTCATGTGCGCCAGCTGGCGGTCCACGATCCGCCGTTCGGCCGTCGTGGCCGGATCGCCCTTGATCGCCATCAGCTGCATCGCCATCGCGATCGGCGCCAGCGGGTTGCGCAGCTCGTGGCCGAGGATGGCCAGGAATTCGTCCTTGATGCGGCCGGCGTCCTCCGCCGCGCGCAAGGCGTCGGTCACCTGCCGCAGCAGCGCCTCGCGCTCGGCCTGTCCCTGGCGCAGCTCCTGCATGAACTGCTCGCGCTGCGCCGACGCCCGCGCCAGCGCCCCGCCCACTTCCTCCAGCTCGGCGATCTCCAGGCCGGTCGGCTGCACCGGCTCGCCGCGTCCGAGCGCGGCGGCGGCGTCCTTGAGCACCCCGATCGGCTTGCTCACCCGGCCGGCGAAGATCCAGCCGAGATACGCCGACAGCGCCAGCGAGGCGACCAGTCCCAGCAGCACCGCCAGCATCGGACCCAGGGCGACCTCCTGCGCTTCGGCGGCCGGGATCGCCACCGCGATCACCCAGCCCGAGTCCGGCAGCCTGGTGTACCCGGTGAGGCTGCGCTGGCCCTCCAGCGTCGTCGTCACGCCCACGCCTTCGGCCCGCCCTTCCCGCAGCAGTGCCGCCAGGCTCGGCGACGGCCGCTGGTTCAGCGCCTGCCGCGTGCGCGCGACGCGGTGGCCGCTGCGGTCGAACACGGCGACCACCCAGGCGCCCGGCACCGACTGGCGTTGCAGCACGTTCAGGACCTGATCGGTATTCAGCACGGCCGACAGCACGTACTGGTCGTTGCTGCGCAGCCGCAGCGGCAGCCGCACGCCGAACGCCTGTCCCGGCGCCGAGCCCTCGGTGACCACGCCGACCACGGGCCGCTGCAGCGCGAGGGCCTGGGCGATGCTCTCGGGCTCGACCGGGCGCCGGTCGGCGTGGCCGAAGGGCGCGGCCGTGCGGACGACGACCTGGCCCTTGGCGTCGCTCAGGACGATCGCGCGCCAGCCCTGCTGCACGGCCACGCGCCGGGCGACGCGATAGAAGCGTTCGAACTGGCCGTCCTGCAAGTCCTCGTTTTGCGACAGCGTGCCCAGCACGGCCACGGTGGCCCGCAGGTCGGCATCGACGGCGGTGGCCAGTGCGCGCGACAGCGTCAGCGCCGAATGCTGGGTCGCGGCCTGGCGGTCCTCGACGAGAGAGGCGAGCGCGATCCCGGCCATCAGCGCCAGCGGCAGCAGGCCGCTGGCGGCCAGCACGAACAGGCGCGATCGCAGCTGCGCCGGCCGGGCGGCGGGCGGCGGTGCCGGGGACTGCGGTTCGGACGGGTCGGCCATCGGCTGCTCGGTTTCGCCGGCCCCACCGGACCGGGCCGCCGCGTCGCGCGATGCTACCGGAAAGCCCTGCCGTCGCAGCCTGGCTCATGGCACCATGGCGGTTGTATTTTTGACACGGCCGCCGCCGTCGCGGCCCATGGAGGCAAGGATGGATACCCGTGACGCGCTCCAGGCGCTGCAGCAGGAACTCGGGCCGCGCGGCTTCGTGCCCGGGGCGGACACCGAGGAGCGCTACCTCGTGGACATCAAGGGCACGCGCGGGGCGCTGCCGCTGGCGGTGCTGCGGCCGGCCAGCACCGAGCAGGTGTCGCGGGCGCTCGCGATCTGCCATGCCGCCGGCATCCCGGTGGTGACCCAGGGCGGGCGCACCGGCCTGGTGCAGTCGCACGTGCCGTGCCAGGGCGAGGTGGTCCTGTCGATGGAACGCATGAATGCGATCGAGAACATCGACGCCGATGCCGCGATGGCCACGGTGCAGGGCGGCGTCGTGCTGCAGGCGCTGCAGGAGCGGCTGGATGCGGCCGGGCTGATGTTCCCGCTCGACCTCGGCGCGCGCGGCAGCTGCACCGTCGGCGGCAACATCTCCACCAATGCCGGCGGCAACCGCGTGATCCGCTACGGCATGACGCGCGAACTGGTGGTGGGGCTGGAGGCGGTGCTGGCGGACGGCACCGTCCTGGACGGGCTCAAGCCGCTGATCAAGAACAACACCGGCATCGATCTCAAGCACCTGTTCATCGGCAGCGAAGGCATCCTGGGGGTGGTGACGCGCGCCGTGCTGCGGCTGGTGCCCAAACCGGGCGAGCGCACCGTGGCGCTGTGCGCGCTGGGCGAGTTCGCCCAGGTGCGGGCCCTGCTGCGGCAGGCGCGCCAGCGCCTGGGTGGCGAGCTCACCGCGTTCGAGGTGATGTGGGACTCCTACTTCTCGCGCGCGCTCGGGATCGTCGGCAAGGCGGCGCCGCTGCCGCCGGGCCAGCCGTACTACGCGCTGATCGAGACCTCCAGCGCCGGCACCGGCGGCGCGGCCAACCTCGAGGGGCTGCTGCAGCTGGTGCTGGAAGACGGCACCGTGTCGGATGCCGTCATCGCCAAGTCGGGCGCCGAGAACGAGGCGCTGTGGAAGCTGCGCGACATCTCGGTCGAGGTCTCGCGCACGCTGATGCCGGCGGTGCCGTTCGACGTCAGCCTGCCGATCGCCGCCATGGAGCATTTCGTGCCGAGGTTCGAAGCGGCGGTGCGCGCCATCGATCCGCGCTGCGACACCGTGGTGTACGGCCACCTGGGCGACGGCAACCTGCACCTGGCCGTGCACCAGCCACCGGACCAGCCGGCGACCTTCCAGGCGATCCAGGAAGCGGTCTACCGGCTGGTGGGCGAGTACCACGGCTCGATTTCGGCCGAGCACGGCATCGGCGTCTCCAAGCGCGAGTTCCTGCCGCATTCGCGCAGCGCCCAGGAGATCGCCGCCATGCACGCGCTGAAGAACGCGCTCGACCCGGGGCACCTGCTCAATCGCGGCCGGGTGCTGGCGCACCGCCCCGCGTGATCGGGCGCCGGGGACAACACCACCCGCGCCGGCGCAACGGAGTCGGTGGTACGCATCCGGCGCGGCGGGCAGGAAGAAAGTTCTCGATCCAGCGGCTGCATCGGCCGGCAGCGGGCCGCTGCCCCCGGCAAAACGCCAATGACAACGGCACCCGCTGCACGCACAATTCGCGCGCATCAACTGGGGACTTCGACATGCTGAATCGCCGTGAACTCCTGGCTGCCGGCGCAGCCGCCATCGGCACGGGCATCGCGCCCGCCGCCTTCGCGCAGGCCTTTCCCGCCAAACCCGTCAAGATCATCGTGCCCTGGACGGCCGGCGGCACCGGCGACATCCAGGCCCGCCTGATCGGCCAGCACATGTCGCAGACGCTGGGCCAGCCGGTCGTGATCGAGAACAAGCCGGGCGGCGGCACGATCATCGGCACCGGTTTCGTCGCCAAGGCGCCGGCCGACGGCCACACGCTGCTGCTGATGGCCAACAGCTTCGTGATCAACGCCAAGCTGCACAGCAGCACGCTGCCCTACGAGGGGCTGAAGGCCTTCGAGGCGGTGGCCTGCCTGACCAACTCGCCGCAGGTGATCGCGGTCAACGCCGCCAGCCCGTACAAGACCTTCAAGGACTGGATCGCGGCCGCCAAGGCCAAGCCCGACACCCTGTCGTATGCGACGGTGGGCCCGGCCACCACCCAGCACATCGCCGGCGAGATGCTGCAGCGCGCGGCCGGCATCAGGCTGATCTACACGCCGTTCGCCGGCGGCGCGCCGGCCGTCAACGCGGTGCTGGCCGGCCATGTCGACACCGTGCTGGCCAACGTGTCCGAGATGAACAGCTTCCTGGAGGCCGGCAAGCTGCGCGCGCTGGCCGTGACCACCTTGCAGCGCCTGGATTCGATGAAGCAGGTGCCGACGGTGGCCGAGTCCGGGATCGCCGGCTACGAAGCGGCGGCCTGGTTCGGCCTGGTGGCGCCGGCGGGCACCCCGCGCGACGCCGTGGCCAAGCTGGCCGATGCCGCCAACAAGGCGCTGGCCGATGCCGAGGTGAAGAAGAAGCTGCTGGCGATCGGGCTGGACCCCTACCTGATGGGGCCGCCGCAGTTCTCGGCCCACATCAGCGACCAGTTCGCCAAGTACTCGAAGGTCATCGACGAGGCCGGCATCAAGGCCTGACCGCCGGCGCGGGCCGTCACGGGGCGTGGTCGACACGCCCTTTTCTTTTCCACCGAGGCATCGAACATGGAAACACTCACCGATCGCGAGCAGCAGGTGCTGTCCTGGCTCGCCGGCGCGCACGACCAGATGCTCGACCTGCTGCGCCGGCTGGTGAACATCGATTCGGGCAGCTACTGCAAGCCCGGCGTGGACGCCGTCGTGGCGCAGCTGCGCGGCCACCTGGAGCAGCACGGCGTCGCCTGCCAGGTCCATCGCAACGAGAGCGCCGGCGACTGCATGCGCGCGGCGGTGCCGGGCGGCGCCGGCCGGCCGGTGCTGCTGATGGGCCACTGCGACACGGTGTTCGCCGAAGGCACGGCCGCCCAGCGCCCGTTCCGCATCGACGGCGACACGGCCTACGGCCCGGGCGTGGCCGACATGAAGGCCGGGCTGGTCGTCAACTCGTTCGTGCTCTCGGCCTTCGCCCGGGCCGGACTGCCGATGCCGATCGCGGCGCTGTACACGTCCGACGAGGAGATCGCCTCGCCGGCGTCGCGCGCCTTCATCGAGGCCAACGCGCGCGACGCCCGCGTGGTGCTCAACGGCGAGCCGGGCCGGCCGAGCGGCAACGTGGTGACCGGGCGCAAGGGCGCGATGTTCGTCGACTGCGAGGTCACCGGCATTCCCGCGCACTCCGGCGGCAACCACCACGAGGGCGCCAGCGCCATCGAGGCGATCTGCCGCAAGGTGGTGCAGCTGCACCGGCTCACCGACTACGAGTCGGGCACCACGGTGAACGTCGGCCTGATCAGCGGCGGCAGTTCCGTCAACACCGTCGCCCCGTTGGCCGCGGCGTCGATCGACGTGCGCTTCAAGACCCGGGAAGCGATGGACGACGTGCAGGCCAAACTGGCGGCGATCATCGCCTCGGTGGAGGTGCCGGGCACCTGCGCGCACATCCGCCAGCAGCGCTATTTCCTGCCGCTGGTGCAGTCGGCGGCCAGCCGCGCGCTGTTCGAGACCTATGTGGATTCGGCGGCCGCGCTCGGATTCGCGGCCGGCGGCGAGTTCAGCGGCGGCTCCGCCGACTCGGGCTTCACCGCCGCCGCCGGCATTCCGACCCTGTGCGGCACCGGCCCGGTCGGCGGCAAGGTGCACACCGCCGACGAATGGCTGAAGGTGAGCACCATGGTGCCGCGCGCGCAGGCGATCGCGCTGACCGCGTTGCGCGTACTGAAGAGTTCGTCATGACGTACGGCGCCGCGCCGGTGGGCATGCGCTGCGGGATAGCCCCGATGCTGCGGTGCAGCGTTTTCGCATACAAGAACAGGTCTTTTTCCGGAGCTCCCATGCGTATTCGTCGCCCTCTTCTCGTCTCCCTGTGCCTCGCCGCGGTCGCGGCCCTTTCCCTGCCGGCAGCCGCGGCCTATCCCGAGAAGCCGATCCGGCTGATCGTGCCCTCGGCGCCCGGCGGCGCGCCCGACGTGCTGATGCGCACCCTGGCCCAGCAGATGTCCGTGCAGATGGGCGTGCCCTTCGTCATCGACAACAAGCCCGGCGCCTCCTACGTCATCGGCACCATGGAGACGGTGAAGGCGCCGCCGGACGGCTACACGCTGGCCTACGGCAACATCGTCTCGCTGGCCACCAACCGCGGCCTGCTGCCCAACGTGCCGTACGACGTCGACAAGGACCTGACGCTGATCGGCAATTCGTTCAAGGTCGTCAACATGATGATCGTGAACAACGACCTGCCGGTGAAGAACGTCAAGGAGCTGATCGCCTACGCCAAGAAGAACCCCGGCAAGATCGCGTTCGGCTCCGGCGGCAACGGCACCACCGACCACCTGGGCGTCGAGCTGTTCAAGTCGATGACCGGCACCCACCTGCTGCACGTGCCCTACAAGGCGACCGTGGCCGCGCTCACCGACCTGCAGGGCGGCCAGATCCAGCTGATGATGTCCAACACGCCGATCGCCGGACCGGCGGCGCAGGCCGGCCGCGTGCGCGCGCTGGCGGTGTCGTCCAAGACCCGCTCGCCGTCCTATCCGGACGTGCCGACGCTGGACGAGTCCGGCGTGAAGGGCTTCGAGGTGATCTCCTGGGGCGGCCTGATGGGCCCGGCCAACATGCCCAAGGACGTGGTGGAGCGCCTGAACAAGGAAATGCGCGCGGCGCTGGCGAGCCCCGCCGTGAAGGATCGCTTCAAGGCGCTGGGCGCCGAGCCCGACGCCAGCTCGCCCGAGGAATTCCGCGAGCACGCCCGCCGCGAGACGGCGAAGTGGGCGCAGGTGATCAAGTTCTCGGGCGCCAAGCTCGACTGACGGCCCCGCTCCCTTGCCCGCGATCGGGCTGTGGGAGCCTCCTTCTTGAACGCAGCGAACGCAAAGGTGACGCAGGGAGCGCAAAGAACAGCCATTTGAAAGGCGGTTTGCTCTGCGTCCTCCGCGTATCCTTTGCGACCTCTGCGTTCAGGTATCTCTCGCCCCGTCTCCTCGGTGGGGCGGCGCATAGACCGATTCCATGCAACAAGACCACTACGACCTCCTCATCCGCCACGCCACCATCGTGGACGGCACCAACTCGCCGCGCTACCAGGGCGACATCGGCATCCGCGGCGACCGCATCGCCCGCATCGGCGACCTGTCGGCGGCCAAGGGCACGACCGAGATCGACCTGGCCGGCCGCGTCGCCGCGCCCGGCTTCATCGACGCCCACACCCATGACGACCGCGCGATGCTGTCCGACCCGGACATGGCGCCCAAGGTCAGCCAGGGCGTCACCACCGTGATCGGCGGCAACTGCGGGATTTCGCTGGCGCCGATGCCGCGGCCGATTCCCAACCCGGTCACGCCGCCGCTGAACCTGCTCGACAGCAAGGGCGAGTGGTTCCGCTTCAAGACCTTCGCCGAATACCTCGACGCGCTGCGCCGGCAGCCGGCGGCGACCAACTGCGCCATGCTGGTGGGCCACACGACGCTGCGCGTGGTCACGATGGACGACCTGGGCCAGCCGGCCAACCGGGAGCAGATCGCCAGGATGCGCGAGCTGGTCGACGAAGCGCTGGAAGCCGGCGCGATCGGCGTGTCCACCGGCCTGTTCTACGAGCCGGCGATCGCCGCGCCGACCGAGGAAGTGATCGAGGCCTGCCAGCCGCTCAAGGAGCACGGCGGCATCTACTGCACCCACATGCGCAACGAAGGCGATCGCGTGATCGATTCGCTGGAGGAGACCTTCCGCATCGGCCGCGAAGTCGGCGTGCCGGTGGTGATCTCGCACCACAAGGTGGTCGGCGAGAACAACCACGGCCGCTCCGAGGAGACGCTCGCCTTCATCCGCAAGAACATGGCCCAGCAGCCGATCTGCCTCGACTGCTATCCCTACACCGCCGGTTCCACGGTGCTGTCGGTCGACCGCGCCAAGGGCTCCGCCCGCACCATCGTCACCTGGTCGAAGTCGCTGCCGCAGTACGCCGGCCAGGACCTGTCCGACATCGCCGCGCAGATGGGCGTCAGCGAGGAAGAGGCGATCGGCCGGCTGCTGCCGGCGGGCGCCATCTACTTCCGGATGGACGAGAAGGACGTGCAGCGCATCCTCAAGTTCGACGAGACCATGATCGGCTCGGACGGCCTGCCGCACGACTCGTCGCCGCACCCGCGGCTGTGGGGCACCTTCCCGCGCGTCCTCGGCCACTACGGCCGCCTGCTCGGCCTGTTCGGCCTGGAGACCGCGGTCTACAAGATGACCGGTCTCACGGCCAGGAACTTCGGCCTGCCCGACCGCGGCGTGCTGCGCGAAGGCGCGTTTGCCGACCTGACGCTGTTCGACGCCGACCAGGTGGACGAAGCCGCCAGCTACGAGCATCCGATCGCGCCGGCGCGCGGCATCGAGCAGGTGATCGTCAACGGCGTGGTGGTGTGGCGCGACGGCCGCTCCACCGGGGCGCACCCCGGGCGCGTGCTCACCCACGCCAAGGCGGCGGCCTGAGTTTCGCGGTCGCCCGGCCCCGCTCAGGGGCAGGCCACGACCGCGGCGCGCCGCACGCCGGCACCGACCAGTTGCACGGCCCCGCCCGCGGCCAGTCCCACCAGCTGGCCGCGGCGGTGGAAGCTGATCCGGCGCGATTGGCCGGCCAGGCAGGCGTCGCTGGCCGCGAAGGCGCCCAGCAGGCGCAGCCGCTGCGGGTCGGCCGCGCCGTCCCAGGCGGGCCCCAGCTCCAGCGCCACCGTGCCGCCCTGTTCGCTCCAGGCGGCTCCCATGTCGGCCATGGCGGCCAGCACCTGCGTGGCATCGAGCCGGTCGCAGGCGACGGCGGAGGTGCAGCAGGCGGCGAGCAACAGGGCGGGAACGGTTTTCACGTGAGTCTCCGGCGTGCGTTGGGCGGCAAGCGAACGCTAGGTCGCCGGGCATCGATTTCCATGACCGGGGTCAAGCGCGGGCGGCTGGCCCGCGGTGGGGCTCGCCCATCCGTGGAGCGCGGCTTGTCCCTGCCGCCGCAGCGGCCGGCCCGGGCCGTGTAGTCTGGCGGCCATGAGCACCCACGGCCACGACCATCCGCACCCGCACGATCACGACCATCCGCCCGAGGCGGCGCCCTGGAAGCACGACGGCGTGCGCGTGATCCCCGGCAACCAGCTCGATGCCAACACCGCGCAGACGCCGGGCATGGACCGGCGCGCCGCCATCAATTTGGCCCGCGTCGGCGCGCAGAAGCTGTGGGCCGGCACGGTGACGATCCACGCCAATGCCAAGACCGGCGCCCACCACCACGGGCATCTGGAGAGCGTGATCTACATCGTCAAGGGCCGCGCGCGGATGCGCTGGGGCGAGCACCTCGAGTTCACGGCCGAGGCCGGGCCGGGCGACTTCATCTACGTGCCGCCCTACGTGCCGCACCAGGAGATCAACGCCAGCCCGAGCGAGGCGCTGGAGTGCGTGCTGTGCCGCAGCGACGGCGAAGCCGTGGCGATCAACCTCGACATCGAGCCGGCCGAGCCGCCCGAGCAGGTGCTGTGGGTCGATCCCACGCACCCGCGCGGCGGCGTGTAGGAAGCACCGGCCGCGACCGGCCGCGGAGCGTCGCTAGCGGAGATAGGCGTTGGTGGCGTACTCCTGCACCATGCGGTGGGTGTTGAAGTACGACGCGTTCAGCGCGACCGCCGACCGCATGATGTCCACCCACTGCTCGCGCCGCCCGTAGTACACCGGCATGATGTCGCGCTCGAGCTTGCGGTACAGGTCCTCGGCGTCCTGCCGGTTCACCTTGGCGGCGTCGGCCTTGCCCGCGTCGTAGCGGCCGGCCTCGGGCGAGCCGATCGACCAGCCGGTGAGTCCTTCGACGTGCCCCTCCAGCCACCAGCCGTCCAGCGTGCTGAAGCTCGGCACGCCGTTGTGCGCCGCCTTCATGCCCGAGGTGCCCGAGGCCTCCAGCGGGCGCTGCGGCGTGTTCAGCCAGATGTCGGCGCCCGCCACCAGCACTTTGGCGAGGTCCATGTCGTAGTTCTCCAGGTACACGATGGACACGTCGCCCGCCATCTTCCGGGAGACGCCCACCACGCGCTTGATCAGCTTCTTGCCGTCGACGTCGCGCGGGTGCGCCTTGCCGGCGAACACGAACTGCAGCGGCCCGGCGGCCCGGGCGATCTTGCGCAGCCGCTCGACGTCGCTGAACACCAGGTCGGCCCGCTTGTACGCGGTGGCGCGCCGGGCGAAGACGATGGTCAGCGCCTGCGGGTCGAGCGCCACGCCGCTGCGCTCGCGCACCAGCGCGATCAGCCGTCCCTTGGCCTCCTGGTGCGCGTCCCAGAACGCCTGGCGCGGGATGCCGATCGCATGGCGCAGCATCGCGGGGTCGTTGGACCAGCCCGGCAGGTGCCGGTCGTAGACCCGGCGAAAGCTCTCGCAGGTCCAGGTGGCCGAGTGCACGCCGTTGGTGATGTGGCTGATCGAGTAGCCGGGGAACATCTCGCGCGAGACCTCGCCGTGCCGCCTGGCCACCCCGTTGACGTAGCGGCTGAGGTTGAAGCCCAGCCGCGTCATGTTGAGCTCGTCGCGACCGCCCAGCATCTCCAGCAGCGAGCGCGGGATCCCGGGCGGCAGCACCTGCTCCAGCAGCTCGTGGTCGAAATGGTCGTGGCCGGCCGGCACCGGCGTATGGGTGGTGAACACGCAGCGGTTGCGCACGCTGGCGAAGTCAGGCGCGTCCCGGTGCCAATTGCCTTCGCCCAGCAGCTCCAGCACCAGCAGGCTGGCGTGGCCCTCGTTCATGTGGTACTTCTGCAGCCCGCCGTAGCCCAGCGCGCGCAGCATCTTCACGCCGCCGATGCCCAGCAGCACTTCCTGCGCCAGCCGGTATTTCTGGTCACCGCCATAGAGGTGGTGCACCAGCGCCCGGTCCTCGGGCGCGTTGCCTTCCAGGTCGGTGTCCAGCAGGATCAGCGGCACGTCGTGGCCGGTCTGGCCGGCGACGGTGTATTGCCAGGCGCGCACCTTGACCGTGCGGCGCTCGATCTCCAGCTCGATCGTCGCCGCCAGCGGCTGCACGAACTTCTCCACCTCCCACTGGACGGGCGCTTCCTTCTGGGTGCCGGCGGCGTCGAGCGACTGGTCGAAATAGCCCTTGCGGTACAGCAGCGAGACGGCCACCAGCGGCAGCCGCAGGTCGGCGCAGGACTTGAGCATGTCGCCGGCGAGCACGCCCAGGCCGCCCGAATAGATCGGCATGTCGGACTGCACCGCCACTTCCATCGAGAAGTAGGCGATGCGCCGCTGCGCCTTGTCCTGGTCGGCGCTGGAGGCCACCAGCGCGGGCAGGTAGCGCTCGGGTTGCGCGGCGAACTTCTCGCGGCAGTACGCCGAGCAGAAATACACGGGCTTTTTCTTGTAGTGCGCCGAGAGCCGACTGTCGGGCAGCACCGTCATGCCGCAAACGGGATCCGTCGCACTTGTTTTCACAACAAAAGCCTTTCTCGTTGGTTCGATCGCGGGCGGCTGGCCGCGCCGGTGCCGGACCGGCGCTGCCGCCGCGCGGAGGAGGAGGCACTATAGCTGCTGCCGACTGTTTCTTTGGGCGCCAGTGCCTTGCCCGGCGCGCCGTGCCGGCGTCCTGGCGGATCGGCCTGGCACCGGGCCGAACCCGGCCTTTTGACGCCGGCTTGCGCTAGCGCAAACGCCGCCGGCTTGAAGGTGCGCACAATATGCATGTTTCCCGCACGCCGGCGCCGCGACCCTCCGCGGCGGGCGGCTGCCTCGAATGGCCAAGAAATTCCCGATCAACCCCGCCCACCCCGAGCGCACCTGCTGGGGCTGCGACAAGTACTGCCCCGCCGACGACCTGCAGTGCGGCAACGGCTCCGAGCGCACCCAGCATCCGAGCGAGATCTTCGGCGAGGACTGGGACAGCTGGGGGCTCGATCCGGTGCGGCCGGAGCCGGACCCCTTGGCGCGCCCGGCCCGCAGCCCCGCTCCGATCAGCATCGTGCGCACCAAGGACTGAACGCGCGACCGGCAGAGCCGGCGGTCGCGCCTGGTTACGCCGGCACCCGCCGCCCGGCCGGATCGCGTACAACGCCGGCTGACCGGGCCGCTTCGCCGAAGGCCCGCGGAGAATCCATGCCCACGCGATCGAGTTTCCCCTTCCTCCTGGCCGCGGCCGCCCTGGCGCTCGCCGGCTGCGCCAACCAGCCCAAGGCGGTGTCCTGGGGCAAGTACCTGGTCTATCGCGACGCCGCCGGCGCGCCGACGATGCAGATCGACTACCCCTCCGAGAGCTTCTGCCGACAGGTCGAATCGGTCGCCAGCCGCAACGCGAAATGCGAACCCGACTCCACGGCCGCCAGGCTGCAGGCCCGCGCGACGCTCTGGTACAACCCGCCCGACCTGATGGTCGAGGCGCACTACGCCGACCTCGCCAACTGCCAGAAGGCCAATTCGCAGATGGCCCAGGGCGTGCATCTCGAAAAGCCCTGCACCGCGAAATAGCCCCGCACCGAGCAGGCGGGCCGGGTTAAGACAGCGATAAGACCGCCCTCCGACCATGGCGACTCCAGGAGTTGCCATGAACCATCCATTCCCTGAGCCATTGCCGGCGGCCGGTCGCGCCGCCGGCGCCTTGCTGCTGGCCGCGCTTGCGGCGAGCGGCGCCGGCGCGGCCACGCCGCAGGAGCTGCTCGCCGGCTATGCCGCCGAGGCCAGGGCGGCGCCCTCGCCCGCGCGCGGCCAGCAGTTCTTCGGCGCCACCCACGGCCGCGAGTGGAGCTGCGCGTCCTGCCACGGCGTGCCGCCCACCGCCGACGGCAAGCACGCGTCGACCGGCAAGCGCATCGCCGCGCTGGCGCCGGCCTTCGGCGCCGGCCGCTTCACCGATCCGGCCCGGGTCGAGAAGTGGTTCCGCCGCAACTGCAACGATGTCGCCGGCCGCGAATGCAGCGCCGGCGAGAAGGCCGACGTGCTGTCATGGCTGCTGACGCTCAAGCCATGAACGCGGCAGCCATGAGGATCCCAGCCGCCTTGCTGGCGGCCGTCGCGGCCGCGCTGGCCGCCGCCGCCCACGCCGGCGACGAGCACGCGCGCCCGGCCCAGCTCGCGCCTGCCTACCGGCAGGAATGCGGCGCCTGCCACCTGCCCTATCCGCCCGCCATGCTGCCGGCGGCATCGTGGCAGCGCCTGATGGGCAACCTGCAGCACCACTTCGGCGCCGACGCCTCGCTCGACGCCGCGACCACCCGGGCGCTGGCATCCTGGGTCGCCGCCAACGCCGGCACCTCGGGGCGCGTGCGCGCGGCGCCGCCCGAAGACCGGATCACCCGCTCCGCCTGGTTCGTCCGCGAGCACCACGAGGTGCCCGCCGCTGCGTGGCAGCGGCCGGCCGTCAAGAGCACCGCCAACTGTTCCGCCTGCCACGCGCGGGCCGCCGAAGGAGATTTCGATGAACACCGAGTCCGCATTCCGCGCTGAGGCGAGCGCCGACGCGCCGCGCCAGGTCCTGGTCTGGGACGCCCCGGTCCGGGTGTTCCACTGGCTGCTGGTGCTCAGCTTCGCGGGCGCCTGGCTCACCGCCGAGAGCGAGCGCTGGCGCCTGGCGCACGTGACCCTGGGCTACACCATGGCCGGGCTGGTCGCCTTCCGCGTCCTCTGGGGCCTGATCGGGACGCGCCACGCCCGATTCGCCAGCTTCGTGCGCGGCCGCGCCGCGGTCACCCGCTACCTCGGCTCGCTGGTGCGCGGCCGGCCCGAGCACCACGTGGGCCACAACCCGGCCGGCGCGCTGGCCATCGTCGCGCTGCTGCTGCTGGCCGTGGCCGTGGCGTTCACGGGCTGGGCCGGCTACCAGGAACTCGCCGGCCACTGGGTCGAGGAGGTGCATGAAGGGGCCGCGACCGTCATGCTGGTCCTGGTGGGCGTGCACGTGGCGGCCGTCGCCCTCAGCAGCTGGCTGCATCGCGAGAACCTCGTCGCCTCGATGGTGACCGGGCGCAAGGCGGCGCCGCCGGCCGCCGGCATCCGCAGCGCATGGCGCAGCGTCGCCGCGGTGCTGCTGGTGGCCGTGCTCGGTTTCTGGTGGCTGCAGTGGCAGGCGCCGGCCGCTGCCGGCCTGCTGGCGGGCCCGGCCCCGGCGTGGGGGAAAATGGCGGGCGACGACGAGGACGACTGAGGCCTCGTGCCGTCAGCCCACGCCGCGAACACGATGCGCATCCTGCTGGTCGAAGACGATCCGCTGCTCGGCGACGGGCTGCGCGCCGGGCTGCGCCAGCTCGGCTTCCAGGTCGACTGGGTGCGTACCGGCGACGCCGCCGAGCGCGAACTGCGCGCCGAGCCGTACGCCGCCGCCGTGCTCGACCTGGGGCTGCCGCTGCGGGATGGCATCGACGTCCTGACGGCGGTGCGCCGGGCCGGCGTGACCGTGCCGGTGCTGGTGCTCACGGCCCGCGACGCGATCGCCGATCGGATCGAGGGGCTCGACCGCGGCGCCGACGACTACGTCGTCAAGCCGGTCGACCTGCACGAGCTGGCCGCGCGCCTGCGGGCCCTGGTGCGCCGCGCCCACGGGCAACCCCAGGAACGCCTGGCCGCCAATGGCATCGTGCTCGATCCGGCCGGCCGCACCGTGCTGCGCGAGGGCGAAGCCGTGATGCTGCAGCCGCGCGAATTCGACCTGCTGCACGTGCTGATGCTGCATGCGGGACGCGTCCTGTCGCGCGAGCAGCTGGAGCAGCACCTGTACAGCTGGGGTCGGGAAGTGGAGAGCAATGCCGTCGAGGTGCACGTGCACCACCTGCGGCGCAAGCTCGGGGCCGGCCTGATCCAGACCGTGCGCGGCGTCGGCTACCTGATCGCCAAGGACGCGCCCGCGCCATGAGGCGGCCGCAGTCGCTGCAGGGCCGGCTGCTGGCGCTCGTGCTCGGCCTGGTGCTGCTGGTCTGGGCCAGCACGTCGGTCATGACCTGGGTCGACGCCAGGCACGAGCTGGACGAACTGCTGGACAGCCATCTGGCACAGGCCGCCGCGCTGCTGGTCGTGCAGCAGGCCGATCTCGAGGAGGCGCACGACGTGGACGCGCCATCGCTGCACCGGTATGCGCCCAAGGTGGCGTTCCAGGTCTTTCACGACGGCCGGCTGGTGCTGCGCTCGGCCAACGCGCCGGCGTGGCCGATGGCGGCCGGCGATCGCTTGCAGCAGGGCTTTCGCACCGTGTCGGTGGACGGCACCGCCTGGCGCGTGTTCGCGACCCACGGCGCCGAGCGCGACGTGCAGGTGTATGTCGGCGAGCAGGTGGCCTCGCGCGCCTCGATCCTGCGCGCCGTGTTGCGCAGCACCTCGTGGCCGATGCTGGTCGCCTTGCCGCTGCTGGCGCTGGCGGTGTGGTGGGCCGTCGCCCAGGGCCTGGCGCCGCTGCGCCGGTTGGGCCGCACCCTGGCCGAGCGCCCGGCGCACGACCTGCAGCCGGTGCGGATCGCCGATGCGCCGTCCGAAATGACGCCGCTGCTGGCCGCGCTCGACGGCCTGCTCGCGCGCATCGCCGAGCTGCTGCAATCGGAGCGCCGCTTCACGGCCGACGCGGCGCACGAGCTGCGCACGCCGATCGCCGCGATCCGGGCCCAGGCCCAGGTGGCGCTGGGCGAGCCCGACGACACGCTGCGGCGGCACGCGCTGGAATCGACGCTGGCCGGCTGCGATCGCGCCGCGCGGCTGGTGGAGCAGCTGCTCACGCTGTCGCGGCTGGAAGCGGAGTCGCCGGGTCCGCGGCAGCGCACGGAGCTGGCGCCGGTGGTGCAGCGCGCCGTCGCCGAAGTCGCGCCCAGGGCCGTCGGCAAGCAGCAGGCGATCGAGCTCGATGCGGCCCCGGGCTGCGTCGTGGCCGGCGACGAGGCGCTGCTGCAGGCGCTGGCGCGCAACCTGGTCGACAACGCGGTGCGCTACAGCCCGCGCGGCGCACGGGTGCAGGTGCGGGTCGCGCGCGACGGAGCACGGATCGTGCTGGAGGTCCAGGACAGCGGGCCCGGCCTGGACCAGGCGGACCGGCAGCGGCTGGGACAGCGCTTCTTCCGCGTGCCCGGCAGCGAGGAAAGCGGCAGCGGCCTGGGCTGGTCGATCGTGCGCCGCATCGCCGCCGCCCACGGCGCCGAGGTCTCGCTCCAGCGTTCGCCGGCGCTGGGCGGCCTCGCGGTGCGGGTCGCGTTCGCGGCGGCTGAGGGAAGTTCCGAATAGATCGCGGCGCGCGCGGCAGGATTGGGTCCGAGCTTCCCTAGAACGGCCAGTCGCCGCCCGGCCGGCCGGCCCCGGGCCGATGGGAGTTCGCATGCACGGCGCGCTGCAAGCGCGCCAGCGCCGCCTGCAGCAGGCGGTTGGCGTGGCGGTGCAGCCGTTTGAGCTGGGCCGCCTCGGCCAGCGAGGGCGGCTCGCCGCGGCCTTCGAGCGCCTGCATCGACTTGTCCGCCATGGCCCTGGCTGCGAGCGCGGCGACACGATCGGCAGCGCGCCATCGATCGAACCAGTCAGCAGCAGCCATACCGTACCTCCGCCACAAGAGCGAACTATTGTTCTCCTGTGTGACACCGATGCCCAGGCGGGCGTGCCGCCACCTTGATGGTCGTCAAGAAAGCAGACGGCGGCGCGCGGCAGCGCCGCCGTCGCGGGCGCCGGATGGGCTCGGAACCTGTGAACTTGTCACGGGCTCGACGCCCGCCGGCCACGGACCGCAGCGCCCCGGCGCAGGCCATGCCGCGGCGATGGCCCGCTTCGCGCCGCTGGCGCCCCGCCCTAGAATCGTCCGCTTCCATCGCACGCAGGCGCCACGTCATGACCATCGCTTCCGGCAAACGCATCATCGGCCCGGTGATCCGCCTCCATCCCAACGACAACATCGTCGTCGCGCGCCTGGACATGGGCATCGGCACCGAGGTGCCGGCGGAGCGCTTCGTCAGCCGCAGCCAGACCCCGGCCGGCTACAAGATCGCGGCGCGCCGGATCGCCAGGGGCGAGCCGATCCTGAAGTACAACACCACCGTCGGTTTCGCCAGCGCGGACATCGAGCCCGGTGCGATGGTCCACAGCCACAACACCGAATTCCGCGAGTTCGACCGCGACTACGCGCACGCCACCGAGTTCGAGCCGGTGCAGCTGCTGCCCGAATCCGGGCGCGCCACCTTCGCGGGCTACCTGCGCGAGAACGGCCAGGTCGGCACCCGCAACTTCATCGGCATCCTGTCGACCGTGAACTGCTCGGCCACCGTGGTCAAGAAGATCGCGGAGTGGTTCACGCCGGAGCGCCTGGCCGACTATCCCAACGTCGACGGCGTCGTCGCCTTCGCCCATGGCATCGGCTGCGGCATGGAGATGACCGGCGAGCCGATGCAGCTGCTGCGCCGGACCATGGCCGGCTACGCGCGCCATCCCAACCTGGCCGCGGCGCTGGTGATCGGCCTGGGCTGCGAGCGCAACCAGCTCCAGGGCCTGCTGGACCAGGAACAGCTCGCGCCCGGGCCCAAGCTGCACACCTTCGTGATGCAGGAAACCGGCGGGACCCGCAAGACGATCGAGGCCGGCATCGCGGCGGTCAAGGCGCTGCTGCCGGAGGCGAACCGGGCGCGCCGCCAGACCGTGCCGGCGAGCCACCTGTGCGTCGGCCTGCAATGCGGCGGCTCGGACGGTTTCTCCTCGATCACCGCCAACCCGGCGCTGGGCGCGGCGGTCGACATCCTGGCGCGCCACGGCGGCACCGGCATCCTGTCGGAGACGCCGGAGATCTATGGCGTGGAGCACACCCTGACGCGCCGCGCCGCCAGCCGCGCCGTCGGCGAGCAGCTGATCGAGCGGGTGCGCTGGTGGAAGGACGTGTATTCGCCCGGCCGCGACGTGCAGATCAACGGCCAGGTGAGTCCGGGCAACCAGGTCGGCGGGCTGGCCAACATCTTCGAGAAGTCGCTCGGCTCCTCGATGAAGGGTGGCACCGGTCCGCTGATGGCGGTGTACCGCTACGCCGAGCCGGTGACGGCCAAGGGCTTCGTGTTCATGGACACGCCCGGCTTCGATCCGGTGTCGGCGACGGGCCAGATCGCGGGCGGCGCCAACCTGATCGCCTTCACGACCGGCCGCGGCTCGATGTTCGGCTCCAAGCCGGCGCCGTGCATCAAGCTGGCGACCAACACGCCGATGTACCGCAAGCTGGAAGAGGACATGGACATCAACTGCGGCGAGATCCTGGACGGGACGGCCTCGGTGCAGGAGATGGGCCAGCGGATCTTCGAGCTGTTCCTGCGCACCGCCTCCGGCGAGCGCAGCAAGAGCGAGCTGCTGGGCCTGGGCGACCACGAGTTCGTGCCATGGCAGGTGGGGATCATGAGCTGAGCGGACCCAGCAGCCGGCGCCGACAGCACACCCGACAGCACACCCGACAGCACACCAGCAGCAAACCCAACAGCCGAACGCAGAGGCCGCAGAAGACGCAGAGGCCGCAGAAGAGAAAGAAGAAAAGATGGAAGAAAGAAGCTCGTTCTTTCCCTGTTCTTCCTGAATTCTTCTGCGACCTCTGCGTACCTTTGCGACCTCTGCGTTCGGCTGTTGGGTTACCGGAGGCCGCCGAAGAGAAAAATAATGGACGGAAGAAAAGAAGCTCGTTCTTTCTCTTTTCTCCTTGAATTCTTCTGCGCCCTCTGCGTACCTTTGCGACCTCTGCGTTCGGCTGTTGGGTTACTGACTGGCGTTCGGCTGTCGGGTTACGCCGGCAGGGCTCTCGCCGCGGCGGTAGCGGTCCGCCATCAGTTGCATCGGGCCGCCGACGTGCGTGAAGTAGGCGCGGTAGCCTTCGCACAGGTGGTTGTGCCGGCCATCGATGCCCGCGAAGCGGTGCTTGGGGCAGCCGCCGTTGCATGCGAACAGCACCGGGCAGGCATAGCAGGCCTCGGGCAGCCGGTGCGCCTTGTCCTGGCCGAACCGCGTCTGCTGCGCGCTCCCGGCCAGTTGCGCCAGCGGCTGCTCGTGGATCCAGCCGAGGCGGTGCTCGGGACCCACGTAGTGGTCGCATGAATAGACCGAGCCGTCGTGTTCGATCGCGAGCGCGTCGCCGCAGGTTTCGGCGTGGACGCACAGGCCGCCGGCAATGCCCAGCCATTTCGCCAGGCTCAGGTCGAACATGTCGACGTAGACCTCGCCCACGTCGCTGCGCACCCACTCGTCGAAGATCGCGATCAGAAAGCGGCCCCACTGGGCGCCGCTCACCGACGGCGGGGTGGCCGCGCCGCGCTGTCCCGGGCGCGGCTCCGCCACCGGGATGAACTGCAGGTGGCGCGAGCCGATCTCCTTGAGATACCGGTACACCGCCAGCGGCGCATGCGCGTTGGCCGCGCTGACGCAGGTGAGCGTGTTGAACGGCACCGCATGCCGTCGCAGCACCTCGATGCCCGCCTGCACGCGGGCCGAGGACGGGCGCCCGTTCGCGTCCACCCGCGACCGGTCGTGCAACGCCGGCGGCCCGTCGATGCTGATCCCCACCAGGAACCCGTTCTCCTTCAGGAAGGCGCCCCATTCGTCGTCGAGCAGCGTGCCGTTGGTCTGCAGGGTGTTCTCGATCCGCCGGCCGCGCCCGTGGCGGCGCTGCAGCGCCAGCGCGCGGCGATACCAGTCGACGCCCAGCAGCGTGGGCTCGCCGCCTTGCCAGGCGAAGACGACCCGCTCGCCGGGCTGGGCCTCGATGTACTGCCGCACGAACGCCTCCAGCGTCCGCTCGTCCATGCGGCGCGGCTGGCGCGGCGCAAACATCTGCTCCTTCTCCAGGTAGAAGCAGTAGTCGCAGCGCAGGTTGCATGCCGGGCCCGCCGGCTTCGCCATCACGTGGAACGGATGCGAGGCCGGGCCGCCCGCAGCGTCAGCCGTGCTGTTCAGCATCGGCAGCCACCCGGAAGCCGTAGTTGCTGGCCGAGCTGTCGGGCGTGTTGGAGCCGCGCGCCGCGACGCGGTAGCGGTTGCAGTAGGAGTCGTGGCACAGGAACGAGCCGCCGCGGCTGGACCGGCGGCCGGTTTCCTGCGTCTGCAGCGGATCGGCGGCGGCGGTCGCCCGATGGTAGTCGGGGCTGAACCAATCCGCGCACCACTCCCACACGTTGCCCGCCGCGTTGAAGAGGCCGAGGCCGTTCGGCGCGAACGAGCGCGCCGGCACGGTGCCCGGCTGCCAGCCCGGCGCCGGCTGGTTGGGAAAGGCGCCGCGCCAGATGTTGCACGGCGGATCGCCGCCCAACTCGTCGCCCCAGGGATAGCGCCGGCCCGCCAGCCCGCCGCGGGCAGCGAACTCCCACTCGGCTTCGCTGGGCAACCGCACGCCGGCCCAGGCGCAATAGGCCTGCGTGTCGTGCCACGACACATGCACCACGGGATGGTCCATCCGGTCGCGGATGTGCGATCCCGGGCCCGCCGGCCGCTGCCAGCAGGCGTCGGCGACCTCCAGCCACCAGGGCAGCCCCGACGGCACCTGGCGGATGGCCGCGCGCAGCGCCGGCGCCACCTGCAGGTAGAACACGAACGACGAGCCGACTTCCTCGGCCTGCGTGACGTAGCCGGTCGCGCGCACGAAGGCGCTGAATTCCGCGTTGGTCACCGCCGCCGCGGCGATGCGGAAGGGGCGCAGCGACACGCGCCGGGCCGGCCCCTCGCCGTCGGCCGGAAAGCCTTCGCGGTCGTCGGCGCCCATGGCGAATTCGCCGCCGGCCAGCGCCAGCAGCCCGGCCGCGGCACGCGCCGCGCCCACGCCTGCGCCTGCGGCGACCGGGCCGGCCGGCGCCGCCGCCGGCCGCGCCGGCACGCAGCAGGCATGGCCGTTCACGGCAGGTACGGGGCCTTGAAGTCGTCGCGCTCCCAGAACGCCGTCGGCACCTGCTGCTCGCGCAGCAGCTGGTCGATGCGCTCCTTGGGGATCACGCCGCAGCGCCTGGCCCACGCGTCGTACTGCGCCAGCATGTCCTTGACCCGGTCCGGATGCTGCGCGGCCACGTCGTTCAACTCGGTGCGATCGAGCTCCATGTCGTACAGCTCCCAGGGGTCGGGATACTTGCGCACCAGCTTCCACTTGCCGATGCGCACCGCGGCATTGCCCTCGTGTTCCCAGAACATCGGCGGCCGCGAGGGCAGTTCGCGGCTCAGCGCCGGCAGCAGGCTGTGGCCTTCCAGCGGCTCGATCGGCTGCCCTTGCCATTCGCGCGGGTAGGGCGTGCCCGTCACGTCCAGCACCGTGGCCATGATGTCGGGCAGGTAGCCGGGCGTGTGGCGGATCGCATTGCGCTGCCCGGTGCCCGCCGGCCAGTGCATGATCAGCGGCGTCGAGATGCCGCCCTCGTGGATCCAGTGCTTGTACAGGCGGAACGGCGAGTTCGACAGGTTGGCCCAGGCCCGCCCGTAGCTCTGGTAGGTATTCTCCGGCCCCGGCATCAGCGCCGGGTCGTTGCCGAACTGCACCGGCTCGCCGCCGCGGGTGCGCTCCTTGGCGATCATCAGCTTGTTCACCAGCTCGTCGACGGTGAGGTTGTCCGGGATGTCCTCGGCGCAGGCGCCGTTGTCGGACAGGAAGATGACGAGCGTGTTGTCCAGCTGGCCGGTCTCCTCGAGGCTGCGCAGGATCCGGCCGATGCCCTGGTCCATGCGGTCGATCTGCGCGGCGTACACCTCCATGCAGCGCAGCAGCCACTCCTTGTGTTGCGCCTGCGTCCACGCCGGCTGGGTCGGGTCGCGGTCCGTCAGCGGCCAGGCCCGGTCGAGGATGCCCGACTTCACCAGCCGCTCCAGCCGCTCCTCGCGCAGCTTGTCCCAGCCCTGGTCGAACCGCCCCTTGTACTTGGCGATGTCCTCGTCGTGGGCGTGCAGCGGCCAGTGCGGCGCCGTGTAGGCGACGTATTGGAAGAACGGGGTCCCCGCGTGCTCGCGCCGGTGGCGGCGGATGAACTCCACCGCGTTGTCGCTGATCGCGTCGGTGTAGAAGAAGCCCGGCGCCTTGGCCTCGTGCTCGATGTTGCTGTTGCCGCGCGTCAGCGTGTTCGGGTCGTAGAAGCTGCCGGCGCCGATGATGGTGCCGTAGAACTCGTCGAAGCCGCGCTGCAGCGGCCAGCTGTCGGTGGGCTGCGTCAGGTTACCCGCCACGTGCCACTTGCCGCTGAGGTAGCTGCGGTAGCCGCTGGCCTTGAGCGCCTCGGCGATGGTGACGCAGCGGCGGTTCAGGTTGCCGGCATAGCCTTCCGGGCCCATGTTGTAGGTCAGCACGCCGATGCCGGTCTGGTGCGGATGCAGGCCCGTCAGCAGCGAGGCGCGCGACGGGCTGCAGCGCGCCGTGTTGTAGAACTGCGAGAAGCGGATGCCGTTGCGTGCCAGCCGGTCCAGGTTGGGCGTCTCGACTTCGCCGCCGTAGCAGCCGATGTCGGAGTAGCCCATGTCGTCGTTGAGAATGAGCAGGATGTTCGGCTTGTCGGTCATGGAGTCGTCACCTTCGGTGGGTTGCTACTGGATGCGCAGCCCCGAGGCGCGGTCGAACAGGTGCGCGCTGTCGGGGTCGAACGAAAGGAACACGGCATCGCCTTCGGCCACGCCGGGGCGGGGACCGGCGCGCAGCTTCACGCGCCGGCCCTGCACGTCGAGGTCGACGATCGTGCTGTCGCCGTAGTCCTCGATCAGCTCCACCTGCGCCGGGATGCCTTGCGGCGCGATCCGCAGGTCGCCGGGCCGCACCCCCAGCGTCACGTCGCGGTCGGCGCGGCCGGCGCCGCCGGGCAGCGGCAGGTGGGTGCCGGCCACCAGCAGCTGGTCGCCGGCGAGCGCGCCCGGCAGCAGGTTCATCGGCGGCGTGCCGATGAAGCCGGCCACCGCCACGCTGGCCGGCTTCATGAACACTTCCTTGGGGGTGCCGGTCTGCACGATGCGGCCTTCCATGAAGATCGCCATGCGGTCGGCCACGGTCATCGCCTCTTCCTGGTCGTGCGTGACGTAGACGGCCGTGACGCCCAGCGAGCGCTGCAGCTTGCGCAGCTCGGCCCGGGTTTCCAGGCGCAGCTTGGCGTCCAGGTTGGACAGCGGCTCGTCCAGCAGGAACAGCCGCGGATGGCGCACGATGGCGCGCGCCAGGGCGCAGCGCTGCTGCTGGCCGCCCGACAGCTGGCCCGGGCGGCGATCCAGCAGGTGGCCGATATCGACCTTGTCGGCCGCCTCCCGCACCGCGCCGTCGATTTCCGCCTGCGGGCGGCCGACCATCCGCAGCGGAAAGCCGATGTTGCCGGCCACCGTCATGTGCGGATACAGCGCGTAGCTCTGGAACACCATGGCGACGTCACGCTCGCCGGGCTGGCTGTTGGTGACGTCGGCGCCGTCCATCAGCACGCGGCCGGCGTTGACCGGCTCCAGCCCGGCCAGGATGCGCAAGGTGGTGGTCTTGCCCGAGCCGGACGGCCCCAGCAGGGCGAAGAACTCGCCCGGGCGGATCTCCAGGTCGACCCCGTGCAGCGCCGTGAAGCTGCCGTGCTTCTTGACGACACCTTCGAGCCGGACGTTGGCGGACTGATTCATCGGCGGCCTCCTCCCTTCACGGCGCCCACCGTCAGTCCCTTCACGATGTGGCGCTGCGCGAGCAGCCCGATCAGGATCACCGGCGCCATGGCCAGCATGGCCCCGGCCGCCAGGCGCGCCCACTGGGTCTGCTCCACGGATATGAAATTGAACATGGCGACCGTGACCGGCCGCACGTTGTTGCCGCCCAGCACGACGGCGAACAGGAACTCGTTCCAGGCATTGAGGAACACGAACACGGTGGTGACGGCGATCCCGCCGCCGACCTGCGGCAGGATCACGTACCAGAGGGTGCGCAGCCGGCCGGCCCGATCGAGCAGCGCGGCCTCCTCCATCTCGTATGGGACGTCCTCGAAGTACGAGACCATCAGCCAGACGGCGAACGGCAGCGAGAAGGTCAGATAGATCGCCGTCAGGCCGCTGTAGCTGTCCAGCATGCCGATCTTCTGCAGCACCAGGTAGTAGGGAATGATCAGGCCCACCGGCGGCAGCATCTGCGTGGCCAGGACGTAGAAGCCGGACAGCTTCTTGCCTGGGTAGCGCAGCCGCGCCAGCGCGTACGCCGCCGGCACGGCCATCAGCATGGTCAGCACGGTGGAGGCGGTCGCCACGACGATGCTGGACCACAGGTTGGGCAGGATCGAGGAGGTGCCGAACAGCACCTCGCGGTAGTTGTCCAGCGTCGGCTGGAACAGCCAGACCGGCGGATAGGCGAGCACGTCGCGCTCGGTCTTGAACGACGTGAGCAGGCCCCAGACCACCGGGAAGGCCCAGACCGCCAGCATCAGGCCGGCCACGGCCGCCAGCGCCATGCGCCGCAGTGCGCCGCCTTTCACCTGGCCCTCCGCAGGCGGAACATGAAATACGAGACCGCCAGCGTGATGCCCAGCAGCACCATCGCCAGCGACGCGCCGTAGCCCAGGTTCAATTCGGTGAACGAGGTGCGGTACGCGTACAGGTTGAGGATC
>NZ_DATMHS010000022.1:0-20438 GCF_035554825.1 Ramlibacter sp. | reverse complement strand
GGACCGCCTCGGTGTAAGCGCCGCGCGCGTGGTACTGGTTGGCCAAGCCGATCGCCGCCGGCAGGTTGTCGGGCCAGCGCTTGAGCGCCGCCGCGTACGCCTGGGTGAGCGGCTCGCCGCGCTCGGCGCGCGCGAAGGCGAGCACCGCGGCCAGCCATCCTTCCTGGGTGGCGGTCGCCGGGATGCGCTCGGGCGGGGCCGCCACCATCGCCCAGTAGGCGCTCTTCATCCACGTGCGCTCGAAGGCGGTGAACGGCATCTCGCGCCGCCGCTCGAGGCCGGAGCGCAGGTACACGGTGCCCGACGGATAGTCGAAGCCGTTCACCACGGCGTAATGCCATTGCGGGAAGAGCGGGTGGATGCCCACTTCCTGCAGCACGATCACCGGATTGCCCGCCGCCACCTCGCGCAGCAGGTCGCCGTAGGTCGGCGCGAGCTGGTAGGACACGCGGCCGCGGCGGCGCGCCGTCGCCAGCATCTCGATCTGCAGGCTGCCCTGCCGCGCCGGCAGGAATACCTCGCTGACCAGCTGCTCGGGCGTGACCGCCAGGCCGCTGAAGGCGAGCACGGTCGCCAGCGCGGCCGGTCCGCACTGGTACTCGTCCTGGGGAAAGAAGGGAACGGTGTCCAGTTCCGCCGTCCGCGCGACGCCCTCGGGCCATGCCGTGCGCAAGGCCATGGTCTGCGGCACGAGCTGCGCGCAACCGGCAGCCAGCGCCAGCAGCAGCGCGCCAGCCAGGCGCCGCGCTGCCCGGGCGGCGCGAGCGGGCCCGCTCATGCGGCGGGTTCCGCCGACGGAATCACTTGCGGAAGGCGAAATACCAGACCAGCCCGGCCACCAGGACCACCGCCAGCCAGCCGCCGGTGCTCAGGCCGGCGCCGGCCGGCGCGGACTGCATGTCCTGGGCCAGCGCCTGCACTTCCTGGTCCGTCATCGCCGCGACCCGGGCCCGCGCCTGCGCCGGGTCGATGCCTTGCTGCTGCAACCGCAGGGTCGTTTCGGTGCGGTCCAGCACGCTCATCACCAAGCCGCGGTCGGCGCTGGCCGAGCCGGCGGCCGCCTGGTCCGCGCCGATCATGCCGGCGTGCGCGGTCTGGAACGACAACGCCAGCAGCGAAACGACCAGGGCGCGGCAAGTCATCTTCTTCATCGTGGTTCTCATGATCAGGCTCCTAGGGAGGGTTGGTGGGCGGGGCCGGGCGCGGGGAGGC
Source organism: Ramlibacter sp. (assembly GCF_035554825.1). Taxonomy (GTDB): domain Bacteria; phylum Pseudomonadota; class Gammaproteobacteria; order Burkholderiales; family Burkholderiaceae_C; genus Ramlibacter. Next base: position 19,226 of record NZ_DATMHS010000022.1, on the reverse strand, counting down.
CCCGGCGCCGGTCAATATACGCGCGCCTCCTGTCTTTGTGTGCGCATTGTTCGACGGCGCGGCGGGGGCTCACACACTGCTACATCGCCGCTGTGGCGGCCGTTCCTGCCACGGCTGACCACCGGCGCCGAAGGCCTCCTACACGGCAGTTGGACCGCCGGGGGCCAAATGCAGGCGCATCACACGGAGTACACGATGAACAAGTTGCTGGCCCTCGCCGGCGTGGTGGCCCTGATGACGGCCTGCGCAGGAATGTCCAACGGCGCCGATGGCGAGTCGTCCGGGGCCACGGTGGCCGCGATCCTCGGCTACCACGGTCCCGTGCATCGCACGGGCGCGTTCGGCGAGTAGCCGCGGCGTCAGCCCGCGTTGCGGCGTGGCGTCGCGCAGCCCTTGCAGCTGGCGCATTCGCTGCACCCGCCGGCGCGCTCGAGCCGCACCTGCCATTCGCGCGCCGTCTCGGCTTCCATCCCGGAGCGCGCGGCCTGCTGCGCCAGCCGGGCGGCGCCGGCCCGGCGCCACCCCGCCGGCATCAGCGTCCACACCGTGTAGAGCACGGCCGCGGCGACGATCAGGGCGACGATGATGGTCTGGGTCACGGCGGTTTCTCCTCTGTCTCAGCCGCCCATCGCCAGGGCGACGCGGTAGGTCAGGAACGACGCCAGGTAGGCGAGGCCGAACAGATAGCCGGCCATCAGCAGCGGATAGCGCCAGGAGTTGGTCTCGCGCTTCACCGTCGCCAGGGTCGAGATGCACTGCGGCGCGAACACGTACCAGGCCAGCAGCGACAACGCCGTGGCCAGCGACCAGCTGCCGTGCAGCAGCGGGCCGAGCTGCTCGGCGACCGCTTCGCCCGTGGCCGACAGCGCGTACACCGTGCCGAGCGCCGCCACCGCGACTTCGCGCGCCGCCAGGCCGGGGATCAGCGCGATGCAGATCTGCCAGTTGAAGCCGATCGGATGGAACAGCGGCTCCAGGGCGCGGCCCAGCATGCCCGCCAGGCTGTACTGGATGGCCGGACCGCTGGCGCCGCTCGGCGGCGCCGGGAAGCTCGAGATGAACCAGACGACGACCATCAGCGCCAGGATGATGCTGCCCACGCGCTTGACGAAGATGCCGGCCCGCTCGAGCAGGCCGCGAGCGAGATTGCGCACGCTCGGCATCCGGTAAGCGGGCAGTTCCATCAGCAGCGGCGCTGGCGCGTCGTTGCGGCGCAGGTGCTTGAAGGCCCAGGCGACGCCCATCGCCGACAGGATGCCGGCCACGTACAGCGCGAACAGCACCACGCCTTGCAGGTTGAAGAATCCCGCCACCGGCCGGTGCGGGATGAAGGCGCCGATCAGCAGCGCGTACACGGGCAGCCGCGCCGAGCAGGTCATCAGCGGGGCGATCATGATGGTGACCAGGCGGTCGCGCCAGCTGGTGATGCTGCGGGTGGCCATCACGCCGGGGATCGCGCAGGCGAAGCTGGACAGCAGGGGGATGAACGACCGGCCCGACAGGCCCACCATCCCCATGGTGCGATCGAGCAGGAAGGCCGCCCGTGGCAGGTAGCCCGAGTCCTCGAGCGCGAGGATGAACAGGAACAGGATCAGGATCTGCGGCAGGAAGACCAGCACGCTGCCGGCACCGGCGATGACGCCGTCCACCAGCAGGCTGCGCAGCATGCCTTCGGGCAGCGCCGCCTGCAGCAGCTCGCCGACCGCCTGCACGCCCTGCTTGATCGCCTCCATCGGCCACTGGGCCCAGCTGAACACCGCCTGGAACATCAGGAACAGCACCACGGCCAGGATCGGCAGGCCCCACACCGGATGAAGCACCACGCGGTCGACCGCGTCGTCGACGCGGGTGTCCACGCGCGGCTCGTGCACCGCGGCCTGCAGGATGCGGCGCACCTGGTGCTGCGTCTGCACGACTTCGTCGAGCGTCGGCGCCGTCCAGGGGCTGGCACCGGGCGCCGGCGCGTGGATGTACGAGTCCAGATGCTCGACCAGGGCCCGGGCGCCCTCGTGGTGGATGCCCACGGTCTCCACCACCGGCATGCCGAGCTCGCGCTCGAGCGCCTCGCGGTCGATGGTGATGCCGCGACGGCGCGCCAGGTCGCTCATGTTGAGCGCGACGACGATCGGCACCCCCAGGCGGCGCGCATCCAGCACCAGCCGCAGATTGAGCTTGAGGTTGGTGGCGTCGGTGACGCACACCAGCAGCTCGGGCCGGTCCACGTCCGACCGGATGCCGGTCACCACGTCGCGGGTGATGGCCTCGTCGACGCTCAACGGGTTGAGGCTGTAGGCGCCGGGCAGGTCCAGCACGCGCACCAGCCGGCCGGACGGCGTGCGCATCAGGCCTTCCTTGCGCTCCACCGTGACGCCGGCGTAATTGGCCACCTTCTGGCGGCTGCCGGTCAGCAGGTTGAAAAGGGCGGTCTTGCCGCAATTGGGGTTGCCCAGCAGGGCGATCTTCAGGTGCATGGTCGCGCCGTCCATCTCAGGCGCTCTCCACCTGGACGAAGGCCGCCTCGAAGCGGCGCAGGGCAAAGGTGCTGCGGCCCAGGCGCACGGCGATCGGCTCGGCGCCGGGGGCCCGGGCCATCACCCGCAGCGGCTCACCGGGCAGGAAGCCGATCTCGGCCAGACGGCGCACCAGCAACTCGTCGGCCGGCGCTTGCGGCGGCAGGACATGCGCGACGACACCGGCAGCGCCGGTGCGCAGACTGCTGAGGGGAACGGCAGGCATCTCACTCCTTTTCGCGGCCCAGCGCCTGGGTGCGGCTGGGATCGTTTGCGGGAATGAGAATAATTCCGAATTAGCTTGAAAAGCATGACGCCGGTCAAAGACCCGGCGTTTTCGTGCGCATTCCGGCCGCCCGGTCGCGCGCGGCCGGGACCCAGGTTGCGGGTTTGGCCGGACGGTGCGGGCGATCAGGCCCCGTCGGCGCTGTCGACGTTGGCCGGCTCGGCGATCAGGCTGTCCGACTTGCGAATGCTTTCGCGATCGCGGTGCTGGTGGCGATCGAGCTTGCCCAGCGTGTGCTCCAGGGCGCGCAACAGCTTCTGGCAGGCGCCGCGGATCGCCAGGTCCTGGGTCTCGCCATGGTGGTTCACCGCCACCGGGTCATGCCCGGTCAGGCGGGCCTCCAGCATGCAGCGCTTGTCGTCCGACCCGCCCTTGCCCCGGTTTTCGTCCGTCAGCTGCACCTCGATGCGCGTGATCTCCCGGCGAAACCGCGCCAGCGCCTCGTTCAGAAAATCCGAAGCCCAGCGCTCCAGCGATTCCTTGTTGTCGACGCCATTGCCGGTGTTCACTTGCACTTGCATAGCCGAGTTCCTTTCATTGCTGCGTCCCAGTGTGGGGTCGGCTGCGCAACCGATGTGTAGGAGAGCGCCCATGATCGGCTTCGGACGCGCCGGGCGAGCGTGATCCGCGCCCGCAAAGCCCGCTGCCGGACCCCGGTGGAGTAACCATGGCAGCTGCGCTGCTCGCTCGACGACATCGAGGCACCGCCGCCCAGCGCAGCGATGCCAATGCGCTCACGCCGATCATCCTGGCCCACGGCCGGCAGGACACCGTGGTCCGGATCGAGCGCGGCCAAAACGTCGCGCGACGCGTGGCGGGCGCTGGGCCACGAGGTTCGATGGCAGGGATACCCGATCGCGCATTCGGTCTGCGCCGAGGAGCTGGCCGACCTGAACCGGTGTTGGCAAAGGCCCAGGGCGCGCAGGGACAGCGGCCGAGCCGGCGGCCGCGGTCGTGCGAAGATCGCCGGTTCGGCCGCCGGCAGACCGCGTTCGCATAGGCCCATGCGACTGCATGAAATCCGCAGCCGTGCTACCTTTGCCCCCCGAACCCGATCCAGCCCTCCCGACATGAGCACCCTCCAGTCCCGCCTTGCCGCGCTTTCTGCCGAGCGCCTGAAGGGCATGCGCCGGGGCATCGAGAAGGAAAGCCTGCGCGCGACGGCCGACGGCCAGCTGGCGATGACGCCGCACCCGAAAGCGCTCGGCGCGGCCCTCACGCATCCGCATATCACCACCGACTACAGCGAGGCGCAGCTGGAGCTGATCACGGGCGTGCACGCCACCCCCGAGACCTGCCTCGAGGAACTGCTGCACATCCACCAGTTCACGTACCGGGCCCTGGGCGACGAGCTGATGTGGGTGTCGAGCATGCCGTGCAACCTGCCGGCCGACGAGAACATCCCGATCGGGCGCTACGGCTCGTCCAACGTCGGCCGCGCCAAGAGCGTGTACCGGATGGGCCTGGCGCATCGCTACGGCCGCCGGATGCAGACGATCTCCGGCATCCACTACAACTGGTCGCTGCCCGAGGTCTCGAGCGAGCAGTACTTCGCCCTGATCCGCAACTTCCGCCGCCACGCCTTCCTGCTGCTGTACCTGTTCGGCGCGTCGCCGGCGGTGTGCACCGGTTTCGTGGCGGGCCGCCAGCACGAACTGCAGCCGCTGAGCGCCAACACCCTCTACATGCCGCACGGCACGTCGCTGCGCATGGGGCGCCTGGGTTACCAGAGCGAGGCCCAGGCGAGCCTGGCCGTCAGCTACAACGGGCTCGACGGCTATGCCGCTTCGTTGCAGGAGGCGCTCACCAAGCCCTATCCCGCCTACGAGAAGGTGGGCATCGTGAACCCGGGCGGCGAGTACAACCAGCTCGCCACCAGCCTGCTGCAGATCGAAAACGAGTTCTACGGCACGATCCGGCCCAAGCGCGTGATCCACCGGGGCGAGCGGCCGCTGCACGCGCTGCGCGAGCGCGGCGTTGAGTACGTGGAAGTGCGGCTGCTCGATCTCAACCCGTTCGTGCCGATCGGCATCACGGCCCAGACCCTGCGGTTTCTCGACGTGTTCCTGCTGCACTGCCTGCTGTCGGACAGCCCGCCGGACACGCCGCAGGAGATCGCCGCGCTCGGCCGCAACCAGCACCAGACGGCCGCCTACGGACGCCAGCCCGGCTTGATGCTGGAGCGCGGCGGCCGCGAGGTCGCCCTGGTGGAGTGGGGCGCCGAGCTGATGGGCGCATTCGCCCCGGTGGCGGCCGTGCTCGACGCGACCCACCAGACCACCGACTACAGCGATGCGGTGCGGTCCGCCCAGGCGCTGCTGGCGCAGCCCGACCTGCTGCCTTCGGCGCGGGTGCTGGCGGTGATGAAGGCCGATTTCGCCGACAACTTCACCGCGTTCGGCTGCGCCTACTCGCGGCAGGCGCGCGAGAAGGTCCTGGGGCTGCCGTTCGGCGCCGGCATGCAGTCCAAGTTCGAGGCGATGACCGAGCAGTCGGTGCGCGATCAGCAGGCGATCGAGGGTTCCGACCGCATTCCGTTCGAGACCTTCCGCCAGCAGTACATCTCGGCGGAGCGGCTGGCGCTGTCGACCAGCGCGATCGCGCCGGCCCTTGCCACGGTTTGAGGCCGGGCCGATCGCCCGGCCGCCAGCGCGAAAACCCGCGCCCGGGTAGAATAGCGGACTTCGATGGCGCAGGCGATCGAGCTTGGCGACCGCCTCACGCGGGTGCCGGTTGCCGATCCTCACTGCGCACGCGTCTTGCCGGGCCTTGCCGGTCCGTCGCGCCGGCCCCAGCAGGCCAGCCACCCTCCAGACGCAGTCCCGGCCCTTCGCGCGAAGGCAATGCCAGCGGGTTCGATCAGCGCCAGCCAGCACCGGCTGGCAGATGCAAACGCGGCCGCCGTGCGGGGGCCGCAGGAAGAGCAATGAACGACAAGCACCATATCACCGCTGGCACGTACCGGATCGCCCCACTGACGCGCCGCATGGCCAATGGCTGGTACGCCTGCGCCGTGTCCGTACGCTGCGCCAGCGGCGCCGGCAGTCGCGACCGGTTGCTGCGGCTCACCCGGCTGTTCCAGGACCCGCTGGCGGCGATCCGCTACGCGACGGCCGAAGGCCTGCGCTGGCTCGGCCACCCCGAAATTTCGCGCGTTCCGCGCGCGGCCCATTAAACGCACAGGAGAGACTCACCATGGCCAAGGAAGAATTGATCGAGATGCGAGGTCACGTGGACGAGGTGCTCCCGGACTCGCGCTACCGCGTCACACTGGAGAACGGACACCAGGTGATCTGCTATTCCGGCGGCAAGATGCGCAAGCACCATATCCGCATCATCGCGGGCGACAACGTGTCGCTCGAAATGTCGCCGTACGATCTGACCAAGGGCCGGATCACGTTCCGGCACCTGGCCGGCCGCAACGGCCCGCCGCCGTCGCGCCAGTGACCCGCCGGCCCGAGCGCCGGCCACCCGCGCCGAAGGCGCAGGATGCCCAGACGATCGCAGCTCGTGCTGCGGCTGCTGCGCTTCCTGCGCCTTTTGCCTTGGAGGGCCGCGGATCGGCCAATGGCTGAGCCTGGCCGGCGACGGTGTCCTACAGCGGCCGGTCGGCACGGCCGGCAAGCTCGGCGTTGAGTATCGGAACCGTCACAGGAGCCCCCATGAGCACATCCACGCATTCGATCCGCATCCTTGCCCTGCTGCTGTCAGCGGCCTTCGCGGCCGCACCCGCGCTGGCCAAAGGCGGCGAGGGCGACGAGCACGGCCACGGCAAGGGCCAGGCCAAGCACGCCGAGAAAGCCCAGGAACAGGCGGACAAGCACGCCCGCAAGGACTGGGAAAAGCAGCGCAAGCAGGCCCAGAAGGACTGGGACAAGGACCGCAAGCAGGCGCAGAAGGACGACAGGCGCGCCGCCAAGGAGCGGCGGCGGGTGCAGGAGGTGCCGGTGGGCGCCTACTTCGAAGATCGGCACCGCGAAGCCGTGCGCCACTACTACGTCGAGCAGTACGGGCACGCCAGGAAGTGCCCGCCGGGACTGGCCAAGAAGAACAACGGCTGCATGCCGCCCGGGCAGGCCCGCAAGCTGGCCGTCGGCCAGCCGGTGCCCGCCGGCGTGACGCTCTATCCGGTGCCGCAGCCGGTGATCGTTCAGCTGCCGCCGGCCCCGTACGGCTATCGCTACGCGCGGGTGGGCAACGACATCGTGCTGGTGCGCAACGAGAACCAGCTGATCGTGGACATCATCGTCAATCTGCTGGGGTGATGGCCTGAAGGCGGGCGCCGCGCGGCGCCCTTGTCCCGCTGCTCCTTCCCTGCCAGCGGCAGCGGGGGCGCGCGCTCAGGCCGCCGCCACGCGACCGGTCAGGGGGTATTGGGGATCGTTGTAGCCGTGGGTCGACGCATAGCCGGGCGGCACCATCCGGTCGACGAAGGCCTCGTCCCCGGCGTCCAGCCGCAGGGCCAACGCGGCGAGGTAGTCCTGCCACTGCGCGAGGGTCTTGGGGCCGCCGATCACGCCGTTCACCAGCCGGTTGTTCAGCACCCAGGCGATCGCGAACTGGGTCGGGCTCATCCCGCGCCGCTGCGCATGGTCCTTGAACTCCTGCGCCAGCGCCACCGACTCGGGCCGGAATTCGGTCTGCAGGATCCGCTTGTCGCCGCGCGCGGCCCGGCTGCCGGGCTCGGGCTGCGCGCCGGGCTGGTACTTGCCCGTGAGCACGCCGCGCGCCAGCGGACTGTAGGCCACGACGCCGACGCCGTAGTGGTCGCAGCAGGGCAGCAGTTCGGTCTCGATCAGGCGGGTGACGGCGCTGTACGGCGGCTGGCACACGATCGGCTGCGGCACGCCCATCCGGCGCGCCGTCTCCACCACCCGGGCGATCCGCCAGCCGCGAAAGTTGGACAGGCCGTAGTAGCGGATCTTGCCGACCTCGATCAGGCGCGCCATGGTCGAGAGCGTTTCCTCGATCGGCGTGACCTCGTCGTCCCGGTGCATGTAGTAGACGTCGATCCAGTCGGTGCCCAGGCGCCGGAGGCTCACGTCCACCTCGTGCATGAGCCACCGGCGCGACAGCCCGACATCGTTGGGTTCGGGGCCGATCTGGTTGGCGAGCTTGGTGGCGACGATCCAGCGCGGCCGGTCGGCCGCGATCAGGCGGCCGACGATGCGCTCCGATTCGCCGCGCGCATAGACGTCGGCGGTGTCGATCGCGTTCAGACCGGCGTCGCGCGTCGCGTCGACGATGCTGCGCGCCTCGGCCTCGCTGGTCTGGTCGCCGAACATCATGGTGCCGAGCCACAGCGGCGGCACCCGCAGTCCGCTGGCCCCGAGCGGTCGATACGAAACCGTCATCGTCACTCCACCGTCAGCTTGATCTGCTTGACCACCGCGCCGAACGCGTCGAGCTCGGTCTTGATCTGGGCGGCCATCTGCGCCGGCGTGTTGCCCACCGGTTCGGACCCCATTTCCAGCATCTGCTTGCGCACCTCGGGCGTGTTGATGATCTTCACGATCTCGGCGTTGAGCTTGTTGACGATGTCCGGCGGCGTGGCGGCCGGCGCCAGGATGCCGAACCAGGTGCCGACGTCGAACCCGGGCAATACCGTCTCGGACAGCGAGGGCACGTCCGGCAGCGCCGAGGAGCGCTTGGCCGTGGTGACGGCCAGCGCGCGGGTCTTGCCGGCCTTGACCTGCGGCAGGCCGGAGGTGACGGTGTCGAACATCAGCTGCACCTGGCCGCTCAGGAGGTCGGCCACGGCCGGCGAACTGCCCTTGTACGGCACGTGCACCAGATCGACGCCGGCGCGCAGCTTGAACATCTCGCCGATCAGGTGGTGCGCCGTGCCGGCGCCGGCCGAGCCGTAATTGAGCTTGCCCGGCTGCGATTTCGCGAGGGCGATGAATTCCTGGATGGTCCTGGCCGGCACGTTGGCGTTGACCACCACCATGTTGGGCACCATCGCCACCACGGTGACGGGCGCGAAGTCGCGGCCGAAGTGGTAGGGCACCTTGGCGTAGACGTTCTGCGCGATGGTGTGGTGAGCCGCGCCCATGAGGAGGGTGTAGCCGTCGCCGGGCGCCTTGGCCACGGCATCGGCGCCGAGCGTGGCGCCGGCGCCGGGCTTGTTCTCGATCACCACCGCCTGGCCCCAGTCCTGCGTCATGTGCTGGCCCACCAGCCGCGCGAGCGCGTCAGTGGTGCCGCCGGGCGCGAACGGCACCACGATCTTGATCGGGCGGCTCGGATACTTCGCCGCCGCCTGGGCGGACGCGGCGCAGGCGGCCGTGGCCAGCGACAGGGCCATGAGGGCGTGGTACAGGACGCGGCGTTGCATGGTTGCTCCTTGTTGGTTGTTCGGGGCGGCAGTGCGTCAGACGATGCGCTGGCCGTACTTCTCGAGGGCAGCGGTCGAGAGCGTGAGCCCCAGGCCAGGCTGCTGCTTGAGTTTCATGATGCCATGGCGGATCGCCGGCGGGTCCTCGTACAGCTCCGCTTGCAATGGATCGCGTTCCGGGTCAGTGAATGCCTCGACGATGCAGCCGGCGGGGCTGGCGGCGACGATGTGCGCGTGGATGAAGCAGTCGTGGTGCGGCGCCACCTGCACGTGATTGAGCTCGCACAGCGCCGCCAGCTTGCGGCCCTCGGTGAAGCCGCCCATCATCGTGCAGTCGAACTGCAGGATCTGGATCGCCTGCTCCTCCAGCATCGCGCGGCAGCCGTAGCTGGTCATCTCGCTTTCGCCGCCCGACAGCGGGATGCGCGTCTTTTGCGCCAGCAGCTTCAGGGCGCGCCGGTCGTCCTCCCAGCGCACCGGCTCCTCCAGCCAGCGCGGGTTCAGCGGCTCCAGCAGGCGCGCCGCTTCGATCGCCGTGGCCAGGTCCCAGGCCCGGTTCGGGTCGACCATGAACTGCGCCCGGTCGCCGATGACCTCGCGCATCAGCGCCATGCGCTCGATGTCCTGGGCCAGCGGGAGGCCGCCGGCCTTGGCCTTGAAGCCGGTGTGGCCCTGCGCCACCAGCATCTGCATCTCGTCGCGCAGTTCGGCGTTGTCCTTGCCTTCGCGGTAGTAGCCGCAGGTGACGTAGGCCGGCACTTCGTCGCGAAAGCCGCCGAACAGGCGATACAGCGGCAGGCCGGCAGCCTTGCCGACGATGTCCCAGCACGCGATGTCGACGGCCGCCGAGATGCGGATCAGCGCTTCGCGCGACCAGCCGCGCTCGTTCGCGGTCCTGCTGGTGGTCAGGCCGAACAGCTTCTGGTACAGGCGCTCGGGGGCCAGCGCATCCTCGCCGACGATCTGCTCGGCGAGGCCGCCCTTCCAGGCCTTGATCGCGAAGTCGATCGGGGTGTAGCTGGTCGCCAGGCCGAAGCCGTCGATGCCCTCGTCGGTATGCAGGCGCACCAGGATCTCGTTGGCGGTGGGCACGATGAAGTGGCTGGTCCAGTGCGGACGTTCCGGCGGCGGCGCGCGCAGGGCGAACACTTCGATGCGGGTGATCTTCATGGGGCGGGCCCGAAGGTGGCGACCAGCGGCACTGTAGGCAGCGGCCGCGGCGGCTCAAAGCGAGATATAACAAAGCCTGCCTTCGCCGCAGACGAACGCCGGCGGCCGGCGCTTACTTCCTATGCATTACGACCTGATGGACCTGCGGGTGTTTCTCGCCGTCGTCGACGAGGGCAATCTCTCGCGCGGCGCCCAGCGCTGCAACCTCGCGCCCTCCTCGGTGAGCCTGCGCATCAAGGACCTGGAGGCGACGTTCGGCTCGGCGCTGCTGCAGCGCAAGCCGCGCGGCGTGGCGCCGACCGCCGCCGGCTTGGTCCTGGCCGAACACGCGCGGCGGTGCCTGGCGCAGCTCGAACAGATGCACGCCGACCTGCAGCCGTTCGCCCATGGCATCACCGGGCGGGTGGTGCTCTTCGCGAACAACAACGCGATCAGCTCGTTCCTGCCCGACGACCTGGGCCGCTTTCTCGGCGCCCATCCGGCCGTGCGGATCACATTGGAAGAGCGCAACAGCAACGACGTCATCGCCGCCGTGGCGCAGGGCAGGGCGGACCTCGGCGTGGTGGTGACCGAGTCCGAGCACCCGGCGCTGGCGTTCTTTCCCTATCGCAGCGACGAGCTGGTGATGCTTGTGTCGCTGGACAGCCCGCTGCGGCGCGGCGGGCGCGCGATCCGCTTCGCCGAGTGCCTGGGCGAGCCGTTCGTCAGCCTGCAGCCCGGCGCGGCGATCCACACCTTCCTGCTCAATCACGCCTCGGCGCTGGGCGCGCGGCTCGACATCCGGATCCGCGTGTCGGGCTACCGCGCGATCGCGCGGCTGGTGGCTTCGGGGGCGGGGATCGGCGTGGTGCCGCGCTCCGCGCTGGAGCCGGGCGACGACACCCGGCTGGCCGTCCTCGCGCTGGACGAACCATGGGCCCGCCGCGAGCTGCGCATCTGCGTGCGGCGCGATGCCGAGCCGCACTTCTGGCGCGACGCCCTGGTGCGCGAGCTGAGGGCGCCGCCGGCCGGCGGCGGCGCTACTTGACCTTGGCGGCTTTGCCGCGCGGAATCACGGCCGTCGTCGGCGGGAGCGGCCGGTCCGAGGTGCCCGGGCTCTTGGGCGGGGTGTTGTCCTTCTTCGGCTTCTTGGCCATCTTGTTGCTGCGCTGTTCGCCCTTTGGCATACCGCCTCCTGTCCGTGCTCGTGAATGGAAGACCATGGTACGGCATGCCGGGCCGCGGGCCGCTACAGTCGGGCCATGCCCGACCAGACCTCACCCATCTCCGACGAGCCGCTGCTCGAAGTCCTGCCGCGCGACCTTGCCGCTTACCGCGAAGGCAATACCGGCATCCCGTACGTGCACCGTTTCGAATCCGGCCGGCCCGGCCCGCACCTGCTCGTGAATGCGCTGACCCACGGCAACGAGCTGTGCGGCATGACGGCGGCGACCCACCTGCTGGACCGGGGGCTGCGGCCGAACATCGGCACCTTGACGGTGAGCTTCGCCAACGTGGCCGCCTACGAATCGTTCGACCGGCGCCAGCCGTTCGAGAGCCGCCAGCTGGTGCACAACCTCAATCGCGTCTGGTCGCCCGAGTGGCTCGATGGCGCCGAGGACAGCCCCGAGCTGCGGCGCGCGCGCGAGCTGCGGCCGGTGGTCGCCGCCGCGGATCACATCCTCGACCTGCATTCCACGTCGCAGCCGGTCCAGCCGTTCTGGGTCTACGCCGGCTTCGAGCGCAACGCGGCCGCGGCGCTGGCGATCGGCCGTCCCGCCGTGCACCTGGTGATGCCCAAGGGCCTGGGCAGCGGCACGCCGGTCATCCAGCACGGCCGCCATGGCGAGGCCGACGGGCCCGGCGTCGCGCTGGTTGCCGAGTGCGGGCAGCACTTCCTGCGCGCCACGTCGGAGCTGGCGGTGGAAGTCACGCTCGACTTCCTCGGCCACTTCGGGCTGATCGACCGCGCGCCGGCGCCGCGCGCGCCGCAGCGCCGCTTCGAGCTGCTGCAGACCCTGGTGGTCCAGACGCCGCAGTTCCGCTTCGTGCGGCCGGTGCTCGGCTTCGAGGAGTTCGCGCAGGGCGAGCTGATCGCGACCGACGGCCCGACGGAGATCCGCTCGCCGTGCGACCGGTGCACGATCTTCATGCCGACGCGCAGCGCGATCGTCGGCCGCGAGGCGGTCTACCTGACCCGGCCGATCTGAACCGTCCCGGTCAGGCCGGCGGCGGCGCGGGCGGGAACGTCGCCGGCGCGCAGGGCAGCAGGAAGCAGACCCGCACCCGCTTGCCGGCCGCCGGCTCGGCCCAGATGCTGCCGCCGTGCGCCTCCACGATCGCGCGACAGATCGACAGCCCCAGGCCAGCGCCGCGGGCGTCGCTGCGCCCGGCCTGCCAGAACGGCTGGAACATCGCCTCCAGCTCCTTGGGCGGCAGCGCCGCCCCGCTGTTGGCGACGCAGTAGCGCACGCCGGCGGAGAGCGACTCGGCGCGCAGCACCACCTCACCGGAGGGCTCGGTGAACTTGCGCGCGTTGTCCAGCAGGTTGGCGAACACGCGCAGGATGCGGTCCGGATCGACCTGCACCACCGGCAGCTGGCCCACCACCTGCACCTCGAGCCGCATGCCCTCGCGCGCGAACACCGGCCGCGCCGAACGCACCGCCTTTTCGAGCAGGGCCGAGCCCTTGGTGGGCACCAGCTTCAGCACCGAGCCGTTGGTGCGCACCACCGCCACCGCCAGCAGATCGTTGACCAGCTCCGACATCTGCCGGGCCACCTCCATCAGGTTGTCGGCCATGGCCCGCAGCGGCTCCCCGCCGGGCAGCCGCTGCGCCTTCAGCCCGAGGGTCGCGGCCAGCGTCCTGATGGCCGACAGCGGGCTGCGCAGGTCGTGCGTGACCAGCGCCAGGATCTCCTCGCGGTCGCGCACCGCGGCGCGCAATTGCTCCTGCGTCTGGTGCAGCGCCGAGACGTCCTCGTTCACGGCCACCGCACCGGTGATTTCGCCGGTGTCGGAGCGGATCGGCCCGGCCCAGTTGATCACCGTCTTGAACGAGCCGTCGAAGCACTGGATGCGAATCAGGTCGCGCGTCGACGATTCGCCCTGCCGCAGCGCCCGCGGAATGCCCCACTCGTCGGGCGACAGGGGCTTGCCGGTCTCGACGTGCCAGCCTTGCTGGCGGCCATACTGCTCCGGCCCCATCTGCCCGGCTCCCTGCCAGATCCGGTGCGCGGCCGGGTTGCCGCGGGTGATGCGGCCGTCGCGGTCGGCGATCCACAGGCCGACCGGAAGCAGGTCGAACACCGCGCGAAACAGTTCCTCGCTCGCCCGCAGGCGATCCTGCGCGTCGTGCAGCGCCGTGATGTCCTCGTTGAGCACGATCGCCCCGGCGACCTCGCCGTTCTCGCCGCGCAGCGGCGCCGCCGAGTGGATGATGGTCTTGGTCGAGCCGTCGAAGCATTGGATGCGCACCAGCTCGCCGATGGTGGTCTCGCCGCGCTGGATGGCGCGCGCCATTCCCCATTGCTCGGGCTCGATGCGCTTGCCCGTGCCGACGAACCAGCCGACGTACTCGCCGTACTGCTCGAGCGCGACGTGGCGGGCGCCGCACCAGATGCGCTCGCCGGCCGGGTTGTTGGAGACGATGCGGCCGTCGCGGTCGGCGATCCAGATGCCCACGGGCAGCAGGTCGAACACGCTCTTGAGCAGCCGCGCGTTCTCGGCCACCGAGCGTTCGAGCCGCATGCGCTCGGTCATGTCCTGGAACACGCCGACCCCGCCCAGGATCTCGCCGGCGGCGCCGCGGATCGGCGCGGCGCTCGCCAGCACCGGCAGCTCCCTGCCGTCGGAGCGGCGCACCAGGAATTCGGCGGCGAGCACGGTCTCGCCGCGCAGCATGCGGCGCCCGAGCAGTTCGTCGGGCGGCACCGGCTTGCCGTCGGGAAAGAAGATGAGGTCGGCGTACTGCGCGGTGCCGCCGGTGGGCTCGAGCCTCATGCCGAGCAGTTCCTCGCAGCGGCGGTTGGCCACGATGGTGCCGTCGGGCTCGAACAGCACCACCCCCAGGGGGAGGGTCTCGACCAGCGTCTGCAGCTGGCGGCGATCGGCCTCGACCTGGGCGAACAGCCGCTCGCGCTCGGCCTGCAGCGCCTTGCGGTCCGAGATGTCGCGCACGAATCCCTGCCACTGGCCGCCCGGCGTCATGTTGGCGTTCACCTCCACGGCCAGCAGGCTGCCGTCCCGGCGCCGCAAGGTCCATTCAGCCCCGCGGGTCTGGCCCTCCAGCATCACCGTCCTGGCGCGGGCGAGCCGCTCGGCGTCGCCGGGCAGCACCGCGTCGTAGAGGCTGCGTCCGAGCAATTCCGACCGGCTATAGCCGAGCATGCGGCAACCGGCTTCGTTGACGTAGACGAAGCGGCCGTCGAGATCGGCCACGAAGATCGCATCGGGGGCGTGCTCGATCAGCGCATGCAGCGCTGCCTCGCCGAGTGGCGCTTCGGGGGGCGCATTCTCCACGCGGTCGATCACGCCGCACTCTCCTGCAGTGGCATGTCCTCATTCTTGGCCGGATGCGCCAATTGGGATTGATGGGGATCAATCGTGCACCCGCTGCAACACGCCGTTGCATCTGATATGCGTCAACGACGGCGACATGCCGCGCGAGGTAAGGTCGGCAAACACCATGAGCCCGCCCGCCGCCATCGCCACCCCCGCCCCGGCCGCGCCGGCGGTCGCCCGTCACCGTCCGTACGAGGACCTGCAGGCGCTGGCCACGGGGACGCTGTTCGTGGCGCTCGGCGTGATCCTGTTCAAGGAGGCCGGCCTGCTCACCGGCGGCACCGTGGGGCTGGCGCTGCTGGCGCACTACGCCACGGGCGTCGACTTCGGGCTCGGGTACTTCCTCGTGAACCTGCCGTTCTACGTGCTGGCCTGGATCCGCATGGGAGCGGCCTTCACGCTCAAGACGTTCGCCGCCGTCGGCCTGCTGTCGCTGATGGCGCACTTGCTGCCGCTGGGCATGGCGTTCCAGCACCTGTCGCCGGTGCTCGCCGCCGTCCTCGGCGGCCTGCTGTGCGGCACCGGCATGTTGATCCTGTTTCGCCATCGCGCCAGCCTGGGGGGCCTCAACGTGCTGGTGCTGTACCTGCAGGAGCACTTCGGCTGGCGGGCCGGCAAGGTGCAGATGGTGCTGGACAGCCTGATCGTGCTCGGCGCGTTCGCCGTGGCGGACGTGGAACGCATCGCGCTGTCGGTGCTGGGCGCCGTGGTCCTGAACCTCACGCTCGCGGTCAACCACAAGCCGGGGCGGTACCTGGCGGTATGAGGCCGGGGCAACGAACAAGGGGCGCCGCGGCGCCCCTTGCGGTGCCTCGCGGCGGCGCGCCTACTTCGCCGGCATCTTCACCTTCTTGTCCAGGAAGTCGTTGGTGAACATGGTCGAGGGGTCGAACCCCTTGTCGATGCCGATCAGCGTCGCCACCAGGTCGTAGTCGCTCTTCACCCGGGCCCCGTCGAAGGCGCCGAGCGCCACCTTGGTGGTGGTCTCGTCGCGCATCAGCGTCTTGATCCGCTCCCACTGGTCGCGCTGGTTGTCGGGGCTCAGGCCGCTGACGGCCGCGGTGAGCGCCTGCAGGCAGGGGTTGAAATCCTTCACGCACGCCTCGTATGCGCGCTGGGTGATCGAGGTGAACTTCGCGACCTGGTCCTTGTGCGACTGCAGGTAGGCGGTGTTCACGATGATCGAGTTGCCGTACGGGTTGACGCCGATCTCGCGCCAGGGCTGGAAGCCCAGGTCGGCGCCGAATTCCTTGGCCTTGAGGTCGTGCTCGTTGTAGAAGTCGCTGATGATGTCGACCGACTTGCTCTTGAGGGCCGCGACCTTGGCGGGCGGGCTGATGTTGACGAAGTTCACCGCGGCCGGGTCGAGGCCGACCTTCTTGGCGAACGCCGGCCACATGATGCGCGCGGCGTCGCCGGGCGGGTTGCCGATCTTCTTGCCGGCGAAGTCCTTCGGTCCCTTGATGCCGGACGACTTGAGCCAGTAGAAGCCTTGCGGGCTGTTGGCGTAGATCACCATCACGGCGGTGAGATTGGCGCCCTTGCCCTTGGCCTGCATGGAGGTGGCGAGGTCCGAGATCCCGAGGTCGGCGCCGCCCGAGCCCACCCGCTGCGCCGACACGGCGGAGCCCTTGCCGGCCTCGATCGACAGGTCGATGCCTGCCTCCGAGTACCAGCCCTTGGACTTGGCGTAGTAGATCGGCGAGTGGTCGGCGGTCGGCGTCCAGTTCAACATCAGGCTCATCGGCTCGGCCGCGCCGGCGACGGTGGCCGTGGCGAACAGCGCGGCGGCGCCCAGCGCCGGCAGCAGGTGTTTCATCGTGAAGACTCCAGGAGAGGGGGAGGGAAATCCGGTCTGATAGTATCAACTGCCTGGTTGACAGGCAATGCTCGCCGACCCGCAGTGACCAAGCCCGCGCCTTCCCTCCTGCCCGTCCGCACCGCGCCAGCCGCGGGGCGGCAGACGGTCGCGCGCCGCGATCCCGCCGCCAGCCGCGAGGCGCTGGTCGGCGCCGCCGTCGCCGAGTTCGCGCGCAAGGGCTTCGAGGGCGCCCGGGTCGACGAGATTGCGGCCGGCGCCGGCCTGAACAAGCAGCTCGTCTACCACTACTTCGGCAGCAAGCAGGGGCTGTACCTGGCCGCGCTGGAGTCGGTGTACATGCAGATCCGCGAGAAGGAGCGGCGGCTGTCGCTGGGCGAGCTGGAGCCGCGCGAGGCGATGGCGCAACTGGTCGGCTTCTCGTTCGACTACCTGCTGGAGCACCCGGAGTTCATCTCCCTGCTCGCCGACGAGAACCGCAACAAGGGCGAGCACATCCTCGGCTCCGACAAGTTGCGACGGATGCACACGCCGTTTCGCGACATGCTGGAGGCGACGCTGGACAATGGCGTGAGAAGCGGCGTGTTCCGCGGCGACTTCGACGCCGTGAACGTGTACATCTCGATCGCCGGCATCTCGTACTTCTTCTTCTCCAACAACCACACGCTGTCGGCGATCTTCGGCCGCAGCCTCGCCTCGCGCGCGGCACTGGCGCGGCGGCGCCGCCACGTCATCGAATTCACCCTCAACGCGCTGCGGCCCGAGGCCGGCTGACTTATCAACCAACTGGTTGACACCCGCCCACGGCCGCTCCTATGATCTGCGCCGCATCCCGGTTGCCGACTCCATGACCACCACCGACAACGCCCTGGCGCCGCCGCTGCCCGACCTCGCGGCGACCGAGCAGCCGCCGTGGGGGCGCTGGGCCCTGATCGTCGCGGTCCACGTCGCCGCCATCGCGCTGTGGGAAGCCGTGGTGCGGATCTTCCACGTGCAGCAGTTCATCCTGCCGGCGCCGTCGCAGGTGGTCGCCTCGCTGGCCAATCCGAATCTCAGATGGCTGTCCAACACCGGCGTCACCGCGCTGGAGGTGTTCGCCGGTTACGCGCTGGGCGTGGTGCTCGGCATCCTGTGCGCGCTGCTGTTCGTCACCAGCCGCAAGCTGATGCTGATGGCCTTCCCGCTGCTGGTGACGCTCAACATGATCCCCAAGGTCGCGCTCGGCCCGCTGATCATCGTCTGGTTCAGCTACGGCATCGGCCCCAACATCCTGATCACGTTCAGCCTGTGCTTCTTCCCGATCCTGCTGACGACGATCCGCGGCCTGAACGAAACCGAACCCGACCTGCTCGATCTGGTGCGGGCGCTCAAGGGCTCGCGCTGGCAGCTGTTTCGCTACATCCAGCTGCCCGGGTCGCTGCCCTACATCTTCTCCGGCATGAAGGTGGCCACGGTGCTGGCGGTCGCCGGCGCCGTCGTCGGCGAATTCATCGCGTCCGACAAGGGCCTGGGCTACCTGATGATCCAGGTGCAGGCTTCCCTCGACATTCCCGCCGTGTTCATGGCCGTGCTGCTGATCACCGGGCTGGGCGTGCTGCTGTACCTGGTGGTCCTGCTGCTCGAACGCCGCTTCATCACCCAGGACGCACGACTGCAATGACTGTCTCCACGCCGCTGCTCGACGAGCTGCCGCTGCCCGAACGCTTCGAGAACGAGCAGGCGCTCGAGGACTACCTTGCCACGCCTTCGCGCGACCTGGTGCGCGACCTGGCGAGCGTCGACGGCGACCTCCTGATCCTGGGCGTCGGCGGCAAGATGGGCCCGACGCTGGCGCGGCTCGCCCGCAACGCGATGTCCGGCGATCGGCGCGTGATCGCCGTGGCGCGCTTTTCCGAAGCCGGCGTGCGCGACAGCCTGCAGGCGCACGGCATCGAGACCATCGCCTGCGACCTGATGGACCGCGAGGCCGTTGCCGCGCTGCCGCGGTGCCCGAACGTCGTCTTCATGGCAGGCCGCAAGTTCGGCGCCGGGGGCAACACGCCGCTCACCTGGGCGATGAACGCGTACGTGCCGGCGATCGTCGCCGAGACCTTCCGCCAGTCGCGCATCGTCGCCTTCTCCACCGCCTGCGTCTATCCGTTCGTGCCGGTGATCGGCCAGGGCGCGAGCGAGACCGAGCCCGCGCTCACGCCGCCGGGCGAATACGCCAATTCCTGCGTCGGCCGCGAGCGGATGTTCGAGCACTTCTCGCAGCAGCACGGCACGCCGGGGCGCCTGTTTCGCCTCAGCTACGCGATCGACATGCGTTACGGCGTGCTGGCGGACGTCGCCCTGAAGGTCTGGCAGGGCGAGCCGGTGGACGTCACCATGGGCCACGTCAACGTGATCTGGCAGGGCGATGCCAACTCGCAGGCGCTGCGCTGCCTCGCCGTGGCCACGCTGCCGACGTCGCCGCTGAACGTGAGCGGGCCCGAGACGACCTCGATCCGCTGGCTGGCCGAGGAGTTCGGCCGCCGCTTCGGCAAGGCCGCCACCATCGTCGGCGCCGAAGCCCCCACCGCG
>NZ_DATMHS010000021.1:0-5671 GCF_035554825.1 Ramlibacter sp. | reverse complement strand
ATCTATCGTAGCCAGGGGTCGATGGCAAAAGGTTGACCTACGTCAAACCTGCATCGCGCGTGTACCTTCCTGGCACCCTACGATGGCGCGAACGCTTCCCGCCATGACCACATCGACCGCATCGAACACGTTCGGCCAGCTGCTGCAGGCCGCCGCCAGCCAGCCCGAGCCGCAACGGCTGCTGTTCGTCTTCGCGGCCGCCGAACTGCCCGACGGCGCCACCGCGCAGCAGCGCCGGCGTTTCGCCGCCGGCCAGGGCGGCGCGCTGACCCCGCTGGCCTGCGTCGACAAGGACCCGGCCGACCTCACCACCTTCGAGGCGCTGTCGGCCGAATCGCGCGCCGCCTGTCCGCCCTGGGACCTGGTGTTCATCGCCGCCCTGGGCGGCCAGTCGGGCCGGCCGCCATCATCGGGCCAGGTCGAGGCGGCGCTCCAGACAATTGTCAAAGGCGTGCAGTCCGGGCGACTCGGCGCCTTCCTCGCGCTGGACGCCGCCGGCGAGCCGGTGCGTTTTTCGTAAAGCGCGGGGCGCCGCCGCAGCGCGCAGGCCGCTCAGGGCCGCCGCGACGGCGAAGCGTCCTGCCGTTCCCGCGCCGGCAGCAGGCTGACCAGGGTCGCCAGCAGCAGCGCCGCCAGCATGTTGTGCACCAGTGCGCCGGCCAGCGGCAGCGACTGCGCGACGAGCAGCACGCCGGCCAGGACCTGGGCCGCCAGCAGCGCCACCAGCACGGCGCCGGCCCGGTACCCGCGCCGCCAGCCGACGATGCCCAGCGGCGCGACCACGGCGACCACGAGCAGGCTGCCGGCCCGATGCGCCAGGTGCAGCCACGCGCCGCCCGGATTGGTGGGCGCCGCCGCCGCCAGCCGCGGCACCCGCCAGGGATCGAAGGCCTGCCACGCCCCCGCCGCCGCGTCGCAGCCGGGGAGCTGGGGACAGCTCAGGCCCGCGTAGGCGGCGCTCACCAGGCCGCCGAGGCCGATCTGGAGCACCAGCAGCACCAGGCCGGCAAGCACCCACGGTCGAGGCAGGCCGGCGCCGCCCTCGACGCGCCCGCCGGTCGCCCGCACCAGCCGCCAGCTCAGCGCCAGCATGGCGAAGCCGGCCAGCAGGTTGGCCAGCACCACCGCCGGCAGCCGCGAGTCGGCGGTGGCGCGACCCAGCACCGCCAGAAAGAGCGCCAGTGCCAGCAGCCAGAGCACCAGCCTGCCTTGCGGCCAGCGCATCGGCGCGACGGCCAAGGTGCTCATCAGCATCGCGATGATCAGCACGAGCGCGGCGACGGCCGTCACCCGGTGGGCGATCCGGGCGGCCGCCACGGCGGTGCCGGCCGCCGCCGCCCCCGGCTCGCTGGCGGCGAGCAGCTGCACCCGGCACTGCGGCCACGGCTCGCAGCCGAGCCCGGCCCGCGACAGCCGGATGAAGGCACTCAGGCTGGTGATCGCCAGCACCAGCGCCGCACAGGCGAACGCCATCGCTCGCAACGTGGACATTCGACGCGTCGGGCCGGGCATGGGCCGCATGCTAGCGACGCGCCGCTGAGGGTTTGCCCCTAGCGAAGCTGCAATCGCCATACACCTTTGCGCCAGATCAAAGGCACGTCGGAAACATGTCTCCAGCATCGCCTCCACTGCAACCACAACGAGGAGACAAGATGAGCAGTGAAGACGTGGACAAGGACGGCCCGGTGCCGTTGGTGCAGCAGCTTCTGGACAACCCGTTCCTGCTGCTGTTCCTCGGGGTGCTGATCCCCATGGTCGTGTACACGCTGTGGGGTGTCATCGACATCCTGACCATCCCCCTCGCGAAGTAGGAGCACGCCATGAGCGCCATTCTCCCGCCGGCCGAACGGCTGTGGTGGAAGCACCCCCTCGACCGCGTCGAGGGCACCTGGATCGCCATCGCCTTCGTCTGGTGCATGGTCATGTTCTTCATGATGGTCTACTGGCATGCCTACGGAAAGCAGAACCTTTCCACCGAGACCTACAAGACCACGCCCGAGAAGTTCGCGGCGAAGGCGCAGGCCTTCGTCGACAAGTACACCGTTCGCACCGAGACCGACCAGAAGATCCCGGTGGTGGCGCCGCCGGCCGACAGCGATGTCTACCTCACCGCCCGGCTCTGGGCCTGGTGGCCCATCCTCGAGCTGGAAAAGAACAAGACCTACAAGCTGCACCTGACGGCCATGGACTACAACCACGGCTTCTCGCTGCAGCCGAGCAACATCAACATCCAGGTCGTGCCCGGCTACGAGCACGTGGTGAAGGTCACCCCGAACGAATCGGGCACCTTCTCGATCGTCTGCAACGAATACTGCGGCATCAACCACCACACGATGGTGGGCCGCATCTACGTGAAGTAAGGAAGGCCGCGATGTCCGCAACCATTCCCCTCCCCGCCACCCCGCTGCACGACACCACCTACCGCACCTGCCCGCGCTCGGGCCTGCAGTTCGAGGCCAGGGCCGAGCGGCTGATGATCGCCAACGCGGTGATCGCGGTGGTCGCCCTGCTGGTGGGCGGCCTGCTCGCCATCGGCGTCGTGCTCACCCGCTGGCCGGCCGTCCACTGGCTCGCGCCCGACACCTTCTACATGGTGCTCACGGCCCACGGCATCGACATGCTGATCTTCTGGATCATCTTCTTCGAGGTCGCGGTGCTGTATTTCTGCTCGTCGACGCTGCTGCGCTGCCGGATCGCCACGCCCAATGTCGCCTGGCTCGCGCTCGCGCTGATGCTGATCGGCGCGGTGACGAACAACGTCGCCGTGTTCCAAGGCGGCTCCAGCGTGATGATGACCTCCTACGTGCCGATGATGGCCTCGCCCGCGTTCTACCTGGGCCTGATCCTGTTCGCCGTCGGCGCCCTGATCGCCTGCTTCGTCTTCTTCGGCACGCTGGTGATCGCCAGGCGCGAGAAGACGTACCAGGGCTCGGTGCCGCTGGTGACGTTCGGCGCCATCACGGCGGCGATCATCGCGGTCTTCACCATCGCCTCGGGCGCGATCATCCTGATCCCGACCTTCCTGATGTCGATCGGCTGGGTCAAGGAAGTCGACCCGCTGATCTACCGCACGATCTGGTGGGCCTTCGGCCACTCCTCGCAGCAGATCAACGTCGCGGCGCACATCTCGATCTGGTACGCGGTGGCGGCCATCGCCTTCGGCGCCAAGCCGATGTCCGAGCGCGTGAGCCGCGGCGCGTTCCTGCTCTACATCCTGTTCCTGCAGCTCGCCAGCGCCCACCACCTGCTGGCGGACCCGGGCATGTCGACCGGCTGGAAGGTCGTCAACACCAGCTACTTCATGTACTTCGCGGTGCTGGCCTCGATGATCCACGGCCTCACGATTCCCGGCGCCATGGAAGTCGCGCAGCGCGCCAAGGGCTACAACAAGACGCTGTTCGAGTGGCTGCGCAAGGCGCCCTGGGGCAACCCGACCTTCTCGGGCGTGTTCATCTCGATCATCGGTTTCGGCTTCCTGGGCGGCATCTCGGGCGTGATGATGGGCACGGAGCAGCTCAACATGCTGATCCACAACACCATCTACGTGCCGGGGCACTTCCATGCCACGGTGGTGGTCGGCACGACGCTGTCGTTCATGGCCCTCACCTACTTCCTGATCCCGGTGCTGTTCCGGCGCGAGACCATCGCCCCGGGCCTGGCCAGGATCCAGCCGTACCTGTTCGGGCTGTCGATGTACTTCTTCTGCCTGGTGATGATGGGCGCCGGCACGCTGGGCGTCTCGCGCCGGCACTGGGACATGGCGTTCCAGGGCGCGGCGCTCGCCTACGAATGGCCCGGCGCGGCCTACCTGATGATGGGCCTGGTCGGCATCGCCGGCATCGCGGCCATCGCCGGCGGCGGCATCTACATCTACGTCACCGTGGGCTCGATCCTGTTCGGCAAGAAGCTGGACAGCGGCAAGGTGAGCACGATCGTCACCCCGATTCCGCCGACGGCGCCGTCGGCCGCCGCGCAAAGCTACGGCTCGGCGGGCTTCGCCGCGCCCGGGACCTTCATGCTCGCCATGCTGTTCCTGGTGGCCTTCGTCCTCTACTACTTCATCAACTGGAAGTACCTGGGGCAGCTCTGGGGCCTGAGCTGAAGGGGCCGGCGATGCACACGACGACCCTCGTGGAACGGCGCGGCACGCGGCTCGCGCGCGACGTGCTCTCGCTGTTCAAGCTGCGCATCGGCATGCTGATCATGATCACGGCCCTGGTCGGGCTCGTGGTCACGCCCGGCGGTTCGCCGAGCCTGGCCCAGGTGCTGGTGCTGGCGCTGTCGGTGCTGGTGGCCTCCGCCAGCGCCGGCGCGTTCAACCAGTACGTGGAACACGACAGCGACCGCCTCATGGCCCGGACCCGGCGCCGCGCCTTCGTCACCGGCGCGCTGCCGCACCACCCGGCCTGGCTGGCGCTGATGGCCGCGATGCTGGCCGGCGCGGTGGCCGCCGCCTGGTTCACGCTCAACGGCGCGGCGGCGGCCTACGTGTTCCTCGGCGCCTTCTTCTACGCCGTGGTCTACACCGTCTGGCTGAAGCGCCGCAGCGCCTGGAACATCGTGATCGGCGGCCTGGCCGGCAGCTTCGCCGTGCTGGCCGGCGGCGCCGCCGTCGACCCGGCGCTGGGGCCGCTGCCGCTGCTGCTGGCCCTGGTGCTGTTCCTGTGGACGCCGCCGCATTTCTGGAGCCTGGCGATCGCCAATGCCAAGGACTACGAGGCCGCCGGCGTGCCGATGCTGCCGGTGGTGGTGGGGCCGCGGCGCGCGGCCCGCATCGTGTTCGCCGGCACCGTCGCACTGGTGGCGGCCTCCCTGCTGCCGCTGGCCTTCGGCGCCGGGCCGATCTATGCGATCGGCGCGACTGGCGGCGGCCTGCATTTCCTGCACAAGTCGTGGCAGCTGGCGCAGGCACCCAACCGCGCCAGCGCGATGGGTTCCTTCTTCGCCTCGCTGATCCAGCTGAGCGCGCTGCTGCTCGCCGCCACGCTGGACGGGCTGCTGCGCTGAACCGGAACCTCGCCATGAACCTGCCCCGGCCAGCCGTCATGCGTTGCGCGGCAATGCTGGCGCTGGCCGCGGCACTGTTCGGGCCCGCCATCGCGGCGGCGCAGGCGTCCCCGGCCCTGGACCGGAACGCGGCGCTGCGCGCCAGCCAGGCCGTGGTCGGCCAGACCGTCCCCGACCACACCCTGCTGGATCGCGACGGCCGCCCGGTGCGGCTCGCCTCGTTTCGCGGCAAGCCGCTGCTGGTGAGTTTCATCTACACCGGCTGCTTCCAGGTCTGCCCCACCACCACCCGCTCGCTGCAGGAGGCGGTACGCGGCCTGCAGGGCCGCTTCGGGCCGGACCAGTTCAACGTGATCAGCGTCGGCTTCAACCAGCCGGCCGACTCGCCGGCGGCGCTGAAGTCGTTCGCGGCGCAGCACCGCATCGCCGAGCCGAACTGGCACTTCCTCAGCCCGCCGGCGGCGATCGTGCCGGCCCTCACCCGCGACTTCGGCTTTCGCTGGGAGGCCACGCCGGCCGGCTTCGACCACGTGCTGCAGGTCTCGCTGGTCGACGCCCGGGGCCGCATCGTGCGCCAGGTCTACGGCGACCGGGTGCCGGCCGACGCGCTGGGCGAGCCGATGAAGGAGCTGCTGCTGGGGGCGCCGCTGTCGCCGAGCACGCC
>NZ_DATMHS010000020.1:0-24198 GCF_035554825.1 Ramlibacter sp. | reverse complement strand
GCGGCAGCATTGTATTGTATGTAATGACCCGGCGGCACCTCAAGAAGGCCCGGAACATCGCGCGAGACCCGATTGCAGCGCCGCTTACAGGGCCGTAGTGGCATGCACTGCGCCGGTCACTAGGTTTCGCTGAACGTTGGCCCTCGCCGACGTTCCGGAGGAACCGACCCATGAGCACCATCGCTGGCGCGCGCAGTGGCGCGGCCGCATCCGCCCTCAGAGAACAGCGCGTCAACACCACGACCTCGGGCGACCAGGTCACCCCATCCATCACCGGGCTGTCCGACGGCGGATACGTGGTGACCTGGGCCTCGGCGGACGAGAGCGGCAGCGGCGTCTACGGCCAGCGCTTCGACGGCCAGGGCGTCGCCGTGGGCAGCCAGACACGCATCAACACCAACACCGCGGATGACCAGTCCATGCCGGCGGTCACGGCGTTGAACGCTGGCGGCTACGTGGTGACGTGGCAGTCCGCCGTCGCGGGCGCCAGCGTCTCCGACATCTTCATGCAGCGGTTCGACGCAACCGGCGCGCCTGCCGGGAGCCAGGCGCTGGTCAATGCCACGACCGCGGACAGCCAGCAGCTTGCGAAGGTCGCGGCATTGCACGATGGCGGCTATGCGGTCGCCTGGGTGACCGTCAACCCGCTGCTCGAAGGCGGTCGCGACATCCTCGTCCAGCGCTTCGACGGCACCGGCAACGCCGTCGGCACCGAAACGCTGGTCTCCACGCTCAGTTCGTTCGGCGCCGTCGACGCCGTCGCCGGCCTGAAGGACGGCGGCTACCTCGTGGCCTGGTCGTTCTCGGGTGGCGGAGGCTGGTATGGCGGGGGAACCGGTTTCCAGCTGCAGCGATTCGACAGCGCCGGCGTCGCGGTCGGCGGCCCGGTGGGCGTCGAATTCTTCCACCTGAACGATCCCTTCGCGCCCGACGTCGCCGGACTGAGCGACGGCGGGTACGTGCTGACGTGGCAGGCCCTGGGCTATCTCGGCAGCGGGAACGCCGAGACTGCATCGAGCACCGGGATCTACGCGCAGCGCTTCGACAGCGCCGGCGCGCGCATCGGCGGCGAGGTGCTCGTGAACAGCACCACGGCCGGTTCGCAGACGCAGCCGGTCGTCACCGCGCTCGCCGATGGCGGCTGGGTCGTGGCCTGGGAATCGGATGGGCAGGACGGGAGCGGCCTGGGCATCTACACGCAGCGCTTCGACGGCAGCGGGACCAGGGTCGGCGGCGAAACGCTCGCGAACACCACCACCGCGGGGTCGCAGTCGCAACCCACGATCTCGGCGTTGGAAGACGGTGGGTACGTGCTCGCATGGGTGTCCGCGGGACAGGACGGCAGCGGGGCCGGCATCTACACGCAAAGCTTCGATGCGAGCGGCCTGCCGGAAGTGCCCGGCGACTCCGTTGCGCCCGTGGCGGTCGACTTCTTCCCGGCGCCGGGCAGCCACACGCTGCCGCCCGACTGGAGCCCGGGAATCACTTTCAGCGAGGCCGTGCAGGCGGGCGCCGGAACGATCACGTTGCAGACGGCCGCCGGCCAGCTGGTGCAGACCTTCCATGTCGCCACCGATCCGGGTATCCAGTTCTTCGGCGATCGGATCCTGATCGATCCGGCCGCCGACCTGCAGCCGGGCACCAGCTACCGGCTGATCGTCGGCCCGGATGCGATCGAGGACCTGGCCGGCAATGCCTATGCCGGCGAGAGCGGCTACAGCTTCACCACCGCCGGCGCGCCGCCTCCCTCGGGGGACACCACGGCGCCGCGGGCCGTGGACTTCTTCCCGGCGCCGGGCAGCCACACGCTGCCGCCCGACTGGAGCCCGGGGATCACCTTCAGCGAGGCCGTGCAGGCGGGCGCCGGAACGATCACGTTGCAGACGGCCGCCGGCCAGCTGGTGCAGGCCTTCCATGTCGCCACCGATCCGGGCGTCCAGTTCTTCGGCGACCGGATCCTGATCGATCCGGCCGCCGACCTGCAGCCCGGCACCAGCTACCGGCTGATCGTCGGCCCGGACGCGATCGAGGACCTGGCCGGCAATGCCTACGCCGGCGAGAGCGACTACGGCTTCACCACCGCCGGCGCGCCGCCTCCCTCGGGGGACACCGCGGCGCCGCGGGCCGTGGACTTCTTCCCGGCGCCGGGCAGCCACACGCTGCCGCCCGACTGGAGCCCGGGGATCACGTTCAGCGAGGCCGTGCAGGCCGGCGCCGGAACGATCACGCTGCAGACGGCCGCCGGCCAGCTGGTGCAGACATTCCATGTCGGCACCGATCCGGGCATCCAGTTCTTCGGCGACCGGATCCTGATCGATCCGGCCGCCGACCTGCAGCCGGGCACCACCTACCGGCTGATCGTCGGCCCGGACGCGATCGAGGACCTGGCCGGCAATGCCTACGCCGGCGAGAGCGACTACAGCTTTACCGCAGCGACGGGTGTCGAAGCGACGCTGGTCGGCGTCGGCAGCCAGGGGGTCCTCGCGCTTTGACGCGGGGGGCCCAGCCGGACGTCACGAGCTGAACCGAACCGCGTACCAGCAGATCCCGAGCATGCGCCATGCGAAGGATCTGCGTCTGGCCGTCGCCCGCAGCCGATCTGCGCGCCACCCTAGAATCGTTGCATCCTTGAACGGGTGGACGCATGCGGAAGAAAATCATCGGCTGGCTCGTTGGCTTGTTTGTCGCGGTGACGGTCGCCTCGTGCGGCGGCGGGGGTTCCGGTCCGACTTCACCGACCGGTGACAACGGCCCGGTGGCGGGCCCAGCGTGGATCCGCTATGCGGCCAGCTGGCGGGGTTACCGCTTCGATTCGACCAGGCCGCCCGCACCGGCCACGCTCACGCTGCAGGCGCTGCCGGGGCAATCGGGCATCAGCGCCAATTCGGTGGCGCGGGTCGAGGTCCAGCTCGGCCAGGCGGCACCGGTGGTCCTGACTGCCCCGAATTCCACCGATGCGACGGGCCGCCCCCAGTACCTGTTCGACCTCGGCCAGCCGGCCGAGGCGGCCGCCTGCACGCTGCAGGTCCGCATCGGCGTGACCGACGCGACCGGATTCGCGTACACCAAGCAGATCGTGCCTTGCGTCCACAAGGACGTGGACTTCGGCGCGTTCTCGGACTACGGGAGCACGTCGGCGCAGCTCAGCTACGAGGCCTCCGCGCCGATCACCGCGCTGGCCAGCCGCACCTCGCCGACCGGCTACGCCGACCAACTGGCATCGACCTCGCAGGCTTCGTTCAGCGGCTCGTTCCCCTCGGCCGACGGCGACATGCTCATGCTCGTCACCAACCCGAGTCTGCCCTTGCCGACGGGCACCCGCGTCAAGGCCCGCATCGAAGGCGGCGGGGGCGCGTTCGCCGAGTCGAACAGCGTGCAGAACGCCGCCGGGTCCTCGAGCCTGCTGCTGCCGTTCGTCACCATGGACTGCTGCGGCCCGAGGCC
The DNA here is from genome assembly GCF_035554825.1 of Ramlibacter sp. Taxonomy (GTDB): domain Bacteria; phylum Pseudomonadota; class Gammaproteobacteria; order Burkholderiales; family Burkholderiaceae_C; genus Ramlibacter. The sequence goes on along the minus strand of NZ_DATMHS010000020.1, from coordinate 20,754 downwards.
GGCTTCGGACAGCAGCGTCGATGTCCAGCTGTACGTCCGGGCGGAGGTGCACAACATTGCCTATCCGCCGGACGCCACCTTCACCTACAGGTTCTCGATCACGGACCCGGCGACCGGCGCCGCGATCGGCGGCCAGGCCGACACGATCATCGGCGACGCCTCCTTCCCGCTGCAGGTGAAGCGAGGCCAGGTGATCGAGATGGAGGTCACGCCCAACGACCCGCGCATCAGCGTGTCGGCGTCCGCGCGGCTGGGCACGACTGGCGGATACGGGACGCAGGTCTCCAGCAACGTGGTCGGCACGCCGGCGCGATTCAAGGTGTTCTGCTGCTCGCGATAGCGTGAGCGCGACTGGCCGCATGCGGAAGCAGCGGGAAGCTGCCATGCGTAGGCGGCACTATGGGCCCGCCGGCCGCCAGTGGTGCCAAATCGGCAAAGCGGCCGGCGAAAGAAAGAACGCCGCCAGTTGTCCATTGGCGGCGTTCTCTCGGGGGTGGCCGTTCAGAACGGCAGAGGGTGAACCTGAGTCGTCAGTCGAGATCCGCGACTTCTCATTGCATTTGTGGGATGAGGGCCGTCGCAATCGCCGAGACCTGCGCCGACGTCAACCACGACAGGGAACCCATACCGCCGGTCTTGGCGTTGATGGCGCCCTGGATCGTGGCCGCGCTCTGACCGCGCACGGCGGACGATGCGAGGGGTCCATGGCAGCCGGAGCAGGAGGACGCGTACAACGCGGCGCCGTCGATCGTCGGAGCCGGGCTGGAAGCCACCGGAGCCGGGCTGGAGGCCGCCGGAGCCGGACTGGAAGCAGCCGGAGCGGGCGGCGGCGCGGTCGGGACCGGTGCCAGGCCGAGTGAGCTCTTGGGCATGATCTCCATTTCATGGGTGCCGTTATTGAACGGAATTTCGGTGATGAGCCGGCCGTCGGCCGCACTGAAGACCTGAATCCCGGCAACGGGCCGGCCACCCAGCAGATACGGATAGCGTGCCGTGTTCGTTCCCTGCGTGTAGATCCGCGAACCGTCGTTGCTGACCTGGACGTGGGCGCTTCCGCCGTCGCTCGCCTTCCACACCGCCGCCCACGTCATCCTGTCGATCTTCATCAAGGAACCGTTGCTGGTCAGGTAGCCGTACTTGCCGTCGGGGCTGAAATTCTGGTGCGTCGAGGGATACGGTATGGTCCCCTTGATCGTCAACGTGTCCGTGTCAATGACGGTCACCGTCTTCCCGCTCACCCAGGCTTCCTTGCCGTCCGTGGTCAGGTTGACGGAGTGGATGCTCTGACCGATGGGTATCTTCTTGACGACCGTGTTCGTCGCGATGTCGATCACCGCCACGGCATTGGTCGGCGCCACCGTGGACGGCGCCGGCGTGAAGTTGTTCACCGGCGGTTCACCCGTGACGGTGACGAAGATGTACTTGGTGGGAATCGGGATCCTCTTCGATACGCCATTCGCGTCCGTCTTCCAGAAGTAGCTTGTCTTGGACGGATAGACGTTCATCGCGCCCAGATCGATGTCCTTCACTTTCGTGAAGGTCGCCACGTCGATCACGGAGAGAAACTTCTCGTACTGGTTGGCGACATACAGGTACTTGTCGTCCGGCGACATCGCGGAGTGGTGCGCACCCCTGCCTGCGGGCGCGCGGCGCGTCTCCTGCAAGGTCTTGGGGTCGTACTCGATGGCGTACGCCGGCTCGTCGTAGCTTCCCCAGACCGTGCCATAGATCTTGTCCATGGCCAGGTTGGTGACCGCGGTGTGGTTGTCGTGAAGCTCGGGATAGGTGTACTGATGTGGCGTCTTGAGCACCGGGACGTTGCGGCCATCGGTGCCATCGGCGTCGATGGCCGCAACGATCTTGTCGTATTTGCTGTCGATCAGCCAAATCCGGGTGGCCGGTCCGCCGCCCGAAAACAGGATCTGATCCTCCGGGCCGGTGCCTTGCGTCGCGGCAATGTCAACGACTGGCGCAACGGGGACCACGGCGGGCGCGACGGCCTGCGCCTCGGCTCCGCCGCAACCCGTCAACCACGTTCCCAAGCCTAGCGCGACAGGCAGCGCAGCAGCCGCCATGAGAACCCGTTTATGTTTGCCAAGAAATTTCACTGAATACCCTTTTCGTCGATCGAGAGAAAACTGCTGCGGCTGCAGTCGGGGCGTCGCCCCGAATGAAGTCGTGCTGCGTGGGAGTGGTGTCGATAGCTCCTTTTCCTATGAATGACCAAATGTGGAAGAGAGTGGTTGCCGTGTCGATGCGCCAGCAACAGGAGAGAACGCCGTCCCGTCGGACGTGCGCGCTGCGCATCGGCTGCGGGCGCGCCTTGGGCGTTCTCGATCACATCCGGAAGGCGCCCGTCGTCGCTGGCGCCGTGGAAAGTCAGGCTGGGGTTTGGCGATAGAGCGTGCCGTAAGGCAGGCAACCGCCAGCTCGCGGCGGTCTTGGTGTTTCGCAAAACCAGCCTGCGTTGAAGCACAGATCCGATGCTGCGTGGCCGCGGGCACCTCACCATCCAGATCGTGCTTGCCGGCGCCGACGTGATTACTACTTGCGACGCCGCTGATCCGCGTCATATGACTTCGTTCGTGCAGCTGTGCGCAGCGAACTCGCCGTGCATTCCTGTGTGCCGAACCGCTACCCCTTCTCCGTGCGGCGATTGTGGTCAATCCAAGGGCCGCACTGTTTGATGAGCGTCAATTGTCGTATCTCGGTTGCAAGTTTTCATGCAGGCTTATTTGCGACTCTTGAAGTGACGCATTTTTCGACAACGTGTGTTCGCGCGATAGATTGAGCGCGATCAACCGTTGTTCAAATGGCCGCTGCATTCGCATCCCCGCTGCCACAATGCCAACCCATCACATGAGGGGAACAGGATGCTTCCATCACTGACGGGGCGCGCCAGGCGGGCGCTCATCGGACTTCTGGGGGTTCTTGCGCTCGCGGGATTCGCGCACGCCGCCCCCGCGAACGCGGGCGGCGCAGGAGCCAAGACGACTTTCAACGCCAAGGACTGCTACGAGTGCCACGAAGCGATCCAGGGCTTCCACGAGAAGGGTGATCACAAGACGGTGGGCTGCAACTCGTGCCATACCGGCCTGGATGCGCACAGGCGGGCCGGCAAGGGCCGCCCCACGACCAGCACCGACCCGGCGACCTGCGGCAGCTGCCATCAGAACCAGTACCGCACCATGTACACCATGAATACCGACAAGACGGCGCACAAGGAAAAAGCCGTCGCCTCGGGCGGGGCGCTGGACAAGCTGCTGATGCCGCACGGTTTCACGCGCGAGCACAACGAGCCGCGCTCGCATGCGTTCGCGCTGTACGACCAGCTCACCGTGGACCGTTCGTTCGGCGGCCGGTTCTCCGACAAGCAGGGCAAGGAGGGGCTCGCCCGCAACGGCGGCAACTTCAAGCTGTGGGACGTCCTGAAGGACGACTATCCGGGCGAGCCGCACAAGACCTTCAAGCCGGGAACGGCCGCCGCGGCCAATCCGGTCTGCATGTCGTGCAAGACGGCGGACCACATCCTGGACTGGGCGTACATGGGCGACCCGCAGCCGGGCGCCAAATGGAGCCGGCTGTCGAAGGTCAACGAATTCGTCAAGGACACCAACCACTCGCTCAACTGCGTCTTCTGCCACGATCCGCACGGCGCCGGGCCGCGGGTGATCCGCGACGGCCTGATCCAGGCGCTCACGCGGCCGGAGAAGGACACCTTGTGGCACAAGGATCCGAAGGGCGCGAAGATCGACGTCAAGGAACTGGGCGAGCGCGGCTTCGTTCGCAAGATCGCCACGCTCAGCCGCTACGACACCAAGCTGCAGTGCGCGCAGTGCCACGTCGAGTACAACTGCAACCCCGGCTTCGATCCGGTGACGGGCAAGCCGATCGGGATGGACGACCAGCGGACCAACCACTTCCCGCTGAAGGCCGTCAACGACATCGGCCAGCACTACAAGGACCTGAAGTTCGGCGACTTCAAGCACGCCGTCACCGGCGCGACGCTGTGGAAGGGTCAGCACCCGGACGTGGAGGTGTTCTACAACAGCACGCACCAGAAGGCGGGCGCCGAGTGCGCGTCCTGCCACATGCCCAAGGTGAAGGATGCGAAGACCGGCAAGACCTTCACCTCGCACTGGCAGACCTCGCCGCGCCACTACGTCAAGGAGACCTGCCTTGGCTGCCACAAGACCTGGACCGAGAAGCAGGCGGTCTACACGATCGATTCGCTGAAGAACAAGTGGACGGGCAAGATGCGCAAGGCCGAGTTCTGGCTGACGCGGCTGGTCGACAAGTTCGAGGCGGCGCAGAACATGGGCGTGGACGCGGCGGTGCTGAACGAGGCGCGCGCCAAGCACTCGGAAGCGCACATCCACTGGGAGTGGTGGTCGGCCGCCAACGGCGCCCACTTCCACAACCCGCAGATGTTCGAGGAATCGATCAACAAGGGGATGGGCATCTCGCAAGCTGCCGTCAAGCTGCTCGATGACGCGATGGCCAAGCGCGGCGCCGCGCGGCAGGCAGCCGCGCCGGCGACGGTGCCGGTCGTGGCCAACGTCGCCGCGCCGGCGGCGGTGAGCAAGTAGCGCACGGGCCACCGGCGCCCTGGCGGCGCCGGTGCCTCTGTCGCAGGAGTTGTCAGGTGAAATCACGATTGATGATGGTGTCGATCTCGGCCGGCGCGGTGGGGCTGGTCGCAGCGGGGCTCCTCGCATTCCGCGCGGATCGCGCTGTCGCTGCGGACGCGTCGCCGCAGCTGGCGGAGCAGGTGCTGCGGCAGGCCGAGGCGGCGGCCTCGGACCCCGATGCGCACTTGTATGCGCAACTGCAGCGGCAGCTGCGGCAGCAGCCCGACGACGAACGGGCGCTGACGCTCAAGGCGCGCCTGGACATGCGCGCGCAACGGTACGAACTGGCGGCCGGCGGCTTCGAGCGCGCCCTGGCGCGGCAGGCGAAGGTTGCTTTGGACGCCGGCGTCTGGGTCGAATACGCGGAGGCACGGGCCATGATGCAGGGCGGGTCGCTGGCCGGCCAGCCGCGGCAACTGCTCGAGAAGGCACTGGCGCTGGACGGCAGCCAGCCCCAGGCGCTCGACCTGGCGGGCAGCGCAGCCTGGGAGGCGCGCGATTTCGCGCAGGCAGCGGTCTACTGGAAACGCCTGCTGCCGCAGATTCCGGCCGGCAACCCGCGTCACGCGGCACTGTCGTCGGCCATCGGCGGCGCCGAACAGCGCGCCAAGCTGTCGCTTCGATCGCGCTGATTCACAAGGTCAGGCGCGGACCGGCCGACGCCGGCTTGACCGGGGCGGTGACGGCACCGCGACGCAGCTCAGGATCGGTGACAGCTCAGTTGCACCACTGCGCCTCACACGGTATTCCGTCGCGATCGCCGTCCATGCCCGCCACGCCGCAGCGCTCCTGATGAAAGAACGCCTCGGCACAGGAAGTCATGCGGGCGCAGGAAGACTTGGCAGGCTCGCATGCGAAGCCGGGGTTCTGACGCAGCGTGTCGCGGGCGAAGACCAGCTTGTAAATACTTGCCGGCACGGTGCTGCCAGGATTCGACAGGCGGACATAGGCCACGGTGGCGACCGAGGCCAGAACGAGCGCGGTGGCGATGACTGACGGCAGGAAGCTGCGCTGCCGCTGCGGCCGGCGCCTTGGATCAGGGACGAAGTCGGTCGCCCTGGCCTGCGGCCGGCCTTTCTCGTCGGTGCCAAGTTCGTAAGTGACGAGCCTGCCAAGCTCCGGCCGTCCGCTTCGGTCGGTGAAGGAGGAAATGTGGACAAAGACTTTGGGTCCGCCTCCGTTCGGCGTGATGAAGCCGAAGCCTCGGTCGTCCTTCCATTCACTCACTCGGCCTTGGTAGCGCATGCGGTTCGCAGAGGGTTAACGTTGGACTTGACCGGCGCACACAGGGCGCAGGGAGGCCGTCGTGCAACAACCTCCTTTGAAGGTGACCACTTCAGGTAACCTCGCACATTCATGCCGAAGAAGCCGAGATTTGCCAGCACCATCGCGTAGCTGTGCGCCCACAGGCCGATGGATGCCCAGCAAAGATTGCCCAGAATCATGACGACGAAGCCATACCGACTCTTGTTGCCCAACAGGTAGATGGCCGCGAACGTGAGGCACATTGCCAGCCAATCCAGACCCAGGTAGTTCGTCAACGTGGTCTCCCTGCGCTCTACCGTGACGGTAACTGGCATTGCGCGGCTTTTCGCGCAAGGTCCGTGTTGACCGCAGGGTTAGGGGTCTTAGCCACCGGTACCTCTTGGCGGCTCAGGTAACTTTGCTTTCAGATCGCGAAGAAAATTCGGCTTCACGTTGGCCTTATAGGCTTGCGCCGAGTGAATATGCTTCCAAGACGACGAATAGTCTCCTGCGTCGAAGTAGTACAGCGCGATATTGACGTGAGCATCGCCGTTCTTGGGGTCAATGTCGAGCGCCTTCTTTAGGTGTTGAAGCGCCTCCTTGGGGTTGCCAGAATAGAGAAGAGCCAAACCCAAGTTGCTGTAGGAGTGCGAAAAGGTGGGGTCTTTCTCGATGCTCTTGCGGTAGTTTTGGATTGCAAGGTCGAGCTTGTTCTGAACGCTGTAAACGTAGGCGATGCCAAAGTACGCGGGCGCGAAATTTGGATCGAGGATGAGCGCTTGGTTGAACCGTTTAAGAGCGGTCTCAGTGTCGCCTTTGTTGAAGTAACTCCAGCCCAATTCCACGGCACCCTTCGCGTGGTGCTTCACATCCTGCGCGGCCGCAGGATGTGTGAATAGCACCGCGATGACAGCAAGCAGGATTCGCACGGGCGCGAGCATGAAGACTCCTAGCGAATGAGTTGACCGGCGCACGGGAAGCGCGTGCGCAACGCGAACGGACGCACCTGTGCGTCCCTGTCGAAGGACTTGTTAGGCCGCAGCGGGGCGTTCAATCTACTCATGTGCACGTGGACAGGTAGAGCGCAACGAACAAGCCGGCTAGGCCCAGCAGAATGCGTAGAGCTCGAACAGAGTAAGCCACTCGAATCCAACGCTGGGAGCGAATCAACAGTTCGTCGGCTGACGGTTCTTTCTTGAAGCCACCGTGCTGCGACGAGTAGACCCCGGGTTCTGCACGCGGGTCGAATCCCTCGGGGAACAGATTCGCATGCTCCTCTGAGTGCGCGGGAGCCCGCGACTTGTCAGGCAGGATCTGGGCCCAGGGCTTCATGTCATGCTGCCTAACGTCGGCGCTGACCGGCGCACAAGAAATGAGGCCGGCGCGCGGCCGGACGCACTTGTGCGTCCGCGTCGAGCAACCTGTCAGACATCACTGCCCCACGAGGGCTGTTCAACCTGCTTCAGTCCTTCTCGATCAAAGTACTTCTTGAAGTCGCGACGTGGTTTGGTGTGGCCACTCTCGAAGCAGGCCGGCACGCACCTTACTCCACCACCGATCGGACTCTTGAAGCTGTTGTATGGCATGTAGGCGATCGTCTCCGGCGCATGGGGATTTTCCAAATGGAAGTATGGCAAAGCCAGCACCATTAGAGGATGTTCGGCGGTGAGCTCACCCTTGTAGCCGAAAGTGGTCTTGTCCGTTTTCGCGGACGTGGGATAGAGACCCTTGACCTGGACTGGGCGAAGCAGCACTTCGCCGCCAACCGACTTCGGCGCGATGAAGTCGAAGCCCACATCTCGCTTCGGAAAGTACACCGCCCAACCCGCGTCCCCGAAAAGACCGGCAACGTAGAGTTCCGCGAAATAGTCTCGTGTGTCCGGAGCGGGCATTTCGTGATGTCTAACGTCCGACTTGACCGGCGCACGAGAAGCGCGTGTGCAACGCGCACGGATGCACTTGTGCGTCCGTGTCGAAGGACTTGTTAGGGCTCATGGACACGCGGGCCTGGTATCCATCTCGCGGGCCTCCCTCAGTTGTACGCTCACAAGCTTTTCTCTGACATCGACGACGTCCGCGCGACCGGCAACGTCCAGGTCTACGCTTGCTCCGTTCCGATCGAGAAACTGATAGGTCGTGCAGAGGGTAAGAACAACAGGACTGATTTCGTGAGTTCCCTTCGGGCGGACTTGCACCGTGTAGGGCCCCAGCCGTTTGCCACCAAGATGCTTGAAGTGAGAGCCAATTCGGACCTCTGCCCACGCGCCATTCGGGAGATCGAAGTTCTGAAGGATGAATTCCTTGACCTGGGGCTTCTGGTCCAACAGCGGCATGAACTCTCTTTCGTGAAGGGTACCTCCCGCCCAAGAGGCGCTGCAAGCCACCAGGGCGAGAGCGATCAGCGCGCTACGTATGGCTGGCATCTGAGCCCTAACGAATGAAAGGGACTTCCCCGTCCCGAGGCGACCGCGCATTTGCGGTGACCGGCATCAAAGTGCCACGATGGGATTGTCGAAGTCTCATCAACGCGCCCGAAAGGGGAAGTCCATGGCAATTGTCACTCTGGGAATCGATCTCGCCAAGAACGTGTTTGCCCTGCATGGCGTGGACGCCACGGGCAAGGCGGTGCTGGTACGCCCGAACGTGCCGCGCAGCCGGCTGCCGGAGCTCGTCGCATCGCTGCCGCCCTGCCTGGTCGGGATGGAAGCGTGCTCTGGTGCGCACCACTGGGCCCGCTTGTTCCAGGCCCACGGCCACACCGTGCGCCTGATGGCGCCCAAGTTCGTGGCGCCGTACCGGCTGTCCGGCAAGAAAGGCAAGAACGACGCCGCCGATGCCGCTGCGATCTGCGAAGCTGTCACACGTCCCTCTATGCGCTTCGTGCCGCCCAAGAGCGTGCAGCAGCAGTCGGAACTGCTCGTGCACCGAGCTCGGCAAGGTTTCGTGCAGCAGCGCACGGCCACCATCAATCGCATCCGCGGTCTGCTCTCGGAGTTCGGCATCGTGCTGCCGCTGAAGGCAGCGACCGTGCGCCGTCAGGCGATGCGACAGCTCGAGGACCTGCCAGGCTGGGCGAACACCGTGATCGGCGATCTCCTGAGCGAAGTCCATCGGCTCGACGAGCGCGTCGCGCAGTATGACCGCCACATCGAGCAGATCGCCAAGGACAGTGCACCGGCGCGCCAGCTGATGCAACTGCCCGGCGTGGGCGCAACGACCGCCACGGCGCTGGTCGCCATGATCGGCCGCGGCCAGGAGTTCAAGTGTGGCCGTCAGCTCTCGGCATGGCTCGGCTTGGTGCCGGGCCAATACAGCTCGGGTGGCAAGCAGCGCCTGGGCCGCATCACCAAGGCCGGCGATCCGTACCTGCGCATGCTCCTGATCCTGGGCGCGCGCTCGGTGCTGCAGACCGCCACGGACAAGACCGATCCGGTCAGCCGCTGGGCCGTGCAGCTGGCGGCGCGCGTTGGCTACTGGAAGGCGATCGTCGCCATCGCGGCGAAGAACGCCCGCATGTGTTGGGCGGTGCTGCACCGAGGAGAGAATTTCAAGCTGCCGGCGTGAGCCGCCGGCGCCCGTTCCGCCGCGTGACGTGCAAGCGTTGATGGTGTGAAGGTTGGACCTGCGCGGGGAGAGCCTGTTCATCTCATGGAAGCCGGTTGGTCTTCGGCTAACGATTGAGGCCCCCGCGTGCGTCTTTCATCAGGGTCCGCAGCACTGAACCGCTGCATTGATGACCGTTTGAAGTTTCGCTGTCCGCATCCTTCGCTTCCAAGCCTGCACTGAACGTTTGTTTGTTCGATCCCGAATGCCGTTCGAAGGGCAGGGAGAACTACTTGCTTGACAGACGGGGAAGCCCTTGTAGTCGGGTTGACCGGCGCATAAGGACCAGGAGCGCTGAAGGCGCGGACGCAGTTGTGCGTTCGCGTCGAACGACCTGTTAGACGCCGACGCGTCGCGCTTCACTTTTGGCTGAACAACCACAGAACTAGGCCGCCGAGAACAAGCAGGTTGCGGGACTCTTCTTGCTCCTTCTGTCGAAGCGCGGCCTGCTTCGCCTGGAACTGTTTAAGAACCAGGTCCTGAGCCTGCGCCATTGCGGCCTGGGGGTTCGCAAACACAGGGATGTACTTCAGTCCGCTTATGAAGCCGGGAAGGGTGAGACCTTCGTCCAATAACAGGGGAAGGATGGTCTTTCCGAGCGAGTGCGCCTTCCCGATCTCCTGGGATACCCAGTCGGAAGACTTGGCGTTCGCGCTCCAGAGCAGCACGAACAGATCGCATCCTGCGATAGCGGAAGAAATCTTCTCGGAAAGTGTTTCGCTTGCTGCAACGGAGTGCTCCGCGACAAACACGTCGACCCCTGTGCCGGCTAAGGACTGCTGGAGTTCCGTGACGTTCTTCAGGTCGTGAGTGGAGTAGCTGACAAAGACTTTGAACATGGCTGGCAATGGTAGCGGCGTCTAACGTTTGACATGAGCGGCGGCTTCCGGCGGACGAAGCCCGCTGGAAGTTGTCCGCTCGATGGAAGGGTTAGGCGTAGGCGTCATCGTGTCATCGTGCTATTGCCTCAAGCGGGATCCGTGGTGGCCTGCATACCAGCCGCGACTACCTCAGCCAGCTTAACCTGCGCGTCGCGCAAGTTCCGCGCTTCTACTGCTCTTGCCAGATGCCCATTCAGCTCTACAAGAGCGTGGCAGTAGCCTGGCTTCGTCGGAACAGAGATGTAGATTGGGACTGAGTTCGCGATGCAACCGCCAACGAGTTCCATTACAGGCAGAGCGGTCAGATCACCGTTTGGATTGGCTAGCGGTTGAAGTATCAGGCCGCCCGTAGCGTCTTGTTTAAATCTGATTAGTACGTTCGACAGGTCGGGGCGCCACTCATCTCCAAGTTGTTGCATGTACCTCCAGCCGCAGTGCCAATTTCTGCAGACTGATGGTCTGTTGGCATAGATGCCACAGCCACTAGCGGGGGTGAGGTGAATGCACTGGATTTCCGCCGGCTTCCGCAGACTCACTTCCTCGATACGAAGCGTGACGCAACAGGCGGTGCAATTACCGCAGGCACGATCCGGAACAAGTTGCCTATTGACTGCCATGTGGTGCGAACTGTGAAGCCTAACGTAGAAGTGAGCGGCGCCCAGGAAATCGAGCGCACGAAGGGCGCGCACGCCCTTGGGCGTCCGTCTCGACTGCCTTGTTAGCCGCGCAGCTCATTTGAAATGTCCTTCACCCTCGGGTCCTGGAAGATGGATGGCGAGAACCGCATGTTATGGCCGTTCACGTGCTCTCTGAATTTCAAGAATTCACGGAGATCACCGTGTGCGATCTTCGCAGCACAACGCACTTCCCAGTTCGGTTCAAAAACGACTGCGATGAGGAAGTCGAAGTCTCCTGCCTCGTAATTCCGGATGGTTCCCAACAAAGGCGCCGTCTGTCCCCGTGCGGCTCGACGACCCTTTATCTGGTATGTGCGACCGCGCCGATCCGTCGCGTCGTAGCCCTTGAATGAGTTCGCGACCAGCTTCAGCCCAAGCTTTTGCGTGACCAGCCACTCTGCATAGTCACCGGTCGGGTTGTTTCGTGACCGAACGACGCTCCTGGCACGGAGTTCGTCTAGCACTGCGCTGTGCAATGCAAGCAGCTTAGGAACGTCGTAGCTAGAAAGGCGCACCCGGGACATAGCGGCTAACGTGAAGATGACCGGCGGCCAAGGCAAGGTGCGCGCGAAGCGCGCGGACGCACTTGGGCGTCCGCGTCGATTGACATGTTAAGTCTCATCTGCTTCCCACTTGAACAGCGCGAACGAGCTTCCGGATGCTCTCCGCGCTGGATGGAACTGCACCACATTCAAGCGCCAGCTTATGAAATTCGTCTGCGGCGTCGTGAGGATTGAGTCCGGCCGCCCGAACCGCTGCCCTTGCTTCAGGAACAAGATCATTGACGTCGCCGCCGGTAAGATACCCGGAGAACGAGGCTGCTTCCTTGAATTTCGCGATGACCGCCGCAGGAAGGTCGGGGCCGTAGACGAAGTATTCGAGGTACTTCATGAAGTGGGGATGGGCAAGAATCTCCGCGCCGGAAGTTCCGTTCTTCTCAAAGATCTGCTGGCGCGACTTTCCGCGCCCGCCTGGATTACGCTCGGGATCGGTGAAGTACAAGAGGCGGACTTCTGGAATCGCGCCGCGCTTGAACAGTGATTCGGAAAGAGCCACCATTGGCATGATGGACGCACGAAGTTCATCGTGCCGCGTGGAACGGAACTTGACCTGGGCCAAGAGTTCCACCTCGCGTTCGGTGAGTTCGATATCCGGTGCTCTCATGATGAGATTTAACGTCGGACGTAACCGGCGACCACGAAATTGGAGCGCCGAAGGCGCGGACGCACGTGGGCGTCCGCGTTGACGGACCTGTTAGCTCTCATCAGGCCATCCAAGAGCTGCCAACTGGCGGAGGAAGTGGTGCCATGGGTTTGTGCGGCTTAATCGGGTACTCGGCCCCGCAACCGGTGCACCTGTACTTGCCACTCAACGTGCGATTGTCTTGAAGGATGTGGATCTCCTTCTTATTGAAGCAACTCGGGCACGCAAAATGGGCCGGCTCGCCCTTGAACTTGAAGACGACGGCGCTGCCCGCAGCCTGAGCTAGCTCGTACTGGTCGGCGCGCGTCTGCCACCCCTTTGCCTCTGCGAGTTCCTCCTTGAGGTTCTTATTAGCGTCCTGGAGGTTGAAGAGTTCTTCTCGGAGCTCGAACAACGTATCTTGCGCTTTACCCAGCTTTTCCATCGCCTCGAGAATCTTGGGCTTGGCTTCAGCGTCCACCTTGGCATCGAACACGACGCCAAGAATTTCCTTCGCGGCGTTCAGGCCTTGGTATGCGCCCGTGATCGCGCTGATATCCATGTGCCCCTCCTTGAGAGCTAACGTGAAGGTGACCGGCACGTTGCGGCAAGGCGCCGCAAGGTGCAGGATACGCAGCGGCGCCTCGCGGCGCCTTGCCGCAACGTGTCCGAGTCGACCGACCAGTTAGGCATTCTCGGAGCTCGCTAGCCAAAGAGATCTGATGCTACGAGCTTTGCTCGAACCCTGTCGCTCAACGCTTTGTAATGGGCCGGCAGCTTGTCAAGGACCGCGTTTACCCGAGTGATCTCGGCCGCTGTGAAGCGGCCACCAGCATCGATCTTCTTAAGAATGAAGTGCAGGATGTCGGGCAATTCGTCTTCCTCGCGCCTGTGGCAAAGCTCGAGAAGTCCCAGTGCGTCCGTCAGCGCCATATTGTCGCTGGGGTTCGCCTTCATCTTTTCCTTGAGCCTCAGCAACTCGAGCTGAAACAGCCGGCGATCAAGCCCTGAGATTGAAGCGGAGAGCGGCTTCACTGATTCGGCACTAAGTCCCTTCAACGAGCTCTCCAGAGCTTGCTTGGAGGAGTCCGCTTGCTCCTTCACTGCCTGCTGCAGCGCCGCGAGATCTTTCGCCGCTCCAGCAGCAAGCTCCTTTACTGCCGCTTCCACCTTGGCTTCCAGTTCGCTACGAAGGGCATCCTTATCCCTTTCATACACCTTGAAATTGGCAAACCATCCAAATCCAAGAAGCAAGCCCGTGACCACGAAGACGCCACCAAGCGCCCAGTACACGGTGTCGAGCAGCGATGAATGATATTCGCGCATCGACGTAAGCTGCGCCTCGAGCAATCGGACCTGCTGTTGGGCGGCTACTAGTGCAGACGTCTCCGACGTGGCAGTCTGCTGCGCGTCACTTCGAGCAGTTTCTTGAGCTGGAGCACGGACCTGTGCGGCCACGCCTACTACGACGAACGAAACCACCAGGATAAGAATTGCTTTTAGGGTACGCACGATAAGGTGATTGGAATGTCTAACTTTGTTGTACCCCCGCAGGATGCGGAATAACACCGCTGGATAACATCGGTAATCAAGGTGAAGTTCCCCTCGCAAGCCGTTGATCTGCCAACTGTCGGCCGCGCATTCCGGGCTGAGTGGTTGTTATCCCGCCGCGCGAACTCGCAACTGCGTATGTTGATCAACTGTCGAGCAAAAGGGAAGGGGCTTCCCCTGCGCCGGCGGCGGCGATCCCAATCAGCGCCGCCTCGCCGCGGGCTCCGCGTTCGTTCCTCCGCCCCCGCGGCCCATCGCCTCCGCCAAATACCCCGCCGTCCGGCTCCGCTCGGCCTTCGCCACTGCCTCAGGCCGCCCCTCCGCCACGATCCTCCCGCCGTCGCGCCCGGCCCCGGGTCCGATGTCGACCACCCAGTCGCTTTGCGCGACCACGCGCATCTCGTGCTCGACGACGATCACGGTGTTGCCTTCGTCGACCAGCCGCTGCAGCTGCGCCAGCAGGCGGTCGACGTCGGATGGATGCAGACCGGTGGTGGGTTCGTCCAGCACGTACAGCGTGTCGCCGCGGTGGGCGCGCTGCAGTTCGGTGGCGAGCTTGATCCGCTGCGCCTCGCCGCCCGAGAGTTCGGTGGCGGGCTGGCCCAGGCGCAGGTAGCCCAGGCCGATGTCCTGCAGCACCTGCAGCGGGCGGGCGACGGCGGGTTCGGCGGCGAAGAAGTCGCCCGCCTCGCTCACGGTCATGCCCAGCACGTCGGCGATGCTCCTGCCGTTCCAGGTGATCTCCAGCGTCTGCGCGTTGTAGCGCGCGCCGTGGCAGTCGGGGCAGGGCGCGTACACGCTGGGCATGAAGAGCAGTTCCACCATCACGAAGCCTTCGCCTTCGCAGGTGGCGCAGCGGCCCTTGGCCACGTTGAACGAGAACCGGCCGGCGTCGTAGCGGCGTTTGCGCGCGGCCGGGGTGGCGGCGAACAGCTTGCGCACGGCGTCGAAGAGGCCGGTGTAGGTGGCGAGATTCGAGCGCGGCGTGCGCCCGATCGGCTTCTGGTCCACCTGCACCAGCCGGCGGATGGCGTGCAGGTCGCCGGCCAGCCGGCCGCTGGTGGTGCGCACCTGTTCTTCCAGCAGGTCGGCTTCGTCCTCGGCTGCCTCGGGCTGCTGCTGCCCCAGGTGCGCCGACATCAGTTCCAGCAGCGCCTGGCTCACCAGGCTCGACTTGCCCGATCCCGAGACGCCGGTCACTGACGTGAAGCAGCCGAGCGGAAAGCCCGCATCGAGCCCCTGCAGGTTGTTGCGCGTGATGCCTTGCAGCCGCAGCCAGCCGGCCGGCTCGCGCGCCGCGCGTTGCGGCGGGGGCGCCTGCCCGAACAGGTGCCGGCGCGTCTGCGAGGGCGCGACCTGCGCCAGCCCAGCGGGCGGGCCGCTGTACAGGATGCGGCCGCCAAGCTCGCCGGCGTCCGGCCCGACGTCCACCAGCCAGTCGGCGCGCCGCATCATCGCCACGTCGTGCTCGACCAGGAACACGCTGTTGCCGGAAGCCTTCAGCCGCTGCAGCGCGGCCAGCAGCGCCTCGCCGTCGGCCGGGTGCAGGCCGGCCGAGGGTTCGTCCAGCACGTAGATCACGCCGAACAGGTGCGAGCCCAGCGCGGTGGCCAGCCGCAGCCGCTGCAGCTCGCCGGGCGACAGCGTGGGCGTGCTGCGATCCAGCGAGAGGTAGCCCAGGCCGAGGTCGATCAGCGTCTTCAGCCGCGCCAGCAGGTCGCTCGCCAGGCGCTGGGCGGCGATGCGCTTTTCCGCGGAGAGATTGGGCGTGCGCCGCACGTCCGGCGCGGCCGCGTGCGCCGAGCCGCCATGCGCCACGCGCTGGTGCACCGCGCGCTTGGCTGCATCGCGGCTGAGCGTCGCCCGGTCGCCCGTGTCGTCCTGCAGCCGCCCTTCGGCGGCGGGCCGCAGCAGTTCCGCGACGTCGGCCAGCGGCAGCTGCGACAGCTCGCCGATGTCGCGGCCGGCAAAGCGCACCGACAGCGCCTCGGGCTTGAGCCGCTTGCCCTGGCACGCGGGGCAGGGCGTGCTGACGATGTACTGCGACACGCGCTTTTTCATCAGCGCGCTCTGGCTGTTGGCGAAGGTGTTCAGCACGTAGTCGCGCGCGCTGGTGAAGGTGCCCATGTAGCTCGGCTCCATCTTCGCGCGCAGCGCGGCCCGGGTCTCCTTCGGCGTGAAGCCGGCATACACCGGCACCGTCGGCGTCTCGCCGGTGTAGAGGATCCAGTCGCGGTCCTTCTTCGGCAGCTCGCGCCAGGGCTTGTCGACGTCGTAGCCCAGCGTCACCAGGATGTCGCGCAGGTTCTGCCCGTGCCAGGCCGGCGGCCAGGCGGCGATGGCGCGCTCGCGGATGGTGAGGCCGGGGTCGGGCACCATCGACGCCTCGGTGGCGTCGTAGATGCGGCCCTGGCCGTGGCAGCGCGGGCAGGCGCCTTGCGGCGTGTTGGGCGAGAAGTCCTCCGCGTACAGCATGGGCTGCTGCGGCGGATAGCTGCCGGCGCGCGAGTACAGCATGCGCAGCAGGCTGGAGATGGTGGTGACGCTGCCCACCGACGAACGCACGCTGGGCGTGCCGCGCGCCTGCTGCAGCGCCACCGCCGGCGGCAGGCCTTCGATGGAGTCGACGTCGGGCACGCCGGCCTGGTCGATCAGCCGCCGCGCGTAGGGCGACACCGATTCGAGGTAGCGGCGCTGCGCCTCGGCGTAGATGGTGCCGAAGGCCAGCGACGACTTGCCCGAGCCCGAGACACCGCTGAACACCACCAGCGCGCCGCGCGGGATGTCGACGTCGACGTCCTTCAGGTTGTGCTCGCGCGCGCCGCGCACGCGCACGCAGTCGGCCGCATCCGGGTGCGACGGCGCCGCGGCGCCGCCGGCCGGCGCTTCGTGTGGCTTGCGCTCCTTGCCCATCGGGCCACCTTAGCGGCCGCGCTTGGCGCCAGCCGTCGGACGCGCGAGGCTGTGGCTGTAGGAGGACGGGTGCCGGGGGGCGGCCGGTTCAGTGCAGCTGGAAGAACTCGCGCAGCGTGTCGCGATAGCGGCCCAGGCCCACCGCCATGGTGCTGTGGTGCGAGCCGCCTTCCACCAGCAGGAAGCGCTTGCGGCCCTGCGCCGCCTCGTACAGCTTGCGCCCCAGCTCGCTCTTGATCAGGTTGTCGTCCGCGCCGTGCACCACGAGCAGCGGCGAGCCGACCTTGGCCACCTTGCGGACCGACTCGAAGCGCTGCGAGATCAGCGGCCCGATCGGCAGCCAGCCCCACTTCATGGTGCTCGCCACGTCGGGGATCGAGGTGAAGGTGCCTTCGACGATGGTGCCGCGCTCGTCGCCGACCTTGGACGCCAGGTCGATCGCCACGGCGCCGCCCAGCGAATGGCCGAAGATGTAGCGCTGCCGGTCGGGGTAGCGGCTGGCGAGCCAGTCCCAGGCGGCCCGCGCGTCCTCGTAGGCCATGTCCTCCGACGGCAGCCCCGGCGTGCTCTTGCCGAAGCCGCGATAGTCGATCGCCAGCACCGAGAAGCCGAGTTCCTGCATGCGGCGGATGCGCGGCGCCGAACCTTCCACGTTCCAGCGCGCCCCGTGCAGGTACAGCAGCACCGGCGCGCCCTGCGCCTGCTCGGCCGGCAGCCACAGCCCGTGCAGCCGGGCCGGCGCGCCGGTCACTTTCGAGTCGAAGGCGATCCAGGTGTCCTGCATGCCGCGCGCCAGGTCGGCGGTGCTGCCCCAGGCCCGGTCGCTCGGCTGGAAGATCCAGGCCCGCTCGCGCTCGGCCAGCGTCGAGCAGCCCAGGGTGACGGCGACCGCGGTGGTGACGGCGGCAACGAGGGTCCAGCGCTTCATGAGCGAATGAGTGGCCGGGCCCGGAAAAGTTCGGCCGGCGCGGGCTGGGGCAGCCCGGGCGACGCCGGGCATCGGACGCGCCGTCAGCGTCCGCGCAGGAACAGCGCGTCGAGCTCGCGCATGGTGAGCTGGCGCCAGGTTGGACGGCCGTGGTTGCACTGGTCGGAGCGCTCGGTGGCTTCCATCTGGCGCAGCAGCGCGTTCATTTCCTCGAGCGTGAGCTGCCGGTTGGCGCGCACGGCGCCGTGGCAGGCCATGGTGGCCAGCAGCTCGTCGCGCGCCCGCTGCAGCACCGTGCTGGCATCGTGCTGCGCCAGTTCCGCCAGCACCGCCCGGGCCAGTTCCACCGCGTCGCCCTGGGCCAGCGTGCCCGGCACGGCCCGCACGGCCAGGGTCTTGGCGCTGAACGGGGTGATCTCCAGTCCGAGCGCGGCGATCGCCTCGCCGCAGCTTTCCGCGGTGGCGACCTCCTGCGGCGTCGCCGCGAAGGTGGCGGGCAGCAGCAGGGGCTGGCTGGCAAGCGCGCCTTGCTGCCGGTCGACCTGCCGCTTCAGGCGCTCGTAGACGATGCGCTCGTGCGCGGCGTGCATGTCCACGATGACCAGGCCCTCGCGGTTCTCGGCCAGGATGTAGACGCCGTGGACCTGCGCGATGGCGCGGCCCAGCGGCCAGTCGCCCGCCGGCAAGGGTTCGGCCGGCGCCGGCGCCGCGGCGGCCGGCGCGGGCGCCGGCTGCCACAGCGCCGCCATGTCGGCCTGCCAGTCGCGCGCCGGCGCCGGCGCGAAGCTGATCGCCGGCTGCGTCCAGGCGGCGCCGGGCCAGCCGGGCTCCTGCACGCGCAGCTCGCCCGTCAGCGCGCCGGTGCCGGGGGACGCGCCGCCGGCGCGCGGCGCGGCGAGGGCGTTTTCGAGCGCGTGACGCACCGCCTGGTGCACCTCGCGGCTGTCGCGAAAGCGCACCTCGATCTTGGTCGGATGGACGTTGACGTCGACCCGGGCGGGGTCGATCTCCAGGTAGATCGCATACACCGGCTGGCGCTGGCCGTGCAGCACGTCCTCGTAGGCGCTGCGGGCGGCGTGCGCCAGCACCTTGTCGCGCACGAAGCGGCCGTTGACGTAGGCGAACTGCTGGTCGGCCCGCGAGCGGGCGGCGTCCGGCACGCCGGCCCGGCCCCACACCCGCAGCGGCCCGGCCCGGTAGTCGACGGCGACGCTGGCTTCCAGCAGCTCGCGCCCCAGCACGTCGGCGATGCGCTGGTCGTGGGTCGCCGGACGCCATTGCTCGACCAGCTTGCCTTCGTGCCAGATCGCGAAGCCGACGTCGGGCCGCGCCAGCGCGTGGCGGCGCACCGCGTCGATGCAATGCGCCAGCTCGGTGGCGTCGCTCTTGAGGAACTTGCGCCGCGCCGGGGTGCTGAAGAACAGCTCCTTGACTTCGACGGTGGTGCCGGTGGCGCGGGCCGCCGGGCGCAGCTCGCCGCTGCCCGCGTGCAGCAGGAAGGCGCTGGGCTGGCCGGCCGTGCGCGCCAGCACGCTCAGCTCGGCCACCGACGCGATCGCGGCCAGCGCCTCGCCCCGGAAGCCCATGGTGCGCACCGATTCGAGGTCGGACAGCGAGCCGATCTTGCTGGTGGCGTGGCGCCGCAGCGCCAGCGGCAGTTCCTCCCGGGCGATGCCGGCGCCGTCGTCTTCCACGCTGATCAGCCGCACGCCGCCGGCCAGCAGCCGCACCGTGACCTGGGTCGCGCCGGCGTCGAGCGCGTTGTCGACCAGCTCGCGCACCACGGACGCGGGCCGCTCCACCACCTCGCCGGCCGCGATCTGGCTGATCAGTTCGTCGGGCAGTTCGCGGATCGGTCGGCGCGGGGCCGCAGTGAGGGGAGCGTTCACCAGGGCATTGTAGAGATGGCTTCCCCGGCCGCGGCGTGCGGCAGGGATAATCCGCCGCCATGGAACTGCTTGGCTTTCTGGTCGACTTCATCCTGCACGTCGACAAGCATCTCGAAACATTCGTGGCGAACTACGGAACGTGGGTCTACGCCTTGCTGTTCCTGATCATCTTCGTCGAAACCGGCGTGGTCGTGATGCCGTTCCTGCCGGGCGACTCGCTGCTGTTCGTGGTCGGCGCGATGTGCGGGGTCGGCCTGATGAGCTATCCGCTGTCGGTCGGCCTGCTGCTGGCGGCGGCGGTGCTGGGCAACCAGAGCAACTACACCATCGGCCGCTACTTCGGCCCGCGGGTGTTCCAGTGGGAAGACTCGCGCTATTTCAACCGCAAGGCGTTCGACCGGGCCCACGCGTTCTACGAGCAGTACGGCGGCATCACCATCGTGGCCGCGCGCTTCATGCCGTTCCTGCGCACCTTCGCCCCGTTCGTGGCCGGCGTGGCCCGGATGACGCGCCGCAAGTTCAGTTTCTACGACGTGACGGGCGGCGCGCTGTGGGTCGGCGGCATCGTGACGGCCGGCTATTTCTTCGGCAGCGTGCCCTTCGTGAAGGCGCACCTGGACAAGATCATCTGGGCCATGATCCTGGTCCCCGGCCTGGTCGTGCTGTGGGGCGCCTGGAAGGGCCGGACCAAGGCGGCGCGCGCCTGAATCGCCCCGCGGCGCCGGCCGTTCCGGGTTAAGGCGAATACCTAAACGCGAGCACGCCGGCGCCCTAACCGACGGCGCCGATCGCGGCGCATACTCAACAGTAACAAAGCGTGTCTCGCACCGCGCCCGGCCATCCGGACGCAGCCTGCGATGGCGTCACGCGAGAACAGCAGCAGTACCGCCACCGGCGGTGCGAGGAGACCATCCCAAGCGATCAGGGCGGCCACTGCATGTTCGAACACACCATGAAACTCAGCAATCTCAGGATCGGCGTCCGTCTCGCCGCGGCCTTCGCCGCGCTCTTGGTCTTTCTCGCGGCCTCCACCACGCTCGGCATCGCCCGCATGGCGGGGATCCAGGACTATCTGCACAACGTCTCCGAGGAGCACAACGCCCAGATCGACCTGGTCACGGGCATGCGCACCGCGGTGCTGGAATCGGCGATCGGCCACCGCAACCTGGTGCTGTTGCAGGAGGCGGCTGCGGTGCAGGCCGAGGTCGAGCGCGTGCAGGGACAGGAGGCGCTCTTCAAGCGGGCCCACGAGAA
>NZ_DATMHS010000019.1:0-1849 GCF_035554825.1 Ramlibacter sp. | reverse complement strand
GCTCGGCGACGGCCTGCGCGACCTGTTCGATCCGCGGCTGGCGCGCAAGCGCTGATCCGATGGCACTGCTCGAAGTCGACCACCTGCACGTGCGGCTGCACACCCACCGCGGCCCCGCCTACGCCGTGCGCGACGTCAGCTTCTCGCTGGAGCGCGGCGCGACGCTGGGGCTGGTCGGCGAGTCCGGCTGCGGCAAGACGATCACCGTGATGGCGCTGCTGGGCCTGCTGCCCGAGAACGCCGAGGTCACGGGCAGCATCCGCTTCGAGGGACAGGAGCTGATCGGCCGCAGCGATCGCGAGCTGTGCCGCATCCGCGGCGACCGCATCGGCATGATCTTCCAGGAGCCGATGACGGCGCTCAACCCGGTCCACACCATCGGCCGCCAGGTCGGCGAGCCGCTGCGCCTGCACCGCGGCCTGTCCGCTTCCGCCGCGCGCACCGAGGCCATCGCGCTGCTCGACCGCGTCGGCATCCCGGATGCGGCGCGCCGCATCGATGCCTACCCGCATCAGTTTTCGGGCGGCCAGCGCCAGCGCATCACGATCGCGATGGCGCTCGCCTGCGGCCCCGACCTGCTGATCGCCGACGAACCGACGACCGCCCTGGACGTGACGATCCAGCGCCAGATCCTGGACCTGATCCGCGAGCTGGTGGCCGAGCGCGGCATGGCCCTGATGCTGATCTCGCACGACCTCGGCGTGATCGCCCAGAACGTGCAGCGCATGCTGGTGATGTACGGCGGCAGCGTCGTCGAAAGCGGCCCGACCGACGCCGTGTTCGCGCACCGCATGCATCCCTATTCGCTCGGCCTCTTCGCGGCGCGGCCGGCCCTCGGCGCGGCCAGGGGCCGGCGCCTGGCCACCATCGCCGGCGCCGTGCCCGAGCTGGTGGACCTGCCGCCGGGCTGTCCGTTCGCCGGGCGCTGCGGCTTCACGATCGCCGAGTGCCACGTCACGCCGCCGCCACCGGTGCCGATCGCGCCCGGGCACCAGGCGCGCTGCCTTCGCCTCGATGCCGTCGCGGCGGCACGGTCGCGGCAGGAAGCGCCGGCATGACGGCGCCGCTGCTGCAGGTGGAACACCTGGTGCGGCACTACCTGCTGCCGCGCGAACAGCTGTTCGCGCCGCATCCGACGGTGCACGCCCTGAACGACGTGAGCTTCACGATCGAGGCGGGACGCAGCCTGGGCATCGTGGGCGAGTCGGGCTCGGGCAAGTCGACGCTGGCGCGGCTGGTGATGGCGCTGGACCGTCCGACGGCCGGCCGGGTGAGGCTGCTCGGGCGCGACCTGCACGCGCTGCCGCGCGAAGCGCTGCGGCAGGCGCGGCGCGACATCCAGATGGTGTTCCAGGATCCGTACGGCTCGCTCGATCCGCGCCAGACCATCGAGCGCATCGTCACCGAGCCGCTGGCCGCCCAAGGCGCCACGGCGCGGCCCGAGCAGCAGCGGCGCGCGGCCGAGGTGCTGGAGGCCGTCGGCCTGCGCGCCAACGACCTGGGCAAGTACCCGCACGAGTTCTCCGGCGGCCAGCGCCAGCGCATCGCGATCGCGCGGGCGCTGATCACGCGGCCGCGCCTGATCGTCGCGGACGAACCGGTGAGCGCGCTCGACGTGTCGGTCCAGGCGCAGGTGCTCAACCTGATGCAGGACCTGCAGGCCGAACACGGCATCACCTACATGCTGATCAGCCACGATCTCGCCGTGGTGCATCACCTGTGCGACGACGTGTGCGTGCTGTGGCAGGGCCGGATCGTCGAACAGGGCCCGCCCGAGCAGCTGTTCCGCGCGGCCCGGCATCCCTACACCCGCGCCCTGCTCGACGCCGTGCCGAAAGCCGAGCCGCCG
>NZ_DATMHS010000018.1:0-14844 GCF_035554825.1 Ramlibacter sp. | reverse complement strand
TCGAGGTCGAGACGCCGATGCTGCATCCGATCCCCGGCGGCGCCAACGCGCGGCCCTTCGTGACGCACCACAACGCGCTGGACCAGGAGATGTTCCTGCGGATCGCGCCCGAGCTGTATCTGAAGCGCCTGGTGGTCGGCGGGTTCGAGCGCGTGTTCGAGATCAACCGCAACTTCCGCAACGAAGGCATCTCGGTGCGCCACAACCCCGAGTTCACCATGATGGAGTTCTATGCGGCGTACTGGAACTACCTCGACCTGATGGACTTCACCGAGGCCCTGATCCGGGACGCCGCCGAGAAGGCTGCGGGCACGCTGCAGCTGACATACAGCGGCAAGCCGGTCGACCTGGCCGCGCCGTTCGAGCGCCTGACGATCCGCGACGCGATCCTGAAGCACACCGGGGCCGGCGAGCGCGTGGACGACCGCGAGTGGCTGATCGGCTCGCTGCGCAAGATCGGCATGACCGAGGAAAAGGACCGGCTGTCGGGGCGGTCGCTGGCGAGCCTGCAGGTGCTCTATTTCGAGGAAACGGTCGAAGAGAAGCTGTGGCAGCCGACCTTCATCATGGAGCACCCGACCGAGATCTCGCCGCTGGCGCGCGCCAACGACGAGCGGCCGCACGTCACCGAGCGCTTCGAGCTGTACATCACCGGCCGCGAGTTCGGCAACGGCTTCTCCGAGCTGAACGATGCCGAGGACCAGATGGCGCGCTTCGCGGCGCAGGTGGATGCCAAGGAAGCCGGCGACGACGAGGCGATGTTCCTCGACCACGATTTCGTGCAGGCGCTGGAATACGGCATGCCGCCCACCGGCGGCTGCGGCATCGGGATCGACCGGCTGATGATGCTGCTCACCGACAGCCCCAGCATCCGCGACGTGATCCTGTTCCCCGCCTTGCGGCGGGAAGGGTGAAGCGGGATCGGGATCGGGTTCGGGATCGGGATCGGACAGCCTGAACGCAGAGGTCGCGAAGGATACGCAGAGGACGCAGAGAAGACAGCAGCAAGAATCTTGTTCTGATTTCTATCTGGATTCCTCTGCGCGATCTTTGCGTCCTCTGCGTTCAGAAAAATGCGCGCCGGCCGATGGGCCGGAGCGAGCTCAAGGCAGCAGCCGCAGCGCGTGGATGTAGTCGGGATGGTGCATCAGGTCGTCCCAGGCCAGCGCCGGCGTCGCCGGAAGCAGCGCCAGGCGGCGCTGCTCGCTCGCTTCGCGCGGCTGCCACTGCCCGGCGAGCCGGGCCTGCGCCAGGCCGTCGATCAGCTGGTCCACGGCGGCCGCATCGTCCGCTGACTGGTTGCACAGCAGCACCATGTCGCAGCCCGCGTCGAGCGCCGTCGCGGCCGCCTCGGTGTAGCTCACCTGCCGGCCGTCGATGACGCGGGCCCCCGCCATGCTCAGGTCGTCGCTGAAGATCGCGCCGCCGAAGCCGAGCCTGCCGCGCAGGATGCCGTTCAGCCAGCGCGGCGAAAAGCCGGCCGGCCGCGCGTCCACCTTGGAATAGATCACGTGCGCGGGCATCACGCTGGCCAGCGTGGTGTTCAGCCAGCCGTACGGCGCGGCGTCGTCCGCCAGGATCGCCTTGAGGCCGCGCCGGTCGATGGGAATGTCGGTGTGCGAATCGGCCTTGACGAAGCCATGGCCGGGAAAGTGCTTGCCGCAATTGGCCATGCCGGCGCGCAGCAGTCCGTGCATGAGGCTTTTCGCCAGCATCGTCACCACCCGGGCATCGCCATGGAATGCCCGGTCGCCGATCACGCCGCTCTCGCCCCAGTCGAGGTCGAGCACCGGCGTGAAGCTGAGGTCGACGCCGCAGGCGCGCAGTTCGGCAGCCAGCACGTAGCCGGCCGCGGTCGCGGCATTGGTGGCCGCCATCGCATCCTGCATCCACAGCTCGCCCAGGGCGCGCATCGGCGGCAGGTGGGTGAACCCGTCGGTGCGGAAGCGCTGGACCCGGCCGCCCTCGTGGTCGACGCAGATGAGGAGGTCGTCGCGCACGGCGCGCACGTCCTCGCACAGGGCCGTCAGTTGCTCGCGATCGCGCCAGTTGCGGGCGAAGAGGATCATGCCGCCGACCAGCGGGTGCGCGAGCCGGCGGCGATCGACGTCGGTCAGGGCCAGGCCGGCGACGTCGATGATGAGAGGTGCGTGTTCGATCATT
Source organism: Ramlibacter sp. (assembly GCF_035554825.1). Taxonomy (GTDB): domain Bacteria; phylum Pseudomonadota; class Gammaproteobacteria; order Burkholderiales; family Burkholderiaceae_C; genus Ramlibacter. Next base: position 12,681 of record NZ_DATMHS010000018.1, on the reverse strand, counting down.
GCGTCATTTTCCGTTCGACCACGACGAAGCTCGCCGCATAGTCGGTTTCGTCCGTCACGGTCACATGGGCCCGCAGCCCCTGCGCCTCGAACCAGTCCTTGAGGGCGCCGTGCAGCACGATCACCGGCTGGCCACTGGGCAGGTTGGCGATTTCGCAGAGGCGCCACGTCATGGGCATCCGCATGCCCAGGCCCACTGCCTTGCTGAAGGCCTCCTTGGCGGAGAACCGGGTGGCGAGATAGCGCAGGCCCCGCTCGGGCCAGCGCGCGCCGCGCCGCCGCCACACCGCCAGCTCCGCGTCGCTGAGCACGCGCCGCGCGAACCGATCGCCATGGCGCTCCAGCGTGGCGCGGATGCGCCGCACGTCGCAGACGTCCGTCCCGATGCCGAAGATCATGCGGCGGCCGCGATGCAGTCCAGGTAGGCCTTCACGGTGGCCGCGTAGCCCAGTTCCAGCGCATCGGCGATCAGCGCATGGCCGATCGAGACCTCGCGCACGCCCGGCACCGCGCGCAGAAAGGCCGTGAGATTGTCCCGGCTGAGATCGTGCCCGGCATTCACTTCCAGGCCGGCGGCCTGGGCCGCCTCGGCCGAGGCCACGTACGGGGCGAGGACCGCGGCCGCTCGCGGCGTGCCGAATGCGCTGGCGTACTGTTCGGTGTAGAGCTCGACCCGATCCGCGCCGACTGCCTTCGCCGCAGCCATCGCGCCGGGAACCGGATCCATGAACAGGCTCACCCGCACGCCGAGTGCCTTCGCTTCCTCGATCAGCGGCCGCACGCGTTCGCCGTCGGCTTGCAGGTCCCAGCCGTGATCGCTGGTGAACTGGCCTTCCGTGTCCGGCACGAACGTGCACTGGTCGGGACGCAGCTCGCGCACGAAGTCCATCAGGTTGTGGAACGGGTTGCCCTCGATGTTGAACTCGACGCCCGGCCAGGACTGGCGCAGCAGGGCGTGCAGCTCGCGCACGTCGCTGCCCCGGATGTGCCGCGCGTCCGGACGCGGATGCACCGTGATGCCGTTGGCCCCGGCCTGCAGGCACAAGGTCGCCGCGCGCAGCACGCTGGGAATGCCCAGGTGGCGCGTGTTGCGCACCAGCGCCACCTTGTTGAGGTTCACCGAGAGCGCCGTGCGCAGGGAGTGCGAAGTCATAGGGTCTGCAGGTCCATCATCAGCTGCCGGGTGCGCAGCGTGCCGAGACCGCAATGGTAGTTCAGCAGCGCCCGCAGCTGGGGCTTGAGCTCGCCCAGCGCCTCCGCCGTCAGGGCCAGCGCCGCCGTGAACGCGCCGGGCTGGTCGAGCGCCCCCTGCAACGCGATCCATTGCTCGCCGCGCAGGCTCGGCCGGGTTTCGTGCGGGCTGGCACGGACCACGCCGGCTTCCGGCACCAGCGCATAGCGCTCCTCGGGCTGCAGCGGCGCCTGGGTGGCGGTTTCCAGATCGAGCGCCGGCAGCAGCCCGATCTCGCGCAGCAGCAGCAACTCGAAGCTGCGCAGCGCCGGCTCGAGGGCATCGCCGTGCTTGGACGCCAGCACCGCCACGGCGTCGGCGTAGGCGTCGAAGAGCTGGGGATGCGGGTCGTCGCGTGCCAGCAGACGCAGCAGCAACTCGTTGAGGTAGAACCCGGCCAGCAGCGCGTCCCCGGTGGGCATCACCTGCCCGCCGACCCATTCGGCCCCCTTGAGCGTGCGGATCTCCGCGTCGCCCCCGAACGCCACGTGCAAGGGCTGCAGCGGCAGCAGGACCGGGCGGAAGTTGGAGCTGGGCCGCTTGGCGCCCTTGGCCACGAGGGCGACGCGGCCGTGCTCGCGCGTGAACACTTCGAGGATCAGGCTGGACTCGCTCCAGTCGTAACGGTGGAGCACGAAGCCCGGCTCATCGGAGATGCGCCTGGCCATGCTCACCCCAGCCGCGGATATCGGCCGGCCCTGTCACTCATACCCGAAGGACCGGACCCGCGCCTCGTCGTCGGCCCACCCGGTGCGCACCTTCACCCACACCTCGAGGAACACCTTGCAGCCCATGAGCTTTTCGAGCTCCTGGCGCGCCTCGGTGCTGATGCGCTTGAGCCGCTCGCCCTTCTCGCCGATCACCATCGCCTTGTGGCCGTCGCGCTCGACGATGATGGTGGCCGCGATCTTCACGAACCGGCCGTGCTTGGGGCTGGGCTCCTCCTCGAACTGGTCGATGACCACCGTGGAGGTGTAAGGCAGCTCGTCGCCGGTGAAGCGGAACAGCTTCTCGCGGACGGTCTCGCCGGCCAGGAATTTCTCGCTGCGGTCCGTCAGCTCGTCCTCGGCATACCACCAGGGCTGCTCTGGCAGGTACTTCTCGCAGATCGCGAACAGCCGCTCGACGTCCTTCGCGTTCTTGGCCGACATCGGCACGAACTCGGCGAAGGCATGCCGCTGCTGCATTTGCTGCAGCCAGGGCGCGAGGTCGCCGCGGCGGTGGACCTCGTCGATCTTGTTGGCGAGCAGCACCGCCGGCACGCCGGGCTTGAGCAGCGCCAGCACCTTCTCGTCGGCGGCCAGGAACTTGCCGGCCTCGACCACGAACAGCACCAGGTCGACGTCGCCGACCGCGCCGAGCACCGTCTTGTTCAGGGACCGGTTCAAGGCGGTGGCGTGCCGCGTCTGGAAGCCCGGCGTGTCGACGAAGATGAACTGGGTCGGGCCGATCGTGCGGATGCCGGTGATCCGGTGGCGGGTGGTCTGCGCCTTGCGCGACGTGATGCTGATCTTCTGCCCCACCAGGGCGTTGAGCAGCGTCGACTTGCCGACGTTGGGCTTGCCGACGATCGCGATCACGCCGCAGCGCTGGGTGGCCGGGTTCATCACTTTCCTTTTGCCTTGAGGGCCAGCAGCATCGCCGCGGCCGCCGCCTGCTCCGCCGCGCGCCGCGACGGCCCGATGCCGCGCTCCATCGCGCCGAACTCCGGCACCTCGCACTCGACATCGAAGGTCTGCTTGTGCGCGGCGCCCAGCGTGCCGGCCACGCGATAGATCGGCAGCTTCATTTTGCGCCCTTGCAGCCATTCCTGCAGCTCGGTCTTGGGATCCTTGGCGCTGGCCGCCATGCGCGGATTGATCTCGACGCTGTCGAACAGGCGCCGCACCACGGCCTCGGCCGCGGCATAGCCGGCGTCCAGGTACACGGCGCCGATCACGGCTTCCAGCGCGTCGGCCAGGATCGACGGTCGCTGCCGGCCCCCGGTGCGCAGTTCGCCTTCCCCGAGGCGCAACAGCTCGGGCAGGCCCAGGCTGATGGCGAGGCGGTGCAGCGGCTCCTGCTTGACCAGCGTCGCGCGGACCTTGGTGAGATCGCCCTCCGGCAGGTCGGCCAGCCGGTCGTACAGGAGCGCCGAGACGGCCAGATTGAGGACGGAGTCGCCCAAGAACTCCAGCCGCTCGTTGTGTTCGGCCGAGAAGCTGCGGTGGGTCAGCGCCCGCGCCAGCAGCCGCGGGTCGGAGAAGCGGTGCTGCAGGCGCGCCTGCAGTGCAACGATCTGGCCATCCACGCGTGCCTTGCTAGCTGGACTGGCCGACGTACTTGAGCAGCAGGTACGCGGGGCCGAACATGTGGATCTCCTTGTTGTAGGCGAACTTCACGAGCACCCTGTCGCCTTCCTTGGAGATGTCGAGATCGCGCCCGGCGATCGAGGTGATGTTGTCGATCTCGGCGGCCTTGTCGAAGATCTGCCGCACCTCGAGCACGGTGTTGCCGGCCGAGGCCTTCTTCGCGGCCTTCAGCGCCGCCTGGTACTCGACCACCGTCGGGAATGCCTGCGCGGCCAGGATGCCGAGGCACGCCAGCACGCCCACGACGAACAGCAGGCCGATGAACGAAATCCCGCCCTGCCTTGTTTTGAGACCCACCGCCATCGCTGCCCCTCCGTCAACCGAACACTACTGGAACGACCCGATCCGCTTCAAATTGCCGAAGTTCATCCAGATGAAGAACGCCTTGCCGACGATGTTCCGGTCGGGGACGAAGCCCCAGAAGCGCGAATCGAGCGAATTATCGCGGTTGTCGCCCATCATGAAATAGTGCCCCTCGGGCACCTTGCAGACGACGCCCTCGACACTGTAGCGGCAATTGTCGCGGTACTGGAAGTTCTCGACGCCGGGAATGAACGACGGGCGGCTCTCGTCGTTGAGGATGCGATGGCGCCTGTCGCCCAGCACCTCCTCGAACTGCTTGAAGTACAGCATCGAGTCTTCGTCGAAGAAGTCGGCCACCGGCTGCTTGCTCACCGGCTGCCCGTTGACCGTCAGCCGCTTGTTCAGGTACGCCACCTCGTCGCCAGGGACGCCGACCACGCGCTTGATGTAGTCGAGGCTCGGCTTGGGCGGATAGCGGAACACCATGACGTCGCCGCGCTTGGGCGGCGTGCCGTCGGTCAGCTTGGTGTTGATCACCGGCAGCCGCACCCCGTAGGTGAACTTGTTCACCAGGATCAGATCGCCCACCAGCAGGGTCGGGATCATCGAGCCGGACGGGATCTTGAACGGCTCGAACAGGAACGAGCGCAGCACGAAGACCGCCAGGATCACGGGGAACAGTCCGGCGGTCCAGTCCAGCCACCAGGGCTGCATCAGCAGCTTCTGCTTCGCCTCGGTGACCTCGCCGTCGACCTGCGTGATGCCCCTGGCTGCCAGTTCGCCGCGGCGGCGGGCGCTGCTCGCCTCCAGCCGCTCGGCGGCCAGCCGGCGCCGCGGCAGGAAATAGAGCCGCTCGGCCAGCCAGTACAGGCCGGTGACCAGGGTCGCCAGAAACAGCAGGAGCGCGAAGTTGCCTTCGACCACCCCGAGGTACCAGGCCGTCCCATACCCGGCGAACGCGGCCAGGACCAGTGCTGTGAGGACTGGCATTACCGGGCGCCCCGGCGGGCCGACAGGGACGACGCGGACCCGTGTGCGGGCAGCGGGCGGCGGTGAGGGCGGGGACTCATCATTCCTCCACCTGCAGGATGGCGAGGAATGCTTCTTGGGGGACTTCCACGGAACCGATCTGCTTCATTCTTTTTTTGCCTGCCTTCTGTTTTTCGAGGAGCTTGCGCTTGCGGGTGATGTCGCCACCGTAACATTTTGCCAGGACGTTCTTGCGCAGCGCCTTGATGGTCTCCCGGGCGATGATGTTGGCGCCGATCGCGGCCTGGATCGCCACGTCGAACATCTGCCGGCTGATGATCTCGCGCATCTTCGAGACGACGGCGCGGCCGCGGTACTGCGACTGGCTGCGGTGGACGATGATCGACAGGGCGTCGACCTTCTCGCCGTTCAGGAGGATGTCGACCTTCACCACGTCGGAGGCGCGGTACTCCTTGAACGCGTAGTCCATCGAGGCGTAGCCGCGGCTGACGGACTTCAGCTTGTCGAAGAAGTCGAGCACGATCTCGCCCAGCGGCAGCTCGTACGTCAGCATCACCTGGCGGCCGTGGTAGGCCATGTTGATCTGCACGCCGCGCTTCTGGTTGGCCAGGGTCATCACCGGCCCCACGTACTCCTGCGGCATGTACAGGTGCACGGTGACGATCGGCTCGCGCACCTCGCTGATCTGGCCCTGGTCCGGCATCTTGGCCGGGTTCTCGACCATGAGCACCTCGCCGTCGTTGCGCACGACCTGGTACACGACGCTCGGCGCCGTGGTGATGATGTCCTGGTCGAACTCGCGTTCCAGCCGCTCCTGCACGATCTCCATGTGCAGCAGCCCGAGGAAGCCGCAGCGGAAGCCGAAGCCGAGCGCCTGGCTGACCTCGGGCTCGTAATGCAGCGACGCATCGTTGAGCTTGAGCTTCTCGAGCGCGTCGCGCAGCGAGTCGTACTGGTTGGCCTCGGTCGGGTACAGCCCGGCGAACACCTGCGGCTGGATTTCCTTGAAGCCGGGCAGCGCCTCGGCGGCCGGCGCCACGTTGCTGCCGCCGGCGCGGGTGCGGGTGATGGTGTCGCCGACCTTCGCCGCCTGCAGCTCCTTGATGCCGGCGATGACATAGCCGACCTCGCCCGCCTCCAGCGAGGCGCGCGACTCGTTGGCGGGCGTGAACACGCCGAGCTGGTCGGCGTCATAGGCGGCATCCGCCGCCATCAGCTTGATGCGGTCGCCCTTCGCCAGGCGGCCGTCCACCACCCGCACCAGCATCACCACGCCGACGTAGCTGTCGAACCAGCTGTCGATGATCATGGCCCGCAGGGGCGCGTCGGGGTTGCCGCGGGGCGCCGGAATGCGCTCGACGATCGCCTCGAGGATGTCGTCGATGCCCATGCCGGTCTTCGCCGAGCACGGGATCGCGTGCGACGCGTCGATGCCGATCACGTCCTCGATCTCGGCCTTCGCGTTTTCCGGGTCCGCCTGCGGCAGGTCCATCTTGTTGAGCACGGGCACCACCTCGACGCCGAGGTCCAGCGCGGTGTAGCAGTTGGCGACGGTCTGCGCTTCCACACCCTGGCTCGCATCGACGACGAGCAGCGCGCCCTCGCATGCGGACAGCGAACGCGAAACCTCGTACGAGAAGTCGACGTGGCCCGGCGTGTCGATCAGATTGAGGTTGTAGACGACGCCGTCACGCGCCCGATAACGCAGTGCAGCGGTCTGCGCCTTGATGGTTATCCCACGCTCTCGTTCGAGTTCCATCGAGTCCAGCACCTGCTCTGCCATCTCCCGATCGGACAAGCCGCCGCAGCGCTGGATCAGACGGTCGGCGAGCGTCGACTTGCCGTGATCGATGTGCGCGATGATCGAGAAATTTCTGATGTGATTCATCAACGGGAACGCTTAAGTGATTGAATTCAAAAGGCGCGGACAAAGAAAAAAGGGCGCGTCGAGAAGTGACGCGCCCTGAACCAACAATCTATGGCAACTGCGATAGTTGGAGCTTCATTGTAGGCAAAAAGCCCCGCGCGTACAGCCGAACCGCGGCCGGCCAGCATCAGTTGCAGCCCAGCAACAGGAAGTTTATACACAAGTTATCCACAAAATAGATGAGCAACTGACGGGACAAGTTGTGGGCGATCTGTGGATCGGGAAGGCACAACGTCCAGGCATCCCGTATGGTGGGTTGCCGCCTCCCGCATATGCCGTCCAGGCCCGCTGAGGCACGCCAATTCTATCCAAAAAGGTCATTAGCCCTGGCTCAAGGTGAGCGCACGCTCACCTGAGCAGCTCTGCTGTTGAGTTCAAAAAAATATTTGTGTGGGCGCGGGTGCCACAGTGGAAAGCCCCAAACCCGAGTATGGGGTTGGGGCTTTGCTGTAGCCTTTCGCCTGCGCCGCCCCAGCGGCCGGCACCCTGCCCGTCAGCGCGCGGGCCGGATCAGCAGGTAGGTGGCGAGCTCGCCGCGCCGAAGCAGCACCGGAATCGGCTTCTTCTTGTCGACCCGCGACACCACGGCGTCGAAGTCCTTCACCGTGCCGATCTCCGTGTTGCCGATGGCCACGATCACGTCGCCCTCGCGGATGCCGGCCCGCGCGGCGCCGTCGGTCACCGCTTCCACCCGCACGCCACCCTTGACCTTCAGCTCGCGCTTCTGCGCGTCGGTGAGTTCGCTCACCGACAGCCCGATCGACTGCGCGGCCGGCGAGCCCTTGGGCTTTTCTTCCTTGTCGGCCGCCGGGCGAACCGCCTTTTCGGGCTCCATCTCGGCAACGGTGATGGTCAGCTCCTTCGAGCCGCCGCGCCGGAACACGGTCATGGACGCGCGGCTGCCGGGCTTGGTATTGCCGACGAAACGCGGCAGGTCCGTCGCCTTCTCGATCGGCTTGCCGTCGAACCGGGTGATGATGTCGCCCGCCTCCAGGCCAGCCTTGTCGGCCGGCGAGCCGCTCTCGACGCTGCGCACCAGCGCGCCCTGTGCCTTGCCCAGGCCGATCGACTCCGCCACGTCCTTGGTGACCTGGTCGATCTGCACGCCGATGCGGCCGCGCGAGACCCGCCCGGTGACACGCAGCTGGTCGCTGACGCGGATGGCCTCGTCGATCGGGATGGCGAACGAGATGCCCATGAACCCGCCCGAGCGCGAGTAGATCTGGCTGTTGATGCCCACCACCTCGCCACGCATGTTGATCAGCGGGCCGCCCGAATTGCCGGGATTGATCGCCACGTCGGTCTGGATGAACGGCAGGTAATCGCCGGTGTCGCGCTGCTTGGCGCTGACGATGCCGGCGGTCACGGTGTTCTCGAGGCCGAACGGCGAGCCGATCGCCATCACCCATTCGCCGACCTTGAGCCGGTTGATGTCGCCGACCTTCACGGCCGGCAGGCCGGCGGCCTCGATCTTCACGACGGCGACGTCGGTGCGCTTGTCGAAGCCGACGATCTTGGCCTTGAACTCGCGCTTGTCCGGCAGCGTGACGACCACCTCGTCGGCGCCCTCGACCACGTGCGCGTTGGTCATCACGAAGCCGTCGGTCGTCAGGATGAAGCCGGAGCCGACGCCGCGCGGCTGCTCCTCGTCGGGTTGCGGCCGGTCGGGCCGGTTCGGCCGCGGCGGCGTCTGGCGCGGCGTGCCCGGCAGCGGCTGACCGAAGAAGCGGCGGAAGAACTCCTGCATCTCCTCGTCCATCCCGCCCGGGGCGCCGCTCTGGCGCACGCGCTCCAGGGTACGGATGTTGACGACCGAAGGCCCCACCTGTTCGACGAGATCGGTGAAATCCGGCAGGGCCCGGCCCTGCGCCACCACCGGCTTCGCCGGCACCAGCGCCGCGGTGCCCGCAATCGCCAGCGCGGCGACCAGGGCATGGGCGCGAATTCTCTTCCACTCGATCCCGAACATATCGACCTCTCTCAGCAGCAATGCGAACCGTGGTGAATGGCCGGCCAGACGACAGCCGGCAGCGCCGCATGGGCGGCGCATGAAGACAAGCTGGGGACTTTATCTGGTTCGCTCAAGGTTTTGGGCGAACGCCTTGAGCGTTTGCGGCGGCACTTCGCCCACCGCGGTCAGCCACCAGTCCTGCACGCGGCGGGTCAGCGTCTGGGTCGCGCCGCTCGCGAACAGCCCCTCCTGCTGGTGGCGCTTGCCGTCATAGGCTTCCACGAACAGCGACACCGCGGCAAGCCCATCCGAGAAGATCCATTGCATGCTGCCTTCGGGCAGCGGCGCCGCGCCGGCCGGCCGCTTGTAGCAGCTCACCGGCCTGAAGCCGGCGACCAGCGCCTTGAGGTGCCAGCCCTCGCTGGCCGCGTTGGTCTTCACCGCCTCGGTGTGTTCGACGCGCCAGCCGCCGGTCGCCGCCATCATCTGGCTGAGCTTTTCCGCGCGCACCGGCGCATCCAGCTGCAGTTCCGAGAACGCAGCCTGCTCGAGCACGCTGCCGTCGAGATCCAGCGTCTGCAGCTTCACCACCAGGCCGCTTTTCTTCTCGGTCCAGATGCGGTAGCCGAAACGCAGCGAGTCCTTGGGTGCCAGGTGCACGACGTCGGCGTCGAAACCGGCCACGCGGTCGCTGCCCAGGCGCCGCGCCGCATAGAACTCGGGGATCGAGGTTTCGCTCGACTTCAGCAGGTCGGGAAACAGCCCGAGGGTCTCGCGCCGCTCGGTGCGGGCCACCCGCGCCTCCGGCAGGAAGGTCACCACTTCATCGTTGCGGCGGAAAGTGGACCGCGGCGCCCCGGTCAGGGATTCGACGCGCTCGAACTGCTGCTGGCCTTCGCAGGCGTGCCAGATGCGGGCGCTCGACATCGCGCCGGTGTTGGAAGAGACGACCAGCGTTCCCACGTAGTTGCGGCGGCGCGAGGCATCGTGCATGCGCTCCAGCCACTCCGCCACCGACCGCTCCTGCGTTCGCGCGATCGCGCCATGCGGCGCCAGCACCGGCGCGCCTTGGGCCACGGCCGCCTCCAGCAGGCCGAGACCCCAGAGGGCCACCATGCTGCGGCGGGCGAAGCCCCGGTGCTGTGGTTGGTCGTGGTGCATGCGGGGCCGCTTCAGCGGTCGGAGCTCTCGAAGGCCGCGTTGCGCACGAAGCCGGTGGACATCTGCAGCGCGGAGCCCCCCAGCTGCCGGTGCGCCGCCAGCAATTCATCGAGCTGGGGGTTGCGGATCATCGCGCCGCGCTCGCCGGCCGTGAGCACGGTGCCGCCGGCGCCCCGGGCCAGCTGCGGCCCGTCGGCCTTCGGCGCCAGCCCGCCCACGAGCGAGAAGGCCACCGCGCCGACGGCCGCAACGGACGCCAGGCCGGCGACCAGCTTCCAGCGGAACGTCGTGTCGTTCGCGGCTTCCGCGCGCCGCGGCTGCACCGCGACCTCGGGCGCCGCCGCCGGCGCAACCGCCCCTTCGTGCTGCAGTCGCCGCTGCAGCCGGTCGAGGAAGACCGACGGCGGGCTGCCCACGGCGCGTTCGCCCGAGCGCAGCACGTCCCCGATCAGGTGGTAGGTCTCCCACGCCTCGCGCGCCGCGCGGTCCGAGGCGGCGAGCTGGACGCCACGGGCGAAAGCTTCGCCTTGCAGCTGGCCGTCCGCCAGTGCCGAAATGAGTTCCTGCGTCTGCATCTGTTCCATCACATCACCTCGCGCTCGCCGCATCACCAGCGCTTGCCCGACTGGTTTTCCAGCATGGGCTTGACCTTGGCCGAAATCGCTTCCCGGGCCCGGAAGATCCTCGACCTGACGGTGCCGATCGGGCAGTTCATCACCTCGGCGATCTCTTCGTAACTCAGGCCGTCGATCTCGCGCAGCGTCACCGCCTGCCGCAATTCGTCGGGAAGGGCCTCCATGGCCGAGTTGACCGTGGCGGCGATTTCCTTCGCGGCCAGCACGGTTTCGGGCGTTTCGGCGCTGGTTAGTTCGTTCTCCACGGCGGAAGTTTCATCTTCATCGTCGCCGCCCCCGCGCAGGGTGGTCTCGGAGACCAGCGGATCGCGCTTGAGGTCGACCAGGGCCTTCTTGGCGGTGTTGACCGCGATCCGGTACAGCCAGGTGTAGAACTGGGCCTCGCCCCGGAACTGGCTCAGGGCGCGGTAGGCGCGGATGAAGGTTTCCTGGGCGATGTCCTCCACCAGATCGGTATCGCGCACCATGCGCCCGATCAGCCGTTCGATGCGGCGCTGGTACTTGAGCACCAGCAGCTCGTAGGCCTTGTGGTCGCCGGCCACCGTGCGTTCCACCAGCATGAGGTCGGTGTCGGCCGGGCTCGGAGGGGAAGCGGGGGGCGTTCTTATCATGGTTTCGCCGCCGGCGGCTCGCCCACGGACAGCGCTTCGGGTCTGGCGCGCGAATATACCGCACGCCGCAGGTCGTCCCAGCGCTCGCGGCGACTCGCGCGCTCCAGCCAGATCCAGCGGCTGCCGCGGTCGCCGCGCCAATGCACGAGCAGGATCTGCTGCAGGTCGAGGCTGAGCCGCAGCCGGCCCGAAGCCGCCGGTCCCGAGCCTTCGCTCCACGACCAGCTCGCACCGTCCCACGCCAGGATGCCGGCCGGCGCGCGCCGATATTGCCGGAGCGCCAGCGCGCCGGCGCCGATCACGGCCGACCACGCGGCCGCCAGCCGCCACGCCGCAACCTGCGGCTGCAGCGACCAGGCGAGCACCGCCGCGACGCCGGCCAGCCAGGCCAGGGCCAGCAGCGCAGCGCCCCAACGCGAACGCCCCACCGGATAACTCACCGATGGGGCGTCGTGCATGGCGAACCAGGAATCAACGGCGGGCGCGCTCCAGCCCCGCCTTACCGCAGCCGCCTGAACACCAGGGTGCCGTTGGTGCCGCCGAAACCGAAGTTGTTCTTCATCGCCACCTCGATCTGCATGTCCCGCGCCGTGTTGGCGCAGTAGTCGAGGTCGCACTCCGGATCCTGGTTGATGATGTTGATCGTCGGCGGGCTCTTCTGGTCGTGCACGGCCATCACCGTGAACACCGATTCGATGCCGCCGGCGCCGCCCAGCAGGTGGCCGGTCATCGACTTGGTCGAATTGACCACCGCCTTGCGCGCGTGCTCGCCCAGCGCGAGCTTGATCGCGTTGCTCTCGTTCAGGTCGCCGAGCGGGGTCGACGTGCCATGGGCGTTCAGGTAATCGACCTGGTCGGCGTTGATGCCGGCATTGCGCAACGCGCCCACCATCGCCCGGCGCGGTCCGTCGACGTCCGGCGCGGTCATGTGGTACGCATCGGCGCTCATGCCGAAACCGGCGAGCTCGGCGTAGATCTTCGCGCCGCGCGCCTTCGCGTGCTCGTATTCCTCGAGCACCAGCACGCCGGCACCCTCGCCGAGCACGAAACCGTCACGGTCCTTGTCCCACGGGCGCGACGCCGTCTTCGGGTCGTCGTTGCGGGTCGACAGGGCACGCGCCGCCGCGAAACCGCCGATGCCCAGCGGCGACACGCACGATTCGGCGCCGCCGGCGATCATCACGTCGGCGTCGCCGCTTTCGATCAGCCGGCCGGACAGGCCGATCGCATGCAGGCCGGTGGTGCAGGCCGTGACCACGGAAATGTTGGGTCCCTTGAAACCGTACTTGATCGACACATGGCCCGAGATCATGTTGATGATCGAGGCCGGCACGAAGAACGGCGAGATGCGCCGCGGACCGCGCGCAACCAGCTCGGCGTGGGTCTGCTCGATCATCGGCAGCCCGCCGATGCCCGATCCGATGTTGCAGCCGATCCGGGCGGCGAGGTCGGGATCGAGCGCGTCGCCCGAGGGCAAGCCGCTGTCCTTGACCGCCTGGAACGCGGCAGCCAGCCCCAGATG
>NZ_DATMHS010000017.1:0-3689 GCF_035554825.1 Ramlibacter sp. | reverse complement strand
TTGTAGGTGCGCTCCACTGGCCCCGCTTCGGCCTCGGTCACGCGCTGCTGCGCCGACGCAAGCCGCTCGCGCAGTCGGCGGATCTCGGCGTTGTTGTTGGCGAGCTGGTAGTCGGCGAATCCCTTGCGCCCGGCGAAGTCGCCCTTCTTCAGCGCCGCGATGCGCTCGTCGGAAAAGCCGAGTGCCTTCAGCGCCGCATCGTCGCCCTTGCGCAGCGCCGCGTTGGCCGCGCGCATCTTCTCCTGCGCCGCCTCGCGCTCGGAGAGGTTGGCCTTGATGCGGTCGAGCTCGGACTGCGGCGAGTTGTCCACCGGAGCCTTGGCCGCCTTGAGCATGCGGGCGATGCCCTTTTGCAGGAACTCGCTCGCGTCCTGCGCCCGCTTATCGGCCGCCGCTATGCGTTTGCGGTTGCGCTCCACCGGGAAGTTGGCCGGGCCGGCGATCATGGCCGACATCACGTTCGCGTGCGAGGCAAGCGATGCCAGATACCGCTGGCGATACCCGCTCACCAGAGACTGCATGGCCTCGGTAATCCGGGCGACGGCCTGCGGATCGTTCCCGGCTGCGCGCTCGGCGGCCTTCCACGCCTGCACCATCTGGCGCACGTAGTCGCGCTGGGCGCTGGCGCCGCGCCGTTCCGGGTTGTGCGAGGTGCCCATGTACGCACGGTTGGCGGTCTCCCGCGGGATGTCGCTTTCGTGCACCGGGACGGGCATCTTTGCGGCGTACTCGCGCACGGCCTCGTACTGGCCGTCGTGGACCGCCTGCGTCAGTTCGTCGCCAGCCAGGAAGTTGCCGCGCCCCATCTCGTCGGCGGCTTTCTGGCCCAGCTCGGCGACGATGGCCTTGCGCGCGGCTTCGCGCACCGCAGCGAAGTCCTCGTCGGGCCGGTCCTTGGCGATCTCGCGCGCGATCTCGGCTGCCGTGCGCTCGCTCTTTGCCGGTGCGGCGTCTTCTTTCGTGGGGGCGGCTTCGCCAGCAGGGGATTGCTCCCCCGCTGCCTTCAGCACTTCTTCTTTTTGCCCTTGGCCATGGCTTTCTCCTTCGCTTGCTGCTGCCGCACTGGTACCGGGGGCGGCGGCTTTCCCGGATTCGGCTTCCACGGCCTTGCCGCCGTAGAAGTGCTGGCGCTTGGACACCGCTCCGGCATCCTTCATCGCCTGCTTGATCTGCTCGCTGGTGGCATCCTCGGCCACCGTGACCGGCTCGCCGGTGTCGTAGTTCAGAGCCGGGTCCTTGCCGACGTAGATCACGCCACCGCGAACGGTGATCGGCTCCGCGCTGGCCGGGGTGATGCCCAGCGTCAGCGGCTTGTCGGCTGCACCGGCGGTATCGGATGCGGGCGGGGTTTTCTCATTGGCTACCTTCCCTTGATCCCCAGCTTCGCCAGATCGGCTCCGCTCGGCTTCGCTGCCCGGCGCTGCACGCTGTACGCGATCGCTACCGCCTGCTTCTGCGGCTTGCCGGCCTTCATCTCGGCTGCCACGTTCTTGCTGAACGCGGCCTTGCTCGTGCTGTTGATCAGGGGCATGGTCTTGTCCTTTCTCTGCGGCCTTGGCCGCTTCGGTCAGTGTTGCGTGGGGCTGCTCGGCCGCGCCGTTCGCTCGATCAGCGACATCTGCTCGCGGCTGCACTTCAGCCGCTTGGCCGTTTCCAGCAGGAACCGCGGCAGGCGCGGCGGCTTCGGCGGTGGCTTGGGCACTCTTCGCACTCGGGAACTCCTTGACGATGGGCAGCAGCTTGTCGGCCGGCGCATTGAAGCGGATCACCTTGACCGGCTTGCCCTCGGCACCAGCGGCCAGCCAGAGGTGATGCCCGTCCACCACATGCCCGTCCGACGAGACCAGGATCGCGCGCTCGCTGTCGCTGCCGGCCTGTTCGGCGGCCTTGGCTTCGCTGTACTCGGCTTGGCTCGGCTTCAGGCTGGCCGGGTCCACTTCTTCGGTCTGGTGCTCGATGCCCCGGGCCGTGAGGAAGTTGACCAGCGCCCCATGCGCCTGGGCGTGCACCTGCGGCAGCTCGGCGCGCGGCAGGCCCAGCGTGCCGGTCGTGGCCGGGAACGCTTGCCAGTCGCCCGTCTTGCGCACCGCGAACCCGCCGGGGACCTGCACCACCTCATGGCCGGGTCCGGCCTTCTTGGCGGCGTTCATCGCCGGCAGGCGCGAGGCGAACGGCTTGCCGGACTTGGCCAGGATGTCGGCCGGCAGCGCCGCAGCAGCGGTTGCAGGTTTTTCGGCAGCGGTTGCAGGCGGCGTGACAGCGGCGGCGGGTTTCGGCGCGGCGCGCGTCTGCGCGGCCTGCTCCACGTCGGGCGTCAGCCCCAGTTCCCTCTTGCGCCGCGCCTCGGCCTGCGCAGCCTGCTCGCGCTCGGCCAGTTGCGCTCCGGTGGCCGCCTGCCCGGCGTTGTCCACCGTGACTACCGGTGCGGGAAGCGCCAGCAACGGGCGCTCTTGGGCAAGCGCGAGGTCGCCCGTGGGGATGTCGCGCTGGAAGTCGAGTGCACCGCGATCCGGCGCAGCGCCGCGCTCGGTGCCCCATTCCGGCGTCGGGATCGCCGTGTCGCTGGCGGTCATGTCCATCGGCCGCTCGGCCGGGTGCTCGTACTTCTCCAGCAGCTTGTCCAGCAGCTTGGAGTTGTACTGCCGCACGCCCTTCGGCACGTCGTCGCGCTGCACGATCCCGTAGGCGTGCATCGCGTCTTCGCGGTCCTGCCCCTGCATGCGCTGGATGCGCTCGGCAATCGGGTCGATCACCGGGGCGGGTTCTTCCACCGGGGGAGCCGGCGGGGCGTTCTCGATCGCCTGCGCCTTGGCTTCGGTCGCCACGTTCGCGGCAGCCGACAGCGGGCCGACCTCGGGCACGGTGTCCTGCTTGCGTACGGCGTCTGCCGCGGCCTTCTGCGCGGTCTGGTGCGGCGCTCCGGCGCCTTCCCCGAGACCCATGACGCCACCGGTCACGAGGCCCATGGCGGCCTGGTTGCCGACACCCTTCATGACGTCCGGCTCGCCCATGGCGATGTTGGTCATCGCCTGTTCCTGCGCGGACTGCGGCATCTCCTGCAGCGCGCCTTCGCTGAAGGCGGCCTTCGCCAGCCGAACCGGAAGCGACCCTTGCGGGCCAGCCGCCTTGGAGCCGGAGAACAGCGCCGTCTCGGCCGAGCCCATGAGCTTGCCGGCCCCGCGCGTGATGGCGGCCGTGGTGGCCCCTGCAGCCAGCGCCGGCAAGGCGTACTGGCTGTAGTCCCGGCCCGCGGCCTGCGCCTGGTCGGCGATCTGGCCGGCGGACTGCCCGCCTTCGCCGATGCCGGAGGCCAGCAGCAGCTTGTTGGTGGCGGCGTCCACGGCTTCCTGCGCCGCCTTCTGGCCGGCTTCGGTCGCCAGACCGCCGAAGGGTGCCGCGGCTTTCAGGGCGATCCGGCGCGCGACTGCGTTGGTCACGGCGCCGATGCCGAGCATGCCGGGGACGGATTCCACCACCGAGCCGGCCACCGCCCGGGGGTTCTTCGCCGCGGCGATCATGGTGTCGACGAAGCCCTCGGCGTCCTGCACCGCCTGCTCGGACTCGCGCTGCTGCGGGCTCAGGTACTCGGCCAGCATCTGGTTGGCCGCTTGCGGGTCGTAGCCGAGCGCGCGCAGGCCCTGCCCGGCGAGGCCACCGGTGGCAAGGCTCGCGGCGCCCACGGCGGACTG
>NZ_DATMHS010000016.1:0-20492 GCF_035554825.1 Ramlibacter sp. | reverse complement strand
CCGGTCGGGGACGTTCCGCGGCAAGAACACGAGTGAGATCGGGAAGGCCCCTGCGCTCCCGGGCCCGGAGCGGCCTCCACCCCGAACCTCCCCCAACGGGGAAGGAGCTCCGAAGCGCTCAGCCCGCGCTCACGCGCCGCGCCAAATGCGCCAGCGCCGCTTCCACCTGGTCCACCAGCACCAGGCACAGGTCCCCGGGCCGCAGGCGCGCGAGCGCCGCGTCGATCGCTGCGAACTCGCCGCGGATGTCCTCGACGTGCGTGGTGCGGCTGGCGCCCTCCAGGCCTGCGCGCAGCAGCGCCATCACCTCGCCGTCGCCGCGCCCGCGCTGGGCCGCATCCTGGTACAGCAGCACGTCGTCGAAGGCGGCGCCGAGGACGACCGTCTGGTTGCGGATGTCCTCGTCGCGCCGGTCGCCGGCGGCGCTGATCACCACCGAGCGGCGCTTCGCGGGCATCGCGTCCACCGCCGCCACCAGCGCGCGCATCGCGTCGGGGTTGTGGCCGTAGTCGGCGATCACGGTCGCGCCCCGGTAGTCCATCACGTTGAAGCGGCCCGGCACGGTGCCCGCATCGTTGACGAAGGTCGCCAGCCCGCTGCGGATGGTGTCCCAGTCCAGGCCCGCGCCCCAGGCTGCGCCGATGGCAGCCATCACGTTCTCCACCTGGAAGCCGATGGTGCCGTTGCGGGTGATCGGCACGCCGGCCAGCGGCACGTGGCCGCGCCAGTTGCCCTCGGCGGCCACCACCGAGCCGCCATCCAGCGCCGGGTCCACGTAGAGCGTGCGCCCGCCCAGGGCGCGGTGTTCCGTCATGACGCCATGGTGGCGGTCGGCGGCGAAGAAGATCACCTTGCCAGGACAGGTGTCCGCCATCGCCGCGACGATCGGGTCGGCGGCGTTCAGCACCGCATAGCCCTCCTTCGGCGTCACGTTCTGCACGATCACGCGCTTGAGGACGGCCAGGTCCTCCACGGTGGTGATGTAGTTCAGCCCCAGGTGGTCGCCCGCGCCGACGTTGGTGACCACCGCCACCTGGCAGTGGTCGAAGCCCAGGCCCTCGCGCAGGAGGCCGCCGCGCGCGGTCTCGAACACCGCCGCTTCCACGTCGGGGTGCATCAGCACGCTGCGCGCGCTCTTGGGGCCGCTGCAGTCGCCGGAATCGATCTGGCGGCCGCCGACGTACACGCCGTCCGTGTTGGTCATTCCCACCACGCACCCGCTGCTGGCGAACAGGTGGGCGATCAGGCGGGCCGTCGTGGTCTTGCCGTTGGTGCCGGTGACGGCCACCACCGGGATGCGGCCATCCTCGCCGGGCTCGAACAGGTGGTTGACGATCGCCTCGCCGACGTTGCGCGACTTGCCGTACGAAGGCGACAGGTGCATGCGCAGCCCCGGCGCGGCATTCACTTCCACGATGCCGCCGCCCTGCTCTTCCAGCGGCCGCAGCACGCTCCGACACACCATGTCGACGCCGCAGACGTGCAGGCCCGCCGTCTGCGCGGCGGTGATCGCCCGCTCGGCCACTTCGGGATGCACTTCGTCCGTGACGTCGGTGGCGGTGCCGCCGGTGGACAGGTTGGCGTTGTGGCGCAACGGCACGCGCTGCCCGCGTGCCGGCACGCTGTCGGGCGTGAGGCCCTGCGCGGCCAGCAGCGCGATGGCGATGTCGTCGATGCGGATGCGGGTCAGCGCCGTGGCGTGGCCGTCGCCGCGGCGCGGGTCGGCGTTGACCTTGGCGACCAGTTCGGCCACCGTCGATCCGCCGTCGCCCAGCACCAGCGGCGGCTCGCGCCGCGCGGCGGCGACGAGGCGGTCGCCCACCACCAGCAGGCGGTAGTCGCTGCCGGGGAGGAATCTCTCCACCATCACGTCGTCGCTCACCGCCAGCGCCGACTGGTAGGCCGTCACCAGCCCCTCGCGCGTGGTGATGTTGACGGTGATGCCCTTGCCCTGGTTGCCGTCGCGGGGCTTGACCACCACGGGCAAGCCGATCGCCTGCGCGGCCGCCCAGGCGTCGGCCTCGTCGCTCACCGGCCGCCCGATGGGCACCGGCACGCCCGCGGCATACAGCAGTTGCTTGGACAGTTCCTTGTCCTGCGCGATCGCTTCCGACACGGCGCTGGTCTGGTCGACCTCGGCGGCCCAGATGCGCCGCTGGTGCTTGCCCCAGCCGAACTGCACCAGGCTGCCCTCGGTCAGGCGCCGCCACGGGATGCCGCGGGCCGCCGCGGCCTGCACGATGGAGCCCGTGCTGGGGCCCAGCCGCACGTCCTCGTAGGTCTCGCGCAGGCGGGCAACGGCGGCGCCGGCGTCGAAGCTGGCGCCAGGGTCCAGCGTGGCCGCGATCAGTTGCTGGGCGAGCTCGAACGCCAGGCGGCCCACCGGCTCCTCGCTGTATTCGACGACGACCTGGAACGTGGCGGGTTCGACCGTCGAAGCAGTGCGGCTGTAGCTGACCGGGCAGCCGGCTTCCACCTGCAGCGACAGCGCCGCGGTCTCGAGCACCCGGGCCATCGACACCGGATACCCGAGGCGAAAGACGCCCAGGCCCGGGAAGAGCGTGCGCAGCCGGGCTTCGAAGCCGGGGCGGTCGGTGACCGCGATCTCGTCGTCGGCGCAGGACACGACGGCCTCGATGGCCGTGTGCCGGCTCCACAGGTTGGGCCCGCGCAGCGCGCGGATGCGGGAAACGTGCATGAAGGGCTCAGGCGGGTTGCGCGGGGGAAGGCGCGTGGTGGGCATCGAAAGTCTCGATGCCGGCGATGATCAGGTCGGGCGGCATGTCCAGTGCCCAGGCGGCGGCGATCACGGCGAGCAGCGTCTCGTCGGCCAGGCCGACACGCGCCGGGCCCGACAGCGGGGCCAGCCGCGTTTCGGTGCTGCCGGTGGCCAGCACGGGCTGGCCATCGCGCAGGTAGACGGCACGACCGCCGCGCGCACCGGCGCCACGATGGGCCACCAGGGCCGGCGCCTGCGGGTCGGCGGCGTAGAGGATGACTTCCCCGTCGCAGCACGCGGCCAGGGCCGCGACGTGTGCGTCGGCCCCGTTCAGCACCGCCACGCCGTCGTCCAGCACCACGTCCACCTGCGTGCGCAGCACCTTGGCCATCTGCTCGGACGCGCCGGCGCCGAACGCCTGCACGTCGAATTCGCCCAGCGCCTCGGCGCCGTCGAGGTCGGTCACCACGCCGACCATGCAGCGGTCGTAGGCCAGGCCGTAGCGCAGGATGGTACGGGCGTCGTTCTCGAACACCGCGGCCTGCACGTTGCGGTTGACCAGCAGGCGGTGCGACACGTCCCAGGAGCGCGCGTCGCCGGCCTGCAGGCAGCGGCGGTCGAGGTACAGGCCGTCGGCACAGGCCAGACCGACGCGCCGGCCCAGCAGGTGGCCCAGCCAGGCGACCAGGCGTGCGATGCGCGTGGTGTCGCGCGTGCCGGCGATGCCCACCACCGGGATGCGGCCGGGGTGTTCGTGGCCGCCGTCCTCGGGAAACAGCGTGTCCACGATGGCGCGCCCCACCGGCCGCGGCTGGCCGACGGCCGGCTTCAGGTGCGCCAGCAGGCCGGGGCCCGCGTTCACTTCCACGATGGCCGCGCCCTGCTCGTGCAGCGGGCGCGAGATGTCCTGCGCCACCAGGTCCACGCCGGCGATGTCCAGGCCGACGATGCGCACTGCCAGGGCGACCACGTGTTCGACCTCGGGGTGCACTTGGTCGGTGCAGTCGATGGCCACGTTGCCGTTGCGCTGGACCAGCACCTTGCGCCCGGCCTGCGGCACGGCTTGGGGCGTCAGGCCCTGGCGCGCGAGGTCCGCGACGATGGCTTCGTCCTCGTCCAGGTCCAGGCGGTTCAGCGGGTGGTCTTCGCTGGTGCCGCGCCGCGGGTTGCTGTTGATCTGCGTGTCGATCAGCTGGGTGACGGTGGAGCGCCCGTCGCCGGTGACCCAGGCGGTCTCGCCGCGCGCGGCCGCCACCACCTTGCCGGTGACCACCAGCAGCCGGTGCTCGTCGCCGGCGATGTAGCGTTCGACCAGGACCTCGCTGCCATGGGGCTCGGCGACCGCGAAGGCGGCTTCGACGTCCGCCTGCGTGCGCAGGTCCAGCATCACGCCGCGGCCGTGGTTGCCGTCGCTGGGCTTGACGACGACCGGCAGCCCGATGTCCTGCGCCGCCTCCCAGGCCTCGGCCGGCGTGGCGACCGCGCGGCCTTCCGGCACCGGCACGCCGCAGCCGGCGATCAGGCGCTTGGTCAGGTCCTTGTCGCGGGCGATGCCCTGGGCGATGGCGCTGGTGCTGTCGGTTTCGGCGGTCCAGATGCGGCGCTGGCGCGCGCCGTATCCGAGCTGCACCAGGTTGCCGTCGTTCAGGCGGATGTGCGGGATGCGCCGGTCGGTGGCGGCCGCCACGATGGCCGCGGTGCTGGGGCCGAGGTACGAGTCGTCCAGCTGGGCGCGGATCGCGGCCACCGCTTCGGCCACGTCGAAGGGTTCGTCGTTGATGGCCGCCATGACCAGCCGATGGCCTTGCGCCAGGGCGGCGCGCGCCACCTGCTCGTCCCGGGCGCGGAACACCATGCGGTAGACGCCGCGCCGGGAGGTGCTGCGCGTCTGGCCGAAGCCGGTGGGCATGCCGGCCAGGTTCAGCAGCTCGATCACCACGTGTTCCAGCACGTGGCCGGCCCAGGTGCCTGCCTGCAGGCGCTGCAGGAAGCCGCCGCGCTCGCCGACGCCGCAGTGGTGCTCGATCAGCGCTGGCAGCAGCGTGGTAAGGCGCTCGTTGAAACCCGGGAGCTTGTGCGACGGCCAGTCTTCCAGCGCGCCGAGGTCCAGCCAGGTTTCGAGCACCGGCCGCCAGGTCCAGAGGTTGGGGCCGCGCAGATAGTGGATGCGCAGCAGTCGGATGTCTTCAATCTTTCTCATGGGGAGCCGCCGGCTTGGGCGAGAATCCGCGTTTCAGCCAGGGTACGGGCCCCAGTGTTTCCCAACGACCGTCGCATGCAATCGAATTATCCGGCCGCCACAGCGCCGGCCCCGGACTGGCGCAACGCGCTCGGCGCGAGGCTCGGCAACAATGAAAACGTGCTGGCCACCCTGTCGGTTGACATCGACGCGGCGATGCACTTCAACCCCGGCGGCCTGGTGCTGACCGACCGGCGCTTGCTGGCCTGGGCGGACGGACGCTGGTCCGACTGGCAGCTGGCGGACGGCATGGTGCTGCGGCATGGCGACCACGCCGGCATCGGCACGCTGGAGTTGCTCGATCGCGCCGGGCGGCTGGCCCTGTGGCACTCCACCTTGGCGCAGCAGCGCGCGGTGCTGGAGTTCGTGGCGCGCTTCGACCGACTGCGATCGGGCGCGCCCGAGTCGGCGGAAGCTCCCGGGGACGCCGACGAGGAGGGCGACCAGGACGCCCGCCCCCCGTCCACCTGGGTGCTGCTGCGCCTGGGGCGCTTCGCCCGCCCTTATCGCAAGCAGCTGGCGGTCGGTTTCGCGCTGACGCTCGCCTCCACCGCCGCCACGCTGGTGCCGCCCTACCTGACCATCCCGCTGATGGACCAGGTGCTGATCCCGTTCCAGAACGGCCAGCGCATCGACCCCGGCTACGTCCTGCTGCTGCTGGCCGGGCTGCTGGCGTCGGCGCTGCTGGCCTGGGGCCTGGGCTGGGCGCGCACCTGGCTGCTGGCCCTGGTGTCCGAGCGCATCGCGGCCGACCTGCGCACCACGGCCTTCGAGCACCTGCTGCAGCTGTCGCTGGACTACTTCGGCGGCAAGCGCACCGGCGACCTGGTGGCGCGCATCGGCTCCGAGACGGATCGCATCTCGGTCTTCCTGTCGCTGCACGCGCTGGACTTCGCCACCGACGTGCTGATGTTCGCCATGACGGCGGCGATCCTGTTCTCCATCAACCCCTGGTTGGCCCTGGCGACGCTGCTGCCGCTGCCCTTCATCGCCTGGATGATCCATGCCGTTCGCGACCGCCTGCGCACCGGCTTCGAGAAGATCGACCGGGTCTGGGGCGACGTGACCAGCGTGCTGGCCGACACCATCCCCGGCATCCGCGTGGTCAAGGCCTTCGCGCAGGAACGGCGCGAGGCGCAGCGCTTTCGCGAGGCGAACCAGGCCAACCTGGCCGTCAACGACAAGCTGAACAAGACCTGGAGCCTGTTCTCGCCCACCGTGTCGCTGCTGACCGACGTGGGCCTGCTGGTGGTCTGGGCCTTCGGCATCTGGCTGGTGAGCCGCAGCGAGATCACCGTGGGCGTGCTGACGGCCTTCATCGCCTACATCGGCCGCTTCTACACGCGGCTGGACTCGATGAGCCGCATCGTCTCGGTCACGCAGAAGGCGGCCGCCGGCGCCAAGCGCATCTTCGACATCCTGGACCACGTGTCCAACGTGCCCGAGCCGGCGCAGCCGGTGCAGATCGCCGGGCTGAAAGGCGCCATCGCGCTGCGGGGCGTGGGCTTCCGCTACGGCAACCGCAGCGTGATCCGCGGCCTCGATCTCGCCATCCGCCCGGGCGAGATGATCGGCCTGGTGGGCCACAGCGGCTCGGGCAAGAGCACGCTGGTCAACCTGATCTGCCGCTTCTACGACGTGAGCGAAGGCGCGATCCAGGTCGACGGCGTCGACATCCGGCGCTTCGGCGTGGCCGACTACCGGCGCCACATCGGCCTGGTGCTGCAGGAGCCCTTCCTGTTCTTCGGCACCATCGCCGAGAACATCGCCTACGGCCGCCCGGACGCGACCCGCGCCGAGATCGTGGCCGCGGCGCGCGCCGCGCACGCGCACGAGTTCATCCTGCGCCTGCCCCTGGGCTACGACTCGATGGTGGGCGAACGCGGCCAGGGCCTGTCCGGCGGCGAGCGCCAGCGCATCTCCATCGCCCGCGCGCTGCTGATCGACCCGCGCATCCTGATCCTGGACGAGGCCACCTCCAGCGTGGACACGGAAACGGAGAAGGAGATCCAGAAGGCCCTGGACAACCTGGTGCAGGGCCGCACCACCATCGCCATCGCGCACCGCCTGTCCACCTTGCGCCGCGCCGACCGGCTGGTGGTGATGGACCGCGGCCGCGTGGTGGAGGTCGGCCCGCACGACGAACTGATCGCGCGCCAGGGCGCGTACTGGCGGCTGTACGAAGCGCAGGCGCGGCAGGTCGACGAGGAAGACGGCGGCGAGGACCTGCGCCTGTCCGCACCGGCCCATGCGGCCCATCCGGCGGGGAAATGACCATGTTCCAGCTCGAACGCAATGCCTTCGGCCGCCTGGTGCTGACGCTGGCGGACGCCACGGTGCACGAGGGCGTGGTGCCGGTGCGCGCGTTTCCGCTGGCGGCGCCCGAGGAGGGCCTGTCGCTGGTGAGCGTCGAAGGAGGCGAAGTGGCGTGGGTGCCCCACCTGGACGCGCTGGACCCCGCGACCCGCGCGCTGATCGAGCAGGAGCTGGCGGGGCGCGAGTTCGCCCCGACGGTCCTGCGCATCGAGGCGGTGTCCAGCTTCTCGACGCCCAGCACGTGGAGCGTGGTGACGGACCGTGGGCCCACCCGCTTCGTGCTGAAGGGCGAGGAGGACATCCGGCGGCTGGCCGACGGGGCCTTGCTGATCGCGAGCGCCGAAGGCATCAACTTCCGGATCGCGGATCGGTGGGGGCTGGATCGCCGGTCGCGGGGGATGCTGGAGCGGTTCCTGTAGAGTCGCTGCCGCCCTCGCGGCACCGTCTCCACCGACGCCAACAGCACGCACGACCAGGTGGGTGCGGCCGCTCCCGGCTTGAAGGACATCCGCGCAACCACTCGCTTGCCGTCGAGGCGACAGGTTGCCTTCGGCGGGCAACTCCTGGCGGGGGCGACAGGCATGAAAGCGTGGCCGACAGCAGCCTAGACCTGCGGGCCGCGGCGTCTTGCGGACTCGCCGCCGAAAGTAACGCGCTCAACGCGCGTCGAATACGAGCGTCGCGAAGCGGCTGCGCCACTTCGATCCCGCGCCGGGTTCTATGACGATGGTGCGAACGAGCCACCGTGCACGGAAGGGAAGCGTCCATTCGACCTCGCCGCGTTCGTTCGTGCGGGACCAGATGCCGATGGGCGATCGGTCGCTCACGAGTTCCACCGGCTGGTGCGGCACGGGGCTGCCCTGCGCGAGCAAGCGGAACCGTGCCGCGGCGCCGCTGTGGACCGGCGCATTCGCGGCGACAATCTCGAGGTCGAGTCCCGCAGGTGTCATGCCCGTGCCCGCCCGGAGAAATTTCCGGTAGCGCTCTCGCCATGGGGCGCCGTTCGCGAGCGAATCGCGCCACCGCGCACGCACGCTGTCGGGCGGCTTGGCTTCGTTGAAATACACGTCGACGCGCTTCGCATCGAGCTCGACCTCGAGCTCCGTCAGCTCCGCCCAGCAGGTGCCTTCGCTGCAGGCGCTTGCGACGACGTTCTCCGCCGGCACGCCGAGGTCCGCCACCGGGTAACGGTTGCCCGTCACCATGCGCAGGTCCGGCGTGAACCAGCTGTCGTGCGCGTGCACGCAAGGCGCAACGGCAATGCTCGCAATGAGCATGGCGCTGCGCAGCGCGGCGTGCAGCTTCGTCACAGCGGCTTGGGTTCGTCGGTGTCGCTCGTCGCGAGCGACGCGTCGCCCACGTTCAGCGGGTCCGCGCTGTCGCTCTTCGCGGCTGCAACGGAAGACACGAACTCGAACGCCGCGTTCGCGTCCTGCGTTGCGGACACGGGCACGTCCGTCCCCGACACATTGGATGCGGATGGCACCGGGACGAAGTTGCCGCCCCCGCCGCCGCCGCATGCGGCAAGCAAAGCAGTTCCGAGGCCGATCGTGAGCCAGGTCTTCTTCATGGCGCCCTCCTTTCAGTTCGCGCCGGGCAGCGGCGTGTTCAGGTAGGGAAAGCCCAAGAGGAAGGGCACGGCGGCCTGGTCCACGCCGTCATGCACGTCGAGCGACGTCGCGCCAGCCGGAACGCTGGAAGGCTTGCACGCGGACGTGATGCCGGTGCCCGGGATCGTGTTGAGCTTGAGTGCGTCGCCGTCGCCGTTCGCCATGCAAAGCCCGCCGAGCATCGCAACGAGCGCGATGTCCACGACGTCGTCCTTCGGCCTGCGGCCGTTCGGGAACCCGGCGAAGTCGCTGCCGCTGGACTTGATGCTGCCGACGATTCCGAGGCGGTTCTGCGCCGCGAAAGGGACGGGCTTCGTGGACGTGTTCAGCCGCAGCATCTCGGACGGGGTCGCGCTCGCCGGCTTGTTCACGCCGGGGATGCCGGTGAGGAACACGGTGGCCAGGTCCGTTCGCGGGAAGTTCGTCGGCGCGAGCGCTGCGGGGTTGTTCGCGAGGACGAGGCCGAGCAGCGCGGGCAGCGTCGGGGTCGTCACGTAGTCGAGGAACTGCGCATCGTCCTTCGGCTTCGCACTGTTGAAGCGGTCCTTGTCCTTCAGGCCGATCACCACTTCATTCACCAGCGGCTGGCCGAGGCGCGAGACCTGCACCCATGCGCCGCCGGGCTTCTCCGATGCCTGCAAGGCCGCCGCCGGAGCTGGCGAGAGAAGCCGCGCCTGCCGCAGGCTCGCGGTCGTCCAGCCGCCGATCACCGGGTCGCGGGTCGCGGTGAGGCAGTCCTTGTGCACTTCGAGCGCGATTGACGTGACGTTCTTGTCCGGGATCGAGTTCGCCGCGGCCGCATTGATGTTGGCCGGGTTGCTGATCACCGCGAGCGGCGCGTTCACCAGGTCGAAGATCGGGCCGAGGTTCACCGCGAAGCCTTCCTGGCGCTGCCCGACGAAGACGCGGCCGGCGTCCTTGCCCGCCGGGCATCCGGGGATGCGGATCTCGTGCACGTGCCGGGCAGCATAGGTGGCGTAGGCGTTCGCGTCGCCGAGCGTCTTCACGCCGATGTAGTCGACGGGTTTCTCGAACGTCGTTCCGCCGCCCGCCTTGGTCACGGCCGCGGACGTGCCCTTGCGTCGGTCGCCGCGCACCAGGGCGACGGTGTACGTTTCGTTCACGTTCAGGTTGCCGTCGTTGACGCTTGCGACCGTGCCGGCCTGGATGAGCGGGATCGCGACGCTCTTGCCTCCGACGTCCAGCGCCACGTTGTTGAGCTTGTTCTGGAAGCGGAACTGGAACGTGAGGTCTTCGACTGCGTCGCCGTTGTTGTCGACGTGGATTTCGTACAGCGCGTTCGGGTCCATCTGGAAGTAGTTGGGCCCGCCATACGGCGACTGCAATGGCTGGTAGTTCGCGATGAGCGTGACGTAGTCGCTGCGGCCGCCGCTGCCGTCCGCGCCCACGCCTTCGTAGCTGCGGAACATGTAGAAGTCGGTCGCATCGACCTTGGGGCTCGTGGCGATGAAGGGCGCCTCTCGGTGGCTCGAGGCCAGGCTCGTGCCTGCCGCGAACAGGGTGGTGATGGCCAGCATCACGGTGGATGCCTTACGCAGGTTGCGCATGTATGCTCCTTGGGTGGACGGTGGCGGCAATACGCGGCGCGCAGGCGGCCGGATCCACAGGGTGCGGCCGACCCCGCGGTGCGCCGGGGAATGAATCCGACGCGTGCCTCGCTGCGTATGCCCAGCTGAACAACAGAGAGTCCGCCCGAATCCGCCCGCCCGCGGCGCGCGTATTGCAGACAGGAAGCAGATGGACAACTACACTGACAGCGCCCTGATCGAACTGGTGGAGCGCATGGGCGCGGCCGGTGGTGAGCCGCTCGGGCAGCGCGAAGCGGCATTCCGCCGGATCTACGAGATCACCTCGGCGCGCATGTACGGCGTGGCCATGCGCGTGGTCGGCAACCGCGAATGGGCCGAAGACGTGCTGCAGGATGCCTACCTGTATATCTGGCGTTCGGCGGACTCTTACCGCGCGTCGCTCTCGCCGCCGCTCGCGTGGATGGGCGTGATCGTTCGCAGCCGCTCGCTCGACTTCCTGCGCCGACGGAAGTCCGAGCATCTCGACACCGCGCAGCCGCTCGACGGGGCAGCGGCCGACACGCTGCGCGACGGTGCCGAGTCCCCCATGGACACCGCGCAGGCGAGTGAACAGGCGTGGGCGCTGCACGAATGCCTGCGCAAGCTCGAGGCGCGCCAGCGCGAGGTGCTCAGCCTCGCTTACCTGCGCGACCTGTCGCACGGCGAACTGGCCGATCAGC
Source organism: Ramlibacter sp. (assembly GCF_035554825.1). Taxonomy (GTDB): domain Bacteria; phylum Pseudomonadota; class Gammaproteobacteria; order Burkholderiales; family Burkholderiaceae_C; genus Ramlibacter. The sequence goes on along the minus strand of NZ_DATMHS010000016.1, from coordinate 9,339 downwards.
TCAAGCTGCCCCTGGGCACGGTGAAGACGTGGATCCGCCGGGGCATCGATCAACTACGCGGCTGCATGGCGCGTTTTGCCTGAAGGAGGCGCCATGGATCTGATGCGACACCCCGAACTCGCCGACCGCCTCGCCGCCGCGTACGGCCTCGGCAGCCTGCGTGGGCGCGCCCGCCGCCGGTTCGAGGCGCAGGCGCGCCAGATCCCCGGCCTGCGCGCGCTCGCGCTCGCCTGGCAGGAGCGATTTGCAGCCATGACCGAATTGCAGCCCGGACAGCAACCCAGCGCGAACGTCTGGAGACGCATCGAGAACGCTCTCGCGCACGAGCGCGAAGGGCGCGCATTACAGGCGCAGCGCCGGGCGCCTTCCCGCTCCTGGCGCGGCTTCGCCATCGCGGGTGCGTTTGCGACGCTCGCCGCGGTGGCGGTCAGCGTGTCGCTGTTCACGCGCCTCGGCGAGCGCGACGATGTCGTCGCGCGGCTGGAACGCGACCGGCAGGCCCTTTCGCAGCAGAACGTGCAGCTCGCATCGCAGGTGCAGGCGGCGCCCGACATCCGTTATGTCGCGATGTTGTCGGACGATCGTTCGGCGCCATCGGTGCTCGTCACCTTCGATCCGAAGCACAACACGCTCACGCTGAAGCGGCTGGGCAACTACGACGAAGGCGCGGAGAAGTCACTGCAACTCTGGGCGCTTCCGCCGGGCGGCGCGCCGCGTTCGCTGGGCGTGCTGCCGCAAGGCGCCGTCGCCCGGCTCACGGCGGCGGAAAACCAGGTGCAGGTGCCTGCGCTCGCGATCAGCCTGGAGCCCAAGGGTGGCGTGCCGGCCGGCAGCGGTCCCACGGGTCCGGTGCTGTTCAAGGGTGCGGTCGTGCCGACCTCCTGATCCGAATCCGCGCGCGGGCGCATTGCGTACTGGAAGCGGGCATGTCGCCCTGCAAGGAGTACGGAATGCAAAAACTCATCATCGCCGGCGCCTGCGCGCTGGCTCTTTCGGCCTGCAGCAGCATGGGCATGCACGCTGGCGCAGCGCACCCCCCGATTCACGCGACCGGCGCGATGCCCGACACGAAGATGGTCGGCGGCGCGCCGATGTACCCGTCGAAGGACATCGTCGACAACGCGGTGAACTCGAGGGACCACACCACGCTCGTCGCCGCGGTGAAGGCCGCCGGACTCGTCGACACCTTGAAGGGCCCCGGGCCGTTCACGGTCTTCGCGCCGACGAACGCCGCGTTCTCGCAGCTCCCAGCCGGCACGGTGGACACGTTGCTCAAGCCGGAGAACAGACCGATGCTTGCCAAGGTGCTCACGTATCACGTGGTGCCGGGCCGCATCGATGCGCACGCCCTCGCCGAGCAGATCCGCGCCGGCGGCGGCAAGGCCATGCTGAAGACGGCGAGCGGCGGCACGCTGACGGCGATGATGCATGGCAAGGATGTCGTGATCGAGGACGGCAAGGGCAACGACGCGGTCGTCACCGTGTCGGACGTCTACCAGTCCAACGGCGTGATCCACGTCGTGGACAAGGTGCTCCTGCCCGGCTGAGGCGCGGCCAGCGGCCCAAGCGCGCCCCTGCGCGCCGCTCATAGTTGTGTCGTGGGCGCAACCCGGGCAGTCAAAGCCTGTCGGGGGGGCGGCCCGGAGCCCGAGATCAGGGGACGATTCGTGCTCGCGGGGGCGCGCGCCGCGAGTGCCAGATGCTAGCCACGACCGAAGCCAGCAGGATCAGCCCGATGACGCCCAGCGCGATCATCACGGGAATCTTGTAGACGTCCAGCAGCAGCATCTTGGCGCCGATGAACATCAGGATGGCCGCCAGCCCGTACTTCAGCAGATGGAAGCGCTTTGCCGTCTCAGCCAGCAGGAAGTACATCGCCCGCAGGCCCAGGATGGCGAAAATGTTGGAGGTGAAGACGATGAACGGATCGCCCGTGACGGCGAAGATCGCCGGGATCGAGTCGACCGCGAAGATCAGGTCGGTGAGCTCGACGAGCACGAGCACCACGAACAGCGGGGTGGCGTAGCGCACGCCGTTCTTCGCGACGAAGAACTTCTCGCCGTGGTGTTCGTCGGTGATCTTCAGGTGCCCGCGCATCCAGCGCAGCACCGGGTTGCGCTGCAGGTCGGGCTCGTCCTTGGCGAACACGAGCATCTTGACGCCGGTGACCACCAGGAGGAGCCCGAACACATAGAGGATCCAGTGGAACCGCGCGAGCAGCAGCGCGCCCACGTAGATGAGGATGGCGCGCATCACGATCGCGCCGAGCACGCCATACAGCAGCACGCGTTTCTGCAGCTCCGGCGGGATGGCGAAGAAGCCGAAGAGCGTGATCCAGACGAACACGTTGTCGACCGCGAGCGACTTCTCGATCAGGTAGCCGGTGAGGTATTCCAGCGCCTTCTGGTTCGCCACTTCGCGCGGGAAGCGCGCGTCCAGGTACCACCAGAACCAGCCGCAGAACGCCAGGGCGATGGCGATCCAGACCACCGACCAGGCCGCGGCTTCCCTGACGCCCACGCGGTGGGCGCCCTGCGCCTTGAGCAGCAGGAAATCTGCCGCCAGCAGGGCCACGACGAGGACCGTGAAGCCCAGATAGAGCAGTGGCGTGCCGGTGGACGCGATGTTCATGGCCCGCCGTGCGCCTTCGATGGCCCGTTCTCGCGATGGCTGCGCCGCACCAGGTAGTACCCGATGGCGAGCGCCAGCGTCACGGCCGCGATCCCCAGCAGCGCCGCGGGCGGCAACTCGTCGGGATCGAGGACGACGATCTTGCGTGCGACCGCGATCACCGCCACGACGAGCACCGCCTCGAGATGGATCTCGCGGCTGTCCGCGTACGCCTTCATGGAGTGCACCAGCTCGATCCCGATCAGCACGACGAGGAACTGGCCGAACACGCCGAGCAATTCGTCGATCTCGAGCAGGAAGAGGGGCGGCGTCAGCACGTCCGTGACCAGGATCCAGCCCAGCTCGACGGTCGCGAGCAGGACCACGACACACATCAGCACCAACAGGACGCGGGTGATCGCTGATTCAAACTTGTCAAGCACGGCCATGGTCCGTCGATTTCAGGATCGGTCGACAGAGCAATAGTTTCTGTCCGGTGCCGACGGTATGATCCACGTCAACGAAGCTGGCCGCCTCCTCGCCGCGCGCGCCGCCTGCTGCGGCGCTGCGTGCGGTCAGCCGCGCTGCGTGCGAGTCACGTTCTGGCGGCGCAGCGCGCCGCTGCCTCGTCCGAGACGCGATCGGTGCGGATGCATCGAGAAGGCGACCGAGACGTCACCGCACTACTTCCAAGGGACGCGCGGTGCCTTTCTTGCCGACGCGACGGTCGAGCATTGCCCCAGGCCGTTCGCCGGCGCCTGACTTGTTTTCGCGTGTCCATTTGACCTCTCTCGTGGACACGGGCTCGCCACCTGCTCGCAGCGCTTCAAGAGTGTGATGCCCGCCCGCTTACGGCAGATCCGGTACCGAGGGAGCGGGTGCGGGATCTGATCCGCTCAAGCACTGACGATGCGTTGCAGCGATGTCGGCCTGATGGCATCCTTTGTCAGGAACAGCTGCCCAGGAGCGGCCGGGCTCATTCAACCGTCACCGATTTCGCGAGGTTGCGCGGCTTGTCCACGTCGGTCCCGCGCGCGCAGGCGGTGTGATACGCCAGCAGCTGCAGCGGCACCACGTGCAGCAGCGGGCTGAGCGGTCCGTAGTGCTCCGGCATCCGGATCACGTGGATGCCTTCGCTGCTCTCGATGTGCGAATCGGCGTCGGCCAGGACGTACAGCACGCCGCCGCGGGCCCGCACTTCCTGCATGTTGCTCTTGAGCTTTTCCAGCAGCGCGTCGTTCGGCGCCACGGTCACCACCGGCATCTCGTCGGTCACCAGCGCCAGCGGGCCGTGTTTGAGCTCGCCGGCGGCGTAGGCTTCGGCGTGGATGTAGGTGATCTCCTTGAGCTTGAGCGCGCCTTCCAGGGCGATCGGATAGTGCAGCCCGCGGCCGAGGAACAACGCGTGCTGTTTGCCCGCGAAATCCTCCGCCCAGCTGATGATCTGCGGCTCCAGCGCCAGCACCGCCGACAGCGCGGCCGGCAGGTGGCGCATGGCTTTCAGGTGCGCCGCTTCCTGCGCTTCGGACAGCCGGCCCTTCACCTGGGCCAGCGCCAGCGTCAGCAGGAACAGGCCCGCCAGCTGCGTCGTGAAGGCCTTCGTCGACGCCACGCCGATCTCGACACCGGCACGCGTGATGTAGGCCAGCTTGCATTCGCGCACCATCGCCGACGTGGCGACGTTGCACACGGTGAGCGTCTTGTTCATGCCGAGCGCCTGCGCGTGGCGCAGCGCCGCCAGCGTGTCGGCGGTCTCGCCCGACTGGCTGATCGTCACCACCAGCGTGCCCGGGTTCGGCACGCTCTCGCGGTACCGGTATTCGCTGGCGATCTCCACCTGCGTCGGGATCCTGGCGATGCTCTCCAGCCAGTACTTGGCGGTGCAGCCGCTGTAGTAGCTGGTGCCGCAGGCCAGGATCAGCACCGAGTCCACTTCCTTGAACACGCGGTGGGCGCCGTCGCCGAACAGCTCCGGGGTCACCCCGTGCACGCCTTCCAGCGTGTCGGCCACCGCGCGCGGCTGCTCGAAGATTTCCTTCTGCATGTAGTGGCGGTACGGACCGAGTTCGGCCGCGCCGCTGTGCGCCTGCACGGTTCGCACCTCGCGCGCGGCACTCCTGTGCGTCTTGTCGACGATCCAGTAGCGGCCCAGTTGCAGGTCGACGATGTCGCCTTCTTCCAGGTAGACGATCTGGTCGGTGACGCCGGCCAGCGCCATCGCGTCGCTGGCCAGGAAGTTCTCGCCGCCGTCCTTGCCGACGCCCAGGATCAGCGGCGAGCCGGCGCGGGCGCCCACGACGCGATGCGGCTCGTCCTTGCAGAACACCGCGACCGCATAGGCGCCGTGCAGCTGCGCGGTCGCACTCTTCACCGCCTCGAACAGGTCGCCCTCGTAGAGGCTGTCGATCAGGTGGCAGATCACCTCGGTGTCGGTCTGGCTGTTGAACTCGTAGCCCTTGCGCTGCAGGGTGGCGCGCAGTTCCTCGTGGTTCTCGATGATCCCGTTGTGCACCAGCGCGATCCGGCCGGGCCTGCCGCCGGCGTCCTGGCCCGGGCCATGGCTGAAATGCGGATGCGCGTTGTGCACCGCGGGCGCGCCGTGCGTCGCCCAACGCGTGTGCGCGATGCCGGTCGTGCCGGCGATGTGCTCCTCTTCGACCTGCTGCAACAGCTTGGCGACCCGGTCGGTGCTGCGCGCGCGCTTCAGGCCGTCCGCGTAGACCGCCACCCCGCAGGAGTCATAGCCGCGGTACTCGAGCCGCTGCAGGCCCTGGACCAGGATCGGAACGATGTTGCGCGTGGAGACGGCGCCGACGATGCCACACATGGAAGACCTCCCAACTGGAAGTGTGGGACTGTAGAAGCATCGTAAAGAAATATGTCTTCTAAATACCAGATCATGTGGACGATTATTTCACCGTCGATGCACTGGACAATATAATTCCAAAATGACCACGCGGGAGCAATCAGATTTCACTGTCGACCAGCTCGACCTGGCTCTTTTGGACCATCTCCAGTCGGACGCTTCGTTGAACAACCAGGAACTCGCCCGCCGCGTCCACGTGTCGCCGCCCACCTGCCTGCGCCGGGTCAAGCGGCTGCACGAGGCGGGACTGATCGCGCGGCAGGTGGCCATCCTGGACGTCGATCGGCTCGCGCCGCAGCTCGGGCACGGCCTGCAGGCGGTGGTCGAGATCACGCTCGACCGGCAGGGCGAGGAGCACCAAAGTGCGTTCGAGGCGCGGGTGGTGCAGGACGCCAGCGTGCAGCAGTGCTACCGCGTTTCGCCCGGTCCGGACTTCATCCTGATCGTGCACACCCGCGACATGCCCGAGTACCTGGCGCTGACGCAGCGCCTGTTCACGAGCGACGCGAACGTGCGCAACGTCAAGACGTTCTTCTCGGTGCGGCGCGCGAAATTCGATCCGCGGGTGGCGCTCACGCGGCCGCCAGCCTAGGGCTTGGGCGCCTTCTTCGGCCGCTGCCAGCCTTCGATCGCCACCTGCTTGCCGCGCGCGACCGCCAGCGTACCCGGCGCCGTGTCCTTGGTGATGGTCGAGCCGCCGCCCACGGTGCCGCCGCGGCCGATCTTCACCGGCGCCACCAGCACGCAGTTGCTGCCGATGTGCACGTCGTCCTCGATGACGGTGCGGTGCTTGTTGGCGCCGTCGTAATTGGCCGTGATCGAGCCCGCGCCATAGTTGACCCGCTCGCCGACGACGGCGTCGCCCAGGTAGGCCAGGTGGTTGGCTTTCGCGCCGCGCGCCAGGGACGAGTTCTTGATCTCGACGAAATTGCCGACGTGCACGTCCGGGCCGAGGTCGGCGCCGGGCCGCAGCCGCGCGAACGGACCGATCAGCGCGCCCTCGCCGACCTTGACGCCGGCGCCCTCGCCGTCGATGTGGGTGAAGGGGTGGACCACGGCGCCGGCGGCGATGGTCGCATTGGCGATCACGCAGTTCGCGCCGATCCGCACGCCATCGGCCAGCGCCACCCGGCCCTCGAACACGCAGTTCACGTCGATCTGCACGTCCTGGCCGCACAGCAGTTCGCCGCGCACGTCGAAGCGGGCCGGGTCGGCCAGCCGCACGCCGTCTTCCATCAGCCGCTGCGCGCGCCGCAGCTGGTACGCGCGTTCCAGCTGGGCCAGCTGCAAGGGACTGTTCACGCCTTCGACCTGAATCGGATCGCCGGCCGGCATCGCCACCACCTTGGTCCCGTCGGCCACGGCCAGCTGCACGATGTCGGTGAGGTAGTACTCGCCCTGCGCGTTGTCATTCGTCAGGCGCGACAGCCAGCGCTTGAGCATCGCGTTGGGCACCGCCATGAAACCGGTGTAGACCTCGCGCAGCTTGCGCTGCTCCTCGCTCGCGTCCTTCTGCTCGACGATGGCCCGCACCGAGCCGCCATCGCGCAGGATCCGGCCGTAACCGGTGGGGTCGGCCATCTCGACGCTCAGCAGCGCCAGCTGCCCGCCGCCACTGCTGTCGATCAGCCGGCGCAGGGTGGCGGCCTCGACCAGCGGCACGTCGCCGTTCAGGATCAGCGTGGTGCCGTCGTCGGGCAGCAGCGGCAGGGCCTGCTGCACGGCGTGGCCGGTGCCCAGTTGCGGCTCCTGCCGGGCAAACCGGGGCGCCTCGCGGCCGCTGCCCTGGCTCCAGCCGCGCACCGCCGCCTCGACGTCGGCGGCGCCGTTGCCGGTGATCACGACCACCTGTCGCGCCGCGAGTTCGCCCACGGTGTCCATCACGTGCTGCAGCAACGCGCGGCCGGCCAAAGAATGCAACACTTTGGGCAAGCGGCTCTTCATTCGCGTGCCCTTGCCCGCGGCCATGACGACCACGTCGATTGCTGTCATGTACTTCCTTTCCAGATGACTGTCGCCAGACTTGCCCGGATTATCGTGCTGCTGACCCTCGGGCTGGGGCTGGCCGGCTGCAGCGCGCTCAAGCTCGGCTACGACAACGCGGCCACGGTGGCGTTCTGGTGGCTCGACAGTTACATCGACTTCAGCGACGCGCAGGCGCCGCGCGTGCGCGAGGACCTGGCGCGGCTGCAGGCATGGCACCGCGCCGAGGAACTGCCGCGCTGGACCGGCATGCTGCGCGAGATGGAAGAGCTGGCCCCGAACGACATCAGCGCCGAGCAGGCCTGCCACTTCGTCTCGGGGTTCCGCGAGCGCTTGCAGGCGGCCGCGCAACGGGCCGAGCCGGCGGCCGTGACGCTCGCCACGGGCCTGGCCCCCGAGCAGATCCAGCACCTGCGCCGCCGCCACGAACAGAACAACGCGGATGACGAGCGGGAATGGCTGAAGCTGTCGGCGGCCGAACAGCGGGACAAGCGATACCGGCGGTTCCTCGAGCGCAGCGAGATGGTCTACGGCCGACTGGACGACGTGCAGCGCGAGGCCCTGCGGCGCGACATGGAGCAGACCGTGTTCGACGCCCGGCGGCTGCTGGCCGAACGCGTGCGGCGCCGGCAGGATGCGCTGCGGACGCTGGAACGCATCACGACCGAGCGCCTGGCCTTCGACGAGGCGCGCCGGCTGCTGCGAGGCTGGCTGGACCGGGCGTTGATGCCGCCGGAGCATGGCGCGGGCAGCCACCAGCTGGCGCTGATCGGGGAAGGCTGCCGGCACTTCGCGGTCCTGCACAACAGCACCACGACTGCGCAGCGCGAGGCCGCCGTGCGGCGGCTGCGGGCCTATCAGCGCGACCTGCGCGAGCTCTCCGCGCAACGATGACGGCCATCGCTGTCGTGTGGTGGCTGTCGCTGGCCACCAGCCTGATCGTGCTGGCGTTCGCGATGGCCGCGCCGGTGCTGGCGGTGAGCCTGCAGCAGGCCGGCTACAGCACCACGGCCGTCGGCGCGTTCGCGATGATTCCGTTCCTGATGATCACGCTGCTGATCCCGGTCGTGCCGCGGGTCCTGGCGCGCTGGGGCATCGTGCGGGCCTACCGTTGGGGCTGCGTGCTGCAGCTGGCCGCGATCCTCGGCTACGCCCTGGGGGACGGTCTGGCCGCCTGGTCGGTGGCGGCGGTGGCGGGCGGCATCGGCGCGGCCGCGCTGTGGAACGCCACCGAAGCGCTGCTCGCGCGCGAAGCGCCAGCCGAACGCCGCGGCCGGGTCATGGGCCTGTACCAGACCGGCCTGGGCGCGGCCCTGGCGCTGGGACCGTTCGTGCCGGCGCTGCTCGGCTGGGGCGCGCGGCCCGTGCTGTGGGCCGGCGTCGTGCTGGTCGCCGCCTGCGGCGCCATTGCCGCGGCCCTGCCCCACCACGCCACCAAGGAGCCACCGCCGCACGCCGCCTCCGGCACCTGGCACGCGCTGCGGGCCGTGCCGCTGCTGGCCGCCCTGGCTTTCATCGGCGGCGTGTTCGAAGCGGGACTGGCTTCGGTGAGCGCGGCCCACGCCTCGGCCACCGGCATGAGCCTGGCCACCTCGGCCAGCGTCGCCGGCGCGATCGGCGTCGGCAGTTTCGCCTGCCAGTACCCGGCCGGGGTCGCGGCGGACCGCTTCCGGCCGACGGCGGTGTTCTCGACCGCGGCGCTGCTGCTGCTCGCCTCCAGCATCGCGATCGCGTTCGCCGGGCGCGCACCGTGGCTGCTGTGGGTGGTGGGCGTCGTCTGGGGCGGCGTCGGCGGCGCGCTCTACACCCTGTCGATGGTCCAGGTGGCGCATCATTTCGCCGGCCGGGCGACCGCCGGCGGCGCCGCGGCGATGATCACC
>NZ_DATMHS010000015.1:0-35228 GCF_035554825.1 Ramlibacter sp. | reverse complement strand
AGGTCTTCCTAAGCCCGTCTTCCAGCGATACCCGCGGCTCCCAGTTGAGCACCTGCCTCAGGCGCGTGTTGTCGGAATTCCGCCCGCGCACGCCCTGCGGGCCGGACACGTGCCTCTTCTGGATTTCGATCCCCGCAATCTCCGCCACCAAGTCGGCCAGATCGTTGATGCTGATCAGCCGATCCTGCCCCAGATTCAACGGCTCGGCATAGTCCGACTGCATCAGCTTGTAGATGCCCTCGACGCAATCATCGATGTAGCAGAACGATCGCGTCTGCTCGCCGTCACCCCAGATCTCGATGCTGTCGTTGCTGGAGGCGCGCGCGACCTTGCGGCAGATCGCCGCCGGCGCTTTCTCCTTGCCGCCGTCCCAGGTTCCTTCGGGCCCGAAGATGTTGTGGAACCTGGCGATGCGGTTGCGCATGCCGTGGTTGCGGTTGTAGGCCAGGTACAGCCGCTCGGAAAAGAGTTTTTCCCATCCGTACTCGCTGTCGGGGGCGGCCGGGTAGGCCGAATCTTCGCTGCAGTTCGGGTTGTCCGGGTCCTCCTGGTTGTAGGCGGGGTACATGCAAGCCGACGAGGAATAGAAGAGCCCGCGAACGTTGCGTCGCCGGCACAGCTCGAGCACGTTGAGGTTGATGGCGGCCGAGTTGTGCATCACGTCGGCGTCGTGCTCACCGGTGAAGATGTAGCCCGCGCCGCCCATGTCGGCGGCGAGCTGGTAGACCTCGTCGAAGCGCCGGTCGACCACCAGCTGGCACAGCAACTGGTCGCGCAGGTCGCCGATCACGAAGTCATCGGCCTGCGTCGGCGCGAACGCGGGGAACTTCAAGTCGACGCCGCGCACCCAGAACCCCTCGCGTTTGAGACGCTTGACGAGGTGGCTGCCGATGAATCCCCCGGCGCCGCAAACGAGCGCAGTTCTTGTGTCGGTCATCGTGGTTGCTCCTTATTCGGTGGTGGGTTGCAGGTCGTGTGCGGCGGGCGCGGGGCGGCGTGCCCGGGCGCGCCCGAACACGCGTTCGAACCGGTCGGCGACCCGGCCGATGTCGTACGTCGCCTCGGCATAGGCGCGCCCGCGGGCGGCGAGCCCGTCGCGCAGCGCGGCGTCGCCCAGCAGCCGCTCGGCCGCGGCGACGAAAGCGGCCGCATCGCCAGGTGCGGTCACCAGCCCCGCGCGCTCGCGTTCGAGCACCTGGGCGGCCAGGTTCTCGCGGGGCGAGGACAGCAGCACCGGCCTGCCGGCGCACAGGTACGACTGCACCTTCGACGGCACGGAAAACGCGCCGGCGTCCGGCTCGATGAGCGCCAGTGCGACATCGGCGCAGGCAAGGGTGGAGGGCAGGTCGGCGAAGGACTGCAACGGCAGCAGCACCAGGTTGTCCGGCCGCGCGTCCATCCGGGCCAGCCGCGCCATCCCGGAGCCCTGCGCGGCGACGACGACTCGCGCGCGGCCGGCCATCGCGCGCGCCAGCTGCACCAGCATTGCCGGGTCGTGCTTCAGGCCGAGCGTGCCGCTGTAGAGGAAGTTGAAGCCGTGCGCCAGGCCATGGCGCAAGCTCCACGGCGTGGCCTTGGGCAGTGGCGAGATGCCAAGGTGGCCCCAGTTCTCGATCGTGAACACCTTGCCCGGCTCGCCGCTCCAGCGCTCCGCGAGCGCGCGGAATTGCTCCGTGATGAGCACGATCGCGTCGGCGCGCGCCAGCTGGCGCCGCTCGAGGCGACGGTAGAAGGCGCCGATCAGCCAGCCCGGCCAACCCAGGCGGCCCGCCAGCAGGCGGGTGGCGGCCACGCTGTAGAAGTCCTGGACCCACGGGATGAAGTGCGCGCCCACGGACTGGCAGGCACCCGGCAGCGCTTCCTGCGCCTCGGTCGGCGTATTGCCGGACAGCACCAGGTCGGCCCCTTCGCGGCGCACCAATGCGGCCAGCGCGCGGCCGTACGCGAGGTCGCCGAACCGGCGCCGCACGAAGTCGTCCTTGGAGTAGCCGCCCACGTGCAGGCCGCGGAAGGACAGCCCCGGCGGATCGTCCGGCCGGCGCCGCATGTCGCCCTTGGGACCGCGGTCGTCGGCGAAGTACGCGTGCACCACGTCGTAGCCCCGGCGTGCGAGTTCCCGGCTCAACTCCACCTGGAATGGGTGCCCCGCATAGTCGTGCACGATCAGCTTGATCGCTGCGGCGGTGGGCAGCGGTCGGCGGCCCGCGCCAGGCGGGCGGCTGGTGCCCGTGCCGCCGGGCAGTCGGAAGCTCGAATCGTTCACGCCCCGCCACCTCCTGTCGGCAGGCCGGCCGCCTCACAGCGCCCGTAGGTGTCCTCGAACCGCACGATGTCGTCCTCGCCCAGGTAGCTGCCCGACTGCACCTCGATGATTTCCAGCGGGATGGCGCCGGGGTTGGCAAGGCGATGGACCTGGCCAAGCGGGATGTAGGTGCTCTCGTTTTCCGTGAGCAGCCAGGTGCGGTCGCCGCACGTGACCTGCGCCGTCCCCGACACGACGATCCAGTGCTCGGACCGGTGGTGATGCATCTGCAGGCTCAGGCTGGCCTTGGGGGCGACCAGGATCCGCTTGACCTGGAACCGTGGGCCCGAGCTGATGCTGTCGTACCAGCCCCAGGGGCGGCGTACCAGGCGCGGCTGCGTGCCTTCGCCGCGGCCGCGCGCCGCCAGCAGTTGCACGACCTGCCGCACGTCCTGGCTGCGCGAGCGGTCGACCACCAGCACGGCGTCGGGGGTCTCGACCACCACGATGTGGTCGAGACCCACCGTACTGACCAGGCGGCTGGTGGCGTAGACCAGCGAGTCGTGGCTGTCGTGCAGCGCGACATCGCCGTGCGAAACGTTGCCGTGCTCGTCCTTGCCGCCGGCCTGCCAGACGGCGTCCCACGCGCCCAGGTCCGACCACTGGGAGTCCAGCACCGCCATCTTGAGCGAAAAGCGTGCCTGCGCATCCAGCGGGCAGCGCTCGAGCACGGCGTAGTCCACCGAGTCGGCGGGAATCCGCGCGAACGCCGTCTTGTCGGGGCGCACGAAGCCGTCCGAATGGCGGCGCAGTTCCCACGCGCAGCGGGTCGCCTCCAGCAGGTCCGGCTTGTAGGCCGCGATCGCCCGCAGCCAGGTCGACGCGCGCAGCACGAACATGCCGCCGTTCCAGAAGTACCCGCCCTGCTCGAGGTAGCCGCGGGCCGTGCGCTCGTCGGGCTTCTCCGCGAAGGCCGTGACGGTGCGCACCAGGCCGTCGCCCTCGCACCGGATGTAGCCGAAGCCCGTTTCGGCGCGGTCCGGCCTGATGCCGACCAGCGCGATGCAGCCTTCGCGCGCCGCCGCCACCGCCCGGCGCAGCGTGGCGGTGAATGCGGCGTGGTCCGAGAAGGTGTGGTCGGACGGCGTGATCGCCATCACCGGGTCGTCGCCGCCGCTGCCCGCGTGCAGGGCGGCGAGCGTCACGGCCGGGGCAGTGTTGCGTCCCGATGGTTCCAGCAACACAGTGGCTTCGTCCTGGCCGATCTCGTGCAGCTGGTCGCGCAGGAAAAAGCGGTGCTCCTCGTTGCCGGCGGCGCAGGCCGGCAGCAGGTCGTCGCCCTGTTCGGCGAGCGCGACCAGTCGCAGCACGGCTTGCTGGAACAGCGTGTGCGGCCCTTCGAGGGCGAGGAACTGCTTGGGATGCAGCTGCCGGCTGAGCGGCCACAGCCGGGTCCCGCTGCCGCCGGCAAGCACCACGGGCAGGATGCTGGATGAACTCATGGTGGAGAACCCTCCGGCCGCGAGATGGGCCCTGGCTGCGATGCGTGGGAACGCGGGATGCGGAACGGCTCGGCGAGGGGAAGGCGCGGGGCATAGAGCGCGATCCACAGAAACAGGATCGAGTAGGGGTTGCCGAACCCGACGGCGCGGGTCTCGACCAGGCCGTAGACCAGGTAGCTGGCGACCAGCGCGATGCCGGCCCGGCTGGCCGGGTCGCGCCGCTGCCGCCACAGCCCGGCCACCGCGGCGCCGCACTGCGTCAGGTAGCCGGCCATCCCCAGGACGCCGGTCTCGGCGAGCAAGCCCAGGTAGGCGCTGTGCGCTGGTAGTTCCTGGGGCATGAGAAAGGTATGCCCCTTGAAACCGACGCCCAGCAGCGGCTGCGCGCTCCACAAGGCCAGTGCCGCGGTCCAGGCTTCGGTGCGGCCGGAGGCGCCGGTCCCGACGCCGCGATACGGGTCGTCGATCTTGAGGAGCAGGTCCGCGGCGCGCATGAGCCAGTCGGCTTCCAGCAGCCACAGCGCCAGCGCCCCGGCGCCGACGCCAAGCACCGCGAGTGCGGCGTGGACGGTGCGTGCGCCGGCGAGCGCGGGCGCGCGCGGCGGCGCCCCTGCCGCGCCGGCTGCGGCATGGGCCAGTGCCGCGACCCCGGATGCGAGCATCGAGGCGCGCGAGGAGACGGCCACCATCACGGCGCTCGCCACCAGCAGCACCAGCCAGCGCAGCAGCCGCGGCCGCATGCCGAGCGCGCCGATGAAGGCGACCATCGCGATCATGCCGAGGTAGTTCGGGTGCAGCCCGCCCGGCAGGAGGCGGCCCCAGACCATCTGGCCGGCAGCGATGGGCAGCGGCATGAGCAGCAGCGCCACGACGGCGTGGCAGGCCAGCAGCAAGCGCCAGTCCAGGTCCAGCCGGGTCGCCACCAGGTACGCCATGCCCAGCGCCAGCACCATGCTCGTGACGTTGGCGAACACGAAGGAGGCGTCGTAGCGGTCCAGGTTCGCCGCGTAACCGGCCAGGATCGCGCCCAGCAGCACGAGCGAGCCCCATGCGGTCATGGGCCCGATCTGGTGGCGCGCCGGCCGGCCCCACGTGAGCACGACGACCAGCGCGGCGCCGGCGACCAGCGCCACGAACAGCAGCGCCGGCTGGCGGCTGTGGCCGATGATCATGGCCGCGAAAAAAGTGTTGAGCCACGCGCCCAGCATGAACTCCGGCCGGCGAACGAGCCGGCCAGCCGCGGACTGGGAGAAGTGCCGACTCATGGCGCCTCCCGGCTGGGGGTCGCCGGCACCGCCAGTTCGCGTGCTTGCACGACCATGACCGCCAGCAGCGCGAGGAAGACGCCCGTGCGCAGCACCGCGTGCTGGGCCGGCGAGCCCGCGTCGACCGTGCCCGTCCAGGCAACCAGCACGGTGGCCGCGAGGATCACGAGCAGGCCGGTGATCGACCAGCGCAGGAAGGCGGCCGCGATGTGCTGCTCGCGGGTGTGCGCCAGGACGAAGGCGCTGTAGAGAATCTCGCAGGCCAGGAAGCTCCAGAAGTAGCCGGCCAGCGTCGCCAGCGCGGTCGCAGCCAGCGCGGCCGCCACCGCCAGCACGACGTAGACAAGCTGCAGCCAGGCGGCCTGGCGCTCGGATCCGGCTCGCATGTACGCCAGCAGCAGGACTTGCGTGGCGAAGAACGGCGCGGACAGCGACAGCGCGAGCGACACCCACTGGTAGCCGGCCGCGGAGGTGCCGGGCACCCAGCGCGAGAGCAGCACGCCGGCATCGAGTTCAACCGCGAGCGCGCAGGCGGTGCCGACAAGAACGCCGGCATACGTCCACCGGAGCAGCGCCAGGCGCCGCGGCCCTGCATCCTCGGTCACCGCGTACTGCACCGAGGCGAAACGCGCGAGTTGCAGCACGGCCTGGCGCGAGAGCCCGAAGACGGCCCGCAACGCGACGAACGCGTTGACCATGGCCGCCGAGGAGATCGCATGAAGCACCAGCACCGGCAGGTTCGGGCGGCACCACTGCGACAACGGGTGACCGATGGAATAACGCAGCAGCTGCAGCGTCTGCAGGTTCATGCTGCGAAAGCCGCCGGCGGCCAGGCGCAGCGGCGAGGTCGAATGCAGCCAGTGCCCTTGCGCCAGCAGGGCCCCGAGCGCCGAGCCGGCGTAGATCAGCGCCAGCGTGCGGGGCGAGGCTTCGAAGACCGCCAGCGCGAGCAGGGCGGCCGCCAGCCGGCTGCTGGCCATCGACGCATAACTCGCCTCTGCCCGGGCGATCATGCCCAGGGTGTCCATGTACATGCCGCGGGCGGACAGCAGCGCCTCCACCGCGTAGGCGATCATGAGCCACAGCAGCCACTGGCCGCCGGGCGCGATCTGCAGCCACATCGCCACGGCCGCGGCGAGGGCCGCGAGGAGCAGCACGCCGGCGACCAGCAGCCGCTGGATCGCCCAGACCGGCTCGAACGACTCGCCCCCGTCGGCACGGCTGGCGGGTCCGCGCCGCAGCGAGGCGTGGCCGAAGCCGCGCAGGCCGAAGTCCGCCGCGGACAACAGGGCTGCCAACGCGATGGCGGTGTTCCACTGTGCGGTGGTTTCCAGGCCCCACAGCCGCACTTCCAGCGGCAGGAGCAGCAACTGCGTGAGCGCCAGCGACAGCTGCGTCACGGCGGTCCAGGACAGCGTGAGCCGCAGCATGTTTCAGGCGGCCTCCAGCCGCAGCGCCGCCAGGGTGCCTTGAACGCACGCGCGCCACGTGCGGCCACTGACGATGCCTTGCAGCTCGCGCGCGGCCTGGGCCAGCGCCCCGGGTTGCGCCAGCCGCCGCAGGAACGCCGCCCATTGCGCCATGTCCTGGCTGGTGAGCACGGCGGCCGCGCCGGCGAGTTCGGGCGGTGGCTGGATGTAACTGAGGATGGGAATGCCGCGGGCCGCGGCGGTGGCGAACTTCAGCTTCAAGCCGTTGCTCGATTCGAACGGCAGGATGGTCGCGTGGCAGCCGTCCAGCAGGTCGGCCAGTTGCGCGTCGGTGGGATCGGCGTGCACCTCGATCCCGCCGCGTCGCAGGCGAGCCACGAGCGCGGGACCGGGGCGGCTGCCGGCGACGTGCACCGCCAGCGACGGGCCCAGCGCGGCGCGCAGCGCCGGCAGCCCGTGGTCGGCGAAGTTCCGGATGGCGGCCACGTTCATCGTGATCGACAACGCGGCGACGAACGCGATCCGGACGGTCCCCGCGTCCGGGAAGCGGGCGCGCGGCGGCTCCAGCTCGTACCCCAGCCCGGACAGCAGCACCGTGCGGTGGCCCAGCGCCCGGAAGATCTCGGCGTCCGCCGCGCCGAGCGCGACCAGGGGCAGGTCCTTGGGCAGGCGCGCCAGCAGGGCGTGCGCCCGCACGGCCGCCATGCCCGCGGCCATCCGGAACGGGCCACGGCCCTCCGCCGCGCGGTCCAGGTAGAACTTGGGCTCGTAGTTGTGGGTCTCGACCAGCGATGCGCCCGCACCCTGCACGAGCGGGGCCACATGCAGCCAGGTGCTGGGCAGGCTGTAGACGGCCAGGTCCGGGCTGCCGGCCAGGTTGGCACGAACCCGCGCCAGATACGCGGGCGTGTCGAAGCGTGAGGACAGGTAGTCGCCGCCAGCGAGCACCGCGTGCGCCGCCGCCGCCGCCTTGCCACGCATGCTCGACGAGTCCTGTTCGCCCAGGCGCGTCCAGCCGGCCGGCGCCAGCTCGTAGACGCCATCAGCCGCGAACAGCCGCGCCGCATGCCGATGCGGGTCGAGCGAGCCCCATTTGCGCCAGATGTAGAGGTCGCCGCCGTTACGGATGGGAGTGGCCAGGTGCGGAGCGAAGATCGCGATGCGCTGGCGCCGCGCAGGAGGCTGCGGCGCGGGCGGCGCCTCGCGCACCGGCGCGCGGGGAGCGGCCTCAGTGTTCATTGGTCACCACTCCCAGGATGCGCACCTGCAACTGGGCGAGCCGGTCGCGCATTTCCTGCAGCTGGCGCAGCGGCGTGTGGTCGCTGCGGGCGACCAGCACCACGTCCGCGCCGGCGCATGCGAGCAGCTGGGCGTCGGCGCCGCAGCTCCACGCCGGACCGTCGATGACCACGGCCTCATACCGCTGGTTCAGGTCCCGCAACAGGTCGGGCAGGGCCGTGCTGGAAACGAGCTCCTGCGGATTCGGCACACGCGGCCCGGCCGGCAGCACGTCGAGGAAGCCGCGGCTGTCGACCGTGTGCGGCGTGACGTGCTGGCCGGCCAGCAGGCTGGCCGCGCTGGGGCCCGGCTGAATGCCGAACAGCTTGGGCACCCCGGGCGTGCGGAGGTCCAGGTCCACGAGCACGGTGCGGACGTTGGCCTGGGCGAAGGCGATGGCGAGGTTGCAGGCGATGAAGGTGCGGCCGTCGCCGTGGTGCAGGCTTTGCAGGCAGACCGGGCGGCGCTGCCCGCTCTGGCGCCATTCCAGCAGCACGTTCGTGCGCAGTTCCCGCACCGCTTCGGCCACCGGGTGCGTCGGGTCCAGGTCGACCACGAAGCCGGGGGAGGGCAGCGGACCGTCGTCCGCTGCCCCGGAAGGCTGGTGGTCGGCGGCGGCG
Organism: Ramlibacter sp.; assembly: GCF_035554825.1. Lineage (GTDB taxonomy): Bacteria > Pseudomonadota > Gammaproteobacteria > Burkholderiales > Burkholderiaceae_C > Ramlibacter. Next base: position 26,891 of record NZ_DATMHS010000015.1, on the reverse strand, counting down.
CGGGCCGCCGGTGTGGCCCGGGCCTGGGGCAGCCGCTGCGCCGATGCCGGGCCCGCCAACTGCTGGGGCGCCACGATGCGCCCCAGCGCTTGCCTCTGCGCGTCCGCGGGCACGCCCGCGTATGACTCCAGGGGTTCGCCGTCCCGTGGCTCGGCCTGCAGCAGCGCGCGGCGCGTCTGACGCCGCAGCGTCGCCGCAGGCACCCGCGCCAGCAGGCGAGTGCCCAGCGCGGCGATCGTGCTGCGCGAGCGCCGCACGCGGGGCGACCACTCCTCGGCCAGCAGCGCGAAAATGCTGCCCAGCAGCAAGCCGATGGCGGCGCCCAGGGGCAGGGCCCGGCGCCACGGGTCGGTCGCCCCGGCCGGCTGGAGCATGGCGGGCGCGAACACGGCGGCCGTTCCCAGGGCTGCGTCCCGCTCCAGTCGCGCTTGGCGCAGGGCCGCGCGCGTGTTGTTGGCGCTCGCCTCGGCCGCGGACAAGGCACGCTGGAAGGCGGAATACTCCTCGTGCAGCGCCGCCTGGCCGACCGCCTCGGCCTGCTGCAGCTTGATCGCCGCGCGCAGGCTGGCCGCCTTGCGGCTGTTGGCGCGCCAGGTGCTGGCGGCCGCGGCCTGAAGCGCTGCCTCGGCCCGGCTCATTTCGGATGCGGCGTCGACGTGGGCCGGATGGTTCGGGCCGTACTTGGCCGAGACTTCCTGCCAGCGGGCGGCGGCCCGGCGGGCCTCCAGCTGCAGTCCCTGCAGGGCGGGGTCCTGCAGGTCTCCGTCCGCCCGGCTCGCCATCGCCGATCCCGGCCCCGCCTCCACCTGTGCGAGCTGTGTCGAGAGCGCGGCTACCGTGCCGGCGGTCGCCGTGTTCCGGTCGTCGGGATTGAAGCCGGCGTGCGCCATGCGGAACTGCGTCATGCTCGCCCGGGCGGACCGCAGTTCGTCCTCGATGCGGGGCAGCCCCTGCTCCAGTTGCGCGGCGCGGGCCCCGGCCTGGTCGGCCTGCACCTCGCGGCTGACCTGCTGGTACGCCTGCGCGAACGCGTTGGCGAGCGCCTTGGCGAAAACCGGATCCCGCGAATAGCCCGTCACCGTGACCATGCTGCTGTCCGCCGCGGCGGTGAAACGCACGTCGTTGAGCAGGTGGATCGCCATCCAGTCGCCCGCGCTGGTGTCCGTCTCGCCCATCCGCCCCCAGCTGCGCGCCTGCGGGTGATCGGGCGTGAGGTTCAGGGTGGCGATCACGCGCTGCAGCACCTTCGGACTGGAAAGCACTTCCACGGCGCTGGAGGCGGCCCCGGGCGGCGGCCCGCTGCGCCGGCTGGCGTCGACCTCCACGATCGGGCTGCTGACCAGCAGCGTTGCGGTTGCCGCACGCCGGTGCAGCATCAGCCCGGCGCCGAGGCCAAGCGCGGCAAAGACGACGCCGCACAGGGCGATCCAGGCCAGGCGGGCACGGAAGATCAGGAACAGGTGCTGCAGGTCCATCAGCGGGATCTCCTGCCGGATCCGCATGCTGCGCGTGGGCGGCGGCGAGGTCCGGCGCTGGGAAGGCGGGCGAAGCGGTGCGCCATGCTTTCAAAACGCTTTGGGGTCCCCAGCGACCAGCATGCGCGCGGTGCGCGCGAGGATCAGGAGATCGAGCCCGAGGGTCCACGAGCGCAGGTAAGCCAGGTCGTACTCGGTGCGCTTGCGCATGGCGTCGAGGTCGTCCCCGCCGCGGTAGCCGTTGACCTGGGCCCACCCGGTGATGCCCGGGCGGACCTTGTGCCGGATCATGTAGCCGGGGATGACCTTGCGGTAGTGTTCGTTCACCGCCAGCGCATGGGGCCGCGGTCCCACCAGGCTCATCGAACCGGCCAGCACGTTGAGCAGCTGCGGCAGCTCGTCCAGCGAGGTCCGGCGCAGCACGCGCCCCAGCGCCGTCACGCGGTCGTCGTCGCGCGTCACCTGGCGGTAGCTGCCGTCGCCGTCCTCGATGGTGCGCATCGTGCGGAACTTCCACACCAGGATCTCCTTGCCGTCGAGGCCGTAGCGTCGCTGCTTGAAGATGACGGGGCCGGGCGAGGTCAGCCGGATGGCCAGGGCAATGCCCAGCATGAGTGGCAAGGCCAGTGGCAGCGCCGCGAGGGTCACGACGATGTCCAGTGCGCGCTTCATGACCCCTTCGGTCCCGCGGAACGGTGTGTCGCATACCGACACCACAGGCAGCCCCGCCACCGTTTCGATCCTCCCCTGAATCAGGTCGGCCACGAAGATGTCCGGGATGAAGCACACCGATGCCGTCGTGTCCCGCAGCTGCTCCAGCAGCGCCAGCACGCGCGGCTGCGACGCCATGGGCAGCGAGATGTAGATGATCCCGCCCGGGTTGCGCTTCACGTAGTCCGCCACGTCGGCAATGCCGCCGGTCACGCACAGCGAGGCGGGCGCGTGGGTGCGCCCGGGGTTGCGGTCTTCGAAACAGGCCACCAGCCGTTGGCCCTCGACCTCGCCGCTGCGGATGGCGGCGGCAAATCGCGCCGAGGCGCTGCTGATGCCGACGATGATGACGGGGGTGTCCGCAGACCGCCGGCGCAGGTGCGGCGCCAAGCGCGGCGTGACCGCATGCATGCCGAGCAGGACCAGGGGAAGCAGGACGGTCCCCGCGACGCCCGCGTCGAGTTCGAAGGAACCCCCCTCGGCCACCGGCCGGCCCTGCAGCCACCGCACCGTGACGAAGAGCGCCAGGATCGCCGCGCATGGCAGGAGCAGCCTGGCAGCGACCGGCAGGGTGAACCGGTTGAACGGCACGCAGCCGGGGTACAGCAGCAGGAACATGCCTACCAGGAGCACCGTGTCCGCCCGGTCCCAGTTCCCGCGAAAGGCCAGCAGCGCCAGCACGTAGGTGAGCGATGCAACCAGCGGGTCGACCAGCGCGCGCAGCGTGAACCCCTGCCGTCCCTTGTCCGCGAGGGTGCCAGGCGGGCAGTTGGCATAGATCCTCATGCGCCGCTCCCTGGCCGCGCGCCAGCCGGATCGGCTCGCGCCGCGGGCTCGGGCTTCCCGAAGGAGGTGGTTCCGGACATGAACGCGAGGTCTTCCAAGCTGCAGTTCATTCAATCCAGTGGGTCGGGCGGCGTACATAGGAGGTATGTCCCGAATCGCGCGGCCCGCACGGCCGCGCACACCTGATGCACTGCGAGCGAAGGTGGCGCCGGCGATGCGACCGCGCTTCAGGCCCGACTGTGGCGGCCACCTGGACGCAAGTCCGCGCGCCGCTTGACCATCGCGTTCATGGGGAAAGCGGTTGCCGCGACCAGCTGGCTCCAAGCTGAGCAGCTCGAAGGAGACTCATCGTCGAGGGGATTGGCGTGCTTGGCTTTGTACGCTCCGGGGCCAAGCGCCCTGACCTCGGCGAGCGCGGCTGGCGCCGGGCGCGTCAAGTCATCGTCGTCGAACAGCTGCGCCGTTCGCTCGAGCGGCTTGTGGGAGCGTGCCGACGAGTATTCCCACGGTGGGAATCGACGACGCCGGTGGAGTGGAGAGCGCTACAGGATCCGTAGCTTGACCGGCAATGACTGCGCGGTTTTAGATGGGGTGGCTGATGGGACTCGAACCCACGACAACAGGAATCACAATCCTGGACTCTACCAACTGAGCTACAGCCACCGCGGAAAGACCGCAATTATAGCTGGAGCGCGGCCGTCAGTTGACCATCACCACTTTGCCCTTGACGCCGCGCGTGCCCATGTAGTCGTAGGCGGCCTTGAGCTCAGCCATGGGCAGCTGGCGGTCGATGACCGGTTTGATCCGGCCTTCGCCGTACCAGCGCACCAGTTCGGCCAGCACGCCGGCCGCGGCCTGCGGCTGCGCCCGCACGAAGCCGCCCCAGAACACACCGACGATCGACGTGCCCTTGAGCAGCGGCAGGTTCAGCGGCAGCGCCGGAATGGTGCCTGAGGCGAAACCGATCACCAGATAGCGGCCGCGCCAGGCGAGCGAGCGCAGCGCCGGCTCGGCGAGATCGCCGCCCACCGGGTCGTAGACCACGTCCGGGCCGCGCCCGCCGGTGGCGGCGGCAATCGCCTCGCGCAGCTTCTCGCGGCTGTAGTTGATCGTCGCGTCGGCCCCGATCGAGCGGCACAGTTCGCATTTCTCGTCGGAGGATGCCGCCGCGATCACCCGTGCCCCGAGCGCCTTCGCGATCTGGATCGCCGCCGTCCCGACGCCACCGGCGGCGCCGAGCACCAGCACCGTGTCGCCCGCCTTGACCTGCCCGCGGTCGACCAGCGCGTGGTGCGAGGTGGCATAGGTCATGATGAATGCGGCGGCATCGGCATGTGGGAACCCTGCGGGCAGTGCCAGGCACTGCGCCGCTGGCGCCACGGTGTGGGTGCCGAAGCCGCCGGTCCCGGCGAGGCAGGCGACGTTCTGTCCCACCTCGAGGTGCCGGACGTCGGGGCCGACGGCGGCCACCACGCCCGCGTATTCGGCGCCGGGCACGAAGGGCAGCGGCGGCTTGATCTGGTACTTGTTCTGGACGATCAGCAGGTCGGGGAAGTTGAGGCTCGCGGCCTTGATCTCGACCAGCACTTCACCGGCTTTGGGCGCCGGCGTCGGCAGCTCCTTCCAGTGCAGCGCCTCGACGCCCACCGGGTTTTCGCACAGCCACGCATGCATGGGAGTCCTTTCGCTGAAAAGCCGGCCATCATACGGTGGCTCGCGCGGCCGGCGGCCGGCGCCGGGTCGCTGGCGCGACGGCATCGCGCCTACAATCCTGGGCTTTGCAGCCCGATGAAAATCCTGCTTTCCAACGACGACGGCTACCAGGCCCCAGGCATCGTGGCGCTGTACGAGGCGATCCGCGACCTCGGCGACGTCGAGGTCGTGGCGCCGGAGCACAACAACAGTGCCAAGTCGAATGCGCTCACGCTGCATTCGCCGCTGTACGTGCACGAGGCGGCGAACGGATTCCGCTATGTCAACGGCACGCCCGCCGATTGCGTGCACGTCGCGCTCACCGGCTTGCTCGGCTATCGTCCCGACCTGGTGGTGAGCGGCATCAACAACGGCGCGAACATGGGCGACGACACGATCTATTCGGGCACCGTGGGCGCCGCGATGGAAGGCTACCTGTTCGGCATTCCCGCCATCGCGTTCTCGCAGACGCAGAAGGGGTGGGCGCACCTCGATGCCGCGGCGCGCAAGGCGCGCGAGCTGGTGCAGCACATGTTGGCGACGCGGCTGGACGGCGAACTGCCGTGGCTGTTGAACGTCAACGTGCCGAACCTGCCGTACGAGCAACTCAAGCCGGCCAAGGTGTGCCGGCTGGGCCGCCGGCACGCGGCCGAGAAGGTGATTTCGCAGACCAGCCCGCATGGCGACACCATGTACTGGATCGGCGGCGCGGGCCCGGCCAAGGACGATGCGGAGGGCACCGACTTCCATGCCACGATGCAAGGTCACGTGGCCGTGACCCCGCTCAAGGTGGACCTCACGGACCACGACGGGCTCGGCTCGTGGGCGCAGTCCGTCGCCGCGGCTGGACCGACGCGCGGGACAGGACGCCGATGAACCGGCGGCCGTCGTTTCCGGCGCGGCTGGACTCCACGCCCGCGCCGGCTGCGGGCCGTGCGCCGGCGGCGCCGGCCAAGCTGCCGGCCGTGCCCGGCGGCGTTGGCCTCGACTCGCAGGTGGTGCGCGCGCGGATGGTGCAGCGGCTGGCGGCGCAGGGCATCCGCGACCAGCGGGTGCTCGCGGCGATGGGCGTCGTGCAGCGGCACCGCTTCGTCGACACCGCGCTCGTGAATCAGGCATACGAAGACACCAGCCTGCCGATCGGGCTGGCGCAGACCATCTCCAAGCCGAGCGTGGTGGCGCGCATGATCGAACTGCTGCTCGGCGATGCGAACGCGCCGCGCCTGGGCCGGGTGCTGGAGATCGGCACCGGTTGCGGCTACCAGGCGGCCGTGCTGAGCCAGGTGGCCGCGGAGGTCTACAGCATCGAGCGGCTGCGCGGACTGCATGACAAGGCCCGCGACAACCTGCGGCCCTTTCGGCTGCCCAACGTGCACCTGCTGTTCGGTGACGGCATGGCCGGGTACGCGCGCGGCGCGCCGTACGCGGGAATCATCGCGGCTGCCGGTGGCGAAGCGGTGCCGCGGGCTTGGTGCGAACAGCTCGGCCTTGGCGGGCGTATCGTCGCGCCCACGGTGATGGCGGGCGGCCAGCAAGCGCTCGTCGTCATCGAAAAGACCTCGGCCGGACTGCAACAAAGTGTTCTGGAAGCCGTGAATTTCGTCCCCCTAAAATCGGGAATCGCTTGATGAGGAACAACACACGATGCTGAGGTGGCGCCACCCGGGATGGTCAATCGCGGCGGCCCTGCTGCTGGCCGCCGCACTCGCCGGCTGCGCGTCGAAGGCGCGGCTGCCGGCCCCCGTAGAGGACCGCGGCGCCGGGATGCGTGCGCGGCCGGCGCCCGCGGTGGTCACGGAGGCCGCCAAAGTCCCCGCGGCCGAGAACGCCGGCAAGGCCGGCTACCACACGGTGCGCCAGGGCGAGACGCTGATCCGCATCGCGCTCGACGCGGGGCAGAACTGGCGCGACATCGCACGCTGGAACAACCTGGACAATCCGAACCTGATCGAAGTGGGGCAAGTGCTGCGGGTGGTGCCACCCGAGCCGCCGCGCGAGGTCGCCGTGGCCAAGCCGGTCGCGCCGGCGACCGTGGTGCCGACCCCCGTCGCGCCGGCCGCCTCGGCGCCGGCGTCGGCAGCGGCGCCCGCCGCGGCCGCGAGTGCGGCGGCCCGGCCGGCTTCGGCCCCGCAGGTGGCCAGCGTGCCGCCGCTGACCCCGACGCCGGCGCCGCCCGGCGAGGAAGACATCGGATGGGTCTGGCCCACGACCTCGGTCGCCGGCGTGATCGCGGGCTTCGACGAGCAACGCAACAAGGGCCTGGACATTGCCGGCAAGGCGGGCGATCCGGTGCTGGCGTCCGCCGACGGCCGGGTGGTGTACGCGGGCGCGGGGCTGCGGGGCTACGGCAACCTGATCATCCTCAAGCACAACAACACCTACCTGTCGGCGTATGCCCACAACCAGCTGTTGCTGGTCAAGGAAGACCAGACCGTGCGCAAGGGTCAGAAGATTGCCGAGATGGGCAGCAGCGATGCCGATCGCGTGAAACTGCATTTCGAGATCCGGCGCCAGGGCAAGCCGGTCGACCCGACACGCTATCTGCCGCCCCGTTAGACGCTCGCCCGGGCTGCTGCGCTGGGTCGGGCGAGATTTCAACTGGCCGTTTCCCGAGCCGGCGCGGTAAAATGGCGCCGTGAAACAGCGCGACGGCCGCAGCCAGTCCGCCAGCCCCGGGGCGAACCGGGGTGGTGCCACGCAGCACACGGATTCCTTTGGCGAGCGCGCCGAGCCCCCCGCCGATTCCTCCGCACCCCGCGAAGCCACGCCCGAGCTGGCCGGCGAGTCCAGCGACACCCTGACGCTCTATCTGCGCGAGGTCCGGCGCACCGAATTGTTCACCCCCGAGCAGGAATACGCGACCGCCACCCGCGCGCGGGCCGGCGATTTCGCCGCGCGCCAGTCGATGATCGAGCACAACCTGCGGCTGGTGGTCAGCATCGCCAAGGGTTACCTCGGACGCGGCGTACCGCTGTCGGACCTGATCGAGGAGGGCAACCTCGGCCTGATGCATGCGATCGACAAGTTCGAGCCGGAGCGCGGTTTCCGCTTCTCGACCTATGCGACCTGGTGGATCCGCCAGTCGGTCGAGCGCGCCGTGATGAACCAGGGCCGGGTGATCCGCCTGCCGGTGCACGTCGTGCGGGAACTGCAGCAGGTGCTGCGCGCGCGCCGCACGCTGGAGAACGACCCGGCCTTCGCCGCGGCCCGCAATGGGTTCGAAGGCGAGGGCGTGCGGGTCGAAGACGTCGCGGCGCTGCTCGGGCGCGAGGTGCAGGATGTCGCCGAACTGCTGGCGATGGCCGAGACCCCCAAGTCGCTGGACGCCGTGATGGACCGTTCGGAAGACGAGCACACGCTCGGCGACTCGATGGCCGACGAGATGACGCTCGATCCCACCGGGGTCACGCAGAACCACGAGGTCGAGCACCTGCTGAACAACTGGATCGACGCGCTTTCCAATCGCGAGCGCGAGGTGCTGGAAGGCCGTTTCGGGTTGCACGACCGCGAGCCCGAGACGCTGGAAGTGCTGAGCGACCGGCTCGGCCTCACGCGCGAGCGCGTGCGCCAGATCCAGAACGAAGCGCTCATGAAGCTCAAACGCTACATGGTGCGCAACGGCATCAGCAAGCAGTCGCTCTTCTGAGCGCCGCGCCAGCGCCTGCTACAGTGCGGCGCATGAGCTGGCCGATCCTCGTCTTCGACATCGAATCCATTCCCGACGTGGCCGGGCTGCGGGCCGTGCGCGGCGCCGCCGCCGACGCATCCGACGCGCAGGTCTATGCCGACTGGGTGCAGGAACGGCAGGACCGCGGCCAGAGCGACTTCATGCCGCTGCATCTGCAGCGCGTGCTCGTGATCAGCTGCGTGTTCCGCAATGCCGAGGGTCTGCGGGTGCACTCGTTCGTCGACCGCGACAACGCGAGCGAGGGCAAGGTGATCCAGAACTTCTTTTCCGCCGTCGACAAGCACGTGCCGCAACTCGTGAGCTGGAACGGCGGCGGCTTCGACCTCCCGGTGCTGCATTACCGCGGCCTGCGCCACGGCGTGGTCGCCGATCGCTACTGGTGCATGGGCGAGGAGGGCGGGGCCGACTCGCGCGAGTTCAAGTACAACAACTACATCGGCCGCTACCACATGCGGCACCTGGACCTGATGGACCTGCTGGCCATGTACCAGCCGAAGAACAACGCGCCGCTGGACGCGATGGCCAAGCTGTGCGGCTTCCCGGGCAAGCTTGGCATGGACGGGTCGCAGGTGTACCCGGCCTTTCTCGACGGCAAGCTGGACGAGATCCGCCGCTACTGCGAGACCGACGTGATGAACACCTACCTGCTGTACTGCCGGTTCCAGAAGATGCGTTGCGGCTTCACCGAAGCTGAGTACGAGCAGGAGATCGCGATGGTCAAGGCCACGCTCGCCGACCTCGCGCCGGCGGAGCCGCACTGGCAGGAATACCTCGGCGCCTGGGCCTGAATTGCCGCGCCTGAGACAATTCAGGCATGAGTGAAGAAGTGGAGCAGAGGGCCGCCCTGCCCGAGGGCTGGCTGCAGGTGGACGGCCTCGATATCGAGGCGCAAGGTGTCGCGCGCCGGCCCGACGGCAAGGTGGTGTTCATCGACGGCGCGCTGCCGTCGGAACAGGTTTCGGCCCGCGTCAACCGGCGCAAGAACAACTGGGAGCAGGCGACCCTCACCGAGATCCACCACGAGTCGGCGCAACGGGTGCGCCCGCGCTGCCCGCACTTCGGCCTGCACGAAGGGGCCTGCGGCGGCTGCAAGATGCAGCACCTGCACGTGGCGGCCCAGGTGGCGATCAAGCAGCGCGTGCTGGAAGACAACCTGTGGCACCTGGGCAAGGTCAAGCCCGAGACGCTGCTGCGGCCGATCGAGGGGCCGACCTGGGGCTATCGCTGGCGGGCCCGCTTTTCGGTGCGGCACGTGCGCAAGAAGGAAGCGGTGCTGGTGGGCTTTCACGAGCGCAAGAGCCGCTACGTGGCCGACATCCGCGAATGCCATGTCGTGCCCAAGCACGTCAGCGACCTGCTGCTGCCGTTGCGCGAGCTGATCGGGTCGATGGACGCGATCGAAACCTGCCCGCAGATCGAGCTGGCCTGCGGCGAGGACGTGACGGCGCTGGTGCTGCGCCACCTGGAGCCGCTCTCCGACGGCGACCTGGACAAGCTGCGCGCGTTCGCCGCCCGGCACCCCGGGGTGCAATGGTGGCTGCAGCCGAAGGGACCCGACACGGCGCATCCGATGGAGTCCGGCGGCACGCCGCTCGCGTACTCGCTGCCGGAGTTCGGCATCACGATGCCGTTCAAGCCGACCGACTTCACCCAGGTCAATCCGCACATCAACCGGGTGCTGGTATCGCGCGCGGTGCGGCTGCTCGACCCCGGGGCCGGGGAACGGGTGATCGACTGGTTCTGCGGCCTGGGCAACTTCACCCTGCCCATCGCCACGCGCGCCGGCAGCGTGCTGGGCATCGAAGGCAGCGAGACCCTGGTGGCCCGCTCGCGCGAGAACTACGAGCGCAACCGCGGCGGCATGACCGGCGGCCGGCCGCTGGCGCCGGCGACGTTCGCCGCGCGCAACCTGTTCGTGATCACGCCGGAGCAACTGGTGGGCGACGGGGTGGCCGACCGCTGGCTGGTGGACCCGCCGCGCGAAGGCGCGTTCGCCCTGGCGAAGGCGCTGGCCGACCTGCATCAGCAGCCGGAACTGCGTGGCGGCTGGACGCCGCCCAGGCGCATCGTCTACGTCAGCTGCAATCCGGCGACCCTCGCGCGCGACGCGGGGCTGCTGGTGCACCAGGCCGGCTACCGCTGCACGATGGCGGGGGTGGTGAACATGTTCCCGCACACGGCGCACGTCGAAAGCATCGCCGTGTTCGACCTGGAATGAGCAACGGGGCCCGCGGGCCCCGTTGCTCGTCGATCGCCGGCCGCGCCGTCAGTCGCTGTCGGCCAAGCCCAGCAGCGCCAGCAGGCTCTGGAACACGTTGAACGCGTCCAGGTACAGCGCCAGCGTCGCCGTGATGTAGTTGGTCTCGCCGCCATCGACGATGCGCTTCAGGTCGAACAGCATGAAGCCGCTGAAGACGCCGATTGCCAGGATGCTGATCACCATCATGCCGACCGAGGAGCCGACGAAGACGTTGACGATTGCCCCGACCATGATCACCAGGGCGCCGGCAAACAGCCACTTGCCCAGGCCCGAGAGGTCGCGCTTGATGACGCTGGAGAGCATCGCCATCACGAGGAACACGCCGGCGGTGCCGCCGAACGCCGTCATGATCAGGCTCGGGCCGTTCTTGAAGCCCAGCACCATCGCGATCAGGCGCGACAGCATCAAGCCCATGAAGAACGTGAACGCCAACAGCACCGGCACGCCGGCGGCGGAGTTCTTCGTCTTCTCGATCGCGTACATGAAGCCGAACGCGCCGCCGAGGAAGACGATCAGGCCGAGCCCGCCGCCGAGGCCGCGGGTGATGCCGGTCGCCACGCCGAACCACGTTCCCAGCACGGTGGGAATCAGGCTGAGCGCCAGCAGCCAGTAGGTGTTGCGCAGCACCCGGTTGCGCTGCTGCGCCGCCGGCAAGGCACGCCCGTAGTCGATGGTTCGAACCTGGTCATTCATATGTCGGTCTCTCCTTGCAGCTGGTGGCCGTTAGATGAGCGCATTCTAGGTTGGTTCAAGGTGAGTTGACGCCAAGCCCATCAATTGGGCGTTCGCCAGCCGTTATGCTCGGCCGCTCGACTCTCGGAAATCATGGAATGAAGACCAAACCTGCCCTGGAACTCGCGGACGTCAAGGCCATCGCGGCGGCGGCCGAAGCCGAAGCCATGAAGAACAAATGGGCCGTGAGCATCGCCATCGTCGACGATGGCGGCCACCTGCTGTGGCTGCAGCGCCTGGACGGCGCGGCCCCGATTTCGGCCCACATCGCGCCGGCCAAGGCCAACACCGCCGCCGTCGGCCAGCGCGAGAGCCGGATCTACGAGGAAATGATCAATGGCGGCCGGGTTTCGTTCCTGAGTGCGCCCGACCTGAAGGGCCTGCTGGAAGGCGGCGTGCCGATCATGAAGGGCGGCGACTGCCTGGGTGCGGTCGGGGTGAGTGGCGTCAAGTCGAGCGAGGACGCGCAGATCGCCCGCGCCGGCATCGCCGCGCTGGGCCTTTGAGCTGAGAGGGGGCGCCTGCGGCGCCGCCGCCGCCGCGCTCGCTCAAGCCGCGGGGCCGCCGGCCGCGCATGCACAGCCGGCGCCGCCGCCACAGCCGGCGCGCTCGTGGTGGATCGCCGCCACCGGGCTGGTGGCACTGCATTGCGCCACGATCTCGCGGGCGCAGCTTTCGCATTGGCCGCACTGGGTCGCGACCCCCAGCTCGAGCTGGATGTCGCTGAAATCCATGCCGCCACGCACGTGGCGGGCGATGTCCCGGTCGGAAACGCGGTGGCAAACGCAAACGATCATGGCGGGGTACTGCTTGGCTGGTTGACCTGTCGTCATTATGAATGCGAATGCCTCGCATTCAGCATGACATAAGTCAAGCCCCTGCCGGCCAAGCGGATGCTCTTCCATCCACTTGGCGCTTGGCCCTCGGCGCCGGGCGTCCTCCCCGCTCAGCCCCGGGGCGCCCACCTTTCAGCTCGGGCTGCCCATCTGCGATTGCAGGTAGTTCTGCAGCCCGACCTTGGCCAGCAGGTCGATCTGGGTTTCCAGGAAGTCGATGTGCTCTTCCGTGTCGTCCAGGATGCCTTGGAGGATGTCGCGCGACACGTAATCCCGCACCGTCTCGCAGTGGGCGATCCCATCCTTGATCGTGCCCTGGGCGGCCCGCTCCAGCCGCAGGTCGCACTCGAGGATTTCCGGCACGTTCTCGCCCACCAGCAACTTGCCCAGGTCCTGCAGGTTCGGCAGGCCGTCGATCATCAGGATCCGCTCCATCAGGCGGTCGGCATGCTTCATCTCGCCGATCGATTCCTCGTACTCCTTCTTGGCGAGCTTGTCGAAGCCCCAATGCTTCAGGATCCGGTAGTGCAGGAAGTACTGGTTGGTGGCCGTGAGCTCGTTGCGCAGCTGCGCCTGCAGGTGCTGGATGACTTGTGGATCGCCTTGCATGGTTGCTCCCGCGAGATGGTGAGCCGAGATTCTGCGGGAATTCGGCTCGCCCTGGTCAGGCGGTTGCCGCCGGTTGCCGGATGAGATGGTCGAAGGCCGCGAGCGCCGCCTTCGCGCCGTCCCCGGCCGCGATGATGATCTGCTTGAACGGCACCGTGGTCGCGTCGCCGGCGGCGAACACGCCGGGCAGCGACGTCGCGCCGCGGGCATCGACGACGATCTCGCCGTGGCGCGACAGCTCCAGCGTGCCGCGCAGCCATTCGGTGTTGGGCACGAGCCCGATCTGCACGAACACCCCCGCCAGTTCGACGCGCCGGCTTTCGCCGCTGGCGCGGTCCTGGTAGACGAGCCCGTTCACCTTGTGGCCGTCGCCGGTGATCTCCGTCGTTTGCGCGTTGACGACGGTGGTGACGTTGGGCAGGGTCGCGAGCTTGCGCTGCAGCACCGCGTCGGCGCGCAGGCGGGTATCGAATTCGAGCAGCGTCACGTGGTCGACGATGCCGGCCAGGTCGATCGCCGCTTCCACGCCGGAGTTGCCGCCGCCGATCACGGCCACGCGCTTGCCCTTGAACAAGGGGCCGTCGCAGTGCGGGCAATAGGCGACGCCCTTGTTGCGGTACGCCTGCTCGCCGGGCACATTGACCGTGCGCCAGCGCGCACCGGTGCTGATGATCACCGTGCGTGCCTTGAGCGAGGCGCCGCTTTCCAGCTGCACTTCGGTCATGCCATCGCGCGGCACCAGTGCCTTGGCCCGCTGCAGGTTCATGATGTCGACGTCGTAATGGCGCACATGCTCCTCGAGCGCGAGGGCGAATTTCGGCCCTTCGGTTTCCTTGACCGAGACGAAGTTTTCGATCCCGAGCGTGTCGAGGACCTGGCCGCCGAACCGTTCGGAGGCGATGCCGGTGCGGATGCCCTTGCGCGCCGCGTATACGGCCGCCGCCGCGCCGGCCGGCCCGCCGCCCACGATCAGGACGTCGAACGGCGCCTTGCCGGCGATCTTTGCGGCCTCGCGCTGCGCGCCGCCGGTGTCGATCTTGGCCAGGATCTCTTCCAGGCTCATGCGGCCCTGGCCGAAATGGGCGCCGTTGAGGAACACCGTCGGCACGGCCATGACCTCGCGGGCCTTGACTTCGTCCTGGAACAGCGCACCGTCGATCATGGTCGCGCGGATCCGCGGGTTCTGGATCGCCATGAGGTTCAACGCCTGCACGACGTCGGGACAGTTGTGGCAGGTCAGCGAGATGTAGATCTCGAACTCGAAATCACCCTCGAGCGCCCGGATCTGCTCCAGGACGGCCTCGTCGACCTTGGGCGCATAGCCGCCCACCTGCAGCAGCGCCAGCACCAGCGACGTGAACTCGTGCCCCATCGGCAAGCCGGCGAAGCGCGGCCCGTCGGCCGCGCCGGGGCGGTTGACGGAGAACGACGGCGTGCGCTGCGGTCCGCCGCGGGTCTCTGTGATCGTCACGCGCGGCGATGCCTCGGCGACATCCTTCAGGAGCGCCTGCAGTTCGGCCGACGCCGGGCTGTCGTCGAGGGACGCGACGATCTCGACCGGCTGCGTCATGCGTTCGAGGTAGGCGGCCAACTGGGCCTTGAGATTGGCATCGAGCATGGAAAGACCTCCGTGGCTGGTGGTGTTCGGGCGAAAAAAAGCCCGGGGCAGGAGCGCGCCCGGGCTGCGGCGGGACGCGGCCTTAGATCTTGCCGACCAGGTCCAGCGAGGGCTTGAGGGTCTGCGCGCCTTCGCTCCACTTGGCCGGGCACACCTCGCCCGGATGGGCGGCGATGTACTGGGCGGCCTTCACGCGGCGCAAGGTTTCGCGGGCATCGCGGCCGATGCCGTTGTCGTGCACCTCGACGGTCTTGATCCGGCCGTCCGGATCGATCACGAAGGTGCCGCGCAGCGCCAGGCCAGCGTCCTCGCCTTCGGTGATCAGCACGTCGAAGAAGCGCGCCAGCTGGTGGTTGGGGTCGCCGATCAGCGGGTACTGGACCTTGCGGATCGTGTCCGAGGTATCGTGCCATGCCTTGTGCGTGAAGTGCGTGTCGGTGGACACGCCATAGACCTCGACGCCCAGCTTCTTGAACTCTTCGTAGTGGTCGGCCAGATCGCCCAGCTCGGTCGGGCACACGAAGGTGAAGTCGGCGGGATAGAAGACCACCACCGACCACTTGCCCTTGAAGCTGGCGTCGCTCACCGGCACGAACTTGCCGTTGTGATAGGCGGTGGCCTGGAAGGGAAGGATCTGGCTGTTGATCAGGGACATCGTTTTCCTCTCTATGTGATTTGTGAACCGGACTGTCAGTGTGCGTCCGGCTGTTGAATATATCCAATTTATTGATAATATTGCGTCATTAGCCATTGGCTATTCGGACGGGAGACACCACGCGCTCAGGCGGCGGCCCGCGACCGGTCGAACGTGCCGAGGCCGGCTACGGCGCCGGACGCTATTCGAGCGGTCCCATGTACAAGGAGGAGGCCCGCCGTTGCGGCGCGGCGGGCTCGCCCCGCTCCTGCTGGGCCGGGTCCGGCGCCAGCGCTTCCGGCACGGGCGTGCGATCGAGCTCGCTGAACGGGAGGGCCTGCTTGACGAGCATGACGCTGCACGGCGCCTCCATGGCCACCCGGATCGGCACGGTGCCGACCAGGCGTTGGAATTTCAGGCCGTGGGTGGCGGCGCCGAGGATCATCAGGCTGACGTTGTTGCCGCGCGCGTACTGCACCAGGGCGGCGGCAACGTCCGACGCCTCCAGCACGTGGCAGGAGACCTGGTGGCCTTCGAGCGGCAAGCCCTGGCTCCAGCGACGCAGGGCCTCGAGCTGGCGCCGGTGCACCTGCACTTCGCTGCGCTGGCGGTCGGTGCTGTCGGTATCGCCGGGGCCGATCACGGTGACGCAGGCCAGCCGTGCGCCGGGACGAATCCCCAGCGAGCGCCCGGTGGCCCGCCGCAGGGAATAGAGCGTTGCGTCGGAGGCGTCGCGCCAGGGCACGGCCACCATGACGATCGGTACCTGGTCGATCTGGGTGCTGGGCAGCGGACTGGGGTGGTAGTGCAGCCCGGCCGCCTTGAACCAGCGCTTCACGTGGGTCCACCACGAGGTGCCGCGGGTGCGCTGTCCGCGCTCGCCGACCTGAACCTGGTCCGGGTCGGCCAGGTCGAAGGCCAGGTGCGCTGCCGAGGCATAACGCTGCGCCGCTTCCGGCTCGAGGCAGCGCAGGATGATCTCCTGCAGCCAGGGCGGCGTGGCAGGCGCGATGGCGCGCGGCGGCGGCGGGTCCATCCACAGCCGCTGGCGCAGCCCGCCGCGGGTCTGCGGGTCGCCGAACGGCAGTTCGCCGGTGGCCAACTCGTACAGCACGACCCCGATCGCGAACACGTCGCTGCGGGGGTCACCGCGCACGCCCACCACCTGTTCCGGGGCGATCCACGGCGGCGAACCGACGGCCAGCCGCATCTCCTCGGCCAGCAGGTCGGGGTAGTGGCCGTGCCAGCTGAGGCCGAAGTCCAACAGGACGGCGCGCCCGTCCGGCCGAATGATCACGTTGCCGGGCTTGATGTCCAGGTGCACCGCGTCCTGCTGGTGCAGGCTGTGCGCGGCCACCGCCAGCGCCGCGCCCAGCCGCGCGATTTCCGCGGCCGGCGGCTGGCGCCGCTCCAGGCTCGCGCGGTCGATCCAGTCCTGCAGCGGCCGCCCCGGCACCAGTTCCATCACCAGGTACGGCACGCGCGCCAGGTCGCCCGCCGCGACGAAGCGCGGGACGTGGGGACCGGTCAGCACCTGCAGCAACTGATGCTCGACCTCGAATCCGACGATGTTCTCCGCGCCGTCGCCGGCGGTCATGCGCGGCACCTTCATCGCCATCGGAAACCCGGGCTCGCGGCCCGGCTGGGCATAGCGCACGCGGTAGATGTGGGCCATGCCGCCCGCGTGCAGGCATTCCTCGATGACAAAGCCGTCGATCTCGGTGCCGGGCTCGAGCAGCTTCATCGGGCGCGAGCTCCTATTCGCCGCGCGGCAGTCGGCTGGCGTTGAAAGCCGGCAGGCCGGCATCGATGATCGCCTGGGCCGCGGCCTCGTGGTCGTAGTGAACGCGAACGAAGGTGAGCTGCAGCGTGTCGCTGTCGAACAGCGCATACATCGCCTCGCTGCGGCGATCGCGCGGCTGGCCGACCGAGCCGACGGTGGCGACCCAGTGCCGGTGCCGCGGCAACGGCACCGGCACCCCCGCGGTCGGTTCGAACGGCATCACCTTGCCGACGGCGCCCTGGAAGAACAGCCGCTGCTCGTGCACGTGGCCGCCGAACACGTGGGTCAGCCCGAGGTCTTGGGCGGCGCCGAGGCTGCCGGCCGCCGTGAGCGCGTCCTGCACGTACTCCCAGCGGCGCGGCTCGCGCATGCTGGCGTGCACGAGCACGAAGAAGTCGTGCCTGACGAAGAGCGGCAGGCCCGCCAGGAACTCGCGGTGCTCCGCGCGCAACTGGGCAGCCGTCCACGCCGCTGCGACCGGATCCGCCTTGCCGGCCGCCGGCGCCGGCGGGGCGAGCGCCGCCTCGTCGTGGTTGCCGCGCCCGACCCACGCGCCGGCGCCGGCCCGGTCCGCGATGATGTCCAGCACCGCAACGGGGTCGGCCCCGTAGCCCACCAGGTCGCCCAGGAACGCGTACTGGTCCGCGCCGCGGCGGCGCGCGTCGGCCAGGCAGGCTTGGAGCGCCTGCAGATTGGCGTGGATGTCGGCGAGCAGCGCGAGTTTCATGGCGGCAGGTCGCCAGCGTGAATCCGCCGGCTGACAACCGCATTACAGCAGGGCTCGCGCCGGATCAGTACTCCAGCCGCTCCGGCCGCAGCTCCTGCAGGATCGTGGTGGCGATTTCCTCGATCGACTTGGTCGTCGTGCTGAGCCAGCGGATGCCGGCCCGCCGCATCATGGCTTCGGCGTCGGCCACTTCGGCGCGACAGTTCTCGAGGGACGCGTAGCGGGAGTTCGGACGGCGCTCGTGGCGGATCTCGGCGAGCCGCTCCGGCTGGATCGTGAGACCGAAGATCTTGCGCCGGTGCGGCGCCAGCGCCGCCGGCAATTGCTGGCGCTCGAAATCTTCGGGGATCAGCGGGTAGTTGGCCGCCTTCAGGCCATGCTGCATCGCGAGGTACAGCGAGGTGGGGGTCTTGCCGCTGCGGCTCACCCCGACCAGGATCACGTCGGCGCGCTCCAGGTCGCGCGTGGACTGGCCGTCGTCGTGCGCCAGCGTGAAATTGATCGCCTCGATCCGCTCGTGGTACTCCTTGCTCTTGCTGACGTCGGAGAAGCGGCCGATGCGGTGGTTGGACTTCATGCCCAGTTCCACCTCCAGCGGGGCGACGAAGGTGCCGAACATGTCGAGCAACATGCCTTTGCAGCCCTGCTCAATCACCTGCATGATCTCGACGTTCACCAGCGTGGTGAACACGATCGGCTTGCGGCCCTCGACCTCCGCGATATGGTTGACGTGCCGCACCACCTGGTGCGCCTTGTCCACGCTGTCGACGAACGGCAGGCGTACGTGCCGCGGCTTGAATTCGAACTGCGCCAGGATGGCGTTGCCGAAGGTTTCGGCGGTGATGCCGGTGCCGTCGGAGATGAAGAAGACCGTGCGAGAGTGCATTGGTGGATGGCCTGGTCGAGCTGCTCGGCCAGACCCCAGCAGGGCTGTGCCGGCCTACAATGGCTCGAATTATCTCCGCTCGCCATGCACCGCCCCGGCCCATTCGAACAAGACCAAAGCCGCGCCCGTCGCCATGGAAAAGCGCGCTGCCGCGCCAGCGTCCCGGTTTCAACTTCTGGAGCTTTCCCATGTCTGCCCTTTTCAGCCCGACCGCCCTGGTCGTTCCGTTTGAAAACCTGAGAATGAGCGACGTCGAGGCGGTTGGCGGCAAGAACGCCAGCCTCGGCGAAATGATCTCGCAGCTGCCGGGCGGAGTGCGGGTCCCCACCGGCTTCGCCACCACGGCCCACGCTTTCCGGCAGTTCCTGTCCCACGACGGCCTCGCCCAGCGCATCAATGCGCGGCTGGCGGCGCTGGACATGGACGACGTGCGCGCGCTGGCCACTGCCGGGGCCGAGATCCGGTCGTGGGTCGAGGCCCAGCCATTCCCGCCCGAGCTCGAGCAGTCGATCCGCGACGCCTTCGCCAAACTGTCGGCCGACAATCCGCAGGCGAGCTTCGCCGTGCGTTCGTCGGCGACCGCCGAAGACCTCCCGGACGCGTCGTTCGCGGGCCAGCAGGAGACGTTCCTGAACGTGGTCGGTATCGACGCGGTGCTGCACAAGACCAAGGAGGTGTTCGCCTCCTTGTACAACGACCGCGCCATCAGCTACCGCGTGCACAAGGGCTTCGCCCATTCCGACGTGGCGCTGTCCGCCGGCGTGCAGCGCATGGTGCGCAGCGACCTCGGCGCGGCCGGCGTGATGTTCACGATCGACACCGAGTCCGGATTCGAGGACGTGGTGTTCATCACGTCCAGCTACGGCCTGGGCGAGACGGTGGTGCAGGGCGCGGTGAACCCGGACGAGTTCTACGTGCACAAGCCGATGCTGCGGGCCGGCAAGAAGGCCGTGATCCGCCGCAACCTGGGCTCCAAGCTGATCCAGATGGTCTTCAACGACAACCGGGCGGCCGGCATGCCGCTGGTCAAGACCATGGAGGTGCCGCTCGAGCAGCGCAACCGCTATTCCCTGACCGATGCGGACATCGAGCAGCTCGCGCGCTACGCGCTGGTGATCGAGCAGCATTACGGCCGGGCGATGGACATCGAATGGGGCAAGGACGGCGCCGACGGCCAGCTGTACATCCTGCAGGCCCGGCCCGAGACGGTGAAGAGCCAGCAGGGCAGCAAGGCCGAAACCCGCTACAAGCTCAAGGGCAAGGGCCCCGTGCTGGCCGAGGGCCGGGCCATCGGTCAGAAGATCGGCACCGGTCCGGTGCGCGTCGTGCACGGCACGTCCGAGATGGACAAGGTGCAGCCCGGCGATGTGCTGGTCACCGACATGACCGACCCGAACTGGGAGCCGGTGATGAAGCGCGCCAGCGCCATCGTCACCAACCGGGGCGGGCGCACCTGCCACGCGGCGATCATCGCGCGCGAGCTCGGCATCCCGGCCGTGGTCGGTTGCGGCGACGCCACCAGCCAGTTGAAGGAAGGCACGCTGGTGACGGTGAGTTGCGCCCAGGGCGACACCGGCTACATCTACGACGGCCTGCTCGAGACCGAGGTGACCGAGGTGCAGCGCGGCGCGATGCCGAAGATCGCCACCAAGATCATGATGAACGTCGGCAATCCCCAGCTGGCCTTCGATTTCGCGCAACTGCCCAACGAAGGCGTCGGCCTGGCCCGCCTCGAGTTCATCATCAACAACAACATCGGCGTCCATCCCAAGGCCATCCTCGACTACCCCAACGTCGACGCCGACCTGAAGCTCGCGGTGGAGTCGGTCGCCCGGGGTCATGCCTCGCCGCGGGCCTTCTACGTCGACAAGGTGGCCGAGGGCGTGGCGACGATCGCCGCCGCGTTCTGGCCCAAGCCCGTCATCGTGCGGCTGTCCGACTTCAAGTCCAACGAGTACCGCAAACTCATCGGCGGCTCGCGCTACGAGCCCGAGGAGGAGAACCCGATGCTGGGGTTCCGCGGCGCCGCGCGCTACATCAGCAGCGACTTCAACGAGGCCTTCGCGATGGAGTGCGAAGCGCTGCGCCGGGTTCGCACCGACATGGGCCTGACCAACGTGCAGGTGATGGTGCCGTTCGTGCGCACCCTGGGCCAGGCCGACCGGGTGGTGCAGCTGCTCGCGCAGCACGGACTCAAGCGCGGCGAGGGCACGGGCGACGCCGCGCTCAAGATCATCATGATGTGCGAGGTGCCGAGCAACGCCGTGCTGGCCGAGCAGTTCCTCGAGTTCTTCGACGGCTTCTCGATCGGCTCGAACGACCTGACCCAGCTCACGCTGGGGCTGGACCGCGACTCCGGGCTCGAACTGCTGGCCGCGGACTTCGACGAGCGCGATCCGGCCGTCAGGGCACTGCTGTCGCGCGCGATCGGCGCCTGCAAGGCGGCCGGCAAGTACGTGGGCATCTGCGGCCAGGGCCCCAGCGACCATCCGGACTTCGCGCAGTGGCTCGCCGCCGAGGGCATCGCCTCGATCTCGCTGAATCCTGACAGCGTGATCGCCACCTGGCAGCGGCTGGCAGAAGCCTGACGGGGCCGCGGGCGGCACGCTGGCGCACGGCCGTGCCGCGTGCCATGATGCCCGGATGAGGGACGCACCGGGACGGCCGGACGCTCGCGTGGTGTGGCTCAAGGCGGGCCTGCTGGCCGTCTGGGCCGGCGTGAGCTTCGGCTTCTTCTTCTTCGCGCACGACCTCCAGTTCGTGGTGGCCGGCTGGCCGTTCGCCTACTGGATGGGTGCGCAAGGCGCGATCATCGTCTTCATCGCGATCGTCGCGGCCTATGCGGTGGCGATGCGGCGGCTCGCGCCGCAGGACAGCGAGCCCGACCAGGGCGATGGCCCGCATGCTTGATCCTGCCGCGTACGCCGCCTACAAGCGCCGCCTGCGCCGGCTGCTGGCCGCTTACGTGGCGGGCGTGCTGCTGTTCGTCGCGCTGATGGCGTGGGCGGAGCAGAAGGGGCTGTCGCGGTTCTGGCTCGGGCCGATCTTCCTGTTCCTGTCGATCATGGTGTATGCGGCGATCGGGATCTACGGCCGCACCACCGACCCGCAGGAGTACTACGTGGCGGGCCGGCGCATCCCGGCGGTCTACAACGGCATGGCCGCCGCGGCCGACTGGATGAGCGCGGCCTCGTTCATCAGCATGGCCGGCGGGCTGTACCTGCAGGGGTTCGCAGGGACCGAGGGGCAGGCGGGCGGCCTCGCGTACGTGCTGGGTTGGACCGGCGGCTTTTGCCTGGTGGCGCTGCTGATCGCGCCCCATCTGCGGCGGCTCAATCTCTACACGGTCCCCGACTACTTCAGCGTGCGGTTCGGCGGGCGCTGGCCGCGCGTGATCGCGGCGCTCGCGGCGGCGCTCTGTTCGTTCACCTACGTCATCGCCCAGATCTACGGCATTGGCCTGATCGCATCGCGGCTGACCGGCGTGCAGTTCGAGATCGGGATCTTGCTCGGACTCGGCGGCGTGCTGCTGTGCTCCTTCCTCGGCGGCATGCGCGCGATCACCTGGACGCAGGTGGCCCAGTACGTGATCCTGTTGCTGGCATTCTTCATTCCGGTGTCGTGGCTCGCCTACAAGCAGCTGGGCAACCCGGTCGCGCCGGTGGTGTACGGCATGCAGCTGCAGAAGATCTCGCAGCTCGAACGCAAGCTGGCCGATGATCCCGCCGAAAAACAGGTGGCCGCCATCTTCCTGCAGCGGGCCCGCGCGTACGAGGAGCGCCTGCACGACGTGCCGGCCGCCCTCGCGCACGAGCGCGCGGCCGCCAAGGAGCGCATCCGGCAGCTGAAGGTGCAGGGCGCCGACTCCGCCTTGATCGTCCAGGCCAACCGCGAACTGGCGGCCCTGCCCAAGGACGTGCCGGCGGCGCGCGAGCATTGGCTGCGCGCGATGCACGAGAGCTACGAACGCGCCAATCCGCTGGGCGGGCTGCCGGCCCACAGCCAGGCGTTCGCCGGCGACCCCGACGGGAGCGCCCGAGACCAGGAAGCCTTCAACACCTCGCGGCTGAATTTCCTGGCGCTGATGTTCTGCCTGATGGCCGGCACCGCCGGCTTGCCGCACCTGCTCACGCGCTATTACACGACGCCATCGGTGGCCGAGGCGCGCTCGTCGGTCGCCTGGACGCTGTTCTTCATCGCGCTCGTCTACCTCAGCGCGCCGGCGCTGGCCGCGCTGGTGAAGTTCGAGGTCATGAACAACTTGGTGGGCAGCAGCTTCGATTCGCTGCCGGCGTGGATCGCCCAGTGGGGCAAGGTCGATCCGTCGCTGATCTCGATCGCCGACGTCAACGGCGACCGGATCCTGCAATGGGGCGAGATCCGCCTGGGGGCCGACATCGTGATGCTCGCGACGCCCGAGCTCGGCGGGTTGCCGTACGTGATCTCCGGACTGGTGGCGGCGGGCGGGCTGGCGGCGGCGCTCTCGACCGCCGACGGGCTGCTGCTCACCATCAGCAACGCCATCGTGCGCGACGTCTACTGGCACGAAGTGGACCAGCAGCTCACGGGCGAGCGGCGGGTGATCCTGTCCAAGTTCGCGCTGCTGGCAGTGGCGCTCGTCGCCGCCGTGCTGGCGTCGTTCAAGCCCGGCGAGATCCTGCCGCTGGTCACCGCCTCCTTCTCGCTGGCGGCATCGGGCCTGGTGCCGGTGATGGTGCTGGGCATCGGCTGGAAGGGCGCGACGCGCCCCGGCGCGGTGGCCGGCATGCTGACGGGGCTGGGGGTGGCCGTGTACTACATGCTCGCCAACGCGGTGAGCGTGCGCGCCTTCCTCGGCCTCGAGCCGGACCATGCGCTGTGGTTCGGTATCCAGCCGCTGGCGGCCGGCGTGTTCGGCTTTCCGGCCGGCTTCGCCGCCGCCGTGCTCGTGAGCATGGCCGGGCGGGTGCGCCGTCCCGCCCGTGCGGTGCAGGTCTCCTAGGGATCACCCTATCAGTGATTGTCCGGGGCGCCCTCGAAAGCGGCGCTGCGTCAGTTTGGTGTCAGACGCATTCCAAACACTCCGGTCTCCTACTACATGAAGGAGACATATGGCAATCGCAGCAACGGCGCCCGGCAAGCCGAGCGCAGCACCGGCGATGACGCGCGAGGAGAAGAAGGTCATCTTCGCCTCCTCGCTCGGCACGGTGTTCGAGTGGTACGACTTCTATCTCTACGGTTCGCTGGCGGCCATCATCGCCAAGCAGTTCTTCTCCGGCCTCGATCCCACCGCCGCCTACATCTTCGCGCTGCTGGCCTTCGCGGCCGGCTTCCTGGTGCGACCGTTCGGCGCCCTGGTGTTCGGGCGCCTGGGCGACATGATCGGGCGCAAATACACGTTCCTGGTCACCATCCTGATCATGGGCGCGTCGACCTTCATCGTCGGCCTGCTGCCAAGCTACGCCTCGATCGGCGTCGCGGCGCCGGTGATCCTGATCGCGTTGCGGATGCTGCAGGGCCTCGCGCTCGGCGGTGAGTACGGCGGCGCGGCGACCTACGTCGCCGAGCACGCGCCGCACGGCCGCCGCGGCGCCTACACCTCGTGGATCCAGACCACGGCGACGCTGGGCCTGTTCCTGTCGCTGCTCGTGATCCTGGGCGTGCGCAACGTCATGGGCGAGAAGGACTTCGGCGACTGGGGCTGGCGCATTCCGTTCCTGGTGTCGATCGCGCTGCTGGCGGTGTCGGTCTGGATCCGGCTGAGCCTGAACGAGTCGCCCGCCTTCCAGAAGATGAAGTCCGAGGGCCGCACCTCCAAGGCGCCGCTGGCGGAATCCTTCGGCGAGTGGAAGAACCTGAAGATCGTGATCCTGGCGCTGCTGGGTCTGACGGCGGGCCAGGCCGTGGTCTGGTATTGCGGCCAGTTCTATGCGCTGTTCTTCCTGACGACGATCGCCAAGGTCGACATCACGACGGCCAACCTGCTGATCGCCGCGTCGCTGGTCATCGGCACGCCGTTCTTCATCGTGTTCGGTTCGCTGTCCGACAAGATCGGCCGCAAGCCGATCATCATGGGCGGATGCCTGATCGCCGCGCTGACCTACTTCACGGTGTTTCCGATGCTGCTGAAGTACGCCAACCCGGCGCTGCTGTCCGCGCAGCAGGCGAGCAAGGTGACGGTCACCGCCGACCCGAAGGAGTGCTCGTTCCAGGGCAGCCCGATCGCCCGCGACATCGACTTCCGCACCTCCTGCGACATCGCCAAGCGCACGCTGACGCTTTCGTACATCCCGTACGAGAACAAGGTGGGCGCGCCGGGCCAGCCGGCCACGGTCACCATCGGCGACAAGACGTTCACGGCGCCCGCGGGCACGCTGAACGAGGCCAGGCATGGCTTCTCGGCCGAGAGCGCCAAGTCGATCGGTGATTTCCGCAAGGGCGTGGGCGACGCCGCCAAGGCCGCCAACCTGACGGTGCCCGCGGATCCCGCCAAGATGAACAAGACCATGGTGCTGGTGCTGCTCACGTTCCTGGTCATCCTGGTGACGATGGTCTACGGCCCGATCGCCGCGATGCTGGTCGAACTGTTCCCGACGCGCATCCGCTACACGTCGATGAGCCTGCCGTACCACATCGGCAACGGCTGGTTCGGTGGCCTGCTGCCGACGACGGCCTTCGCCATGGTGGCGGCGACCGGCGACATCTACTACGGCCTGTGGTATCCGGTGATCGTCGCCGCTGGCACCTTCGTCATCGGCATGCTGTTCATCCGGGAAACCAAGGACGTGGACATCTACGCGCGCGACTGACGTCCCGCCGGCAGGTCTTCGACGCAGGGCCCGCTTTCGAGCGGGCTCTTTTTTTTTGCGGCGCCGCACTGGCACCTTTTTCTTACGTCGATATGGATAAACCCCAATTCGCAGCGTGAGGCGCGGGTGCAAAGCTCAGCGGTCGAACGAGGGCAGGGCAGCCGCCCCGGCCCCCGGCGGCTTTCCAGCGGGAGCTCCTCATGCTGATCGTCAAGACCGAGGTTGGACAACAGGTGCTGAAGGACCGCTCGGTCCCGCTCACGCCGCGCCAACGTTCCGCGTTCATCATGGTCGACGGGAAGAAGACCCTGGACCAGGTGCTCGCCGCGACCGGCCCGAGCGGGGTCACGCGCGCCGACATCGATCGCCTGCTGGAACTGGGCCTGGTTGCCCAGGTCGCCAAGCCATCGGCCGCAGCCGCCGCGGCTGCCGGTGCCGCGGCCTCCGGCAAGGCTTCGTTGACGCCCCAGGAGCGCTACGCAGCGGCGTACCCGGTCGCGATCCAGCTCACTTCCGGCCTCGGCCTGCGCGGCTTCCGGCTGAATCTGGCGGTGGAGGCGGCAACCAGTTTCGAGCAGCTGATGGCGGTGGCGCCGAAGATCCGGGAAGCGGTGGGCCCGGAACGGTACCGCCCGCTCGAGAAGGCGCTCGGCGAGCGCTGACCCGGCGGCCCGGCCGGTCCATGTCCCGTTCCTGGCCAGGCCGGCCGGCGGCGCCGGGGCGCTCCATTGGCTATAATGGAGAGCTTTCCTTGCCACACCGCTTTACCGACGCAGCGGGTGGCTGTCACCACCATCCTCAAGGAGTGCCATGCGTCACTATGAAATCGTCTTGCTGATCCACCCGGATCAGAGTGAACAGGTTCCGGCCATGCTGGAGCGCTACAAGGGCATGATCACCGCCGGCGGCGGCAAAGTGCACCGCGTGGAAGACTGGGGCCGCCGTCAGCTGGCCTACCAGATCAACAAGCTGGCCAAGGCGCACTACCTGTGCGTCAACATCGAAGCCGACCAGGCCGTGATGGGCGAACTGGAACACGCGTTCCGCTTCAACGACGCCGTGCTGCGCCACCTCACGGTGGTCAAGAAGAAGGCCGACACGGGTCCGTCCGCGATGATGAAGACCGTCGAGCGGGAAGAAGCCCGCAAGGCGCAGCAGGCGGAGTACCAGCAGGCCTGAGCGGCCTGCGCCCGGAGTGAACCAGGTCGTCCTCAGCGCCTGGATCGTCGAGGCTTCCGCACTGCGCTACACCCCGGCCGGCTTGCCGGCCCTCGATCTCAGGCTCGAACACGAGTCCGAGGCGAGCGAAGCGGGGCGGCAGCGCACGGTGAAGGCGGCGATCAGGGCGGTGGCACTGGGCAGCGTCGCGGAGACGCTGGGCCAGCAGGCCATCGGCAGCGGATGGACGTTCACCGGTTTCCTGGCGACGCCCCGCAACGGCAAGCACCCCGTGCTCCACATCCAGTCGTTCCAGCAATCCTAAAGTTCCGGCGGGACCCGAGCGGTCCGGCCCATCAAGAGAGGTCCACATGGCCACGTTCAAGAAATTCAACAAGGACAAGCGTCCGAAGCGCAACACCCAGTCGCTGCTGTTCAAGCGCAAGCGCTTCTGCCGCTTCACCGTCGCCGGCGTCGAGGAAATCGACTACAAGGACGTCGACACCCT
>NZ_DATMHS010000014.1:0-28229 GCF_035554825.1 Ramlibacter sp. | reverse complement strand
GCGCGATCGCGGCATCGAGCTTGAGCGCCGTGACGCGCTGCACATAGCGCGCCGGCGCCTCCCCGGGCAGCACGGCTTCGAGCCCTTCGCTGTCCTCATGCGGGTCCGGCAGCAGCAGTTCATGGGCGACCCCCAGCTGCTCGAGCAGTTGGCGCCGGCGCGGGCTCTGGGAGGCGAGGTAGATGAATGGCGTGCTGTTCTTCATGACGTGGGCCGGTGCTGCTTCGGCGCGGGTTGCAACTCTTCCATCGGCGAGGCAGGACCGGGCGCGGTGTGCGTCGCCGGCTCACTCCCGGTGGTACGGGTGGTTGGCATTGATCGACCACGCGCGATACAGCTGCTCCACCAGCAGCACCCGCACCATGGCGTGCGGCAGCGTCAGGTCGGACAGGCGAATGCGCTCGTGCGCCGCCTGCCGGAAGCCAGGGTCGAGTCCGTCCGGGCCGCCGATCACCAGCGCCACGTCGCCACCCTGCATCTGCCAGGCCTTGAGCCGGGCCGCCAGGGCCATCGTCGTCAGCGCCGTGCCGCGCTCGTCGAGCGCCACGACATGGGTGCTCCTGGGGATCGCCGCCTCGATGCGCTGCCGCTCGGCGGCCAGCAGCGTCGGCAGCGCCTTGCCGGCGCGCGGCTCGGTCTTGACGGCCTTGAGTTCCACCCGCAGCTCGGGCGGGAAGCGCTTGGCGTAGTCGTCCCAGGCAGCCTGGGCCCAGTCCGGCACCCGCTGCCCCACGGCGACGACCGACAGCTTCACTTGCGCCTGGTGGTCTTCTTGGCTGCCGGCCGCTTGGCAGCCGTCTTCCCGGTCGGGGCCGTCTTCTTCGCCGCGGTCTTCACCGGTGTCCTGGCGCTGTCGCGATGCGGTGCCGCGCTCGCCTTCTTCGCAGTTGCCTTCTTTGCTGCCGCCGGCGCGGTCTTCGCCGCGCCCCGGCCCGGAGCCTTCTTGGCCGCCGCCTTCTTCGCGGCGGGCTTGGCGGCCGGTTCGACCGGCTCACGCGGCGTCGCCGGCTTCGGGGCGCCGAACTTCACGCGCACCGGCTTGTCGCCCCAGATCTCCTCGAGATGATAGTACTGGCGGATCGCCGGCTGCATGATGTGCGCCACGGCGGCGCCGCAGTCGACGATGATCCACTCGCCGTTGTCCTCGCCCTCGATGCGCGGCTTGGGAAAGCCCGCTTCGCGCACGGCGTCGCGCACGCTGGAGGCCAGCGCCTTGGTCTGCCGGTTGGAGGTGCCGGAGGCCACGATCACGCGTTCGAACAGGGGCGAGAGGTGCTCGGTATTGAATACCTTGATGTCCTGCGCTTTGACGTCTTCGAGGCCGTCGACGATGGCTCGCTGGAGTTTTTGCGTGTCTTTCTTGGCGGCGGCGGTCTGGGTCATCAGGCGGATTGGTAAAGGCGATGGCGTTCAATATAACTTGCAACGCCGGGCGCGACCAGATGGCCGATCTCGGCGCCGCTGCGGACGAGGGCCCGGATGGCCGTCGCGCTTTCGGGCATGGGCGGCAGCACCAGCTGCCTGGACCGGGCCTCGGCCGGCAGCGCCGAGCGGACCTCGCCCGGCGTCGCGGCCCGGCCGGCGATGCCGATCACGGCCAGGGCAAGCACGCCGCGCCAGTCGTGCCAGCGCGTCAGTGCGGCCGCCTGGTCTTCCCCCATCAGGAGGAACAACTCGGCGTCGGGCTGCTCGGCGTGCAGCTCGCGCAGGGTATCCACGGTGTAGGTCGGGCCGCGGCGATGCAGCTCGCGCTCGTCGATGACGGCCCGCGGCACGCCGGTGAAGGCGATGCGCGTCATGGCCAGGCGGTGCTCGGGCGGGCTGAGCTCGGTGGCCTTGTGCCACGCGTTGCCGGTGGGCAGGATGCGCAATTCGTCCAGGCGCAGCTGGTCGACCGCGGCGCGCGCCACCGCCGCATGCGCCAGGTGCGGCGGATCGAAGGCGCCGCCGAACACCCCGACGCGCCGCGGCGGCGTCAAATCCAGTCCTTGCGCACGAGGAATTTCTCGGTCAGCTCGGCCTCGCGCGAGCCGGGCTGCTGCTGGCGCCGGTACGACCAGCTGGCCAGCGGCGGCATCGACATCAGGATCGACTCGGTGCGGCCACCCGATTGCAGGCCGAAGTGCGTGCCGCGGTCCCACACCAGGTTGAACTCGACGTAGCGGCCGCGCCGGTACAGCTGGAATTCGCGCTCGCGCTCCCCGTACGGCAGGTCCTTTCGCCGCTGCAGCACCGGCAGGTAGGCGCCGATGAAGGCGTCGCCCACCGACTGCATCAGCGCGAAGCCGTTGGCAAAGCCGCCTTCGCCGAAATCGTCGAAGAAGACGCCGCCAATGCCGCGCTGCTCGCCGCGGTGCTTGAGGAAGAAATACTCGTCGCACCAGGCCTTGAAGCGCGGGTACTTGTCGGCGCCGAACGGTGCCAGCGCATCGCGGCACACGGTGTGGAAATGGATCGCGTCCTCGTCGAAGCCGTAGTACGGCGTGAGGTCCATCCCGCCGCCGAACCAGTGCACCGGCTCGGCGCCGGCCGGCATCGCCGCCAGCATGCGCACGTTCATGTGCACCGTCGGCGCGTACGGATTGCGCGGATGGAACACCAAAGAAACGCCCATCGCCTCGAACGGCGCGCCGGCGAGCTCGGGCCGGTGCTGGGTGGCCGAGGGCGGCAGCTTGGGGCCGGTCACGTGCGAGAAGCCGCAGCCGGCGCGCTCGAACACGTGCCCGCCTTCCAGAATCATGCTGACGCCGTCCCCCTGCAGCGGCTCGCCGGGCTCCTTGCGCCAGCGGTCGGCCGCGAACGGCCGGCCGTCGAGTTCGCCGAAGGCGGTGGTGATGCGCTGTTGCAGACCTTCCAGGTACTGCCGCACTTGCCGCGCCTGCGTCATGCCGGTCCCCGGCCGCGGCCGCCGGCCTGCACGGCGCGATGGCCGATGTCGCGCCGGTACTGGGCGCCGGCGAAGTGGATGCCGCGGGCGACGTCGTACGCCCGTTGCTGCGCCGCCCGCACGCCGTCCGCCAGCACCGTGACGCAGAGCACGCGTCCGCCCGCGGTCAGGGTCTGGCCGTCCTGCTGCACGGTGCCGGCATGGAACACCATCGCGTCCTCGGCCGGCTTGGGCAGGCCGCCGATCGGGTCGCCCTTGCGCGGGGCCAGCGGGTAGCCGGCGGCGGCCATCACCACCCCCAGCGCGGTGCGGCGGTCCCAGTCCAGCTCGACCTGGTCGAGCGTGCCGCCGGTGGCGGCCATCATCACGTCGAAGAAATCGCTGCGCAGCCGCATCATGATCGGCTGCGTCTCGGGGTCGCCCATGCGGCAGTTGAATTCCAGCGTCTTGGGCCGGCCCTGCGCGTCGATCATCAGCCCCGCGTACAGGAAGCCGGTGTAGGGGATGCCGTCCTGTTCCATGCCCTTGACGGTGGGCAGGATCACCTCGCGCATCGCCCGCGCATGCACCTGCGGCGTGACCACCGGCGCCGGCGAATAGGCGCCCATGCCGCCGGTGTTGGGCCCCTGGTCGTTGTCCAGCAGGCGCTTGTGGTCCTGCGAACTCGCCAGCGCCACGACGTTCCTGCCGTCGCACAGGACGATGAAGCTCGCCTCCTCGCCCTGCAGGAATTCCTCGATCACCACCCGGGCGCCCCCCTCGTTGTGGCTCACGCCCAGCTGGTTGTCCAGCAGCATGAAGTCGACCGCCTCGTGCGCCTCCTGCGCCGTCATCGCCACCACCACGCCCTTGCCCGCGGCGAGGCCGTCGGCCTTGACCACAATCGGCGCGCCGCGCTGGTCGATGTAGGCATGGGCGGCGGCCGGATCGGAGAACGTCTCGTACGCCGCCGTCGGGATGCCATGGCGCTGCATGAACGCCTTGGAGAATGCCTTGGAGCTTTCCAGCTGCGCCGCGGCCCGGGTCGGGCCGAACACGCGCAGCCCGTGCGCGCGGAACTCGTCGACCACGCCGGCGGCCAGCGGCGCCTCGGGGCCGACCACGGTCAGCGCGATCTTCTGCGCCAGCGCCCAGTCGCGCAGCTGCGCGATGTCGGTCAGCGGGACGTTTTCCAGGTGCGGGTCGAGCGCCGTGCCGCCGTTGCCGGGCGCCACGTAGACCGCCTGCACCTTGGGCGACTGGGCCAGCTTCCAGGCGAGCGCATGTTCGCGGCCGCCGCCGCCGATGACGAGAACTTTCATGCGCCGGCGGCCGGTCGTGTTTCGTGGTTCATCGGGCGCTTCACAGCTCGGCGTTGTGGTAGACCTCCTGGACGTCGTCCAGGTCTTCCAGCGCGTCGAGCAGCTTCTGCATCCGGGCCGCGTCGTCGCCCTCGAGCGCGATGGTGTTCTCCGGGCGCATCGTCACCTCGGCCACCTCGGGCTGGAGCCCGGCCCGCGCCAGCGCGTCCTTCACGGCCTCGAACGCGCCCGGCTCGGTGATCACCTCGATCGCGCCGTCCGCGTCGGCGACGACGTCGTCGGCCCCCGCCTCGAGCGCGACTTCCATCACCTTGTCCTCGCTGGTGCCGGGCGCCAGGATCAGCTGGCCGGCATTCCTGAACTGGAAGGCCACCGAGCCGGCGGTGCCCATGCTGCCGCCGTACTTGCTGAAGGCGTGGCGCACCTCGGCCACGGTGCGGACCTTGTTGTCGGTCATGGTGTCGACGATGATCGCCGCGCCGCCGATGCCGTAGCCCTCGTAGCGGATTTCCTCGTATTGCACGCCTTCGAGGTTGCCGGTCGCCTTGTCGATGTTGCGCTTGATGGTGTCGGCGGGCATGTTGGCCGCCTTGGCCTTGTCCACGGCCAGCCGCAGGCGCGGGTTGGCGCTGAGGTCACCCCCGCCCTGGCGGGCCGCCACCATGATTTCGCGGATGACGCGCGTCCACACCTTCCCGCGCTTTTCGTCCTGGCGGCCCTTGCGGTGCTGGATGTTCGCCCATTTACTGTGTCCGGCCACGGGAACCCTTTCTCGCTCGGATTGCTATATTGCTCCACCGATTCTACTTTTCAGGCCATGGCTGAACCTCTGCTGATCGCCCGCAATGCGCAAACCGAGTGCCGCCTGCTGCCGCAGATGGCCAATCGCCATGGCCTGGTCACGGGCGCCACCGGCACCGGCAAGACGGTGACGCTGCAGACGATGGCCGAGAGCCTGTCGAGGATCGGCGTGCCGGTGTTCCTCTCGGACGTCAAGGGCGACCTCAGCGGCATCAGCCAGGCCGGCAACAACGCCGAGAAGCTGGCCAAGGTGCTCAAGGAACGCGAGCTGCCGGCGCCGCAGCCGTACGCCTGTCCGACGACGCTGTGGGACGTGTTCGGCGAGCAGGGCCACCCGGTGCGCGCCACGGTATCCGACATGGGCCCCCTGCTGCTGGGCCGCATGCTGGGGCTGAACGAGACCCAGGCCGGCGTGCTCAACCTGGTGTTCAAGATCGCCGACGACAACGGCCTGCTGCTGCTCGACCTGAAGGACCTGCGCGCCATGCTGCGCCACGTCGGCGACAACGCCGGCCAGTTCCGCACCCAGTACGGCAACATCAGCGCCGCCAGCATCGGCATCATCCAGCGCGGGCTGCTGCAGATCGAGAGCCAGGGCGGCGAGAAATTCTTCGGCGAGCCGATGCTGGACATCCAGGACTTCCTGCAGACCGACGGCCAGGGCCACGGCTTCGTCAACATCCTGGCGGCCGACCGGCTGCTGCAGTCGCCGCGCCTGTACGCCACCTTCCTGCTGTGGCTGCTGTCGGAGCTGTTCGAGCAGTTGCCCGAGGTCGGCGATCCGGAGCAGCCCAAGCTGGTGTTCTTCTTCGACGAGGCGCACCTGCTGTTCGACGAGGCGCCCAAGGTGCTGGTCGAGCGCATCGAGCTGGTGGTGCGGCTGGTGCGGTCCAAGGGCGTGGGCGTGTTCTTCGTCACCCAGAATCCGCTCGACATCCCCGACAGCGTGCTGGCGCAACTGGGCAACCGGGTGCAGCACGCGCTGCGCGCGTTCACGCCACGCGACCAGAAGGCGGTGCGGGCCACCGCCGAAACCATGCGCGAGAACCCCACGCTCGACATCGAAGGCGCCATCAGCGAACTGGCGGTCGGCGAGGGACTGTTGAGCTTCCTGGACGCCAAGGGCCGCCCCAGCATCACCGAGCGGGCCTACGTCATTCCGCCGGGCAGCCGCATCGGCCCGATCACGCCCGCCGAGCGCCAGGCGCTGATCGAGGGCTCGGTGGTCGCCGGCGTCTACGAAAAAACCGTGGATCGCGCCTCGGCCTACGAAGAGCTGGCCCAGCGCACGGCCGCGGCCCAGCCGGGCGCGCCGGCCATTGCCGGCGGCGGCGCCGGCAATGGCGCTGCCGGGGCGACGCCGCCCGCCGGCACCGCGCCGGCCGGCGCCGCGGGCGGTGGACTGATGGGCGACCTCGGCAAACTGGTGTTCGGCTCCACCGGCCCGCGCGGCGGGCACCACGAGGGGCTGGCCGAAAGCATGGCCAAGTCCGCGGTGCGCAGCATCGGCAGCGCCGTCGGCCGCGAGATCATCCGCGGCGTGCTGGGCGGGATCATCGGCGCCAAGCGCCGCTGACACACCCGGCGGCGCGGGGTGTACATTGCCCCTTTGCCCGCAGCGCCATGGCCGCCGAAGCACCAACGCCCCGCCACATCCGGCTGACTTCGCACGCCGGCGGCTACGGCGCCCTGCCGCTGCGCTGGGGCGCGCCGACCGCGGCCGAGCGCGGCCCGGTCGTCGGCACCACCTCCGAGCGCAGCCATCGCAATGTGATCGGCACCCACAGCGGCTCGTACAGCGTGTACCGGGCGCTGGCCGTCGCCGCCGGCGCCCTCTCGCGGCAACACCGGGCCGACCTGACCAACACCGCGCCGACCGACCGGATCGGCCCGTATCCACAATGGACCGATGCGGCCAGGATCGTCAGCCTCGACCCCTGGGGCGCAGTGGTGTCGCAGGCGTTCACGGCCGAGCTGGCGGCGGGTTACGACATCCGTCCGACGATCGCCGTGACCAAGGCCCATGTCGTGCTGCCGGAGGTGATCGAGGGCCTGCAGGCGGGGCGGCTGAAGGCGGACGGCCAGGT
This sequence comes from Ramlibacter sp., assembly GCF_035554825.1. GTDB lineage: Bacteria > Pseudomonadota > Gammaproteobacteria > Burkholderiales > Burkholderiaceae_C > Ramlibacter. The sequence continues at coordinate 21,153 of NZ_DATMHS010000014.1, read as the reverse complement.
GCTCACGGCCGGCGGCGCCGCGCTGGTGACCAAGGCGGCGATCGAGCCGGTGTGGTGGCTGCCGGGGGTGGCGGGGCGCTTCGGCTGCGCCGAGGCGGCGCTGCGGCGCGTGCTGTTCGAGGAGACCGGGGGCATGTATCCGGAACTCGTCACGCGCCCCGACATCGACGTCTTCCTGCCGCCGATCGGCGGCCAGACCGCCTACATCTTCGGCAATCCGCGCGACCTGGCCGACCCGCGGGTCGAACTGACGGCGCGCGTGCACGACGAGTGCAACGGCTCCGACGTGTTCGGCTCCGACATCTGCACCTGCCGCCCCTATCTGACGCATGCGATCGAGGAATGCATCCGGTGCGCGCAGCGCGGCGGCGTGGGCCTGGTGTGCTATTCGCGCAAGGAAGGCCGGGCGCTGGGCGAAGTGACCAAGTTCCTGGTCTACAACGCCCGCAAGCGCCAGGCCGGCGGCGACACGGCCGATCAGTACTTCGCGCGCACCGAATGCGTGGCCGGCGTGCAGGACATGCGCTTCCAGGAGCTGATGCCGGACGTGCTGCACTGGCTGGGCGTGCGCAAGATCCACCGGCTGGTCTCGATGAGCAACATGAAATACGACGCCATCGTCGGTGCTGGCATCGAGATCGGGCAGCGGGTGAACATTCCCGACGCGCTGATCCCCGAGGATGCCCGGGTCGAGATGAGCGCGAAGATGGCGGCGGGCTATTTCAGCCCTGGCCCGGCGCCCGATGCGCAGGCACTGAAGAACACCAGGGGCCGGAGGCTCGAACCATGAACAGCACCACGCTCGGCTCGCTCGAAGCCGAGGCCGAAGAAGCGGCGGCCCGGTTGCGCACGACCACCGCGATCCGCGAACGCGCGGCCCAGCTGCTGATGCGCGCGCGCGACGGCGAATCGTCCTGGTTCGTGGTCGACGAGGGCGCGCTCGACACTGCCGCCCGCGAGGTGGCCGACGCGACGCGGCGGCGCTATCCCAAGCTGCGCATCCCGCTGCACAGCCGCTGGCGCCACTTCGAAGCGGGCGGCGTGGACCGCCGGGCACAGCTCGAGCAACTGCTTGCCCACCTGCCGGCGCTGGCCCGCACCCACGCCCTGATCGACCTGACGGTGGTGAGCGTGCTGCTCGACGCGGGCGCCGGGCCCGACTGGAAATACGTCGACGCCGCCAGCGGCCAGACCTCCACCCGCTCGGAGGGACTGGCGGCGGCGAGCTACCACGCGTTCGTCGGCGGCCTGTTCTCCAGCGACCCCAAGCATCCGGCGCAGGCGGACGGCAACGGCTTGCGGGCGCTGGTCGGCGACCACCTGGCGGCCGCGTTCCAGGTGACCGAGTCCAACGCGATCCCGGGCTTCCAGGACCGCGTGATCCTGCTGCGGCGCCTGGGCGAGGTGATGCTGGAAGAGCCCGAGGTGTTCGGCGCCGAGGCCCGGCCAGCCGGCCTGTTCGACCTGGTCGCCGCGCCTTTCGGCGCCGCCGTGTCGCCCACGGCCGCGGTGAACGCGCACGACATCCTCTCGCAGCTGCTCTACAGCCTGTCGCCGATCTGGCCCAACGGCAATGCGATCGGCCAGTGCCCGCTCGGCGACTGCTGGCGCCATGCCGCGGTGCGCGGCGAGGGCCTGTCCGACGGCTGGATGCCGCTGCACAAGCTGTCGCAGTGGCTCACCTATTCGCTGATCGAGCCCTTCGCCTGGGGCGGCGTGCGGGTCCAGCACCTCGACGCGCTGACGGCGCTGCCCGAATACCGCAACGGCGGACTGCTGCTGGACACCGGCGTGCTGCGGCTGCGCGACGAAGCGGCGGCCGGCGAAATCTGGCACGCCGGAGATGAGATCATCGTGGAGTGGCGCGCGCTGACGGTGGCCCTGATGGACGAGGTGGCCGAGGGCGTGCGCCGGGAACTGAAAATGACGCCCGAGCAGCTGCCGCTGGCCTGCGTGCTGGAGGGCGGCAGCTGGGCGGCCGGACGCGAACTGGCGCAGCGCCGCCGCGGCGGCCTGCCGCCGCTGAACGTGGCGAGCGACGGGACCGTGTTTTGAATGACTGAAACTGGAAAAGAGCAAAGAGTGAGCAACGTTCATCTGATCGATCACCCGCTGGTGCAGCACAAGCTGACGCTGATGCGCAAGAAGGAGGCCAGCACCAACAGCTTCCGCCGCCTGCTCAACGAGCTGGCGATGCTGATGGCCTACGAGGTCACGCGCGACATGGCGATGCAGGACGTCGAGATCGAGACCCCGCTGGAGAAGATGAAGGCCAAGGTGATCGACGGCAAGAAGCTGGTGTTCGTGTCGATCCTGCGGGCCGGCACCGGCATCCTGGACGGCATGCTGAGCGTGGTGCCGGGCGCGCGGGTCGGCCACATCGGCCTGTACCGCGATCCCAAGACGCTGACGGCGGTGGAGTACTACTTCAAGATGCCGCAGGACATGCAGGAGCGCGACGTGGTGGTGGTCGACCCGATGCTGGCCACCGGCAACTCGGCGATCGCCGCCGTGGAGCGCCTCAAGGAGCTGCATCCCAAGTCGATCAAGTTCGTCTGCCTGCTGACCTGCCCCGAAGGCGTGGCCGCCATGCAGGCCGCGCATCCCGACGTGCCGATCTACACCGCGGCGATCGACCGCCAGCTCAACGAGCACGGTTACATCCTGCCGGGCCTGGGCGACGCCGGCGACCGCATCTTCGGCACCAAGTAGGGCCGCGCCGCTTTCCATGCCCTTTGCGAACACCATGCCGCGCCTCGTGGCCGCGGCAGTGCTGGCTGCGTGCGCGGCCGGCGCCCAGGCAGCGCCGTTCACGCCCGCCGCCGACACCGAGATCGTCGAACGCCTGCCGGCCGGCGCCACCGACCCGGCGGTGCGCCGCGTCGAATCGCTGCGCAAGCAGCTGGCCGCCCGTGCGAACGACCCGGCGCTGCGCCTGGAGATCGGCCGCCGCTACTTCGAGCTGGCCATGGCGCAGGGCGACCCGCGCTACGTCGGCTACGCCTCCGCCACCATCGCACCGCTGGCGCGGGCCACGCCCGACAGCGCCGGCTACTGGCTGCTGCGCGGCCTCATCCAGCAATACAGCCACGACTTCGGCGGCGCGCTGCAAAGCCTGCAGAAGGCCAGTGAGCTGGACCGGCAATCGCCCGAGCCGATCGCCTGGCAGGCCGCCATCGACATGGTGCAGGCGAAGTACGACGCCGCCCTGTCGGAGTGCACGCGGCTGGTGCCGCTGGCGCATCCGCTGCACGCGCAGGGCTGCACGGCCTACGTGCTGGCCAGCACGGGCCACCTGGCGCCGGCCGCCGCCGGCCTGGAGCGCGAACTCGCCGCGGCCAGCGACGCGCCGCCGGCGCTGCAACTGTGGGTCCGCACCCGGCTGGCCGAGATGGCGATCCGGCTGCGCCGCTTCGACGAGGCGCAGCGCCACTTCCAGGCGGCACTGCAACTGGGCATCACCGACCAGTTCCTGCTGGGCGCCTATGCCGATTTCCTGCTGCAGCAGCAGCGCCCGGCCGACGCGATCGCGCTGCTGGCGGACTGGGAGCGCTCGGACATCCTGCTGCTGCGGCTGGCGCTGGCCGGCCGGGCGGCCAACGACAAGCGGGCTGCCGGCTGGGCGGCGCAACTGCGCGATCGCTTCGACGCCGCGGCGCGCCGCGGCGACCGGCTGCACGAGCAGGAAGCCGCGCGCTTCGAACTGGACGTCGAGGGCCGGCCGGCCAAGGCGCTGGAGCTGGCTGCGCGCAACTACCAGGCGCAAAAGGAGCCGCGCGACGCGGCGATCCTGATGCGGGCGGCGCTCGCGGCCGGCCAACCGGCCGCCGCCAAGCCGGCGCTCGACTGGCTGCGGGCGAACAGGTACGAAGACCCGGTGCTGGAAGCGCTGGCCCAGCAGCTGGCGGCGAAAGGACCCAGGCAATGAAGCGCTGGCTCCTGCTGCTGGCCATGCTGCTGCCGCTGGCGGCGCTCGCGCACAAGCCGAGCGACAGCTATCTCACCCTGCGCGGCGCCGACCACAGCAGCGACATCGCCGTGCGCTGGGACATCGCGCTGCGCGACCTGGACTACGTGCTGGAGCTCGACCGCGACGGCAACGGCGCCCTCACCTGGGGCGAGGTGCGGCAACGGGCGGACGACATCACCCGCTATGCGACCAGCCACCTCGAGCTGTCCAGCGGCAACCAGGCCTGCCGGTGGAGCACGGCGCAGCCGATGATGCTGGACCGGCACAGCGACGGCACCTATGCCGTGCTGTCGCTGGCGGCCCGCTGTCCAGGCCTGGCCGCCGGGCTGCGGGCGCGGTATTCGCTGCTGTTCGACGTCGATCCCTCGCACCGCGGCCTGGTGCAGTGGATCGCCCCCGGCAGCGCCTCGTCGCAGCCCCTGATCTTCGGCACCGATTCGGCCGAGCAGTCGCTGGCCATGCAGCCGCAGGGCGCCTGGCAGACGCTCAAGCAGTACGTCACCGACGGGGTGTGGCACATCTGGATCGGCTACGACCACATCCTGTTCCTGCTGTCGCTGCTGCTGCCGGCCGTGCTGGTGCGCCAGCAGCGCCACTGGCGCGGCGCCGACCGCCTGGGCAGCGCCGTGCAGGACGTGGTGAAGGTGGTGACGGCCTTCACGCTGGCGCACTCGATCACCCTCAGCCTGGCGGCGCTGCAGGTGGTCAGCCTGCCCTCGCGCCTGGTCGAATCGGCGATCGCGGCCTCGGTGGTGTTCGCGGCCCTGAACAACCTGCGCGGCACGATCGAGGACCGGCGCTGGGTGATGGCGTTCGCCTTCGGCCTGATCCACGGCTTCGGTTTCGCCTCGGTGCTGGCGGACCTGGGCCTGCCGCAGAACGCACTGGTGCTGGCGCTGGTGGGCTTCAACGTCGGCGTGGAACTGGGCCAGCTGGCCATCGTGGCCGCGTTCCTGCCGATTGCGTTTGCCTTGCGCGACACGCCGTTCTATCGTTTCGGCGTGCTCAAGATCGGCTCGCTCGCCGTCGCCGGCATCGCGGCCTGGTGGTTCGCGCAGCGCGCGTTCGATCTCTGAGGCCAGACCGGCCCGTGCCCTGGAGGAGTCCATGCTCGACCTGCTGATCAGCAACTGCGCCCTGCCCGACGGCCGCACCGGCATGGGCGTGGCGGTCCAGGACGGAACGATCGCCGCCATCGCGCCGCAGTTCGAGGCGCCGGCCCGCGAGACCCTGGACGCCGGGGGCTACCTGCTGTCGCCGCCATTCTGCGATCCGCACTTCCACATGGATTCGGTGCTCACCCACGGCCGGCCGCGGGTCAACCAAAGCGGCACGCTGCTCGAAGGCATCGCCCTGTGGGGCGAGCTGAAGCCGTCGCTGACGGCGCAGGACATCGCCGACCGGGCCCTGGCCTACTGCGACTGGGCGGTCGCGCGCGGCCTGCTCGCGATCCGCAGCCACGTCGACACCAGCGACCCAAGCCTGCTGGCGGTCGAGGCGCTGCTGGACGTCCGGCGCCGCGTGGCGCCGTCCATCGATCTGCAGCTGGTCGCGTTTCCGCAGGACGGCGTGCTGCGCACCAGGGCCGGCGTCGACAACCTGCGGCGCGCCCTGGATCTCGGCGTCGACGTGGTCGGCGGCATCCCGCATTTCGAGCGGACCATGAGCGAAGGTGCCGCCAGCGTCAGGCTGCTGTGCGAGATCGCGGCCGAGCGCGGCAAGCTGGTCGACATGCACTGCGACGAGACCGACGATCCGCTGTCGCGCCACATCGAGACGCTGGCTTTCGAGGCGCAGCGCCTCGGCCTGCAGGGGCGCGTGACCGGTTCGCACTGCACCTCCATGCACAGCATGGACAACGACTACGCCGGCAAGCTGCTGCCGCTGATCGCCGAGAGCGGCGTGAGCATCGTCGCCAATCCGCTGATCAACATCACCTTGCAGGGCCGGCGCGACAGCTATCCGAAGCGCCGCGGCATGACGCGTGTGCCGCAGCTGATGGACGCCGGCGTCACCGTCGCCTTCGGGCATGACTGCGCGCCGGACCCGTGGTACGGCCTGGGGTCCGGCGACATGCTGGAAGTCGCGCACATGGGACTGCACGTGGCCCAGATGACCAGCCAGGCCGGCATCCGCGCCTGCTACGAGGCGGTGACCGGCAACGCCGCCAAGGTGATGCACCTGGAACGCTACGGCCTGGCGCCCGGCTGCGACGCGAGCTTCGTGCTGCTGCAGGCGCGTGACCCCGTCGAAGCGATCCGGCTGCGCGCCAACCGCCTGAAGGTGTGGCGCCAGGGCAAGCTGCTGGCCGAGACGGCGCCGCTGGTGACGACCCTGCACCTCGCCGGCCGGCCGCCGGCGGTGCGGCCCGGCGAGATCCGCCGCTAGCAGATCCGGCCCGGCGCGACGGCCGGGCGCGGATCGACCCGCCCTATCCCGCCCCGCAGCACTTCTTGTATTTCTTGCCGCTGCCGCAGGGGCAGGGATCGTTGCGGCCGGGCTCCGGCGGCTTGCGGATGGTTTGGACCGGCGTGCCCAGGCTCTTCCACAGACTGCGCAGGTCGTACACGGCCCAGATGGCGGCGCCGAAATCGTTCAGCCGCACCTCGCTGACGCTGGGCGGACCGTCCTCGGCGAACATCGACACGCTCGGCGGGTGGCCGTCGTCGGCGGCGAGCCGCACGATCGCGCCCAGCGCGTCGTCCAGCATCCTGGCCGCCTCGGCGTTGCGCGGCGGCTGCCAATCCTCGGGCCAGGTCTCGACGGCATACATGAAGCCGAGCGCCCACACCTGCCCATACGAGGGCAGCGTCGCCAGGTCGGTGTCGCCGCGCTCCGATTCCGGCAGCGCCAGCACGGCGCCGCGCGTGTCCAGCACCTCGGGATGGTAGGTGCGGTCGTCCTCCAGCCGCTCCACCGGAGCGTCCAGTGCCGCCTGCACCTCGGCCCAGCGCCGCTTCCAGCGCCAGACGAACTCCATGCATTCCATCGGGTTGAACCCGTCGCCCAGCAGCACCGGCCAGTACTCTTCGGGCGGCACGGCGCGGCGCGCGCAGACCAGCGCGGCCAGGAAGCCCTCGCAGAACTCCCATTGCGGCACTTCAGGATCGTGCTCGCGCAGCGCGTCGAGCTCCGCGTCCTGGGCGTCGAAGTCGTCGGGACCCAGCGGTTCGTGGCCGGGCGCCGCAAGGCCGGCCGCCGAGCTTTCAGGGGGGGTGGATGCATTCATGAACCGGCGATTGTGCCTCGCGCCCGCGCCCCGGCTACCATCGGCGTTTCCGTTTCGAACGAGCGCCGACAATGAAGAACGCATGGATGCTCCCGCTGCTGGCCGCCCTCGCCGGCTGCGCCACCCCCACCGCAGCGCCGGTCCTCGGCACCCGCCCCAGCTACCTGGAATCGGTCACGGCGGACGTGCCCAACGGCGCCGCGCTGCGCCATCGCATCTGGACGCCGGCCCTGGACGAAGGCTACGTGCCGCAGGGGCTCACCAGCGCCGGCGCCCACCTCTTCGTCAGCAGCTACAAGCCCACGCCCGACCTGAAGGCCAACACCGGCCCGTGCCGCGTGTTCCGCATCGAGATCGCCAGCGGCACGATCGCCGGCCACTTCGACATTCCGCCCGGCACCTGCACCCACTCGGGCGGCATGGCCTACCTCGGCCAGGGCAAGCTGTTCCTGGCGGATACGCGTGCCCTGTTCCTCATCGACGTCGACAAGGCGCTGGCCTCCGGCACCTCCGCCGGCGCGTCGAAGTCGATCAAGATTACCGGCGAGCTGCGCGGCTCGTACGCGACCTTCGACGGCAAGGACCCCTGGATCGGCACCTGGACCAAGGAGCAGCCGAAGGCCCGCATGTTCCGCCTGGACCAGCGCCTGTTCGACGAGTTCGACGGCCAGACGGTGCGGGAAAACCGCGCCGCAGAATCGATCCCGGTGCCGCTCGAAGCGCAAGGCGCGGCGTTCGACAAGGCCGGCAACCTGTGGGTCTCGGCCAGCAACGGCCAGTGGGGCAAGCTCTATCGCCTGGATCGCCAAGGCGCGGTGAAGGCGGCGTACGACATGGTGGCCGGGCTCGAAGACCTGACCGTCGACGAGGCCGGCCGCCTGTGGGGCCTGTCCGAATCCGGCACGCGCAAATACCTCCACTGGCCGACGCGCTTCCCGCACATCTTCCAGATCGATCCCGCCAGGCTGAAATAGACGCTGCCCCGGTGCCAGCCGACGCCCAGGCTACGCCGGCCGCACCGCCTCGGCGCTGAAGCCCGCGTCGGCCCAGGCGCTGGCGCTGGCCCGGCTCAGCCTGAACGAAGGCGCGACCCGCGCCTGGCCCAGCAGTTCGCCCGCCGCATCGACGGCGCGCAACAGCGCCGTCGGATGCTCGTCGTCGGGTTCGATGTCGAGCGAGATCGTCACCCGGCCGGCGCCATGGGCGATCGCGATGCTCTGGTGCAGCGCGGCCTGCAGCTGCTGCTCGGAGCGGCGCACGAACTCGCTCGCGGTCTTCACCAGCGTGTTGAACGCCGACGAATCCAGCGGCTTCGGATTCTTCTTGTCGCGCCCCATGGTCCAGGGGCCGACCAGCGCCGGCTCGGTCCGGCCGTCCGGCGTCATGGCGACGGCCCAGCCGTCGTCGTCTTCGTTCTTGACGACCCGGGCCGTCCAGCCGTTGGCGCGCCACAGGCGCGGTTCCTGGATCTTCTCGCCGTGGTCTTCGATCTCGGTCATTGCATTCGTGTGGAGGTTTCGCGCGCAGTGTACCGAGCGATGCGACGGCGCCTGCCCGCCCCGGCGCGGCACCGGAGCCGCCGGCGGCCCGGTGCGGTATGGTTCGGCCATGAAGATCGAGGACCTCAGGCACAGGCTGCGCGCCGCCGGCGCCGGCGCCACGCACGCGGCGCGCGTGCTGCGGCTGTGGTCGCAGGCGCTGCCGCAGGACAGCGGTCGCCGCCGGATCGAGGACTTCCTGCCGCTGCCGCTGCGCGCCGCCCTGCCCGGCATCGCGGCGGAACTCGAGGCGCTGGCGCGGCTGCAGTCGGCCCATCCGGCCGCCGACGGTTCCGAGCGGCTGCTGGTGGCGCTGGCCGACGGCCAGACGGTCGAAAGCGTGCTGTTGCCGCGCGGCGGCCTGTGCATCTCGTCGCAGGTGGGCTGCGCCGTCGGCTGCGTGTTCTGCATGACCGGCCAGGGCGGCCTGGTGCGGCAACTGGGCAGCGCCGAAATGGTGGCGCAGGTCGCGCTCGCACGGCGCCGGCGCGCGGTGAAGAAGGTGGTCTTCATGGGCATGGGCGAGCCGGCCCACAACCTGGACAACGTGCTCGAAGCGATCGACCTGCTGGGCACGGTCGGCAACATCGGGCACAAGAACCTGGTGTTCTCCACCGTCGGCGATCCGCGCGTGTTCGAGCGCCTGCCGCAGGGCCGGGTCAAACCCGCGCTGGCGATTTCGCTGCACACGACCAACGACCAGCTGCGCGAGCGCCTGCTGCCGCGGGCGCCTCGCATGACCGCCGAGGAACTGGTGGCCGCCGGCGAACGCTACGCCCGCAGCACCGGCTATCCGATCCAGTACCAGTGGACGCTGCTGCAAGGCATCAACGACGGCCCCGACGAACTCGACGGCATCGTCCGGCTGCTGGCCGGCACCTACGGGGTGCTCAACATGATCCCCTACAACGCCGTTGACGGGCTGGCGTTCAGTCGCCCCGCCTCGGAGCGCGCAGCGGCCATCGCCCGGGAACTGCACCGGCGCGGGGTGCTGACCAAATTGCGGCAGTCGGCCGGCCAGGACGTCGAAGGCGGCTGCGGGCAATTGCGGGCACGGGCGGCGCAGCAAGCGGGCCAGGGTTGGGACGGGTCCGGCGCGAAAGTCGTCGCGATGCCGCCGCTGCGGCGCGGCGCTGGCGCCTGACGGCGCCGGCCTTCAGCGGCGCTTGCCTTCCAGCAGCTTCACCAGCGCCCACAGCACCCGGTTCGCCGGGGTGGCGATGCCCAGCGCCTGGCCACGCCGCACGATCAGGCCGTTGAGGTAGTCGATCTCGGTCGGCTTGTGCCGCGCCAGATCCTGCGCCGTCGACGAATACTGGGTCGGCATGGTCTCGACCAGCTGGCGAACCACCGCGTGCATGTCGCCTGGCACCTGCACGCGCTCGGCCGCTGCGACGGCGAGGCACTCGTCGACGACATCGCGCATGACCTCGGGAATGCCGACGCCGCGCACGTTCTCGCCGTAGGGCCGCTGGGCGATGGCGGAGACGGCGTTGTAGGCGCAGTTGATGATCAGCTTGGCCCACAGCGCGCCGCGCACGTTGTCCGAGACTTCGGTAGGCACGCCGGCGGCGGCGAGCGCCCGGGCCGCCTCCTCGCTGCGCTGCGACGGCTCGATCACCAGTTCGCCCCGCCCGTGGTGCCTGACGTGGCCGGCGCCGGCCATCTCGGTGGCGACGTAGACGACCGCGGCGGCCACCTGCGCCGGCGGCAGCAGCTCGCGCAGCCGATCGGCATTGTCGACGCCGTTCTGCAGGCACAGCACCAGCGTGGCCGCGCCCAGGTGCGGTCGCAGTTGCTCGCCGGCGGCTTCGGTGTGAGTCGACTTGACGCAAAACAGGACCAGGTCGGCGCCCCGGACGGCGCTGGCGTCCGTGCTGGCGGCCAGCCGCACCCGCTCGTCGAAGGTCCTGGTCTGCATGCGGAGCCCGTCGCGGCCGATCGCCTGGACATGCTCGGGCCGGGCGATCAGGGTCACCTGATGCCCGGCGCGGGCGAGCATGCCGCCGAAGTAGCAGCCGACGGCTCCCGCCCCCATGACGGCGACGCGGAGCTGGTTGGTGGGTGGGGTGTGGTTCATGGTGGTCTGGTCTGCGGTCAGCGGTGCGCCGAGGAACCATTCTAGAAACCAGCCGATAATCCCGGCCGCAATGCATGTCGTAACGAGTGACGAAGAAACGCGCCGGACTGGTCCTGCCGTCGGCGGCCGATGACGGCGTGGCAGACCGTCGGTTTTCTCGCCTGCGTGGCGATCGCCACCTCGGCGCAGCGCATGACGGGATTCGCGCTGGCGCTGGTGCTGCTCGGCCTCACCAGCCTGTTCCATCTGGCGCCGCTGCCGGACGTCGCCAACGTGGCGATGGTGCTCTCGCTGGCGAATGCCGCGGTCGCCCTGCGCACCATGAGCCAGTCGCTGGACTGGGCGGTGCTGCGGGCCACGGTGGCCGGCAGCCTGCTGGGCGTGGGCGTGGGCGTCGCCCTGCTCGGCTGGCTCGACGCCGGCCTGGTGGTGGTCCTGCGCCTGCTGCTGGGCCTGGTGATCATCGGCTGCGCGCTGGTCGTCCTGATGCGCACCCGGCCGCTGGCGCAGCGTTCCTCCCGGCTGTCGTTCGGCGGCTTCGGCTTTCTGTCGGGCGTGCTGGGCGGGCTGTTTTCGGCCTCCGGCCCGCCGCTGGTCTACCAGTTCTACCGCCAGCCGATGGACCTGGACGCGGTGCGCGACACGCTGCTGTGCACGCTGGCGGTCGGCTCGCTGCTGCGGCTGCTGATCGTGGTGCCGGCCGGCCAGTTCAGCGCCCGCTCGCTCATGCTGTGCGTGCTGGCGGTGCCGCTCACGATGGCGGTCACGTGGTGGTTCCAGCGGCACCCGTCGCGCTGGCCGCGCGCCGCGGTGCTCAAGCTCGTGGCGGGGCTGCTGTTCGTGACGGGCGCGGGGCTGGTGGGCCCGTCGCTGCAGACGCTGGCGGCGCGGTTCCTCGGCTGAATCCGGGCGGCGGCCCTCGATAATCGGCGGACCATGGCGTACGTGGACTTATCGCGCGACCCGGCGGCACTGCAGCGGATCTTCGTCTCGTTGGAACTGGCCGGACCGGAGGAAACCGTCACCGGCGTGGCGCTCGCCGGCGGCGTGTCGTCGGGCATCTACCGCGTCGACCTGCGCTCGGGCAGCTACTGTCTCAAGCAGGCGCTGCCGAAGCTGAAGGTCGCCAAGGAATGGAACGTGCCGGTGGAGCGCGTCTTCGCCGAGATCGAGTGGCTGCGGACGGTGCACCGCATCGCGCCGGGACAGGTGCCGCGGGTGCTCGGCCAGGACGATGCCAGCAAGAGCTTCGTCATGGAGTTCCTCGGCCCCGGCTACCGACACTGGAAATCCGAACTGCTGGCCGGGCGCATCGACATCGAGTCAGCCCGGGGCACGGGCCACCTGCTCGGGCGGATCCACGGGGCCACGGCGGACCGGCCGGAGCTGGCGCTGCGCTTCGCCACCGACGCGAACTTCGACGCGATCCGGCTCGAGCCGTACCTGGCCGAGACCGCCCGGGCGCACCCGGCGCTGGCCGACCGCCTGCTCGCCCTGGTGGCGCGCACGGCCGCGACCCGGCGCGTGCTGGTGCACGGCGACGTCAGCCCCAAGAACATCCTGATCGGCCCGACGGGTCCGGTGCTGCTGGACGCCGAATGCGCGTGGTTCGGCGACCCGGCGTTCGACCTCGCGTTCTGCCTCAATCATTTGCTGCTGAAAGCGGCGCACATGCCGCGCCAGGCCGGCGGCTTCATGGCGAGCTATCGCGCCTTGGCCGCCGCGTATCTCGAGCACGTACGCTGGGAGCCGGCGGCGGCGCTCGATGCGCGCGCGGCGGCGCTGCTGCCCGGGCTCGCGCTGGCCCGGGTGGACGGCAAGTCGCCGGTCGAATATCTCGGCGCATCGGTGCGCGATGCGGTGCGCCGCGCTACCGTGCCGCTGGTGCGGCGGGCGCCGGCGAGCCTGGAAGCACTCGCCTCGTCCTGGAACAAGGAATTCGCCATATGAAGATCAAGCGCATCGCGGCGCGCCGCATCTGGGATTCGCGCGGCCGCCCGACGGTCGAAGTGGAAGTGACCAACGAGGACGGCACCGGCGGGCTGGGGATCGCGCCGGCCGGCGCGTCGCGCGGCACGCGCGAGGCGGTGGAACTGCGCGATGGCGGCGAGCGATTCCGGGGCCTGGACGTGCAAGCGGCATTGCGCGGCATCGAGCGCGAGATCGCGCCGGCGCTGCTGGGTCACGAGGTCTCGGACCAAGCGGCGATCGACGCCGCGCTGATCCAGCTCGACGGCACCGGCACCAAGTCGCGGCTGGGCGGCAATGCGCTGATCGCCACCTCGCTGGCGGTGCTGCACGCGGCCGCCGCGCACGCCCGCCAGCCGCTGTGGCGCTACCTCGCCCAGGGGCGCACGGTGCAACTGCCGCTGCCGCAGATCCAGATCTTCGGCGGCGGCGCGCACGCCGGCCGGCGCGTCGACATCCAGGACTTCATGGTGATCGCCACCGCCGCCAGGTCGTTCGGCGAGGCGCTGGAAATGACCGCCGAGGTGTACCGCGCGGCTGGCGAGCTGATGGCGGCCCGCGGCGCGCTCGCCGGCGTGGCGGACGAAGGCGGCTGGTGGCCAAGCTTCGCGCGCAACGAGGACGCGCTGGACACGCTGGTCACGGCGATCGAGCAGGCCGGCTTCGTGCCGGGCGAACAGGTGGCGATCGCGCTGGACGTCGCGGCATCCGAATTCGGCCAGCACGGCCGCTACCGGCTGGCGCTGGAGAACCAGGAGCTGGATTCGGACGCGATGTGCGAGCGGCTGGTCGGCTGGATCGATCGCTACCCGATCGTCTCGATCGAGGATCCGCTGGCCGAGGACGACGAGGCCGGGCTGGTGGCGTTCACGCGAGCCGTGGGCGGCCGGGTGCAGGTGGTCGGCGACGACTATCTGGTGACGAGTGCCGATCGCGTGCGCGCCGCGGCTGCGCTCGGCGCCTGCAATGGCGTGCTGATCAAGCCGAACCAGGCCGGGACGGTGACCCAGACGCGCGAGGCGCTCGACGCGGCGAAGGACGCCGGCTACGCCACCATCGTCTCGGCCCGCTCCGGCGAGACCGAGGACGTGGCCATCGTGCACCTGGCGACCGGCTGGAATGCCGGCCAGTTGAAGGTGGGTTCCTTCGCCCGGTCCGAGCGCATGGCCAAGTGGAACGAAGGCATCCGGATCGAGGGTCGGCCCGGGGCGCCGGCCGGATTCGCGGGCAGGCAGGCCCTGGGCGGGCGCCGGCCATGAGCCGGCGCCCGCCCGGCGTCGACTGTGCATGGTGAACGCATGAACTACTGGCTGATGAAATCCGAACCGGCCGAATGCTCCGTCGCCGACGCGCTGGCGGCGCCGGACGCCACGGTGCCGTGGGTCGGCGTGCGCAACTACCAGGCGCGCAACTTCATGCGCGACGCGATGCGCGTGGGCGACGGCGTGCTGTTCTATCACTCGAGCTGCGCGGAGCCCGGCATCGTCGGCATCGCCCGCGTGGCCTCCGCGGCCCGTCCCGATCCGACCCAGTTCGATCCCAACTCGCCGTACCACGACGCGGCGTCCACACCCGAATCGCCGCGCTGGCTGCTGGTGGACGTGCAGGTGCTGCGCAAGATCCCGACGCTGACGCTGCCACGGCTGCGCGCGGATCCGGCACTGGCCGAGCTGCTGGTGCTGCGCAAGGGCAACCGGCTGTCGATCACGCCGGTCGAGCCGCGGCACTGGGACACGATCCTGCGGCTTGCGGACGCGGAGGCAGCAGCATCGCGCACGTGAAAAAGCCCGGCTTGGCCGGGCTTTTTCTTGCTGAACCGGCTCCGCCGGCAGTGCGGCGATCCCGGTGCGAACCGCTTACTGGTTGTCCGACGAGATTTCCTCCGGCTCCGGCTTGGCGCGGCCTTCCTTCTTCGGCAGGGGCTGGATGTCCAGCATCACCTCGGAGGTGACGACGCCCTTGTCGTCCGTCTTGTCCTCGATGTCCACCGTGAGGCGGCCACCCTCGGTCAGCCGGCCGAACAGCAGCTCGTCGGCCAGGGCCCGGCGGATGGTGTCCTGGATCAGCCGCTGCATCGGCCGCGCGCCCATCAGCGGATCGAAGCCCTTCTTGGCCAGGTGCTTGCGCAACTGGTCGGTGAAGGTGACTTCCACCTTCTTCTCGGCCAGCTGCTGCTCCAGGACCAGCAGGAACTTGTCGACCACGCGCAGGATGACCTGCTCGTCCAGCGACTTGAAGCTGACGATCGCGTCCAGGCGGTTGCGGAACTCCGGCGTGAACAGCCGCTTGATGTCGGCCATCTCGTCGCCGGCTTCATGCACGTTGGTGAAGCCCATCACCGCCTTGTTCAGCGACTCGGCGCCCGCGTTGGTCGTCATGATGATGATGACGTTGCGGAAGTCCGCCTTGCGGCCGTTGTTGTCCGTCAGCGTGCCGTGGTCCATCACCTGCAGCAGCACGTTGAAGATGTCCGGATGCGCCTTCTCGATCTCGTCGAGCAGCAGCACCGCGTGCGGCTTCTTGCTGATCGCCTCGGTGAGCAGGCCGCCCTGGTCGAAGCCGACGTAGCCCGGCGGCGCGCCGATCAGGCGGCTCACGGCATGGCGCTCCATGTACTCGGACATGTCGAAGCGGATCAGCTCGATGCCCATGATGTAGGCGAGCTGCTTGGCCGCTTCGGTCTTGCCGACGCCGGTGGGACCGGAGAACAGGAACGAGCCGATCGGCTTGTCGCCCTTGCCCAGGCCCGAGCGCGCCATCTTGACGGCGCCGGCCAGCACTTCCAGGGCCTTGTCCTGGCCGAACACCACGCTCTTCAAGTCGCGCTCGAGGTTCTGCAGCTTGCCGCGGTCGTCGTTGGACACGTTGGCCGGCGGAATGCGGGCGATCTTGGCCACGATCTCCTCGACCTCGGTCTTGGAAATCGTCTTCTTGCGCTTGTTCACGGGCAGGATGCGCTGGGCGGCGCCGGCCTCGTCGATCACGTCGATGGCCTTGTCCGGCAGGTGCCGGTCGTTGATGTATTTCGCCGAGAGCTCCGCCGCCGCCTGCAGGGCGTTGGCCGCGTACTTCACGCTGTGGTGCTCCTCGAAACGCGACTTGAGGCCCTTGAGGATCTCGATCGTCTCCTGCACGCTCGGCTCCACCACGTCCACCTTCTGGAAGCGCCGCGAGAGGGCCGCGTCCTTCTCGAAGATGCCGCGGTACTCGGTGAACGTCGTCGCCCCGATGCACTTGAGCGTGCCCGAGCTGAGCGCGGGCTTGAGCAGGTTGGACGCGTCCAGCGTGCCGCCCGACGCCGCGCCGGCGCCAATCAGCGTGTGGATCTCGTCGATGAACAGGATCGCGTTGGGCTTGTCCTTGAGGGACTTGAGCACGCCCTTCAGGCGCTGCTCGAAATCGCCGCGGTACTTGGTGCCGGCCAGCAGCGCGCCCATGTCCAGCGAGTACACGTTCGACTCGGCCAGGATCTCGGGCACTTCCTTCTGCACGATGCGCCAGGCCAGGCCTTCGGCGATCGCGGTCTTGCCCACGCCGGCCTCGCCCACCAGCAGCGGGTTGTTCTTGCGCCGGCGGCACAGGATCTGGATCACGCGCTCGACCTCGTACTCGCGGCCGATCAGCGGATCGATCTTGCCGTCCTTGGCCGCCTGGTTCAGGTTCTGCGTGAACTGCTCCAGGGGCGAGGCCTTCTCGTTCTTCTCGCCGCCGTCCTCGCCCTCGGGCGCGCCCGGCTCGCCGCCCTTGGCCGGCTCCGGCGGGTCGCTCTTCTTGATGCCGTGGGCGATGAAGTTCACCACGTCCAGGCGCGTCACGCCCTGCTGGTGGAGGTAATAGACGGCGTGCGAATCCTTCTCGCCGAAGATCGCCACCAGCACGTTGGCGCCGGTGACTTCCTTCTTGCCGTTGCCGGTGGACTGCACGTGCATGATCGCGCGCTGGATGACGCGCTGGAAGCCCAGCGTCGGCTGGGTGTCCACGTCGTCCGTCCCCGCGACCTGCGGCGTGTTGTCCTTGATGAAGTTGGAAAGCGACTTGCGCAGATCGTCGATGTTGGCCGAGCACGCGCGCAGCACTTCCGCCGCGCTGGGATTGTCCAGCAGGGCGAGCAGCAGGTGTTCCACGGTGATGAACTCGTGCCGCTGTTGCCGTGCCTCCACGAACGCCATGTGGAGGCTGACTTCCAGTTCCTGGGCAATCATGAGATTTCCTTTTGCCTTGCTACTACTACTTTAAATCGGTTCGACCCGGCTTTACTCAACCGGTTCACTCATACATTGCAGGGGATGCCCCGCTTGACGGGCCGCCTCCTGCACCTGCTCGACCTTCGTGGCGGCGACGTCCCGCGAGTACACGCCGCAAATGCCTTTGCCGTCCAGGTGGATCTTCAGCATGATCTGTGTCGCAGTCTCCCGGTCCTTGTTGAAGAATTCCTGAATGATGACCACCACGAACTCCATGGGGGTGTAGTCATCGTTCAGCATCACCACCTGATACATCTGCGGCGGCTTGGTTTTCTGGGTCTTGCGCTCGACCACCACGGCCCCGCCGTCGTCGTCCTTCGTGCGAGGAGCGACAGGTGCCGGAACGGGTGGTTTACTGGCCATGAAATTCATTCTATCGAGGGGGGTTCCGCGCTGCAGCCTTCCAGTGACTTGGTGCCACATGCGTCACATTCAAGCGACAGGCGGGCGCGCCGTGCCAGCTATTTTCGGCAGTTGCTGCCAGCGTTTTTCGGCAGCGCGAATCGCGCCCCGCCGCCAGGGCCCGCGCTCCGCATGACGGCCGAAAACTTTAGTATGTGAAATTATTGACACAAACCTCACGAACATCGACACTTGGGCCAGTCAAGAGGGAAAACAAGGGGCCGAGGTTATGGCGACCGGTACTGTCAAGTGGTTCAACGACGCGAAGGGCTTCGGTTTCATCGAGCCCGACGGTGGCGGCGCGGACGTGTTCGCGCATTTCTCCGCCATCGCGATGGAGGGCTTCAAGACGCTGAAGCAGGGCTCGCGCGTCACGTTCGACATCACTGAAGGGCCGAAGGGCCAGCTGGCCCAGAACATCCACACCACCGAGGTGGCGGCAGCCCCGCCGCAACCGATCGCCACCCAGCCGGCAGCTGACCGGCCGGGACGGCACTCCAAGGTACGCGCGCCCCAGTTCCATGCCTCCGGGCATCCGGACCCGGCCACCAAGTAGCCCCCCAGCAACGAACGGGCCGCCCGCCGGCGGCTCCCACCCCAGCCGCCCACCGGGCGGCTTTGCCTTGTCTGGCGGACGCCATCTTGCGCCACCGGGACCGGAGGCGCCACGCCACGGCGCAAAAGCCGCGCCGGCGGCATGGCTGCGTCAAAGAAAAAGCCGCCCGAGGGCGGCTTCGTTTCCGGGGTCGGACTCCGGCCGCGGCCGGGACCGCGTCGCCGGGCGCGACGTCACATGTTTTCGATCATCACCTGGCCGAAACCGGAGCAGCTCACCTGCGTCGCGCCGTCCATCAGGCGGGCGAAGTCGTAGGTGACCTTCTTGGACGCGATGGATTTTTCCATCGAGCTGATGATCAGGTCCGCCGCTTCCTTCCAGCCCATGTGGCGCAGCATCATCTCGGCCGACAGGATTTCGGAGCCGGGGTTCACGTAGTCCTTGCCCGCGTACTTCGGCGCCGTGCCGTGGGTGGCTTCGAACATGGCGACCGTGTCGCTCAGGTTGGCGCCGGGGGCGATGCCGATGCCGCCGACCTGCGCGGCCAGCGCGTCGGAGATGTAGTCGCCATTGAGGTTCAGCGTGGCGATGACGCTGTACTCGGCCGGGCGCAGCAGGATCTGCTGCAGGAAGGCGTCGGCGATCACGTCCTTGACGATGATCTCGTTGCCCGTCTTCGGATTCTTGAACTTGCACCACGGGCCGCCGTCGATCTCCACCGCGCCGAATTCCTTCTGCGCCAGCTCGTAGCTCCAGTCGCGGAAGCCCCCTTCCGTGAACTTCATGATGTTGCCCTTGTGCACGATCGTCACGCTGGGCTTGTCGTTGTCGATCGCGTACTGGATCGCCTTGCGCACCAGGCGCGTCGTGCCTTCCTTGGAGACCGGCTTGATGCCGATGCTGGAAGTGTTTGGGAAACGGATCTTCTTGACGCCCATTTCCTCGATCAGGAACTTGACCATCTTCTTGGCCTTGTCGGTCTCGGCCTCCCACTCGATGCCGGCGTAGATGTCTTCCGAGTTCTCGCGGAAGATGACCATGTTGGTCTTCTCGGGCGCCTTCACCGGCGAGGGCACGCCGCGGAAGTACTGGATCGGGCGCAGGCAGACGTACAGGTCGAGCTCCTGACGCAGCGCGACGTTCAGCGAGCGGATGCCGCCACCGACCGGCGTCGTCAGCGGGCCCTTGATCGACACCACGTACTCGCGCGCGGCCTGCAGGGTCTCCTCGGGCAGCCACACGTCGGGCCCGTAGACCTTGGTCGATTTCTCGCCGGCGTAGATCTCCATCCAGTGGATCTTCTTCTTGCCGCCGTAGGCCTTCGCCACCGCCGCGTCCACCACCTTCAGCATCACCGGCGTGATGTCGAAGCCGGTGCCGTCGCCCTCGATGTACGGGATGACCGGCTGGTCCGGCACGTTGAGCGACATGTCCTTGTTGACGGTGATCTTCTCGCCCTGGGCGGGGACCTTGATGTGCTGGTACATGGGGAAAACTTCTCCGGAATGGATAGGAAGGGGTGTTCGCGCGGCGGCAAACCGAAGGAATTCTACCGGCGAAAGAGCGGGCATCCCGCCAAAACCAGCCCGCGCCGGCGCTGGCGCCGGGCGGGTTGTTGATGCTCGTCAAGCGCCCCGCACCGGGGTGGCCCGGGGCCGAGCAGCGGCGTGTCAACCGTTGTGCCCCGGGGAACGTTTCGAAGGGGCCTTCCGAAACGCTGGAGGGAATTTTCGAAAATCAGCCCCAACACCTGAAAGGATCTCCATCATGACCAAACTCCTCGCCGCCCTGGTCGCGTCGTTCTTCGCCATCGGCGCCGCGTTCGCGCAGGCTCCGGCGCCCGCTGCCGCCGCCTCCGCACCCGTCGCCAAGGCCGAAAAGCCGGCGAAGGCCGAAAAGAAGGCCAAGGCCAAGAAGTCCACCAAGAAGGCCGCCAAGAAGGCCGAAGAGAAGAAGTCCTGATCTCTCGCCGCTTCGCGACCGATGCCCGCGCCAGCGGGCATTTTTGTTGGCGGCCACAATAGACGCATGAAGTTCAGCCACCTCCTGTTTTCCCTCGCCGCGGCCGCCGCGGCGTTGCCGGCCGCCGCGCAGGAAGCGCAGATGAACCTGCCGCGCGTCAAGCTGGGCGCCGGCATGCACCAGATCGACGCGCAGGTCGCCCACACACCCGACCAGCGCATGACCGGGCTCATGTTCCGCAAGGACATGCCGCAGCACGAAGGCATGCTGTTCGTGTTCGAGCAGCCTTCGCAGCAGTGCTTCTGGATGCGCAACACGCTGCTGCCGCTGACGGCCGCCTTCGTGGCCGACGATGGCACCATCGTGAATCTCGAGGACATGAAGCCGCAGACGGATGATTCGCACTGCTCGGCCAAGCCGGTGCGCTACGTGCTGGAGATGAACCAGGGCTGGTTCGCGAAGAAGGGCATCAAGCCCGGCGCCAGACTCACCGGCGCGCCCTTCCGATGAAAGAAAGGCCCGCGCGTGCGGGCCTTTCTCGTGGTGGAGCGCGGCCGATCAGCCGAAGTTCTTCTGCGCGAAGTCCCAGTTCACCAGCTTGTCGAAGAAGGTCTCGACGTATTTCGGCCGCAGGTTGCGGTAGTCGATGTAGTACGCATGTTCCCACACGTCCACGGTCAGCAGCGCGCGGTCGGCGGTGGTCAGCGGCGTGCCGGCGGCGCCGGTGTTGACGATGTCCACGCTGCCGTCAGGCTTGCGCACCAGCCACGTCCAGCCCGAGCCGAAGTTACCGACCGCCGACTTGACGAAGGCCTCCTTGAAGGCCTGGTAGCTGCCCCACTTGGTGGCGATGGCCTGCGCCAGCGGCCCGGTGGGCTCGCCGCCGCCAGCCGGCTTCATGCAGTTCCAGAAGAAGGTGTGGTTCCAGACCTGGGCCGAGTTGTTGTAGATGCCGCCGGAGGACTTCTTGACGATCTCCTCGAGCGTCATGTTCTCGAATTCGGTGCCCTTCTGCAGATTGTTGAGGTTCACCACGTACGCGTTGTGGTGCTTGCCGTGGTGGTACTCCAGCGTCTCCTTCGAGTAGTGGGGCGCGAGGGAGTCGATCGGGTACGGCAGCGGGGGCAGGATGTGTTCCATGGTGTTTCCTCTCTTGGTGTGTCTGCGAGAGGCCGATTCTATGAACTATTGCGCGGCGATGTGA
>NZ_DATMHS010000013.1:0-34548 GCF_035554825.1 Ramlibacter sp. | reverse complement strand
ACATGGACCGCGCCGAGCGCGACGTGCGCCGCATGGAAGGCATCATCCGCTCCATGACCCCGCTCGAGCGCCGCAAGCCCGAGCTGCTCAAGGCCTCGCGCAAGCGCCGCATCGCCGCCGGCGCCGGCGTCCAGGTTCAGGAGGTGAACCGCCTGCTCAACCAGTTCGAGCAGATGCAGGGCATGATGAAGAAGATGAAGGGCGGCGGCCTGATGAAGATGATGAAGCGCATGGGCGGCAAGGGCGGTCTGCCCAAGATGCCGTTCTGAATGTTTTGCCGACGACGCGGCGCCCGGCGGACCGCGTCCTTGGATCACGTTGCGGCCCCTCGGTGGGCCGCGCTTTTGCAGGAGCAGGAATGAATCTGGTCGACAGCTTTGCCGACATCGCGCGCTTCGTGGCCTTGCGCCGCGACATCCACGCCCACCCCGAACTCGGCTTCGAGGAACACCGCACGTCGAAACTGGTGGCAGACCTGCTGCGCGAGTGGGGTCTGGAGGTGCATACCGGCGTCGCCGGCACCGGCGTCGTCGGCGTGCTGCGGGCCGGCGCCGGCCGGCGCACCATCGGCCTGCGCGCCGACCTCGATGCGTTGCCGCTGCAGGAGGAAAACCGTTTCCCGCACCGGTCGCAGCACGACGGCCGCATGCACGCCTGCGGCCACGACGGCCACACCACGATGCTGCTGGCCGCGGCCTGGCACCTGGCGCGCACGCGTGACGTGAACGGCACCGTGAACTTCATCTTCCAGCCGGCCGAGGAGATGGGCAAGGCGGGGGCGCTGAAGATGATCGAGGACGGCCTGTTCGACCGCTTCCCGTGCGAAGCGGTCTTCGCGCTGCACAACTTCGCCTTGCCCACCGGCCGCTTCGCGACCAATCACGGTGCGCTCATGGCCTCGAGCAACACCTGGCGCGTGACCATCGCCGGCCGCGGCACCCATGCGTCGATGCCGCACACCGGGGTCGATCCGGTCGGCGCGACCATCGATCTCGCCCAGCAGCTGCAGGGCCTGGTGCCGCGCGTCGTCAACTCCACCGAGCGGGCGCTGCTGGCCGTCACCCAGATCCAGGGCTCCGACGCCCCCAACGTGATCCCCGACCAGGCCTGGGTCGGCGGCACGGTGCGCACCTTCGCGGTGGAAGTGACCGACGCGATCGAGGCCGGCATCCGCCGCCTGGCCGCCGGCGTCGCGCAAGCGCATGGCTGCACGGCCGAAGTGATGTTCCGCCGCGCCTCGCCGCCGGTGGTGAACCACGAGCGGGAGGCCCGGTTCGCCGCCGAGGTGATGCGTGAAGTGGTCGGCCCGGACAACGTCGACGAACGCACGCCGGCCGTGATGGGCGCCGAGGACTTCGCGCACATGCTGCGCGCCAAGCCGGGCTGCTACGCCTTCCTGGGCAACGGCGACGGCGGGCACCGCCTGCCCGACCACGGCCCCGGCGAGTGCATCATCCACGGCACGTCGTTCGATTTCAACGACGAGATCATTCCCATCGGCGCCAGCTACTTCGTGCGGCTGGCGCAGCGCTGGCTCGCCCAACCCTGACAGGAGCTCTCATGGACATTCGCAGCATTCGTGCCGGCGCCCTCGCGCTGGCCCTGGCCGCCGCCGCCGCGCCCGCCCTGGCCGCCGACCGGATCATCAGGATCATCGTGCCGTACGGTCCGGGCGCGGTCCAGGACACCGTGGCGCGCACCTTCAACAGCGAACTGGGCCAGGTGCTCGGCGCGACCGTGATCGTGGAGAACCGCCCCGGGGCCGGCGGCACGGTGGGCACCGCCGCCGTGGCCAAGGCGCCGCCCGACGGCAACACGCTGGTGCTGGCGGCGGCGAGCCACACGCTGGCCGGCCACCTGTACAGCAAGCTGCCGTACCACCCGCAGAAGGACTTCGTCGGCGTTTCGTACCTGGGCTATTCCGGCTACGTGATCGCGGCGCCCGGCGACCTGGGCGTGAACAACCTGGCCGACTACCTCAAGCTGATCAAGAGCAAGCCCGCGCAGCTCAATTACGCCTCGGCCGGCAACGGCAGCGCCACCCACATGGGCATGGCCTATTTCCTGTCGAAGGCCGGCCTGCAGATGCAGCACGTGCCGATGAAGTCCACTGGCGATGCCGTCAACGAGGTGCTGGCCGGCCGGGTGCAGGGCGTGTGCTCCGCGCTGGTCGGCCTCGCGGCCTTCAAGCAGGATCCTCGCATCAAGCTGCTGGCCTACACCGGCCCGCAGCGCTCCAAGTTCCTGCCCGACCTGCCCACCGTGGCCGAAGCCGGCGTGCCCGGCTACAAGTTCGACTCCTGGATCGGCCTGCTCGGTCCGGCCGGCATGCCCAAGGCCGAGGTCGACCGGATCAACGCCGCCGTGCAGAAGGTGCTGGCCACGCCGGCCGTGCAGCAGCGGCTGAGCCTGCTGGGCATCGAGTACGCACCGATGCCGTCGGCCGACTTCCAGAAGCTGTTGGCCGAGGACTGGGAAGCCGGCGCGGCGCTGGTCAAGGCGTCGGGCGCCCGCATCGAGTAAGGCGCCGCGCCTTCAGCGCGCCGCCCGCAGCCGCGGCACCACGGCCACGGGCACGGCGCCGGCATGGCGCCAGGCGCGCCGCAGCACGGCGGGCGAGCGCGACTCCTCCGGAATGCGCAGCACGTTGCGCGCGCGCATCCAGGCGCCGAGCACGGCGTCGCTGGTGAGCACCGCCAGCGGCACGGCCAGCACCAGCGGCAGCGCCACCGGGGCCAGCCAGACCAGGGCTTCCCAGTGCACCACCGCGATCGCGCCGGCCGGCAGCGCGATCACGAGCGTCATCGGCGCGAGCCGCGCCAGCGCTTCGCGCCAGCTGACGCCCCGGGCGTGCCGCGGCGGCGACTTCCAGTGCAGCTCGAGCCCGGTGAGCGCCACCAGCACGAACAGCGAGTGGGCCAGCATGCGGATCGGCGCCTGCAGCAGGGCCAGCATGGTTTCCGTCGCGGCGCTGTGCAGCAGCGCGGCCTTGCCGCCGTAGCCCGGCGCCGCGCCCTGCAGCAGCACCGCGGCCAGCCCCAGCACACGCGGCATGAACAGCATGCACAAGGTCCAGGCCCACAGGCCGCGCAGCTCGGCGGGCAGGGCATGCCAGTCGGGGACCACGGCCGCGCCGGAGAGCCACAAGCTGGTGCCGAGGGCGAGGAACGCCAGCCACAGCGGCGCGGACAGATAGGACATCGCGCCGATCGCGAACATCGCCCGGTGGACCCGGTGCAGTCCCGGCTCGGCGATCAGCCGCGAGTTCTGCAGGTTGCCCTGGCACCAGCGCCGGTCGCGCTGCAGCTCCGACAGCAGGTCCGGCGGCTGCTGCTCGTAGCTGCCGGTGAGGTCGGACACCAGCCAGACCTGGTAGCCGGCGCGGCGCATCAGCGCCGCCTCGACGAAGTCGTGCGACATGATCGGCCCGGCCAGGCCGCCCGTTCCCGGGATCGGCGCGAGGGCGCAGTGCCGCATGAACGGCTGCACCCGGATGATCGCGTTGTGGCCCCAGTAGTGGGACTCGCCCAGCTGCCAGAACTGCATGCCCAGCGTGAACAGCCGGCCGGTCACCCGCGAGGCGAACTGCTGCGCGCGCGCGTGCAGCGTCGCATGACCGATGGCCTGCGTCGCCGTCTGGATGATGCCGGCGCGCGGGTGCGCCTCCATCAGCTTCACCAGCGAGACGATGCAGTCGCCGCTCATCACGCTGTCGGCGTCGAGCACGACCATGTAGCGGTAGTCCTTGCCCCAGCGGCGGCAGAAGTCGGCGACGTTGCCAGCCTTGCGGTGCGTGCGCCGCTGCCGCAGCCGGTAGTAGACCTCCACCTGCGGGCGATCGGGCGCCGCGGCGAGCGCCGCACGCAGCGCCTCCCAGGCCGCGCGCTCGGCGGCGACGATCGCCGGGTCGGCGCTGTCGGACAGCACGAACACGTCGAAGGCTGCGGCATGCCCGGTCGTCGCCAGCGACTCGCAGGTCGCGCGCAGGCCGGCGAACACCGTGGCCACGTCCTCGTTGCAGATCGGCATGATGAGCGCGGTGCGGGCCTGCGGGTCGAGCCGGTGGTGCCGCACCTGCGCCGCCGACAAGGCGTGGCGGTCGCCGCGCAAGGTCACGTAGAAGCCCATCAGCGCCGTCACGAACCCGGTCACCACCCAGGCCGAGAGCAACGCGAACAGCGCGAGCTGGCCGTACCCCAGCCAGGCATTGCCGTAGTCGGGCTGCGCGCGGGCGAACAGGGCCGTCGCCAAGGCCGTGCTCAACGCGCTGAGCACGGCGCCTGCCGCGCGCCGGCGCCGGGCGGCGAGTTCCCAGGCCTCGGGCGCCTCCCGCCGGTGCGGCTGGCCGCCCGGCCGGATGGCGCGCGCCAGGGACAGGGCGACGCTGCGCCAGAAGCCCTGCCACGGGACCGGCACCATGGAGCCGCGGTTGAGCGGCGGGGCGCTGACGGCGTTCGGATGGCGCTCCTCGCGCAACGCACTGCGGCGGCGCGCCGGCGCCGGACCTACTCGGGAAGGATGATGTTGCTCCATGTCTCGCTCAGGATGTGGTTGTCCAGTTGCAGGAACGCGCGCACTTCGACCGGCTGCGCCGGATCGATGCGTTGCACCCGCAGGGTCATGCGCCAGCTGTCGCTGGCGGGATTGCGATAGGCGACCTGCTCGAGCACGCGCCCGTTGGCGTCGGCCGAGACGACGGCGCGCACCGGCGCCGCCGCGGGCAGCGCGTCCAGCGCCGGCCCCTTGAAATCGAGCACGTACTGGACCTGCTGGGCCAGCGCCTGCGGCTCCAGGCGCGAGTAGCCGAAACCGCGGCGCGACTGGGTCACCCAGCTGCCGGGCGGTCGCTGCTGCGCGTCGCCCTGCCATGCGATCTCGTAGGCCAGGTCCAGCGGCTCGCCGGGCGCGGGCAGCTTGGCCGGGACCCAGTACGCGACCACGTTGTCGTGGGTCTCGTCGGGGGTCGGCAGCTGCAGCAGTTCGACCCGGCCGGCGCCCCAGTCGCCGAGCGGGCGTACCCAGGCGCTGGGCCGCCGTTCGTAGCGGGCCTCCAGGTCTTCGTAGCTGGCGAAGGCGCGGTCGCGCTGCATCAGGCCGAAGCCGCGCAGGCCGTTCAGCGCGAACGAGGTGGCGATCGGACGCGCCGGGTTCTGCAGCGGCCGCCAGATCCATTCGCCGTCGCCGCCTTCCACCAGCAGGCCGTCCGAGTCGTGGACCTCGGGCCGAAAGTCGCTGCGGCGCGGCTGGTTCTCGCCGAAGAAGAACATGCTGGTCAGCGGCGCCACGCCGAGCGTGGCGATCGGCCGCGGCGCGCCGGGGCGCAGGAACAGGCGGGCCCGCACCCGGGTGACGGTCTGCGGGCCGGGCACGATCTCGAACTGGTAGGCCCCGGTCGCGCGCGGCGAATCGAGCAGCGCGAACAGCGTCACCTGCCTGGCGTCGGCGGCCGGGCGCTGCAGCCAGAACTCGGTGAAGCGCGGGAACTCCTCGCCGGCGCCGCCGCTCGCGTCGATCGCCAGGCCGCGCGCCGAGAGGCCGTACTGCTGGCCGGCGCCCAGGGCGCGGAAGTAGCTGGCGCCGAGGAAGGCGACGAGTTCGTCCTTGTAGGCCGGCGTGTTGAGCGGGTAGTGCAGCCGCAGTCCCGCAAAGCCCAGGTCGCCCCAGCTTTCCGGCCGCAGCCGGTTGCGGCCGAAATCGAAGTCGGCACGGTTGTACGGCAGCGGGCGCGGGCCGGCCGCGCTGATCTCGTGGATGCGCACCGGCTCGCGCTGGTACAGGCCGAGGTGGAAGAACATCGCCTCGAACGGCAGGTTCGCGTCGCGCCAGAGCGCCCGCGGCGGCCGGAACCGGATGTCGCGCACGCCGTCGTAGTCGAGCGCCTGCAGATCGGGCGGCAGCGTCCGGGCCGGGGCCTGATACGGCTCCTGCAGCCGCGCGCGCGCCAGCCGGGCCACGGATTCGAAGTCGAAGGGCGCGCGCTCGGCGGCGGCGGCACCGGCAGCGCAGGCGAGGAGGACGACCGCCCGGCGCAGGGCGCGGGCGGCGGCAGGGACAAAACGCATCGGGGACTGCAACGCAAAGCCCGTGCCAGCGAGAAAATCCCTGAAGAATCAGTGACTTGCGCCAGCTACGCGGGCCCCGACGGGCCGCCCGCCCGGCCTCACCCCCGCCATCACGTGGATTTTGTCGCCGGGCGGCGACAGCCCATCCGCCTGCGGGGCGCGAAGCCCAGCAAAATCAACTACTTGCCGGCGTCGCTGGGTGGCGACAGCCCGGCCGCGGCCTCGGCCTGGAAGTGCCCGGGCGTGAGCTCGTGCTTTTGCAGCAGCCGGTAGAACTCGGTGCGGTTGCGGTCGGCCAGCCGGGCCGCATCGGCCACGTTGCCGTCGGTCAGCTTGAGCAGGCCGACCAGGTATTCGCGCTCGAACCGCTGCTTGGCTTCGGCATAGGTCAGCACCTGCACCGAGGGCACGCGCAGCGCCCGCTGCACCAGCGCCAGCGGCACCAGCGGCGTGGTCGCCAGCGCGCAGACCTGTTCCACCACGTTGTAGAGCTGGCGCACGTTGCCCGGCCAGGGCGCGGCCACCAGCGCCTTGAGCGCCTCGGGCGCGAAACCCGACAGGCGACGCTCGTACTTGGCGGCCAGCTTGTGCAGGAAGTGGTTGGCCAGCAGGGGGATGTCCTCGCGCCGCTCGGCGAGCGGCGGCAAGGTCAGGCTCACCACGTTGAGCCGGTAGTAGAGGTCCTCGCGGAACTGGCCGGCGGCCATGGCCGCCTCCAGGTCGCGATGGGTCGCCGAGACGATGCGCACGTCCACCGGGTGCGACTGGCTCGATCCCACCGGCCGCACGGCGCGCTCCTGCAGCACGCGCAGCAGCTTGACCTGCAAGGCCGGCGGCATGTCGCCGATCTCGTCGAGCAGCAGCGTGCCGCCGTCGGCCGCCTGGAACAGCCCGCGGTGGCTCGTCACCGCGTCGGTGAACGCGCCCTTGACGTGGCCGAACAGCTCCGATTCGAGCAGCGCTTCCGGGATGGCGCCGCAGTTGACGGCGATGAACGGCTGGCGGGCGCGCCGGCTGGCGCGGTGGATCGCCCGCGCCAGCAGCTCCTTGCCGCTGCCGCTGTCGCCGCGCAGCAGCACGCTGGCGTCGGACTGCGCCACCATCCATGCCTCGGCAAGCAGGTCCGCCATGCGGGCGGAGCGGCTGATGATCTCCGCGCGCCAGGCCTGGTCCGCCTGCGCCGCGCTGGGCGCCGGGGCCGCCAGCGCCAGCGCCTGGGCGATCTTGTCCAGCAGCTCCTTGGCGTCGTAGGGCTTGGTGAGGTAGGAGAACACGCCGCGCGAGGTGGCCTCCACCGCGTCCGGGATGGTGCCGTGCGCCGTCAGCAGGATCACCGGCAGCGCCGGATGACGGGCGCGGATGTGGTCGAACAGCGCCAGACCGTCGCGCCCGGGCAGCCGCACGTCGCTGAGCACGAGCTGCGGCCGCTCGATCTCCAACTGCGCCATGGCCGCTTCGGCCGACGCGGCCGTCGCGACCTGGTAGCCGGCCGCCCGCAACCGCAGCGACAGCAGCCGCAGCATGTCGGCGTCGTCGTCGACCACCAGCAGCCTGGCGTGCGGCGCGGTGGCGGACCCGGTGTGGCGCTCCATGCGCGTTCCCCTACGGCCGCCCCGGCGCGCCGGAGGCGGCGGCCGGCGGCCGCGCCGGCACGCCGCGCTCGATCGCGCGCACGGCTTCCAGCCGCTCGTGGAGCTGATCGATGCGGCGCTGCGCGTCGCGCAGCTGCTGCGCCTGGCGCTCGGCCTGCTCGTCGGCGCGCCGCAGGTCGGTCAGCTGCGCGGCGATCCAGCGCGCGAGCGGATGGAGCGCGCGCGCCTCGGGCTCGCCTTGCCCCTGCACCCGTTGCAGCAGGCCCAGCGCGCGGGCGTGGTTGGCCGCGTTGCGGGTCTGTCCGAGCGCGATCGCCAGTTGCATGAGCCGCACCGGCGACTCGCCCGCGTCGGCGAGCCGGTTGATCTCCAGGCCCAGTTCGCCCGGTGCCAGGCGCCGCACGGTGTCGGCATAGGCGACGACGGCGTTCAGGCCCGCGTCGACGCGTGCGCTCGCGCTGGCGGCCTGGTCGGCGGCAGCGGCCGCTGCCGCCCAGGCCGCTCCGGTGGCGGCCCCCACCGGCGCCCGCTCGGGTGCGGCGGCGGTGGCCGGTGGGGCCGGCAGGACGGGCGCGGGTGCGGCACAACCGCCAAGCGCGAGGCACAAGCCCAGGCTCAGCGCCGCGGCTGCCGAAGCCGCTGCACGGGCTTCGGTGTCAGGAAGAAGCATGAGGAAGTTCTATCCGGAAATGTGCGCCTGGGCTGTCGGACAGCAGCCCGACGCGCCCGCCATGGGCGGTGATGTACTCCTGCACGATCGACAGGCCGACGCCGGTGCCGCGCAGGGCGTGGTCCGGCTGGCGTCCGCCGCGGTAGAAGGGCTCGAAGATGCGCTCGCGGTCCTGCGGCGCGACGCCGGGGCCCTGGTCCTCGATGTCGATGCAGACGCGCTCGGGCTGTGTCGCCAGCCGCAGCTGCACGGTGCCGCCTTCGGGCGAAAAGCGGATCGCGTTGGACAGCAGGTTGGCCACGGCCGCGCCGAGCTTGTCCGGGTCCACGGCGAGCGCGACCGGCGGCCCGTCGACCTGCACCGCCAGCCGCCGGCCCTGCCACTGCAGCCGCTGCGCCTCCACGCAGTCGCGCAGCAGCGCCAGCAGGTCGGTCTTGCGGCGGCGCAGCTGCCGCGCCTCGAACGCCGCCGCGTTGAAGCGCAGCAGGGCCTCGATCTGCGCCTGCAGCGAGCGCGTGTTCTGGTGCAGGATGTCCACCACCTCGCGCTGGCCGGCGTTGAGCTGGCCGGTGACGCCCTCCTGCAGCAGCGCCACCCCTTCGCGCAGCGCCGCCAGCGGCGTCTTGAGCTCGTGCGAGACGTGCCGCAGGAAGCGCGCCTTGTCGGCATCGAGCTCCGTCAGGCGCAGCCGCAGCCATTCCAGCTGCTGGCCGACGGCACGCACGTCGGCCGGGCCGCGGATGGCCACCGGCTCGTGCAGGCGGTTCTCGCCGAGCGCCACGATGGCGCGACCCAGCCGCCTGAAGGGCCGCGCCAGCCATACCCCGAGGCCGATGGCCAGCAGCATGGTGAACGCGATGGCCGCCAGCACCTGCTGCATCAGGCGGGCGCGGCTGGCCGCGAGCTGCGTGCCCAGCTCGCGGTTGCGCTCCTCGATCAGGCCCTGCACCGCGCCGGTGATCCGGTTGTTCACGGCGTCGAGCTCGCGGAACTCGCCGGCCACGGTGCGTTCGCGGTCGAGCGCGGTGGCCACCGGGCCGCCGAGCAGGCGACCGATCGCGGCGGTGCGCTCGCGCCAGGCGCCCAGGTCGGCATCGGCCACGCCGTTGGCCGCCATGCGCTCGAGGGCCGCCCGCGCCGCGCGCGACTCCTCGTCGTAGCGCTGTTGCAGCACCGCGTCGTTGAGCACCAGCGACTGGCGCGCGGCGCGTTCCATGGCGGCGGTGCGGGCGGTCAGCGTGTGCGCGGCGCCGGAGAGCTCGAGCGCGCCGACGGCCTCGGCGGCGCTTTGCGACATCAGGCGATCGAGGATGACGACGGCGCGCAGCGCCGTGCCGCCGAGCAGCGCGGCGATCAGCAGGAAGGCAACCAGCAGCAGCTGCCGGAACGATCCCATCGCGCCGGCTAGGCCCCCGCCGGCTGCGCCGCCAGCGCCTCGCCGCGCAGCGCGTGGGAACTGGTGGCGGTGATGCGCACGTCGATCATCCGGCCCACCAGCTGCGCCGGTCCTTCGAAGTTCACCATCCGGTTGCACTCGGTGCGCCCGGCCAGCTCCTGCGGGTTCTTGCGCGAAGGGCCCTCGACCAGGATGCGCTGCACGGTCCCGACGCGGCGCTCGCTGATGCGCCGCATGTTGCCGTCGATCGCCGCCTGCACCTGCTGCAGCCGCTTGAGTTTCACCTCGTGCGGGGTGTCGTCGCGCAGGTTGGCCGCCGGCGTGCCCGGGCGCGGGCTGAAGATGAAGCTGAAGCTGTTGTCATAGCCGACGTCCTCGATCAGCTTCATCAGCCGGGCGAAATCCTCGTCGGTTTCGCCGGGGAAGCCGACGATGAAATCGCTGCTCAGCGCGATCTCCGGGCGCACGGCGCGCAGCTTGCGGACCGTGCTCTTGTATTCCATGGCGGTGTAGCCGCGCTTCATCGCCATCAGGATGCGGTCGCTGCCGTGCTGCACCGGCAGGTGCAGGTGGCTCACCAGCTTGGGCAGCCTGGCGTAGGCCTCGATCAGCCGCGGCGTGAACTCGTTCGGGTGGCTGGTCGTGTAGCGGATCCGCTCGATGCCCGGGATCTCGGCCACGTATTCCAGCAGCAGCGCGAAGTCGGCGATCTCGCCGGTGTCGCCCATCCGGCCGCGGTAGGCGTTCACGTTCTGCCCGAGCAGCGTCACTTCCTTCACGCCCTGGTCGGCCAGGCCGGCGACTTCCACCAGCACGTCCTCGAACGGGCGCGACACTTCCTCGCCGCGGGTGTACGGCACCACGCAGTAGCTGCAGTACTTGGAGCAGCCTTCCATGATGCTGACGAACGCCGTCGGCCCGTCCACCCGCGCCGGCGGCAGCCGGTCGAACTTCTCGATCTCGGGGAAGCTGATGTCCACCTGCGGCCGCTGCTGCCGCTCGCGCTGCTGCAGCAGGTCGGGCAGGCGGTGCAGCGTCTGCGGGCCAAACACCACGTCGACGTACGGCGCCCGTTCGATGATGGCGGCGCCTTCCTGGCTGGCCACGCAGCCGCCGACCCCGATCAGCGCGCCCTTTTGCTTCAGGTGCTTGACCCGACCGAGGTCGCTGAACACCTTTTCCTGGGCCTTCTCGCGCACCGAGCAGGTGTTGAACAGGATCAGGTCGGCTTCCTCGACATCGTTCGTCGGCTCGTAGCCTTCCGCGGCCCGCATCACGTCGGCCATCTTGTCCGAGTCGTACTCGTTCATCTGGCAGCCGAAGGTCTTGATGAAGACTTTTCTGGTCATCGTCGCTCCTTCAGCGGCGGGCGCCGAAGATCAGCGTCAGCAGCTCGGCGAACCGCTGCGCGCCCTGGGCGCTGTCGGCCCCGCCCACGCTGCCCAGCTTCTCGTACTCGGCTTCCGTGAGTTGCCACGCCTCGTGCACGAGGCCGGCGGCGTCGCGCCGGTAGACCACCGGCAGGCTCTTGCCGACCAGGCCGCCGGACAGCACGATCATGTTGTTCAGGTCGCGCACGCGCGCGCCGGGCGACAGCCGGTCCGGCTTGCCGTCCACGGTGATCTCCGGCGGGGCGGTGACGGCCAGCCGGCCCAGGACCACGTCCTTGGGCGCGGAGCGCTGCAGGCCCTGCGCGAAGGCGGTGGCGGCGGCCAGCGCGAGGCCGGCGATGAGGAGTTGCATCCAGCGTTTCATGGTGATATCCAGAGGCTGTGGGAGGAGGCGGCCCACCGCTGCGGCGGCCGCGCCGGCACTGCTGCACCGGGCGGCCAAGTGTACCGTGGGGGCCGCGCGGCGGCGGGCGGCGGGCCAGCAGCCCCGCCGGCCTAATGCCAATCGGCGTCCGGTGTCGGCCGCAGGCGGCGCGCCGCGTCGATCACGTCCTGCAGTTCCACCGGGTCGCTGTACGGGTCGGTGTCGACGCTGGTCACCCGGTTCAGCTCCTTCTGCCATCGTCGCAGCTCGTCGACATACGGCTGGAAGGGCACCCGCTTCAGATCGCCGCGTTCCTCGACGAGATCGCAGATCCCGTTGTGGAGCCACTGGCCGCTGTGCCAGTCCGGCATGTCGACGGCCGGGAACAGGCAGATGCCGTGCAGATCGATGCCTTCGTTCACCGCGGCCATCGCCTCCTGCATGACGTCGTGCAGCCACTCGGGCCGGCCCCGGCCCATGCCGCTGGTCTCGCCGATGACCATCGGCCGCCGGTACCGCTCCCAGACCCGTTTGAGCAGCACGCACAGCGGCTGGATGCCGGGGTGGCCCGGCGCCAGCGCCTGGTGCGGTCCGTGCTCGCGGTACTCCATCTGGCCGAACGAATAGTTGTTGGCACCGACGATGTCGAGGATCTCCGGCGCGCCGCCCAGCTCGGGATGCTCCTTGCCGTACAGGATGTCCCAGGCGAGAAACGTATCGACAAAGGTCTCGTGCGCCGCGGCAGGCACGAGGTCGGGCCGGTCCGGCGGCGCGATCACCTGGACCAGCGGATCGACATGGATCATCCGCGTGTCGGGGCGGACCTCGCGAATGGCCTTGACCCCGGCGATGGCGGCCTTGCACAGCGCGACCCGGAAGCGCAGGCGGTCGTCCCGGGTGTTCAGGTACGGTGCCACCCAGCCCCATTCGGCGCCGCAGAAGGAGAAGAACGTGATCTCGTTGATGGGCGTGAAGAAAGCCGGCCCGGGCAGGCGTTGCGAGACGTAGTGCGCCGCGGCCCGGCAGTAGTTCGCGAAGCGCGGAACGAAGGCATCGGAAAACGGGTCCAGGTCGTCCGGATAGCCGTAGTGGCAGAGATCCCAGATCGGCGTGATCCGGGTCTGCTTCATCGCGTCGATCAGGACGTCGATGCAACCGAAGTCGCAGCCGGTGCCGCGGTCCGCGAGCGGCCAGGGGATGCCTTCACGGGCGATCGCAATGCCCAGTTGCTGCAGGACGCGGTAATCCTCCAGGGCGTGCTCGTGATGGCGTGTCTCTGCCACCAGATTGCGCCGCCGCCGGTCTTTCCACAGGAACGTCGAGCACTCGAAGCCCGACAGGAAGAAGGTGGGGAAGATGCCGGGGCGGCTGGCCATGGGGCTGCGACTGTACGCACTCGCGCCCGAGCCGAGCCATCATCGATTCGAAATGTCAACGCGGCGGCGCTCCGTTGCACGCGCCGCCGCCAGCCCGGGTCTAGACGAACGCCAACCCGCTGCTCGAGAGGCCGATCAGATCGATGTTGGCGGCGTTCTCGCCGGTGTCGGCGGCGTACAGGCCGAGCGTCGCCTCGGTATGCGAGCCGTTGTCCAGCCAGCCGCGAAACAGCGACAGCTGCGCCGGCGCCGGCGCCGTGCCGACGATGTTCGTGTACAGCAGGTTCACGACGGCAGCACCGTCGTGCTGGGTGCCAAGCCTGTTGTCCAGGGCCATCTGCATCAGCGTCGGCGCGCTGGTGCCGGTATCCAGCAGCCGCAGGCCGATGCCGGCAAATTCGGTGCTGGCGACCGCGTCCTTGCCATAGACGGCGCCCAGGATCCGCGCCACGACGCCGGCATTGCCGTCGAGGTCCAGCGCCACCGATACGTCTTCGAACGAGAGCCGCTCCACCTGCGTGAGGCTGTCGGTGCCGTCGGCGCCGCTGCGATCCTGGACCTGCCAGCCGGACGCGGTGCGGCTGAACGCATAGCCCGACCGCATGCCCGTGTAGTAGGCGCCGTCGATGCCACCGCCGCCGTCGATCGCATCGTTGCCGGCGAAGCCCGCCAGCAGGTCGTGCTCGGCGCTGCCCTGGAGGGTGTCGTCGCCGCGCAGGAGATATGAGTACACCATGGGCCGGTTGGTCGCAGTGTCCAGCACCTGCTGCAGGCCGTGGGCATCCTGCAGCAGTCCGGAAACCTGCAACTGGGTGGCCCCGTTCTTGGTCTGCGTCAGCCCGTCGACGACGCCGCGAATCGCAGGCGGCGTCCCGGCCGGGTCATCGACGACGAAGCTGCCCGTCAGGGTGGCGGAATACACGGGCCCCTGGACTGCAACGGCGGTGCTGCCGGCCGGCGCGATGCTGGCGTGCCAGGGCTCGTCGTTGAGAAGGTCGGTGGAGAAGTAAAGCTGGACGATGGACATGGAACTGCGGAGGGAGGGGCCTGCGCCGCGAGTGGCGGGTCGGCGGCGCTCAACTGTAGAGGTTCAGGTCGGATTCGCCCGCGGCAAATGTCCTCATCCGCCGTGCTGAAGCGAAACAACCGTGACGGGCTGTTGCAGCGGCGGGGAGCGGGGGCAAGAAAAAGGGTGACCGGCTGTGGCCGGTCACCCCGAGGTCTGGTGGCGCTTCACGGACTCGAACCGCGGACCTGTGGATTATGATTCCATCGCTCTAACCGACTGAGCTAAAGCGCCAGAGCCCGCCATTATAGCGAAGCGGCGCGGCGGCCGCCGGCGATTGTCCCCAGGCGGCCGGCGGCAACCGATCCGGCGCCGGGCTCACTGGTGCTTGAACTGCGCCTTGCGCTTGTTGACGAAGGCGTCCATGCCTTCCTTCTGGTCGGCGGTCGCGAACAGGGCGTGGAACATGCGCCGCTCGAACATGACGCCGTCCGACAGGCTGCTCTCGAAAGCGCGGTTGACCGATTCCTTGGCGGCCATCACGGCGATCTGCGAAAAGTCGCAGATCGTCAGGGCGGCGCCCAGCGCCTCGTCCATCAGCTTGTCCAGCGGCACCACCCGGCTGACCAATCCGGCGCGCTCGGCTTCGGTGGCGTCCATCATCCGGCCCGTCAGCGCCAGATCCATTGCCTTGGCCTTGCCCACGGCGCGCGGCAGGCGCTGCGTGCCGCCCGCGCCGGGGATGATCCCCAGCTTGATCTCCGGCTGGCCGAACCTGGCGTTGTCCGCGGCGATGATGAAGTCGCACATCATCGTCAGCTCGCAGCCGCCGCCCAGGGCGAAGCCGGCCACGGCGGCGATCACCGGCTTGCGGATGCTGCGGATCGTCTCCCAGTTGCGGGTGATGTAGTCCTGCTTGTAGACGTCGGTGAACGACCAGCTGGCCATCGCGCCGATGTCGGCGCCGGCGGCGAACGCCTTCTCGTTGCCCGTGATGATCATGCAGCCGATCGCCGGGTCGGCGTCGAAGGCCTTCAGCGCCGCGCCGAGCTCATCCATCAGTTCGCCGTTGAGGGCGTTGAGTTGCTTGGGACGGTTCAAGGTGACGATGCCGACCTTGCCGCCTTCGGTTCGAACCTCGATGAACTCGTAGGCCATGGCGTTCTCCTGTGACTGTGCGCGGCAACTATACCGAACGGGGTCGCCGGTCCGTCGGCGCCGCGGCGGCGATGGTAGAGTCGCGCGACGAGACAAGTCACGGCGCCGGCACAGGCGCCGGACCCAACGGGAGACACCATGTCAGAGCCGAGCATCCTGTACGAGACCCGGGGGGCCGTGGCGCTGGTCACGCTGAACCGGCCGCAATCCCTCAACAGCTTCACCCGCGCGATGCATCGCGAACTGTGGGCGGCGCTCGACCGGATCGAGGCCGACCGCCAGGTGCGGGCGCTGCTGATCACCGGCGCGGGCCGCGGCTTCTGCGCCGGGGCCGACCTGTCCGAATTCGACTTCGAGCCCGGTCCCGACCTGGTGCAGCGCGCCGACCCGGGGCCGGTCATCGAGCAGGCCTTCAATCCCACGGTGCGCAGGCTGCAGGCGCTGCGGGTGCCCACCGTCGCCGCCGTCAACGGCGTGGCCGCGGGCGCCGGCGCTTCGCTGGCGATGACTTGCGACCTGGCCGTGGCGGCGTCGAACGCGGTGTTCATCCAGGCCTTCAGCAAGATCGGCCTCATCCCGGACGCCGGCGGCAGCTGGTTTCTGGTCAAGCGGCTGGGCCTGGCGCGGGCGCTCGGCTGCGCGATGCTGGGCGACAAGCTGTCGGCGCGGGACGCCAAGGAGCAGGGAATGATCTGGGACGTGGCACCCGACGGCGCCGATTGCGTCGAGGCGGCCTTGAAGCTGGCCGAGCGCCTGGCCGAACTGCCGACCAGGGCGCTGGTGGAGACGCGCAAGCTGCTGCGCGGCGCGGCGAGCAACGACCTGGACCGGCAACTCGACCTCGAGCGCGACACCCAGTCGGCGCTCGGCCGGACGCACGACTACATCGAAGGCGTCACGGCCTTCCGCGAAAAGCGCGCCCCGCGGTTCAAGGGCGAATAGCGATGCCGCGCGATCAGCGGGCGCTGGCGGCCCGGGTGGGCGCCAGCATGTTCGACGCGGACCGGGCCAGCCGCGACTTCATGCAGATGGAGCTCGTGAGCTGCGAGCCGGGCCGGGCCGTGCTGCGCATGGCGGTGCGCGAGTGCATGCTCAACGGCCATGCGATCTGCCACGGCGGCTTCATCTTCACGCTCGCCGACTCGACGTTCGCCTACGCCTGCAACAGCCACAACCACGCGACGGTGGCCGCCGGCTGCAGCATCGAGTTCCTTCGGCCGGCGCACGCCGGCGACCTGCTCACCTGCGAAGGCCAGGAGCAGGTGCTGCAGGGCCGGCACGGCATCTACGACATGCGGGTGACCAACCAGCGCGGCGAGGCGATCGCGCTGTTTCGCGGCAAGAGCACGCAGATCAGGGGCCATGTGATCGAGGAGGCGGCATGAAACGATTTGCCCTGGAGCCGATCGAGACGGCGAGCGTCGACGAGCTGCGCTCGCTCCAGCTCAAGCGCCTGCGGGCCACGCTGGAGCACGCCTACGCGAACTCGCCCGTGTACCGGGCCAAATTCAATGCGGCGGGCGTGCGACCCTCGGATTGCCGCACGCTGGCCGACCTGGCGAAGTTTCCGTTCACGACCAAGCGCGACCTGCGCGACAGCTATCCGTTCGGCATGTTCGCCGTGCCGCGCGAGCAGTGCGTGCGCCTGCACGCCTCCAGCGGCACCACCGGCAAGCCCACGGTGGTGGGCTACACCCAGCGCGACGTCGATACCTGGTCCGCCGTCATGGCCCGCAGCATCCGCGCGGCCGGCGCGCGGCCGGGCGACCTGGTGCATGTGAGCTACGGCTACGGCCTGTTCACCGGCGGGCTCGGCGCGCATTACGGCGCCGAGCGGCTGGGCCTCACGGTGGTGCCGTTCGGCGGCGGCCAGACCGAGCGCCAGGTTCAGCTGATCAACGACTTCCGGCCCGACATCATCATGGTGACCCCCAGCTACATGCTGGCGATCGCCGACGAATTCGAGCGCCAGGGACTCGATCCGGCGCGATCGAGCCTGCGGCTGGGAATCTTCGGCGCCGAGCCCTGGACCAACGACATGCGCCAGGCGATCGAGCGCCGCATGGACATCGAGGCGGTGGACATCTACGGCCTGTCCGAGGTGATGGGCCCGGGCGTGGCCAACGAGTGCGTCGAGACCAAGGACGGGCCGACGATCTGGGAGGACCACTTCTTTCCGGAGATCGTCGATCCCGAGACCGGACAGCCGCTGCCCGAGGGCGAGTTCGGCGAGCTGGTGTTCACCAGCCTGACCAAGGAGGCGCTGCCGGTGATCCGCTATCGCACGCGCGACTTGACGCGTCTGCTGCCCGGCACGGCGCGCACCATGCGCCGCATGGAGAAGATCACCGGCCGCAGCGACGACATGATGATCGTGCGCGGGGTCAACGTGTTCCCGA
The DNA here is from genome assembly GCF_035554825.1 of Ramlibacter sp. Lineage (GTDB taxonomy): Bacteria > Pseudomonadota > Gammaproteobacteria > Burkholderiales > Burkholderiaceae_C > Ramlibacter. The sequence goes on along the minus strand of NZ_DATMHS010000013.1, from coordinate 17,134 downwards.
CCCAGATCGAGGAGCTGATCCTCAAGCGCGGCGAGCTCACGCCGCACTACCAGTGCGTGCTCACCCGCGAGGGGCCGCTGGACGAGCTGACGGTGGCCGTGGAAACGCGGCCCGATCTGTCGCCCGGCGCGCCGCAGGCGGAGGAGGCCGCTCGGCTGCTGGCGCACGAGATCAAGACCTACATCGGCACCTCGGCGCGCATCGAGCTGCGCGCCAGCGGCGGCATCGAGCGCAGCCTGGGCAAGGCCAAGCGGGTGGTCGACCAGCGCAAGCTGTAGCGCTCGCCCGGGGCGAGGGCCGCGCTGGCGGTTCGCGCGCCGGACAGCAACCGCGGCCTCAGCGCTGCTCGATGCTCTCGACGATGAGGTCGACGAAGGTGTTCTCGTCGAGGTTGACCTTGATCCGCACCGGCAGGTAGTGCAGGGTGGGGGCGAACCACATTTCGGCCGTGATGTTGCCGCGCGGATTGGCGATCGGCCGGGGCTTGAGATGGACGGCCTCGACCTCGCCGAGCCGGGGCGTGCGCAGCGTTTCGCGCCCGACCACGTCGTAGGTCCAGAGGTCCACGCCGCCGGGCCGCGCCATCCAGAAGCTGACGCTGCGGCCCGCTTCGAGCGGCTCCTGGCCGGAGGCGAAACGGTGACTGAGTTCGACGAACTGGCTGGCGGTGTCCTGGACCCCGGCCGGCCTGGGCACCACCTTGCCGTTGCCCAGCAGGATGGTTTCCTCGCGCAGCGTCGCGCGGCGCGGTCCGCTGCGGCGCAGCTCCTCGTACACGTCGGGCTTGAGCCCCTGCGGCGTGACCCCGCCCTGGCTGGTGAGGACGAGCCGCGCGAGCAGCGTGATGTCGATGTCGATGCGCACCTCGTAGCGCTCGTCCTGCCGCAGCCATTGCACGCGCGCGCCGCCGTGCAGTTCACCGCTGCGAAAGCGGCCGCCCAGCCGGTAGTTCAGGCGGGTGTCGACCGGCCAGCCGTCCAGCGACGGCGGCCCGGCGGCTGCCGACGCGGCGGATGCGGGCGCCGTCGCGACGGCTTCGCTCGCCGGCGCCACCGGCGCACTGGCGGCCGCGGCCGCCGGCTCCGCGGCTGGCGCGGCGGCGACTTCGGGTTCTGGTTCGATCGGGGGCGCAGCGGCCTCGGCTGGCTCGGGCGGCGGTTCCTGGGCCGCGGCGGCAGACGCGGCAGGCGTCGCCTTCGCGGCGACCGCCGGCGGCGCGATGGTGCGCACGGCAGGGCGCGAGGGGGCGGCCTCGGCGGCGACCGTCGCCGCGGGCGGCGGCGTCCGGGCCGCTTCCTGCTGCAAGACGCGGGTGAACATCGGCGTGGCGAGCGGGCGCAGCGCGGCGGTCTGTTGCAGTTGGCGGCCGACCCAGTCCAGCACCGCCAGGTGCGCCGCCAGCACCAGCGCCAGCAGCGCCAGCCAGCGTCGGCCGGCCCGGGGGCTCAGGCGCCGTGCGCCAACCACGGCTGCGCCCTGGCTGCGTCGCGCATCACCAGCCGCCCGGTGGTGCCGCCCGCCGGCAGGTTCAGCTCCAGGCGCAGCAGCCGCCGGTCGCGCGCGACGAGCGCCGTCACCTTGCGGTGCGGTCCGGCGTACAGCGCCAGATCGTCCAGCTTGCCCAGGCGCCAGCCGGTGCCGGCCACCTCGACGCCGAGCCATTCGTCGTTGGCGGCCAGGCCGGCCTGCTCGGCCGCCCCGCCGCGCAGCACCGTCTTGACCTGCATGGGGACGGATTCGCTCATGCGAAGGCCGAGCCGCTGCGGCAGCGCCGCCGGTTCGTCCAGCAGCGACACGCCGTGCGCCTGCAGCAGCTCGGTCAGCGGCAGCTCGCGGGTGCCGTGCACCCAGGCGCCGAGCTCGCGAGCGAACGAGCGGCCGCCCAGCTCCTTGAGCACGGCCGCGAAATCGGCCTCGGTCAGCGGCCCGGCCTTGCAGCGCTGCCACAGCGCTCGCATCACTTCGTCCAGCGTCGTGTGCCCCTCGAGCCGCAGCGTGAGGTCGAAGCACAGGGCGACCAGCGAGCCCTTGGTGTAGTAGCTCACCGTGGCGTTGCCGGTGTTCTCGTCCTGCCGGTAGTACTTCACCCAGGCGTCGAAGCTGGCCTGGGCCACCGACTGCAGCTCGCGCCCCGGCGTCTGCTGCACCTGGTTGAGCGTCTTGGTCAGCAGCTTCAGGTAGGTGGCGTCGTCGATCAGGCCGGCGCGGCGCAGCAGCAGGTCGTCGTAGTAGCTGGTGAAACCCTCGAAGAACCAGAGCAGCTGGGTGTAGTTCTCGCGCCCGTAGTCGTAGCGCAGGAACTCCGCCGGGCGCAGGCGCTTCACGTTCCAGGTGTGGAAGTACTCGTGGCTGATGAGGCCGAGCAGGGTGACGTAGCCGTCGCTTTGCCGCGGCTCGCCCTGCCGCGGCAGCTCGCGCCGCGACGCGATCAGCGCGGTGGAGTTGCGATGCTCCAGCCCGCCGTACCCGTCGTCGACGGCATTGAGCAGAAACAGGTAGTTCTTGTGCGCCGGGCGTTTGCGGTCGTGCCAGAACCGGATCTGCGCCTCGCAGATCTTCTGCATGTCGTGGGCCAGCCGCGCGCCATCGAACGACTCCGGCGCGCCGGCCACCACCACCCGGTGCGGCACGCCGCCGGCCTTGAAATCGGCGCTCCAGAACGGTCCCATTTCCACCGGGCAGTCCACCAGCTCGTCGTAGTCCGCCGCGAGATAGGTGCCGAAGCCGCGCTTGCCGGTCTTGTGCGGCAGCAGGCCGGTGGCCACTTCCCACTGTCCCATGTCCTGGCCCGCGACCAGCTCCAGCGAGTGCACCAGGTGCTCCTGCCCGTGCACCCGCAGGCAGACACTGGTGCCGTTGAAAAAGGCGCGCTGCGTGTCCAGCCAGGCCGTACGCACCGATGCGTCGAACGCGTAGACCTCGTAGGTGACCAGCAACTGCTTGCTCGGCACGCATTCGACCTGCCAGCTGCACTTGTCCAACTGCTGGACCGCTACCGTGCGGCCGTCCTGCCGCGCCGCCACCCGCTGCAGGTGGCGCGAGAACTCGCGCACCAGATAGCTGCCGGGGATCCACACCGGCAGCGAGAGCTGCTGCTGCGCCGCCGGCTGGTCGATGCAGAGGGTGACCTGGAACAGGTGGGCGTGCAGGTCGGCGGCTTCCACCCGGTAGTGGATGCTGGCGCCGCGAGGCGAAGGCGTGCTGGGCATGCAGGGACTATACGCAAGGGGCCGGCACCGGCACACGGCGCCGGCCGCAGCCGCGCCTACTTGGCGGCGCCGAGCAGCTTCTCGACCTGCGCCGCGCCCACGGCGCCGGGCACGCGGGTGCCGTCGGCGAAGACCAGGGTCGGCGTGCCGGTGATCTTGTGCTGCTTGCCGAACTCGAGGTTGCGGGCGAGGGCGGCGGTGTCGCAATTCGCGGCTGCCGGCGCCTGGCCCCGCAGCATGAAGTCCTGCCAGGCCTTGCTCTTGTCCTTGGCGCACCAGATGTGCTTGGACTTCTCGGTGGAGTCCGGCCCCAGGATCGGGTACAGGAACATGTACACCGTCACGTTGTCGACGCCGTGCAGGTCGCGCTCGAAGCGCTTGCAGTAGGGGCAGTTGGGGTCTTCGAACACGGCCAACTTGCGCTTGCCGTTGCCGCGCACGATCGTGAACGCGTCCTTCAGCGGCAGGCTCGCGAAGTCGATCGCCATCAACTTCTCCAGGCGCTCCTCGGTGAGGTTGCGCTTGGCCCTGGTGTCGATTAACTGGCCGTTGATCAGGTAGTTGCCTTCGGCGTCCGTGTAGAACAGATCAGTGCCGATCCGGATCTCGTACAGCCCCGCCATGTCGGTCTTGCGCACCTCGTCGATCTTCTGCAGCTGCGGCAGCCGGTCGCCGAGGTTCTTGCGGATGGCCGCTTCCTGTGCCTGGGCCGCGGCGCCCAACAGCGCCAGTCCCAGCACGGCCGCCAGGGCAGCCACGCGCTTGAAATTCATCGTCCGTTCACTTTCCAATCAATGGCGGCCCATCGCCCGCTTCGCTACCCATTGCTTCAGCCATCCGCTGCGATCGAATCCGGTCATGCCCCAGTTGCGCAGCGATGCCAGCGGCCCGCCCCGATGCGCGAACAGCTGTTGCAGGCCGTCGGTCGCCATGCCCATGGCCAGCACGTCGGCCTGGCGCGAGCGCTCGTACCGCCGCAGCAGCCGCAGGTCGCCGACGCTGCGCCAGTACTCGCGCTCGTGCAGCACCTTGGCCAGGTCGCGCGCGTCGGCCAGCCCGAGATTCAGCCCCTGCCCGGCCAGCGGGTGCACGGTGTGCGCCGCATCGCCGGCCAGCACCCAGCCCGGTCCGCACCAGCGGTCGGCCCTGGCCAGCTGCAGCGGCCATGCGGCGCGCTCGGTCGTCAGCGTCAACTTGCCGAAGGCATGCTGGCACGCCGCTTCCAGCTGGGCCTGGAACTCGGACGCACCCAGCGCCAGCAGCCCCGGCGCCCGGTGCTCGTCGACTGACCAGACAAAGGCCAGGGAGTTCCCGTGGGTCGGCCCCAGCGGCAGCATGCCGAGGATCTCGCCCTGGGCGAACCACTGCCGCGCGACCTGTCCGTGCGGCAACTCGCAGCTGACGCGCCCGGCGATGGCGCGCTGGGGATACGGGCGGACGTCGAATTGCACGCCGTACTCGGCCCGGGTGGCGCTCTGCCGGCCTTCGCACACCACCGTGAGGGCGGCCGGCACCGGCGCATCGAGCCATTCCACCAGCGGCTGGTAGCGCAGCGCCTCGGCCAGCCGCTGCAGCAGCGGGTCGACGTCGACGATCCAGGCCAGCGCCGGCGCGCCGCTGTCCTTGGCCTCGAAGCGGACCTGTCCGCCTTCGTCGCCGTGCACTTCCATCGCGAGCACCGGCGTGGCGTGGTGCTCGTCGGGCCAGGCGCGCAGGTGCTCGAGCAGCTCGCGCGAGGCTGCGTTCAGTGCGTAGGCGCGCACGTCGCTGCTCGCGCCGGAGGCGGCGCCGGGTTCGCGCACGAGGCCCACGCGCAGCCGGTCGCGCGCGAGCAGCAGCGCCAGGGTGCGGCCCACGATGCCGGCACCGCGAATACAAACGTCTGGAGCGATCGCCATGCGAAGGATTGTAGGAGGCGGGCACAATCAGCCCCTGATCGGCATGCCTTCGACCAACCGCACCCCATGAGCTCTGCCACCGCCTCGGCCCGCGTCTCCCGCCTGTTCGTCTATCCGGTGAAATCGTGCGCCGGCGTGGAAGTGAAGGAGGCCCTGCTGACGGAAACCGGATTCGACCTGGACCGCGCCTGGATGGTGGTGGACGCCCAGGGGCGTTTCGTCACCCAGCGGCAGCTGCCGCGGATGGCGCTGGTGCGGCCGCAGATCAAGCTCAGCGAGGTGGTGCTGCGGGCGCCCGGCATGCTGGCGCTGCACCTGGCGATCGAGGCCGTCGAGGAGCCGGTGACGGTGCGGTTGTGGGACGACGAGGTGGCGGCCTACGACATGGGGCAGGTCGCGGCCCAGTGGTTCACCGATTTCCTCGGCCAGCCGGTGCGGCTGGTGCGCTTCGATCCGGAGCAGCGGCGGCTGTCCAATGCGCAGTGGACCGGCGGGGTCCCAGCGCTGAACCAGTTCAGCGACGGCTTTCCGTTGCTGGTGCTGGGCGAGGGCGCCGTGGACGAGCTCAACGGCCGGCTGGCCGCGGGCGGACTCGCGCCGGTCGGGATCGAGCGGTTCCGGCCCAACCTCGTGCTGGCTGGCCTGCCGGCGCACCAGGAGGACCGGCTGCCGGCGCTGCGCATCGCGGCCGCCGAGCCGGTCGAGCTGCGGCTGGTGAAGCCCTGCCCGCGCTGCCCGATCCCCAACGTCGACCCGGCCACCGGCGAATCGGCGCCCGGCGTGCTCGAGACCCTGCTGCAGTACCGGCGCAACGCCCTGGTGGGCGGCCGGGCGTCCTTCGGCATGAACGGGATCATCGTCAGCGGCGTCGACCAGACGCTGCGGGTCGGACAGGACGTCACCTTGGAGGCCTAGGTGCCGCCAGCGGCGGGATACACTTTCGGCCTTCGTTTGCTGGAAGCGTCATGAGTCTGAAGTGCGGGATCGTTGGCTTGCCCAACGTCGGAAAGTCCACCTTGTTCAATGCCTTGACCAAGGCCGGGATCGCCGCGGAGAACTACCCGTTCTGCACGATCGAGCCCAACGTCGGCATCGTCGAGCTGCCCGATCCGCGGCTCAAGCAGCTGGCGGCCATCGTCGAGCCCGAGCGCGTGGTGCCGGCGATCGTGGAATTCGTCGACATCGCCGGCCTGGTGGCCGGCGCCAGCAAGGGCGAGGGCCTGGGCAACCAGTTCCTGGCGCATATCCGCGAGACCGATGCGATCGTGAACGTGGTGCGCTGCTTCGACGATCCCAACATCATCCACGTGAGCGGCAAGGTGGATCCGGTCTCGGACATCGAGGTGATCCAGACCGAACTGTGCCTGGCCGACCTGGGCACGGTGGAAAAGAGCCTGCAGCGCTACACCAAGGCCGCCAAGTCGGGCAACGAAAAGGAGGCGGCCAAGCTGGTGCAGGTGCTCACCAAAGTGCAGGCCTGCCTGGACGCCGGCCAGCCGGTGCGCACGCTGTCGTTCACCGACGAGGAAAGCGCGCTGCTCAAGCAGCTGTTCCTGATCACCGCCAAGCCGGCGATGTTCGTGGCCAACGTGCACGAGGACGGCTTCGAGAACAACCCCTACCTGGACCGGCTGCGCGAGTACGCGGCCGGGCAGAACGCGCCGGTGGTCGCGATCTGCGCCAAGATCGAGGCCGAAATGGCCGACATGAGCGACGAGGACAAGCAGCTGTTCCTGGCCGAGATCGGGCAGGACGAGCCGGGCCTCGATCGCCTGATCCGGGCCGCCTTCAAGCTGCTCGGGCTGCAGACCTACTTCACCGCCGGGGTGAAGGAGGTGCGGGCCTGGACCATCCACATCGGCGACACCGCGCCCAAGGCCGCCGGGGTGATCCACACCGACTTCGAGCGCGGCTTCATCCGCGCCCAGACCATCGCCTTCGACGACTTCATCGCCTACCAGGGCGAGCAGGGCGCCAAGGACGCCGGCAAGATGCGCAGCGAAGGCAAGGAATACGTCGTCAAGGATGGCGACGTCATGAACTTCCTGTTCAACGTCTGAGCCGGTCGACGGCCGCTCGGATCGCCGAAGGCGGCGGCCCGAACGCGCGCTGCCCCGTCCCCTGATCCGCCGCCGGACCGCGCTGCGGCGTCCTCATGCGCCAAAGGTCTGCTGCAACGCGACCGTCATGAAGACGTAGCGCAGGAACTTGCCGATGGCCATGTAACCCAGGCAGGGCCAGAACGGCAGCTTCAGCCAGCCGGCCACGGCGCACAGGGGATCGCCGACGATCGGCAGCCAGGACAGCAGGCAGGCCTTGGGACCCAGGCGCGCCAGCCAGTCCAGCGCCTTGGCGTGCGTGCGCGAGTGCCGGTACTTGTCGATGACGTGGTGCGCCTCCCATCCCATCCACCAGTCCACCGCGCCGCCCAGCGTGTTGCCGACGGTCGCCACCAGGATCGCGCTCCAGAAGAGGTCGGGATTCAGGCGCAACAGGCCGTACAGCGCCGGCTCCGAGCCGACCGGCAGCAGCGTGGCCGACACGAAGGCCGCCAGGAACAGCGTGCTCAGCCCGTATTGCGGCAGCGCGAGGATGTCGAACAGGGCGGTGAGCCAGGCGGGCATGTCAATCGGTCCGCGGCCGCCGTGGAAGTGAGGACGCGCTCAGGCCGGCGGTGGAGGAATGGGCGCGCAGGAAGGTCATGCTCAGTTCAGTATAGGCAGCGCCGGCGCGCCCACCTCGCGGCCGCATCTGATTTCAATTGCTGAAATGACGGGCGCATACAATCGTGCCTCATTTTTCAGCAGCACGCGGCGCATGAACATCGGTCCCCACGTCCTCGCGAACCAGCTGTTCGCAGCGCCGATGGCGGGCGTGACCGACCGGCCGTTCCGCCAGTTGTGCCGCCGGCTCGGCGCCGGCTACGCGGTGAGCGAAATGGTGACGTCGCGCCGCGACCTGTGGCACACGCTGAAGACCTCGCGCCGCGCCAATCACGACGGCGAGCCGGGCCCGATCGCGGTGCAGATCGCCGGCACGGAGCCGGCCATGATGGCCGAGGCCGCCGTCTACAACATCGATCGCGGCGCGCAGATCATCGACATCAACATGGGCTGCCCGGCCAAGAAGGTGTGCAACAAGTGGGCAGGCTCGGCGCTGATGCAGGACGAGCCGCTCGCCATCGCGATCGCGAGCGCGGTGGTCGAAGCGTGCCGACCGCACCGCGTGCCGGTGACGCTCAAGATGCGGACCGGCTGGTCGCAGGGGCACAGGAATGCCGTGCGGCTGGCGCGGGCGTTCGAGGACGTGGGCGTGCAGATGCTCACCGTGCACGGCCGCACGCGCGAGCAGGGCTACAGCGGCGTGGCCGAATACGAGACCATCGCCGCCGTGAAGGCGGCCGTGCGCGTGCCGGTGGTGGCCAACGGAGACATCACGACGCCCGAGCGTGCACGCGACGTGCTGCGGACCACCAGCGCCGATGCGGTCATGATCGGCCGGGCGGCGCAGGGGCGGCCCTGGATCTTCCGCGAGATCGCGCACTTCCTGGCCACCGGCACCCATCTGGCGCCGCCGTTGGTGGCCGAAGTGCGGCGGCTGCTGCTCGAGCACCTGGAAGATCACTACGCCCTGTACGGCGAGTTCACGGGCGTGCGCAGCGCGCGCAAGCACATCGGCTGGTACGTCAAGGCGCTGCCGGGCGGCACCGGCTTCCGCGGGCGCATGAACGCGATCGAGGACAGCGCGGGGCAGCTGCGCGCCGTCGGGGAGTTCCTCGACGAACTGGGCAGCTCGATGGACAGAATGCCCGCTGCGGGTGCGGGCGGAAACGAAGAAGCGCTGGAGGCGAGCGCATGACACGCCAGTGGTTGGCGTGCGGCGCTCCGCGCAAAGCAGTGAGGTAGGGATCGATGAGCAAGAAACACATCGAGGAATGCGTGCGCGCGAGCCTGGAGGGCTACTTCCGGGACCTGCGCGGCACCGAGCCGGACGGGCTCTATGAAATGCTGGTCAAGGTCGTCGAGAAGCCGCTGCTGGAAGTGGTGATGACCAAGGCGGACAACAACCAGTCGAAGGCCGCGGAGTGGCTCGGGCTGAACCGCAACACGCTGCGCAAGAAACTGGTCGAACACAAACTCCTGAAATCATGAACGCACTCATCTCCGTCTCCGACAAGACCGGCATCGTCGAACTGGCCCGCACGCTGCACTCGCTGGGCGTGCGGCTCATCTCCACCGGCGGCACCGCGAAGCTGCTGGCGCAGGAGGGACTGCCCGTCACCGAGGTGGCCGAGGTCACGGCCTTTCCGGAGATGCTCGACGGCCGCGTGAAGACGCTGCATCCCAAGGTGCACGGCGGCCTGCTGGCGCGCCGCGACCTGCCGGAGCACATGGCGGCGCTGCAGGCGCACGGCATCGACACCATCGACCTGCTGGTGGTGAACCTGTACCCGTTCGAGGCCACGGTGGCCAAGCCCGGCTGCACGCTCGACGAGGCGATCGAGAACATCGACATCGGCGGGCCCGCGATGGTGCGCTCGGCGGCGAAGAACTGGAAGGACGTCGCCGTGCTCACGGACGCCGGCCAGTACCCGAAGGTGATCCAGGAGCTGAAGACCGATGGCAAGCTGTCGGACAGGACCCGCTTCGCGCTGGCCGTCGCCGCGTTCAACCGCATCAGCAACTACGACGGTGCGATCAGCGACTACCTGTCCAGCATCCAGCACAACGGCGCGCGCAGCGGCTTCCCCGGCCAGTTGAACATGCAGTTCGCCAAGGTGCAGGACCTGCGGTACGGCGAGAACCCGCACCAGCACGCGGCGTTCTACCGCGACCTGGCGCCCGCGCCGGGCTCGCTGGTGACCGCGCAGCAGCTGCAGGGCAAGGAGCTCTCGTACAACAACATCGCCGACGCCGACGCGGCGTGGGAATGCGTCAAGAGCTTCGACGCGCCGGCCTGCGTGATCGTCAAGCACGCCAATCCGTGCGGCGTGGCAGTGGGCAAGGACGCGCTGGAGGCCTATGCGAAGGCGTTCAAGACCGATTCGACCTCGGCCTTCGGCGGCATCATCGCGTTCAACCGGCCGGTGGATCTCGCTGCCGCGCAGGCGGTCTCCAAGCAGTTCGTCGAAGTGCTGATGGCACCGGACTTCGCCGCCGACGCACTCGAACTGTTCAAGAGCAAGGCCAACGTGCGGGTGCTGCGCATCGAGCTGCCCAGCGGCGGGCGCACCGCCTGGGAGATGAGCCGCAACGCGCTCGACATCAAGCGCGTCGGCTCGGGCCTGCTGATCCAGACGGCCGACACCCACGAGCTCACCGCCGGCGACCTGAAGGTGGTCACCAAGAAGCAGCCGACGGCGCGGGAGATCGAGGATCTGCTGTTCGCCTGGACCGTGGCCAAGTTCGTGAAGTCGAACGCGATCGTGTTCTGCAAGGACGGCATGACCATGGGCGTGGGGGCCGGCCAGATGAGCCGGCTCGACTCGGCCCGCATCGCCAAGATCAAGGCCGAGGCCGCCGGCCTGTCGCTGACGGGCACCGCCGCCGCGAGCGATGCGTTCTTCCCGTTCCGCGATGGCCTGGACGTGGTGGTGGACGCCGGCGCGACCTGCGTCATCCAGCCCGGCGGCAGCATGCGCGACGAGGAAGTGATCGCCGCCGCCGACGAGCGCGGCGTGGCGATGGTGTTTTCAGGGGTTCGCCACTTCCGGCATTGAGCCTCGTTGGTACTCGCCTCATCCTTGAACGCAGAGGTCGCAAAGGGTACGCAGAGCACGCAGCGAGAAGACCAAGAAGAGGCTTCTTGAACCCCTCTGCGTTCTCTGCGAATCCTCTGCGACTGCGTTCAAAAGGACGCAGCCGCGCCGTGGCGCAACCGGAGCCTACGCCAGCTGCTTGAAGATCTCGCGCGCCGCGGCGACCGTCTGGTCGATGTCGCCGTCGGTGTGGGCCGCGCTGACGAAGCCGGCTTCGTACAGCGCCGGCGCGATGTAGATGCCGCGATCCAGCAGTCCGTGGAACAGCACGTTGAAGCGGGCCGAATCGCTCTTCATCACCTGCGAATAGTTCTGCGGCAGCTGCGGCAGCAGGAAGAAGCCGAACATCCCGCCCTGGCAGTCCGCGCTGAACGGCACGCCTTCCGCCGCGGCGGCGGCCTGCAGGCCGTCGACCAGCCGGCGCGTCCTGGCGCCGAGCGCCTCGAAAAACCCCGGCTTGCCGATCTCCTGCAAGGTGGCGAGGCCGCAGGCGGTGGCCACCGGGTTGCCCGACAGGGTGCCGGCCTGGTACACCGGGCCCAGCGGCGCCAGCTGTTCCATGATCGCGCGCGGGCCGCCGAAGGCCGCCAGCGGCATGCCGCCGCCGATCACCTTGCCGAGCACCGACAGGTCGGGCCTGAAGCCCGGAATGAGCTGCGCGTAGATGCTCTGGGCGCAGCCCAGGGCGACGCGAAAGCCCGTCATCACCTCGTCGAACACCAGCAGCGCGCCGTGCTGGGTGCACAGCTCGCGGCAGCGGCGCATGAAGGGCACGCTCGCGCGCACGAAGTTCATGTTGCCGGCGATCGGCTCGATGATCAGGCAGGCCAAGTCCGCCCCGTGCACCGCGAACGCCGCTTCCAGCTGCTCGATGTTGTTGTATTCGAGCACGATGGTGTGCTGCACCACCTCGGGCGGCACGCCGGCGCTGGTCGGGTTGCCGAAGGTGGCCAGGCCGGAGCCCGCCTTGACCAGCAGCGCATCGGCGTGGCCGTGGTAGCAGCCCTCGAACTTGATCACCTTGCTGCGGCCGGTGGCGCCGCGCGCCAGCCGGATCGCGCTCATGCCGGCCTCGGTGCCGGAGCTGACCAGCCGCACCATCTCGATCGACGGCACCAGGTCGATGATCGCCTGCGCCAGCTGCACCTCGCGCTCGGTCGGCGCGCCGAACGAGAAGCCTTCCAGCACCGCCCGCTGCACCGCCTCGACCACCGCCGGATGGCCGTGACCGAGGATCATGGGGCCCCAGGAGCCGATGTAGTCGGTGTAGCGCTGGCCGTTCGCATCCCAGAAGTAGGCGCCCTGCGCCCGCTGCACGAACCGCGGCGTGCCGCCGACGGCGCGGAACGCGCGCACCGGCGAATTGACGCCGCCGGGAATGAGCTGGCGGGCGCGGTCGAACAGGGTCTGGTTGCGGTCAGTGCTTGGTGTCATGGGCGGGCATGTCGAGGACCTGCAGGGCCTGCGCTTCCTCGGGGGTGAGTTCTTGGGATTCGCCTTCGGGCTGGGCCCAGAACAGGCGGTCGGGCACGACATTGCCCATACCGGGGCGGAACCCGGCGTCCAGGCAGCGATCGAGGTAGGCCAGGGCTTCGGTGGCGGCGCCCGCCAGATCGGTGCCGCTGGCCACCAGCGCGGCGAGGGCGGCCGACAGCGTGTCGCCGGCACCGGAGAAGACGGCTTCGAAGCGCTCGAACTTCTCGCTGCACAGGACGGCCTGCGGCGTCGCCAGCACGTTGTCGATGTACTGCTCCGGCAACGGGATCCCGGTCACCAGCGTGTACGGCACGCCCAGGTCGGCGGCCGCCTTGGCGATGTCGCGCGGCGCCGGGCTGCGTTCGCTGCTCCATTCGGGCAGCAGCCAGCGCCACAGGGTGCTGTGGTTTCCGACCAACACGGTCGTCTGGGGCAGCATCAGCTCGCGGAAGGCGTCGAGATAGAGGTCGATCTCGCCTTCGTCCCACCACGACAGATCCGGCATGTAGGCGATCAGCGGCACCTCTGCGTAATCTGCCGCAATTTCGGCGATCGTACTGATTGTTTCAGGGCTGCCGACGAAGCCCACCTTGAATACCTGCACCGGCACGTCTTCGAGGATCGAGCGCGCCTGTTCGGCCACTGCTTCCTCCTCGAAGGGGAAGTGTTCGTAGATCTCGGCGGAGTCGCGCGCATAGGCGCCGGTGACCACCGGCAGCGCGTGCGCGCCGACCGACGCGATGGCGCTGATGTCGGCGGCCAGGCCGCCGGCGCCGCTCGGATCGCTGGCGTTGAAGACGATCACGCAGGCCGGATTGCCGGCGTCGTCCTCCGCGTCGTGGGGCGCTTGCGTTTCGATCGGCAAATTGGGGTTTGTCATAGGCCTCGATCTTCCAGCCAATGGGGCGCGGTGCGGCGGAGCTGCGAAGGGCCTCGATACAATCGTTGCATTCTATTCGAAGGCCCTTTAAGCTGTGACCGAGACCAAGACCTGGATGTGTCTGATTTGCGGGTGGATCTATGACGAGGCCGCCGGCGCCCCCGACCATGGCATCGCACCGGGCACCCCCTGGGAGCAGGTACCCATGAACTGGACCTGCCCCGAGTGCGGAGCGCGCAAGGAAGACTTCGAGATGGTCCAGATCTGAAGGTGCGGCGATGCGCAAGGTTCGCATGAGCCGCTCCCGAATGCAGTAACAGAGGATGAGGAGCAGCACCCAGTGAGCACGAGCGGTATGAAGGTGCTGGTGATCGATGACAGCAACACGATCCGGCGCAGCGCCGAGATCTTCCTGAAGCAGGGTGGCCACGAGGTCGTGCTGGCCGAGGACGGGTTCGACGCCCTGGCCAAGGTCAACGACTACCAGCCCGACCTGATCTTCTGCGACATCCTGATGCCGCGTCTGGACGGCTACCAGACCTGCGCCATCATCAAGCGCAACGCCCGCTTCGCTTCGGTGCCGGTCGTCATGCTCTCGTCCAAGGACGGCGTGTTCGACAAGGCCCGCGGCCGCATGGTGGGGTCGCAGGAGTACCTCACCAAACCGTTTACGAAGGACCAGCTGCTGCAGACCGTGAAGCAGTTCGGTGCCCAACAAGGAGTGATGTGATGACGATCCGGAAAGTCCTCATCGTGGACGATTCGAAGACCGAACTGATGTTCATGACGGACCTGCTGACGAAGAAGGGGTTCACGGTGCGCACCGCCGAAAACGCCGAGGACGCCTTCCGCCGGCTGGCCGAGGACAAGCCCGACCTGATCCTGATGGACGTGGTGATGCCGGGACAGAACGGCTTCCAGCTCACGCGCTCGATCTCGCGCGACCCGCTGTACGCCGACGTGCCGATCATCATGTGCACCAGCAAGAACCAGGAAACCGACCGGGTGTGGGGCATGCGCCAGGGCGCGCGCGACTACATCACCAAGCCCTTGGACACCGACGAACTGCTCGCCAAGATCAAGGCGCTGAACTGAGGCCTGCGCCGCCCCCATGGCCAACCGCGAAGCCCTTCGAGAGCTCCAGAGCCGGCTGGCAAGCCGGCTGCAGGCCGCCCGCAGCGAGGGCGTCCAGGCGTCCTGGCTCGCCGTCGAGGCGGCCGGCGGCAAGTACCTGTTCCCGCTGGCCCAGTCGGGCGAGATCTTTCCGTTCACCAGCACCCAGGCCGTGCCGTACACGCGGGACTGGTTCCTGGGCGTCGCCAACCTGCGTGGCGGCGTCTACGGCGTGGTGGACATGGCGAGCTTCGTCGCCGGCCGGGCGCCGGCCGCACGTTCCGACGCGAGCCGCGCCGAGTCGCGCCTGGTCGCCCTCAATTCCGCGCTGGAAGTGAACTGCGCGCTGCTGATCGACCGGCTCGCCGGGCTGCGCAGCCTGGACGCGTTCCGCTCCTCGAGCGAGCCGCCGGCCGGATCCCCCGGCTATTTCGGCAGCGGTTACACCGACGCCGCCGGCGCGTACTGGCAGGAGATCAACCTGCAGGCGCTGGCGCAACAACCCCAATTCCTGAGCATCAGCGCCTGATGCTTGCCTTATCCAGGAAGGCCACTCCATGTCCGTCGTCGACCAACTCAAGTCACTGTTCTCCAAGAAGCGCCCGCCAGCGGAGCAGGCTGCCGAGCTGAGCCTCGGCAGCCCGGACGCGACGGTCGATCCGCTGGCCGCGGGCGCGCCCGAGTCCAGCACGCTTGCCAGTCCGCTGGATCCGGACACGGTGGGCCACGAGGACAGCATCGCGCCGCTGGAGGAAGTCGGCGCCGCGGAGCTGATTTCGGTGCCGCTGCTGGGCCGGCGCAGCATCGTCACCCACCAGCGCATCCTGTTCGCCCTGCTGGCCGTCGCGCTGGTGGTGCTGGGCTCGGTGGCCGGCTTCGCGGTGACGTCGGCCGACAAGGTCGCCCAGCAGGTGGCCGGCACCGGCCAGTCCCTGATGCAGTCGCAGCGGCTGGCGAAGGCCGTGTCGCAGGCGCTGGTGGGAAGCCCGCAGGCGTTCACCGACGTGAAGGAAAGCGCTGGCGTGCTGGCGCGCACCGTGCGCGGCCTGAGGGCCGGCGACGAAACGCTGCGCCTGCAGCCGCTGGCCGAGGACTACAAGGAAAACCTCGACACGATCACGCCCATGATGGAGCGCGCCGAGCAGAACGCCGCCGTCGTGATGGGCCAGCAGAAGATCCTGACCCAGGTGGGCGCGGCGCTGCGCACCATCAACCGCCAGTCGTCGGACCTGCTGGAGATCGCCGAAACCGTGTCGGCGCTGAAGCTGCAGCAGAACGCGCCGCCGGCCGAACTGTCGGCCGCCGGCCAGCTGGTGATGCTGACGCAGCGGATCGGCAAATCGGCCAACGAGTTCCTGACCATGGAAGGCGTCAGCCAGGAGGCGGTGTTCCTGCTGGGCAAGGACCTGAACTCGTTCAAGGAAATCGCCACCGGCCTGCTCGAGGGCAGTCCGGAACTGCGGCTGGGCGCGGTCAAGGATGCGCAGACCCGGGACCGGCTGGAAGCGCTGCTGAAGCTGTACGAGCAGACCCGCGTGCAGGCCGGCGCCATCCTGGGCAACCTGCAGGGCCTGGTGTCGGCGCGCGAAGCGCAGGGCGCGATCATCGGCGACAGCGAGCCGCTGCGGCGTTCGCTGGAAGACCTGCAAGCCAAGCTGTCGGCGCAGACCGGCCTGGGCGCCGGAGCCCTCGCCGCCCTGGCGCTGTCGTCGATCTTCGCCATCCTGTGCGCCGTCGGCCTGGCCTACGTGCAGCTGCAGGACAGCCGCAAGCGGCAGGCGGTCGCGGAACAGCAGCGGCTGGAAGCCGAGCAGCAGGAGCAGGAAGCCAAGCGCGTCAACGACGCCAACCAGGCGGCCATTTTGCGGCTGATGAACGAACTGCAGACGGTCGCCGAAGGCGACCTGACGCAGGAAGCCACCGTCACCGAGGACATCACCGGCGCCATCGCCGACTCGGTGAACTACACGGTCGAGGAACTGCGGCAGCTGGTGGGCAACGTGCAGAACACGGCGACCAAGGTGGCACAGACGACGGCCCAGGTGGAAGGCACCTCGACCGAACTGCTGGCAGCCTCGACCGAGCAGCTGCGCGAGATCCGCGAAACCGGCCAGTCGGTGCTCGACATGGCGACCCGAATCAACCATGTGTCCGGCCAGGCGCAGGAATCGGCCCAGGTCGCGCGCCAGTCGCTGAAGGCGGCGTCGTCGGGTCTGCAGGCGGTGCAGAACGCCATCGGCGGCATGAACGCGATCCGCGACCAGATCCAGGAGACGTCCAAGCGGATCAAGCGGCTGGGCGAATCGTCGCAGGAGATCGGCGAAATCACCGAGCTGATTTCCGACATTACCGAACAGACGAACGTGCTGGCGCTGAACGCCGCCATCCAGGCCGCGTCGGCCGGCGAGGCGGGCCGCGGCTTCTCGGTCGTGGCGGAAGAAGTGCAGCGCCTCGCTGAACGCTCCGCCGACGCGACGCGCCAGATCTCGGCGCTGGTGAAGGCGATTCAGACCGACACGCAGGACGCGGTGGCCGCCATGGAGCGCTCGACGCAGGGCGTGGTGGAAGGGGCCAAGCTGTCCGACAACGCCGGCACCGCGCTGACCGAGATCGACCAGGTGTCGCGCCGCCTCGCGGAGCTGATCGAGCAGATCTCGGCGTCGGCCTCCAAGGAAGCGCAGTCGGCCAACGTGGTGGCGGGCAACATCCAGCACATCTTCGCCGTGACCGAGCAGACCGGCGAAGGCACGCGCTCGACGGCGCAGCAGGTGCGCGAGCTGTCGCGCATGGCCGAGGAACT
>NZ_DATMHS010000012.1:0-13462 GCF_035554825.1 Ramlibacter sp. | reverse complement strand
CCGCCAAGCTCGCCGTGCGCGACCTCAACTTCTACTACGGGAAGTTCCACGCGCTGCGCGACATCAACCTCGACATCGCCGAGAAGAAGGTGACCGCCTTCATCGGCCCGTCGGGCTGCGGCAAGTCGACCCTGCTGCGCACCTTCAACCGCATGTACGAGCTCTACCCCGACCAGCGGGCCGAAGGCGAGATCGCACTGGACGGCGAGAACCTGCTGACCTCGAAGCAGGACGTGGCGCTGATTCGCGCCCGCATCGGCATGGTGTTCCAGAAGCCGACGCCGTTTCCGATGTCGATCTACGACAACATCGCCTTCGGCGTGCGCCTGTTTGAGTCGTTGAACGGCGCGGACATGGACGACCGGGTCGAATGGGCGCTGCGCAAGGCGGCGCTGTGGGACGAGGTCAAGGACAAGCTCCAGCAGAGCGGCGCCGGCCTGTCCGGGGGCCAGCAGCAGCGGCTGTGCATTGCGCGCGGCATCGCGATCAAGCCGGAGGTGCTGCTGCTGGACGAGCCGTGTTCGGCGCTGGATCCGATCTCCACCGGCAAGATCGAGGAACTGATCGTCGAGCTCAAGCAGGACTACACGGTGGTGATCGTCACCCACAACATGCAGCAGGCGGCCCGTGTTTCCGACTACACCGCCTATATGTACCTGGGGAACCTGATCGAAGTGGGCGAGACCGAGCAGATCTTCTTCAAACCGCGCCGCCAGGAGACGGAAGACTACATCACCGGACGTTTCGGCTGAGCAGGGAGCAGGCACATGGCAGACAAGCATCTTTCCACCCAGTTCGACAGCGAGCTCAATTCGCTGTCCTCGCGCGTCATGGAAATGGGCGGCCTGGTGGAGTCGCAGATCCGCCAGGCGATTCACGCGCTGGCCCATTTCAACGACGAAGCGGCGCGCCAGGTCGTGGAGACCGAGGCCCGCGTCAATCGGATGGAGCTCGACATCGACCGCGAGCTGTCCTCGGTGATCGCGCGGCGCCAGCCGACCGCGCGCGACCTGCGCTTGCTGATGGCGATTTCCAAGACCACCGCCAACCTCGAGCGGGTCGGCGACGAGGCCGAGCGGATCGCGCGCATGGTCCAGTCGATCATCGGCAAGACCGGCGCGATGCGCGCGCTGCCGGCCTCCGAGCTGTCGGTGGCCGCCGACCTCGCCTCCGGCCAGCTGCGCAAGGCACTCGACGCCTTCGCCCGGCTGGATACCAACGCGGCGGTGGCCATCATGAAGGGCGACGACCTGCTGGACCAGGAGTTCAACGGCTTCGTGCGCAAGCTGATCACCTACATGATGGAGGACCCGCGCACCATCTCCAGCAGCCTCGACCTGCTGTTCGTCGCCAAGGCGATCGAGCGCATCGGGGACCATGCCAAGAACATCGCGGAATTCATCATCTACGTGGTCAAGGGCGCGGACGTGCGCCACACCTCGATGGAGCAGATCGAGTCGGCCGTGCGATGAAACGCGAGCCGCGCGTCCTAGTGGTGGAGGACGAGCCGGCGATCGCCGAGCTCATCGCCGTGAATCTGCGGCACCACGGCATGGCGCCGGTGCTGGCGGCCGACGGCGGCGCGGCGCAACGCGCGATCGACGCCGCGCTGCCCGACG
This sequence comes from Ramlibacter sp., assembly GCF_035554825.1. Classification (GTDB taxonomy): domain Bacteria; phylum Pseudomonadota; class Gammaproteobacteria; order Burkholderiales; family Burkholderiaceae_C; genus Ramlibacter. Next base: position 11,843 of record NZ_DATMHS010000012.1, on the reverse strand, counting down.
CCATCCTGCTGGACTGGATGCTGCCCGGCCAGAACGGGCTCGCGCTGGCGCGGCGCTGGCGCAGCGAGCCCCGCACGAAGACGGTGCCGATCCTGATGCTCACCGCCAAGGGCGACGAGCCCGACAAGGTGGCCGGGCTCGACGCCGGCGCCGACGATTACATCACCAAGCCCTTTTCCACCCAGGAACTGCTGGCACGCATCCGCGCCGTGCTGCGGCGGCGCGCGCCCGAGCGGGCGGAGGATGCGGTAGCCATCGGCGAACTCGCGCTCGACGGCGCCACCCATCGCGTGAGCTGGGGTCAGCGCCCCGTCAAGCTCGGACCGACCGAGTTCAAGCTGCTGCAGTACCTGATGAAGCACCCGGAGCGCGTGCACAGCCGCCAGCAGCTGCTCGACAAGGTGTGGGGCGACCATGTGTTCATCGAGGAACGGACGGTCGACGTGCACGTCAAGCGCCTGCGCGAGGCGCTCGGCCCGGTGGCTGGCGCCCTGATCGAGACCGTGCGCGGCGTCGGCTACCGGATCACCGGGCAGCCCGAGCCGGCTGGCGCCGCCAAGGCCGCTGTCCGAGCGCGAGCCGGCTGAGCGGCGATGGCGGCGCGCCTGTTCGCGTTCCTCCTGTGCCTGGCCGCAGGCGGGCTGGCCGGCTGGTGGCTGGGGCATGACCGCGGCGCGGCGGCGGGGGTGGCGGCCGGTGCGACGGCCTGGTTCATCTTCGAAACCCAGCGCAGCGCCCGCGTCCTGCGCTGGCTGCGCAGCGGCGACCTGCGGGCGGTGCCGCGTGCGGGTGGTCTCTGGGGCGAGGCGGCGCAGCGCGCGCGCCGGCTGCTGGCGCTGCGCGAGGCGCAGCTGGCCGAAGCGCGCGCCCGGCTGCAGGACTTCCTGTCGGCCATCCAGCGCTCGCCCAACGGCGTGGTGTTGCTGGACGCGGGCGGGGCGATCGAATGGTTCAACGACACCGCGGCCGCGCAGTTCGGCTTCGACCCGCAGCGGGACCTGCAGCAGCACATCGTCCACCTCGTTCGGGAACCCGACTTCAGCGCCTATTACCACGGCCGCAATTTCGCCCAGGACGTCGTCATCGCCGCGCCCGGCAGCAGCGCGGCGCGGCCGCTCAAGCTCGCGGTGCGGCTGCACCCGTACGGTGAAGGGCGCCTGCTGCTGCTGGCGCGCGACGTGACCGCGGTGGAGCAGGCCGAGGTCATGCGGCGCGATTTCGTGGCCAATGTGTCGCACGAGATCCGCACGCCGCTGACGGTGCTCGGCGGTTTCGTCGAGACCTTGCAGCACCTGGAGCTGTCGCGGGACGAGCAGGCCCGCTACCTCCAGCTGATGGCCCAGCAGGCCCAGCGCATGCAGACCCTGGTGAGCGATCTGCTCACGCTGTCCCGCCTGGAGGGCAGCCCGCTGCCGGCCGCCGCCGAGTGGACGCCGGCGCCGCAGCTGCTGGCGCAATGCGAGCAGGAGGCGCGCGCGCTGGCGGCGGCGCTGGACAAGACGCTGGACCTGCGCTTCGGGCCGGCGCCCCCCTTGCTGGTCGGTGGCATCGCGTCCGAACTCCTCAGCGCGCTGTCCAACCTGGTCAGCAATGCGGTGCGCTACACGCCCGGCGGCGGCAGTGTCGAGGTGCAGACGCGGGCGCTGCCGGACGGCGGCGTCGAATTCGCCGTGCGCGACACCGGGCCCGGCATCGCCGCCGAGCACCTGCCGCGACTGACCGAGCGCTTCTATCGCGTCGACCGCAGCCGCTCGCGCGAGACCGGCGGCACCGGGCTGGGCCTGGCCATCGTCAAGCACGTGGTGCAGCGCCACGGTGGCGAGCTGCGGATCGACAGCCGGCCCGGCGCCGGTTCCACCTTTGCGATCCGGCTGCCGGCGCGGCGGGTGCGGGTCCAGGCCGAAGCGGCGGAATGATCGCCCCAGCCCGGCGCCCGCCGCCTGCGCAGGGTGTCGGCGCGGGCCGACTGAGAAACAGCCATCGAACCTGCACGGGGGTCGTGCCGGCGGCGGGAGGCAGTGTCGCCCCCGGCGCGGCCCCGCGCGCCGCTGCCGTGGCGCCGCGCGGTGCGGGCGGCGGCCGCCCAGCCCTGCAGTAAGATCGGCGCTCGGTCGACCGAGCACCCGCCGCAGGTGCGCGGCAGCCGGCCCCATCGCAGTTCATGCCGCCCGCGCCCGCTCCTCCCCTTGGCAGCCCGCCGCGCTCGCACTTGCTCCTCCTGCCTCCCGATGCCCGCCCGCGCCCCGCGGCCGTGCGGCGCCGTGCGCCCACCGATCCATCACCCACAGCAGAAAGGCTCCCACCAATGAATGACCAAGGCTTCCGCTTCACGCTGTCGCGCCGCGCACTGCTGGCGTTCGGCGCGCTCGGCCTCGCGGCCGGATCGGCGCTGGCCGGCTATCCCGACCGACCGATCCGGATCGTGGTGCCGTGGCCGCCCGGCGGCGCCACCGACCAGGTCGCCCGCATGCTGTCGCAGCCGCTGTCGCAGGCGCTGGCCACGCCGGTCGTGGTCGAGAACAAGGCCGGCGCCGGCGGCGTGATCGGCACCCAGGCGTTCGTGAAGGAGAAGGCGGACGGCTACACCATCCTGCTGGCGACCAGTTCCACCAACGCGGCGGCGCCCTATCTGTATTCCAAGCCCGGCTTCGACCCGGCGCTGGACTTCACGCCGGTGGTCTCGCTGTGCGAGATCCCCAACCTGATGGTGGTGCCGACCAAGTCGCCCTGGCATTCGCTCAAGGACATCGTCGCGGCCGCGAAGCAGGCGCCCGACAAGTACACCTACGGCTCGGCCGGGATCGGCGGCTCCCAGCACCTGGCGGGCGCGCAGTTCAAGACCGCCGCCAGGATCGACATCCGCCACGTGCCGTACAAGGGCAGCGGCCCGGCCGCGCAGGACCTGATCGCGGGCCACATCGACATGATGATCGACACCGGTTCGCTCGGCAGCATCCGCGGCAACCTGCTGCGGCCGATCGCCGTCGCGTCGAACAAGCGGCTGGCGGCGCTGCCCAACGTGCCGACCTTCACCGAGGCCGGCACGCCGATGGTGGCCTCGGCCTGGTACGGCCTCATGCTGCCGGCCAATGCGCCGGCCGACGTGGTGCAGCGCCTCAACGTCGAGGTCAACAAGATCCTGAAGATGCCCGAGATCCAGCAGCGCCTGACCGACATGGGAGCGTTCGTGATGGGCGGCCCGCAGCAGGAGTTCGCCAAGTTCGCGGCGTCCGAGCTGAAGCGCTACGAAGGCATCGTCCGCGATTCGGGCGCGCCCAGGGAGTGAGCGGCGCCGCGCCGGCGGCTCACTCGTACTGCGCGGCGATGCCGCCGCGTTCGGCGCCCGTCGCCGCGCCGTCGAGGACCGCCTGGAGCTGCGCGGCCAGGCGCGCGTCCAGCGTGCGCAGCCGCTCCAGGTCGCGCCGGGCGCGCTCGGCGTCGCCCTGCTGGACGAACAGCACGCCGCGGTACATGTAGGCCTGGGCCAGCTGCGGCTTCAGCGCGATCGCCCGGTCGTAGTGGGCGAGCGAGGCGGCGAAGTTGTGGCGGCCCTGCATCCGCAGCGCGTAGGCCAGGTTGTTGTGGGCCTCGGCGAGCGTCTCCTGCGCCGCCAGGGCCGCTTCGAAACGGCCCTGCGCGCCGGCGAAGTCGCGCGCCACCAGCAGCGCCACGCCTTCGTTGTAGAGGCGCACCGCGCGCGCCGCGGCATCGTCCGCCGGCACCGGCAGGGGATCGCTTTCCACCGCGCCGGCGGCGGCGGCCGCCGCCGCCAGCAGCAGCGCCGCCAGCGCGGACCGCAGCGGCTTCATCGCGTCACCGACAGCCGCGCCAGTTGCAGGCCCTGGATCCCGGTGTCCGCCTGGGCAGTCTGCCGCGCGATCCGGTCGTTGTAGCCGCGCGCCTTGGCGGCCTCGCCGCCGCGCTCGGCGGCCAGCGCGGCGCCAGCCATCGCGCGCAGCCGGTTGGGTTCCTTGCCCAGCACGGCCTCGAACTCGCGCAGCGCGTCGCCGGCCTGGCCGGCCTCCAGCAGCATGCCCGCCAGCACCTCGCGCGCCGGCAGCAGCGGCCCCGGGGTGACGGCGTTCTTCTCGCTCGCATCCTCGCGCTCGGCCGCCCGGCGCAGCGCGGCCAGGCCATCGCTGTCGCCACGCTTGGCGGCGGCCAGCCCGCGCACCACGTCCATCTGGATGCCGATCTGCTCCACCCAGTAGCCCAGCTTGAGTTCGCCGGCGCGGTCGCGCAACGCCTGCAGGCGCGCCAGTTCGGCCGCCACCGCCTCGGCATCCTTGGTGGCGGCGGCGCCCAGGGCCCGGGCGTAGGCGTTGCTCGCCTCGGCGTGCGGGTACTTGGCCCAGGGGTAGCTCCCGGCCGCGGGCGACAAGGGCAGCTTCGCCGCCGCGGCCCAGTCGCCGCGCTCGAGGACCAGCCGGGCCGGGATCGCGGCGTAGGCATAGGCCGCGGCAGGGTGGTCCGGCGTGCCGGCGAGCGCCTTGGCGCTGGCGTCGACCTTGCGGGCGGCCTGGTCCTGGCCCATCTGCAGGTGGGCGTAGACCAGATAGTCGTAGGCGTGCAGGGTGTTCCAGCCGGTTGCGCTGTCGGCCCTGGCCGAGGCGGTGTTCGCCTCGACCGAGTCCTGCCACGCGCCCACCCGGGTGAAGATGTGCGAGGGCATGTGCTGGGCATGGGCGGCGGCCGGCGCGATCTTGCTGTAGCGCTGGGCCGCCGACAGCCCCTTGGCCGCCAGCGGCGGATAGTCGTAGCTGTGGATCAGGTAGTGGGCCACGCCCGGATGGTCGGGCTGCCGCTTGAACACCGGCTCGAGCTGGGACGCCGCCTGCAGCTGGTTGCGGTACTGCTTGTCGGCGGGGTCGAAGGTGGCCGAGAGCACCAGGCTGTGCAGGATGGTGGCCTCGGTGTCGTCGGCGTGCCTGGTTGCCACCGCCCGCAGCGCGGCCTCGAGCGCCTTGGCGCGGGTCGCGTGGTTCAGCTTGTCGGCATCGCGGAAGAACACGTCCAGCGCATCCACGTAGTCGCGTTCGCGCTCGCTCTGAAGCCCGGTCCGGCGCGCCTGCGCCATCAGCTCGGCCCCTTCGGCCAGGGTCTTGGCCGAGACGTTGCCCGGCCAGCCGAAGGGATTGTCGAGCGAGGCCAGCGCCCGCACCCAGTGGGCCATGCCGCAGCCGCTGTCGGCCTGCAGCGCCCGCTCCAGCGGCGCCTTGACCTGCTCCATCGCGAACGAGTGGTAGTAGGCCATGGCCAGGTCGATCTCGCGCTGGGCGGCGGCGTTGCAGCCGACCTGGAAGTGGACCGAGCCCAGCTTGCCGGGACTGCCGTCGCCGTGGGCCAGCGCCGTGGCGGCAACGGCGGCAGCGGCGAGCGCGATGGCATGGCGAACGAGGGATGCACGCATGGTGGCCTCCTGGAGCCGTGGTCGGGCGGAGCGCGATTAGGCGCCTGGCGCCACGGCTCGGTCAACGCGGCGCGTGTACCGCGAATGCGGGATGGCGCCCGCGGCTCAGCCCGCTCCGGCGGCGGCGCGCTCGCCGCTGCTGCGCTTGCGGCGTTGCCGGCGCGCCGCCGCCAGGCTGTCCTCGAGCTGGTCGGTCAAGGTGCGGCCCAGCCGGGCTTGCAGCAGCGCCAGCACCGCGGTTTCCTCCGGCTTGAGGCCCGCCGCGCCGTCCGGCCCGCCGCCGGCGGGCGGCGGGCCGACGTCCAGCGACAGCGCGCCCTCGGCGTACGAGGCCAGGATCTCGGGATGCACGTAGCACTTGCGGCAGATCGTCGGCGTGTTGCCGAGCCGGGCGGCGACGCGTTCGATCGCCGCCTTCACGTTCTGCTGCAATGCGGCCTTGGTCTCGGCGGTCCGGCATTCCTGCAACGCGAGGGCGGCCAGCACGGTGCCGGCCCAGGTCCGGAAGTCCTTGGCGGTGACGTCCCGGCCGGTGATCTCGCGCAGGTAGGCGTTGACGTCGGCCGAGGTCACCGTGCGCTGCTCGCCGGCGTCGTCGAGGTACTGGAACAGGTCCTGGCCCGGCAGCTCCTGGCAGGCCTTCACGATCTTCGCGACGCGGCGATCGCGAAGCTGCAGCCGCCAGGTCTTGCCGCTCTTGCCCTTGAACTGGAAGCGCAGCGCCGAGCCCTCCACCTGCACGTGCGGATTGCGCAGCGTGGTCAGGCCGTAGCTCTGGTTCTGCCGCGCGTAGTCGTCGTTGCCGACGCGGATCAGCGTCGTCTCCAGCAGGTGCACCACCGTGGCCAGCACCTTCTCGCGCGGCAGCCCGCGCAGCGCCATGTGCTCGGCCACCCGGGCCCGGATCGCCGGCAGGGCGCAGGCGAACTCCAGCATGTGCTCGTACTTCGTGGCCTCGCTCAGCTCGCGGAACTGCGGGTGGTAGCGGTACTGCTTGCGGCCGCGCGCGTCGCGCCCGGTGGCCTGCAGGTGGCCGTTGGCGCGGGCGCAGATCCACACCTCGGTCCATGCCGGCGGGATCGCCAGCCGGCGGATGCGCTCCAGCGTCGCTTCGTCGCGCACCGGCCGGCCGTCGGCGCGCAGGTACGCGAAGCCGTCGCCGTCGCGCTCGCGCCGGATCCCGCGGGCCTCGTCGCAGACGTAGACCAGTCCGGCGGATTCGGCGACTGTGCTGGGATCGACCATGGTGGCTGTGGCACCCGCGCGCGGGGCGCGGGGCTGAGCCATTCTGGACGGCCGGCGGCGCCGGCGCTGTAGGACCGCGCGCGGCGGCGCCGTCCGCCAATCGCCGCAGGCGGCTCAGCGCCGCCGCGCCGCCAGGCCGATCAGCGCCGAGCGGCCGTGGTGGCCGCTGCCTTCCTGGATCACCGCCTCGTACTCGCGCATCTCGAGCAGCTCCATGCCGGCGAAGGCGTCGCGCAGCAGCTCGGGGGTGTACAGGTGCGACGCGTACGGCGGGCCGCCGGTCTTGTATTCGAGCTGCTTGGGCGTGTAGCCCTGCAGCAGCAGCACGCCCCCGGGCCGCAGGCAGCGCCGGATGCGCGCGAACAGGCGCTCGCGCAGCGCCGGGTCGGCGAACTGCACGAAGATCGCCACGACGCCGTCGTAGGCGTTCTCCGGCCACGGGTAGCCGTCGACGTCGCTGATGGCGAAGTTCACGGCCACGCCGCGCTCGGTGGCGAGCTGCCGCGCCTTGGCCACGCCCACGCTCGACACGTCGAACGCGTCGACGGCCAGTCCCTGCTGCGCCAGCCAGACGCTGTTGCGGCCTTCGCCGTCGGCCACCGAGAGCACGCGCTGCCCGCGCCGCAGCAGGCCGGCGTGCTCGCGCAGCCAGGCATTGGGCTCGGTGCCGAACAGGTAGCCGTCGGCCTCGAAGCGGCGGTTCCAGGTCTGGGCGGCGTCGGTGAATGCGGTCGGGTTCGAATCGGCCATGTTGCTTGCTCCGGGTGAGCGGGGATTCTGGCCCAGGCGCGCCCCGGGCGGGGCAGGGCGGCCGGCCAGGCCGGGTCGGGTCGGCGCCCTTGTGCCGGTGCGGCCGCGCGCCGATGATCGGGGCATGCCCGATGCCACCGCCCTCGTCCACAGCGCCGCCCGCGACGGCTTCACGCGCGAAGCGCGGACCTATGGCCGGGGCCGGCCGGACTACCCGCCGGCGCTGGCCGGCTGGCTGACCGGCGCGCTGGGGCTCGGGCCCGGGCGGCGGGTGGCCGACGTCGGCGCCGGCACCGGCAAGTTCACCCGGCTGCTGATCGCCACCGGCGCGCAGGCGCTGGCGATCGAGCCGGTGGCGGCGATGCGGGACGAGGCCGCGCGCCTGCCCGGTGTCGAGGTCCGCGACGCGCCGGCCCAGGCGCTGCCGGTGGCCGATGCGGCGCTCGATGCGATCGTCTGCGCGCAGGCCTTCCACTGGTTCGCGCAGGCGGCGGTGCTGGACGAATTCGCGCGGGCGCTGCGGCCCGGCGGCGCCCTCGGCCTGGTGTGGAACGTGCGCGACGAGTCGGTCGACTGGGTGGCGCGGATCACGCGGCTGATCACGCCCTACGAGGGCGACGCGCCGCGCTTCCACAAGGGCGACTGGCGCCGGCCGTTCCCGCACCCGGCGTTCTCGGCGCTGGTGGAATCGGCCTTCCCTTACGAGCACGTGGGCCCGCCGCAGCAGGTGATCATCGACCGCTTCATGAGCGTGAGCTTCATTGCCGCGCAGCCCGAGGCCGAGCGCGACCGCGTGCGCGCCGCGCTGGAGCGCCTGGTGGCGACCCACCCCCAGCTGCGCGGCCAGGACACGGTGCGCTTTCCCTACCGCACGCTGGCCTTCCACTGCCGGCGCAGCGGCGGCTGATCCGGTCAGACGCGCGCGCGCGGCGCGGCGGTGCTGCCGCGGAACACCAGATCGAACGGCAGCGACTGGTTGGCGACGAACTCGCGCCCGTCCAGCCTGGCGATCAGCTGCTCGGCCGCGGCGCGGCCGATCTCGACGATCGGCGTGCGCACGCTGGTGAGACCCGGCGTCTGCGTCGCGCCGAGGTCGGTGTTGTCGACACCGGTGATCGAGACGTCTTGCGGCACGCGCACGCCGGCCGCGCGGCAGGCCATCATGGCCCCGACCGCGAGCACGTCGTTGGTGGCGAGCACCGCCGTCGGCGGCTGCGGCAGCGCGAGCAGCCGCTCCATCGCCTCCTGCGCGGCGGCGAGCGTGATCCGCGCGTACTGCACCTGGGAATCGGGCAGGCTCAGACCGGCTTCGGTCAGCGCGGCCCGGATGCCCAGCCCGCGCTCGCGGCCGCGGTCGTTGCCTTCGGTCGGGGCGCTGATCATGCCGAAGCGCCGGTGGCCCAGCTGGAGCAGGTGGCGCGCCATCTGGTAGCCCGCCGCCCGGTTGTCGAAGCCGATGCAGGGCCAGCGCCGCGCCGCATCCACGCCCCAGGTCAGCACGAACGGGCGGCCATAGTCCTCCAGCAGCGCGTACAGGCGCGGGTCGTGCTCGACGCCCACGAACACGAAGGCGTCGACGCCGTGCTCGATCAGGTGGCGCGTGACCTGCAGTTCCTGGCCCAGGTCGTAGTCGTGCTCGGCCAGCACCACGGCATAGCCGTGCGCGCTGAGCAACTGCTGCAGGGCGCTGGTGGTGCGCGCATACAGCGCGTAGTCGAACGAAGGCACGATGGCGCCGATCATCCGGCTGCGCTGGCTGCGCAGCGAGCGGGCGACCCCGTGCGGCACGTAGCGCAACTTGGCCATGGCCTCGCGCACGCGCTGCAGCGTCGCCGGATCGACGTGCTCCGGGGTGTTGAGCGCGCGCGAGACCGTGGCCGTCGACACGCCGGCCAGCAGGGCGACGTCCTTGGCGGCGGTGCGGGTGCGGGTGGCGGGCGGCGGCGCGGGCATCACCAATGAGCTTATCCCATTTGCAATCGATTTCATTTTAGGCTGGCCTCGCCAGGGAAATCCCTGACGCGCGGGGGCTGGAGCAAGCCCGCCCCGGCCGGCACAATGCATGTAATCGAATACATCGATGGCGCGCGGACCGCGGCCGAGACCGGGCGGCGCTGCTTTTTCCCGTGCCGGCTCGGGCACCCGCCTGCCGGTCCAGCCAGCGTGCGAACAACACCAGGAGACAAGCCCATGAAAGAACGCATCGCGCCCACCCCGACCCAACCGCAGCGCCGCCGCGCGCTGCAGCAGGCCGCCTCGGTCGGACTGCTCGCGGCCGCCGCGCCGCACCTGCTGACGAGCGCGCACGCGCAGGCCGACGACCTCGGGCCGTACCGCAGCGCCAAGATCAACTGGAAGCAGGTCGAGGGCGAAGCGATCTCGGTGGCGGTGATCCCGGCCAGCTATTTCGACAACCTGGGCGCGCTGCTGCCGCAGTTCGAGGCGCTCACCGGGATCAAGGTGCGCATGGAGAAGGTGCCGCCGGGCCAGATCCGGCAGAAGGCGATGCTCGACCTGTCGTCGAAGACGACCACCTACGCGACGCACGCGGCCGATCCGATGTACTACCCGCTGTACGTCGCCAACAAGTGGGTCGAGCCGCTGGACAAGTACCTCAACGACAAGACGCTCACCGATCCGGCCTGGTACCAGTACGAGGACATCCTGAAGGCGTGGCGCGACGCCGACTCGGTGGACGGCAAGCCATACGGCATTCCGTACGACGGCGAAGTCACGGTGCAGGTCTATCGCAAGGACCTCTACGACGCCAAGGGCCTGAAGCCGGCCGAGACCTACGACCAGCTGCTGGCCAATGCCAAGGCGCTGAACGACCCGGCCAACCGCATGCACGGGCTGGCGCTGCGCGGCTTCTCGGGCGCCGGGCAGAACATGTACATCTACCCGTCGCTGTTCCGCGGCTTCGGCGGCAGCTGGTTCAAGGGCAAGGACATCGTCGTCAACTCGCCCGAGGCGGTGAAGGCGCTGGAGTGGTACGTGAACGCGCTGACCCAGTACGCGCCGCCCGCCGTGCGCAACTGGAACTGGCCGGACATCGCCGACGCGTTCTCGCAGGGCACGGTGGCCACGTACATCGACGCCCATTCGTCGGCCGCCGTGTTGAACAACCCGGAGAAGTCCAAGGTGATCGGCAAGATCGGCTTCGCCCGCTGGCCCAAGGGGCCGGGCGGCAAGCGCGTCACCTCGATCTGGAACTGGGGCTTCCCGATCAACGCGGCGCTGACCGACAAGCAGAAGAAGGCCACCTGGCTGTTCATCACCTGGGCCACGTCGGCCGAGACGCAGGCCCGAACCTCCTGGAAGTTCGCCGGACCGGCCAAGCGTTCCGGCGTCAACCGCCTGTCGTCGTGGAAATCGCCGGAGTTCGCCAAGGTGATGGGCAACGCCGGTTTCAACTTCATCCCGGCCGCGCTCGAATCGCTGGAGCAGGACACCGACGTCGAATGGCGCCCGCGCGTGCCCCAGTGGCCGGCGGTGGGCGAGACCATGGCGACCGCGATCCAGGGCGCCCTGGTCGGCCAGAAGAAGCCCAAGGAGGCGCTGGACGAGGCGCAGGCCCGCATCCAGCAGATCCTCAAGAGCTGAGGCGGCGTGGCAGTTCCCGCAGCATCCATGCCGGCCGCCGGCGGCGGCGCCGCGCCGGCGCTCGACACCCTCGCGCGCCAGGAGCGGCGCTTCGCGCTGGCCCTGCTGGCGCCGGCGCTGCTGGTGCTGCTGATCACCACCACGGCGCCGCTGTTCTATCTCGGATGGAACAGCCTCAACCGGATCGACCTGGGCATGCCCTGGCTGTCGGGGTTCGCCGGGCTCGAGAACTACGCCAAGATGGGCAGCGATCCGCGCTTCTGGAACTCGCTGTGGCTCACCCTGGTGTACACCGTGTCCACCGTGGCGCTGCAGGTGCTGATCGGACTGTCGCTGGCGCTGCTGGTGCTGCAGATCCCCAAGGGGCAGGGCGCGCTGCGCGTCGCGGCGATCCTGCCGATCGTGCTGGCGCCGGTGGTGGTGGGCCTGTTCTGGCGCACGCTGGTGCTCTCGCCCGAGTTCGGGCTGGTCGACCTGGTCACGCGCGCGCTCGGCCTGGGCTCCCACAACTGGTTGGGCGACCCGCAGCTGGCGCTGATCTCGGTGATCGCGATCCACACCTGGCAGTGGACGCCGTTCGCGTTCCTGGTGCTGCTGGCGACGCTGGCGACGCTGCCGCCCGACGTGTACGAGGCGGCGCGCCTGGACCGCGCCAGCGCCTGGCAGCGCCTGCGCTTCATCACGCTGCCGCTGGTGCGGCCGGCCATCATGATGGTGGTGATCATGCGCACCGTCACGGCGCTGTCGGCGTTCGCGGCGCTGTTCGCGGCCACCGGCGGCGGCCCCGGCTCGGCCACCGAGATCCTCAACCTGTACGCGTACCGCACCTCGTTCA
>NZ_DATMHS010000011.1:0-58204 GCF_035554825.1 Ramlibacter sp. | reverse complement strand
TGTTCATGAACCAGATGACCACCGGCGCTTCGAACGACTTCGAGCGCGCCACCAACCTGGCGCGCGACATGGTCATGAAATACGGCATGACCGATGCGCTGGGCCCGATGGTCTATGCGGAAAACGAGGGCGAAGTGTTCCTGGGCCGCTCGGTGACCAAGACCACCAACATGAGCGAGCAGACGATGCAGAAGGTGGACGAGGAAGTGCGCCGGATCATCGACGAGCAGTACAACCTGGCCCGCCGCCTGATCGAGGAAAACAAGGACAAGATGCACGCCATGGCCAAGGCGCTGCTCGAGTGGGAAACCATAGACACCGAGCAGATCGACGACATCATGGCCGGCAAGGACCCGCGCCCGCCCAAGGACTGGACGCCGCGCACGCCGTCGTCGGGCAACGGTTCCGGTGGCTCGGCGGTGGCGAGCGATCCGTCGCCGACCGCCGCCTGATCCGCGCAGGCGGTACGCAAAAGGGGCCCGCGGGCCCCTTTTCTATGCATCCGAAAGGGCCAGACGGCCCTTTTTTCGTCTGCGGTACCGGACAATCGGGCTCATGTATTGGCAAACGTCGCGGCACCGCATCGACCTGGCGCAGCCGCGGGTGATGGGGATCGTCAACGTGACCCCCGATTCGTTCTCCGACGGCGGGCGGCACGCCGGCGCCCGCGCGGCGCTGGCGCACTGCGAGCAGTTGCTGCGCGACGGCGCCGACATCCTGGACATCGGCGGCGAGTCGACCCGTCCCGGCACCCCGCCGGTGCCGCTCGAGGAGGAACTGGCCCGGGTGCTGCCGGTGCTGCGTCAGGCCATCGGCCTCGGCGTGCCGGTCTCCATCGATACCTACAAGCCCACCGTGATGCAGGCCGCGCTCGACCTCGGGGCGGACATCGTCAACGACATCTGGGCGCTGCGGCAGCCGGGCGCCGCTGCGGCGGTCGCGGGCCACCCGTCCTGCGGCGTGTGCCTGATGCACATGCACGGCGAGCCCCAGTCCATGCAGCGCTCGCCGATGGACGGCGACGCGCTGCCGCAGGTGCTGGCGTTCCTGCAACGGGAGACCGGGCGGCTGCAGGCGCTGGGCGTGGCGCGGGCGCGCATCGCCTGGGACCCCGGCATCGGCTTCGGCAAGACGGTGGCGCAGAATTTCGCCTTGCTGGCGCGCCAGCGCGAACTGCTGGCCGGGGGCTACCCGCTGCTGGTCGGCTGGTCGCGCAAGTCGTCGCTGGGCGCGGTGAGCGGCTTGCCGGTCGACGAACGGATGCTGCCCAGCGTGGCGGCCGCGCTGCTGGCGGTGGAGCGCGGGGCCCGGGTGGTGCGGGTGCATGATGTACGGGAAACCGTGGCCGCCCTCAAGGTATGGGCCGCCATGAAATCGAACGACGAGAGCAAAGGCAGGGACGCCAATTGACGAACAGGAAGTATTTCGGCACCGACGGCATTCGCGGGACGGTGGGACAGGCCCCGATCACGCCCGATTTCGTGCTGCGCCTGGCGCACGCCGTCGGCCGCGTGCTCAAGCGCACGGAACAGCGGCCCAAGGTGCTGATCGGCAAGGACACGCGGATCTCCGGCTACATGCTGGAAAGCGCGCTCGAATCGGGCTTCAACTCGGCCGGCGTCGACGTGGTGCTGCTGGGCCCGCTGCCCACGCCCGGCGTCGCGTACCTCACGCGCGCGCAGCGCGCGAGCCTGGGCGTCGTGATCAGCGCCAGCCACAACCCGTTCCCGGACAACGGCATCAAGTTCTTCAGCGGCGAGGGCACCAAGCTGCCCGACGAGTGGGAAGCGGCCGTGGAAGCGGCGCTGGACGAACCGCCGGCGTGGGCCGACTCCGCCGGCCTGGGCAAGGCGCAGCGCCTGGACGATGCCGCCGGCCGCTACATCGAGTTCTGCAAGAGCACCTTCGCCAGCCCGCTGACCCTGCGCGGCGTGAAGATCGTGGTCGACGCGGCCCATGGCGCCGCCTATCACATCGCGCCCAAGGTGTTCCACGAACTGGGCGCCGACGTGGCCTGCATCGGCTGCGCGCCCGACGGCCTGAACATCAACGACGAGGTCGGGGCCACGCATCCCGAGGCGCTGATCGCCGCCGTCAAGGCGCAGCGGGCCCACTTCGGCATCGCGCTCGACGGCGACGCCGACCGGTTGCAGCTGGTCGACGACAGCGGCCGCCTGTTCAATGGCGACGAATTGCTGTACCTGATGGCCTGCGACCGGCTCGACCGCGGCGAGCCGGTCCCCGGCGTCGTCGGCACGCTGATGACCAACATGGCGGTGGAGCTGGCGCTGCGCTCGCGCGGCATCGAATTCGTGCGCGCCAAGGTCGGCGACCGCTACGTGCTCGAAGAGCTGGAACGGCGGCACTGGATCCTCGGCGGCGAGGGCTCGGGCCACCTGCTGGCGCTGGACAAGCACACCACCGGCGACGGCCTGATCAGCGCGCTGCAGGTGCTGATGGCCACCGTGCGCAGCGGGCGCAGCCTGGCGCAGTTGCTCGAAGGGGTGCAGCTGTTCCCGCAGACGCTGATCAACGTGCGGCTGAAGGCCGGGCAGGACTGGAAGAAGAGCCGGTCGCTGGCCAGCGAAACCGAACGCGCGCAGGCGCAGCTCGACGGCCACGGCCGGGTCCTGATCCGCGCCAGCGGCACCGAGCCCGTGTTGCGGGTGATGGTGGAGGCGCGCGACGAGGCGGTGGCGCGCAGCACCGCGGAGCGGCTCGCGCAGGCGGTGCAGGCCGGGTGAGCCGCGTTCTCGCGGTGCACCGCAGTGCCAGCCACAGCTTCAGCAAGTTCGCCGAAGAGGCGATCGTGCTGGTGGCCGGGCTTGGAGTGGAGGGCGACGCCCATGCCGGCACGACGGTGCGGCACCGGTCCCGCGTCGCCCGCGATCCGTCGCAACCCAACCTGCGGCAAGTGCATCTGCTGCACTCGGAGCTGTTCGCCGAGCTGATGGCGTTGGACTTTCCGGTCTGGCCGGGCGAACTCGGCGAGAACGTCACCACGGCCGGCATCGACCTGCTCGCGCTGCCGGCCGGCACGCGCCTGCACCTGGGCGCCAGCGCGGTGGTCGAGCTCACCGGGCTGCGCAATCCCTGTTCGCAGATCGACCGCTTCCAGCGCGGGCTGATGGCCGCGGTGCTGGACCGCGACGCGGGCGGCAACCTGGTGCGCAAGGCCGGCGTGATGGCGGCCGTGATCGCCGGCGGCGCGGTGCGCCCGCAGGACACGATCGGGGTCGAGCGGCCGGCGCCGCCGCATGTGCCGCTGGCGCCGGTCTGAGGTTTCAGGCGCGTTCGTACCAGCCGCGGCTGTTGTTGACGACGCGCACGACCAGCAGCATCACCGGCACTTCGATCAGCACGCCGACCACCGTCGCCAGGGCCGCGCCGGATTCGAAGCCGAACAGGCTGATCGCCGCGGCCACCGCCAGTTCGAAGAAGTTGCTGGCGCCGATCAAGGCGGAGGGGCAGGCAACGTCGTGCGCCTCGCCGAGCCGGCGGTTGAGCCAGTACGCCAGCCCCGCGTTGAAGAACACCTGGATCAGGATCGGCACGGCCAGCATCGCGATCACCAGCGGCTGCTGCAGGATGGCCCGGCCCTGGAACGCGAACAGCAGCACCAGCGTCGTCAGCAGCGCCGCGATCGACCATGGCCCGATGCGCGCCAGGGTCTCGTCGAAGGCGCGCCGCCCGCGCGCCAGCAGCGCGCGGCGCCACCACTGCGCGAGCACCACCGGGATCACGATGTAGAGCACGACCGACGTGATCAAGGTCGCCCAGGGCACCACGATCGAAGACAGGCCGAGCAGCAACGCCACGATCGGGGCGAAGGCGAACACCATGATGGTGTCGTTGAGCGCCACCTGCGAGAGCGTGAACAGCGGGTGGCCCCCGGTCAGGCGGCTCCAGACGAACACCATCGCCGTGCAGGGCGCGGCCGCCAGCAGGATCAGGCCCGCGATGTAGCTGTCGGTCTGGCCGGCCGGCAGCAAGGGCGCGAAGACATGGCGCACGAAGATCCAGGCCAGCAGCGCCATCGAGAACGGCTTGACCGCCCAGTTCACGAACAACGTCACGCCGATGCCGCGCCAGTGCTCGCGCACCTGGTGCAGCGCGCCGAAGTCAACCTTCAGCAGCATCGGAACGATCATCACCCAGATCAGCAGGCCGACCGGCAGATTCACCTGCGCCACCTCCATCCGGCCGATCGCCTGGAAGACGCCGGGGGCCGCCTGTCCCAGGGCGATGCCGGCCACGATGCAGAGGAAGACCCACACCGTGAGGTAGCGTTCGAACACGCTCATCGGAGCGGGCAGGCTGCTCGGCGCGGCGACTGCGGTGGTCATGCGGTGGCCTCCTCGCGCGCCGGCTCGGGCGCGCAGCAATGGCGGTCGGGCCGCGGCGGCGCGGGCAACACCACGACGGGCGAGAACCCGCCGCCGGCGGTGCGGAAATTGGTGGTCTGGCCGATCCAGGTGCGCGCCGCCAGCAACTGCACCTGGCCGCGATAGGCATAGGCGCGGATGTCCACTTTCAGTCGCACGGCCTGGCCGCCGACATCGACCGCCCGTTCGCTGGGGGGCACCAGCGCCTGCGCCACGTAGCCGCCGGCCACGATGTCGCTCCAGACGCGGCGGGTGAGCTTGTCGCCGCGGTAGGCGCCGCGCGAACCGAAGCCGGCGGCCGGCTTGAAGAACAGCTGGCGCCGCTGGGCCCACAGGCGCTCGGCGCCGGCGGCCGTCACGGCCTCGGTGCGCGGCACGACCGCCCGCACCACCGCGCGGTCCTGCGGCGCGGCGCCCCAGGCGGCGAGTCGGGCGTCATCGCTCAAGATGACGAGGTTGCGCTTGTCGGCGTGCAAGGCGTGGGCGCGCGGATGCGGCGTGACCACGGCGGCGCCGGCCTGGTACGCGGCCCGCAGGCCCGCGTGGGCCGGCTGCTCGAAATAGAAATCCGTGAGCCGGTTGTAGACGAGATCCACCGGCATGCCGGCCGGCAGTCGCGGGTGCCACAAGCGGCCGTCGCGCCACGCCAGCTCGCCCGGATCGGCAACGACGGCGTCGATGCCGTGGGCGACGAACAGCCGCTGCGCCATCTCGAACTCGGGCGCCAGGTACTGGCCGGCCGGATCGTCGTCGACGATCGCCACCGTGCGCAGCGGCCGGTCGCCGCGCTGCGCCCGCCATTCGTCCTGGAACATCGCCAGCACCGTGCGCTCGAAGGCCGCCGGGTCGGGCGGCACGCCGAACCAGTCCGGCGGCGAGCAGCAGGCGCGGTGCGCGCTGGCGGCGGCCGCGTGGATCAGCGCGCCGCCGGCATTGGTGTTGATCTCGATGAGCCGCGGTCCGTCGGCGGACAGGTGGAAGTCGTAGCCCATGAAGGCGCCTTGCGGCCCGAACACCAGCGACGCGATCTCCGGCGTCTGTGCCAGGGCGAGGTCGCGATAACCGGGCAGAGCCGTGATGCGATGCAGCGCGGCGACGGCGGCGCGGATGGCCGCCGCATCGCGCGCGCCGACGAAGACCGGCGTCGCCGATAGCAGGTGCGGGCGGCTGCTCGCGAGGTGCCCGGCGCCTTGCTCGGTGCGATCGCTGAGGTGCTGGTGCAGGACATCCGCCTGCAGCGTGCTGCACAGGCAGGCGAGGTTCAGCGATTCGGCCATGTTCATCGTGACGGTCTCCTTCAGCAGCTGCACGCGGCGCTGGGCGCCGTTTCGCACATCGGGCCCTGGCAGCAGTGCCGGGTCAGGTAGGCGAGCAGCTGGTCCATGCGGGCGTAGTCGGCGCGATAGATGAGGTAGCGGCCGCGCGGCTCGCTCGCCACCAGGCCGGCGCCGGCCAGCTCCTTCAGATGGAATGACAGCCCGCTCGGCGAGAGCCCCAGCTCCTCGGCCAGCGCGCCGGCGCTCAGGCCATCCCGGCCGGCGACCACCAGCGCCCGGAAGGCGCGCAGGCGCTGCACCTGGCCAAGCGCAGCCAGCGCCCGCAGCGTGGCTTCTTCGGTGCGATCGTCGAGCAGAGCCGTTTCCATGGTTCAATATTACAAGAAATATTGAAATGATGAAAGGCCGGCCCGCTTCCCCTGGGGCTCAGGCTCGATAGCTTCTCGCCGCGCGCCAGAGGATCGCCGGCAGGACCAGCGCCAGCAAGGCCAGGGCCACCGTGCCGCCGGCCCAGAAGGCCGCCGGTGTGTGCTGGGCGGCAATGGGACCGATGCCGTGGTAGGCCAGCGCGTAGCCGCCGAACAGGCCCACGCCCCACAGCAGGATGCAGTAGGCCACCATCGGCGCCAGCGCCACGCGGTAGCAGCGCAGCACGAACACGCACAGTCCCTGGGTCGCATCTCCGAGGTGGAACAGCGCCACCCAGCCGAGCAAACCGGCCGCGAGCGCCGCCACTTGCGGATTGCCGGTGTAGAGGCCGGCGATGCGCCAGCGGCCGAGCGCGACCAGGGCGCTCAACCCGAGCGCCATCAGCAGCCCCAGCTTGAAACCGGTCCGGATCGCGAGCCGAGCCCGTTTCGGGTCGTGCGCGCCCAGCCAGAAGCTCACCCGCGCGCTGGTGGCGATGCCGATCGACAAGGGCGTCATGTACAGCACCGCCGCGACGTTGGCGGCCACCTGGTGCGCCGCCGTGGCGACGACGCCCTGCCGGGCGATGAACAGCGCCATCAGGGTGAAGGACGTGACTTCCACCAGCACGGAGAAGCCGCCGGGAATGCCCAGGCGCGCGAACTGGCCGATGGTGGGCCAGTGCGGCCGCTCCATCGGGCGCCAGATCGCGTACGGCTGGTACAGCGGCTGGGTCCGCAGGAGCCACACGGCGCTGGCGAGCAGCACGTAGTTCACCGTGACGGTGGCCCAGGCGCAGCCCACGGCCCCCATCGCCGGCACGCCGAGGCCACCGAAAGCGAACCAGATCGACAGCGGCACCTTCAGCACCAGCGAGAAAGCCTGCAGCCAGGTGACCAGCACCGGCCGCCCCAGGCTCTGGTTCAGCGTGCTGAACATGCGAAAGAGCAGGGCGGCCGGCAGCGCCAGCGTCAGCACCGACAGGTAGCCGCGCACCTCCCGCTGCAATGCCGGCGGCACGTCGGTCCAGCGCAGGATCGCCTCGGGAAATAGCAGCACCCATCCGCCCACCACCAGCGCCATGCCGGCCAGATAGAGCGCCTGCCGTACCGAGCGGCCGAGGTCCTCATGGCGGCTGCCGCCATGCAAGTGGGCCCACGTGGGCAGCAGGGCCTGCAGCACCCCCATCAGCGCCACGAACACGCTGGCGTAGACGGCCGAGCCGACCGACAGCGCCGCCAGGGCCTGCTCGGAATAGCGGCCCGCCACGACGGTGTCGGCGACGCCGAATGCCATGACGGCAAGCTGGCCGACCAGCACCGTTCCGGCATGCTGGGTGATCGTGCGCAGCTCGCTCACCGGGACCCGGCTTTCCGGTAGAGCAGGACGTCCTCGGTCGGGTCGACCGGACGCCGCACGCGGGCGACCAGTTGCCAGCCGTGCATGTCCATGGCCACCGGCGCCGCTGCCGCGGCCTGCAGCGCCACCAGTCGCCAGGGGCAGTCGCCGTTGCGATTGGCCAGCCGCACGTCCAGGTTGCCGTGGTAGCGCAGCGCGGCGATCTGGCCGCGGCCCAGGCCGAACACGTCGATGCAGCCCGGCTGGTCCAGCTGGCGCACGACGCCGCGCACCACCGTGGCGTAGCTGCGCGCGTAATCGAGGACGGGCAGCCAGAGCGTCATCAGCAGCAGCCAGCAGAGCGCGGCGCCACCGGCCGGCAGCACCAGCGACTTCCAGATCACCAGCCGATGCCGCCCGGTGCGCCAGCGCACCAGCCAGGCCCAGGCCAGCGTCGCCAGCAGCGCGGCCGCGAAGGCCGTGATCGAAAAGGAAGGCTCGAAGCCGGGTGCCAGGCGCGCCACGTTGGCGGCCGGCTTGGGCGGCACGCCGGTCTGGATCGCGAACCACACGACCCAGATCACCAGCGCGCAGCCGGTGAAGAAGAGCAGGGTGAACCAGTCGATCAGCGCCGCGGCGTTGCGGCTGAACGTTGGCAAGGCGAATGCCGCCAGCGCCGCCAGCGCCGGCAGCGACAACAACAGCGAGCGGTCGGACGAAGGGGTGGCCAGGGTGGTGCCGACCGCGACGAGCGCGAACCACAGCGGCAGGGCCACGTGCCGGCTGCCCAGCTGGCGGCGCCAGCGCCACAGCGTCCACATGGCCAGCGGCCAGGCAGGCCAGGTGAACCACAGCAGCAGTCGCCCGTGGGAGCGCCAGTCCCGGGTCAGCGCGTCGGGCGTGATCCGCCAGCGCCACAGGTCCATCGCCGTGGCAAGCCCGATGGTGATCAACAGCGCCGCGGCCACGATCGTTGCCTGCGCAGCGCGGCTCGTCGGCGCCGCCTCTGCCGGGGGCGGCCGTTCGATCCAGACCAGCACCAGGGCGCCCGCGCCAAACAGGACGGCCATGCTCACCGCGCCGCTGAGCGCCAGGGCGGGCAGGCCCAGCAGCAGGCACGCGGCAGCCACCGGGGCGCGCCAGGGCAGGGCCGCCAGGCCCAGGAAGCTCAAGGTGGTGAAGGCCAGCTGGGCCAGGGCCGGCGTGGTCTCGTGGGAGAGCTGGGCCAGCCCCAGCGACGCGATCAGCGCCAGCAGCCCGCCGTCGGCGATGGCGCGGGCGTAGTCCCTCGGCTGGGCTTCGCCGCCGAAGGCGAACGGCACCGGCTGGGCCTGCGGACTGCGGGCCAGCGAGTAGACCGCGTACCAGGTGGCGGCCAGCGCCAGCGCCAGCAGCAGGGCAAACGGGATGCGTACGGCAAAGTCGGCCGGGATCCAGGCCGGCGCGATTTGGATCGCCCAGGCGCCGATCCAGTACGGCAGCAGCGCGTCGAATTCCGGCGGTTGGCCGGCCAGCGTGGGCGCGAGCCACGAGGCGGCGCCACGGGCGAGTTCGAACATGTGGCCGAAGGCCGCGATGTCGGCGTTCTTCCAGGGTTCGCGGCCGATGAAGCCGGGCACCACATAGGCGATGCAAAAAAGCAGCAGCGCCGCGCGCGGCAGCCGCCGGACCGCATCCTGGGCAACGATGGCGGGGGTGGTCTGGTTCAAGCGGTCGAGTTTGTCACAGTCGCGTGCCCCGGCCGCAGCCGTGGCCGCCTGCCGCCGCCGGCGTGCCCGCGCCGCTCATGGGATCCGGCAGCGCTCCACCTTCTCGGCGTCCCAGGCGAGTCCCACCCCGGGGCCCGGCGGGATCGGCCAGCAGCCGTCGACGATTTTCACCGGCTCGGCGGCGATGGCATCGGTCCAGTCGACGTATTCCAGCCAGTCGGCGGTCGGCGTGGCGGCCAGCAGATGCGCGCTGACTTCGGGCATGAGATGCGAGCTGATGGGGATGCCGTGCGCCTGGGCGATCCCGGCGGCGTGCAGCCACCCGCTGACGCCGCCGATGCGCGCGACGTCGGGCATCGCCAGGTCGCAGGCGCCTGCCTGCAGTGCCCGCAACAGGTCCTTGGGGCCGTCGAAGTTCTCCCCCAACTGCAGCGGCAGGTCGAGCGTGCGGGCGATCTCGGCGTTGCCGTCCAGGTCGTCGTGGCGGATCGGCTCCTCGAGCCAGGCAACGCCTTCCGACTGCAAGGCGCGGCCGCGGGCCAGCGCGTCGGCACGCGACAACGCCTGGTTGTAGTCGACCAGCAGCGCCACCTGGTCGGGCAGCCGCGAGCGCACCGCGCGCGTGACGGCGAGGTCTTCGGCCAGCGTCGGATGGCCGAGCCGCAGCTTCACCGCCTGCAGACCGCCCTCGAGCAGCGCCTGCGCCTCATCGGATGCGGCCGGCGGGCTCATGAGCCCGAGGCCGCAGGAGTTGTAGGCGCGAACCGGGCGAGGCCGGCCGCCCAGCAGGCAGCACAGCGGCGAGCCGGCGGCGAGCGCCAGCGCGTCCCACAGCGCCATGTCGAGCGCCGACAGCGCCATGCGCGCGGCGCCAGTGACGCCCAGCAGGGCGAACCGGCGCTGCAGCTTGGCGGCGATCTCGAGCGGCGCCACCGCATCGCCGGCGACCAGCTCCACCGCGTCCTGCAGCAGCAGGGCGATCGCCTTGGCTGCGCTGCGGCGGTACGCGAAGACGTAGGACCGGCCGGTGATGCCTTCCTCGGTGAGCAGGTCGACCAGCAACAGCGGAGCGGCGCGCACGGTGGCCGCGCTGGTGCCCAGCACGTAGCGCAGCGGCACTTCGACCGGGGTGCAGGTGACGCCGCGCACCCGCAGCGGCGCGGCCGGCGGCGGCCGCATCACGAGCCGCTCCCGTCCGCGTACAGCGCCAGGATGTCGGCGATGGCGCGATTCAGGGGGGTCGGAACGCCCCGCGCCGCGCCGAGCTCGACCACGCCGCCGGACAGCCACCGTACCTCGAGGCGGTTGCCGCGCTGCAGGTCGTGGTGCATCGACGAGGTCATCTCGGGCGACACGTCGTCGGCAAGCTGCAGCCGCACCTGGGCATAGTCTTCCGGCAGGTTCACGCCGTGGGCCCGGCCGACCGCCACCACCTCGCGCATGACGTCCAGCAGGAAGGCGCGGGTCTGCGGGTTCGAGCGGATCGGGCCGATGGTCTGGCGGATGGTGGTGGTCGTGCCCGACAGGCCGACCAGGAAGACGTACTTCTGCCAGATCTCGCGCACGATCTCGGTGGAGAGTTCCGCCTTGATGCCGCCGGCCAGGCAGGCCGCCAACAGGGCCTGGCCGCGGGCCGAGCGCGAGCCGTCGAACTCGCCGAACAGCAAACGCTGCATCGGGCCGGTCTGGCGGATCACGCCGGGCGCCGCGATCGTGGTCGCGACATAGCCGACGCCGCCCATCAGCTGGCGCTCGTCGAAGGCGGCGCGCAGGGACCGGTCCTTCAGCACGCCGTTCTGGAAGGAGATGACGGCGGTCTGCGGGCCGACCATGGGCCGGATCTGTTCGATCGCGCTGTCCGTATCCCAGAGCTTGACGCACAGCATCACGACATCGGCGACGCCGACCTGCCGGGGATCGTCGGTGACGCTGGGGGAGCGCACGTGGAGCGGCTCGGGGCCTTCGATGCGCAGTCCGTCGCGGCGCATCGCCTCGAGGTGCTGCCCGCGGGCGATGAAGTGGACGTCGGCGCTGCCGCCTTGCACCAGCCGGGCGCCGAAGTAGCCGCCGAGTCCGCCGGAACCCATGATCGCGATCCGCATGCCTGTCTCCCTGGTTGGAGGGCGGGAGTGTGGCACAGGCCGGCTTGCAGGGCCCTGAAACGAAAAACGCGCCCGAGGGCGCGTTGCTGTGCGAGAAGGGCGCGGGGGCTTACTTGGCGCCCGGCTTGCCGAACTTCTTGAAGAACTTGTCGACGCGGCCGCCCATGTCGTTCACCGACTTCTGGGTGCCCGTGTAGAACGGGTGCGATTCGCTCGACGTGTCGAGCTTGTACAGGGGCAGCTCGCGGCCGTCGTCGGTCTTGCCCGTCTCCTTGGTGGCCACGCAGGAGCGCGTGACGAACTTGAAGCCGTTGGACAGGTCGACGAAGAGGACTTCGCGATAGCCGGGGTGGATGCCTTCTTTCATGGTGTACCTCAGGTGCGGGAGCCGCGCCGAACCATTCGGCGTACTTTCCGGAAAGCTTTCGATTATATCGGAACCGGGGCCCGCGGCGCCGCTGCGCGGGGAAGACTCAGCCGCCGCGCCGCATCATGTCGAAGAACTCGACGTTGGTCTTGGTGGCCTTCATCGACTTGAGCACCATCTCCATCGCCTCGATCTCGTCCATGTTGTACATGAACTGGCGCAGGATGCGGGTCTTCTGCAGGATCTCCGGGGCCAGCAGCAGTTCCTCGCGGCGGGTGCCCGAGCGATTGAGCTGGATCGACGGGAAGACGCGCTTTTCGTACAGGCGGCGGTCCAGGTGGATTTCGCTGTTGCCGGTGCCCTTGAACTCCTCGAAGATCACTTCGTCCATCCGGCTGCCGGTGTCGATCAGCGCGGTGCCGATGATGGTCAGCGAGCCGCCTTCCTCGACGTTGCGGGCCGCGCCAAGGAAGCGCTTCGGGCGCTGCAGCGCGTTGGCGTCGACGCCGCCGGTCAGCACCTTGCCCGACGAGGGCACCACGTTGTTGTAGGCGCGGGCCAGGCGGGTGATCGAATCCAGCAGGATCACCACGTCCTTCTTCAGTTCCACCAGGCGCTTGGCGCGCTCGATCACCATCTCGGCCACGTGCACGTGGCGGGCGGCCGGTTCGTCGAAGGTCGACGCGATCACCTCGCCCTTGACCGAACGCTGCATCTCGGTCACTTCCTCTGGCCGCTCGTCGACGAGCAGGACCATCAGGTAGCTGTCCGGGTAGTTGGCAGCGATGGCGTGCGCCATGTGCTGCATCATCACGGTCTTGCCGCTCTTGGGCGGCGCCACCAGCAGCGCGCGCTGGCCCTTGCCGATCGGGGCGATGATGTCGATGACGCGGCCGGTGATGTTCTCCTCGCCCTTGAAGTTCTCGCGCTCGAGTTTCATCTGCTCCTTGGGGAACAGCGGCGTGAGGTTCTCGAACATCACCTTGTGCTTGTTGTTCTCCGGCGGGCCGCCGTTGACCTTGTCGAGCTTGGTCAGCGCGAAGTAGCGCTCGCCGTCCTTGGGCGTCCTGACCTCGCCCTCGATCATGTCGCCGGTGTGCAGGTTGAAGCGGCGCACCTGGCTGGGCGAGATGTAGATGTCGTCGGTGCTCGCCGTGTAGCTGGTGTCGGGGCTGCGCAGGAAACCGAAGCCGTCCGGCAGGATTTCGAGCACGCCGTCGGCAAAGACCTGTTCGCCGGCGCGGGCGCGCTTCTTGATGATGGCGAACATCAGCTCCTGCTTGCGCATCCGGCCGGTGTTCTCGATTTCAAGCTCCTCGGCTTGCCTGAGGACTTCCGACACGTGCAGTGCCTTGAGTTCGTTGAGGTGCATGGCTGAAACCCTGCGGAGGTAGACCCCTTGCGGAGTTCTTGTGGATTGTCTGGGGGAGGTGTGCTGCGGGGCGAGGGCCCCGCACCGTGAATTCGAACTGGGCCGCCGGGAGGCCGGCGGTCAGCGAACAGGAGGGATTATGACAGGAAAAAAAGCCGCGCTGTCGCCCGGCGGCCGGGGCTCGGGCGAACCGGTCAGCCCAGCTGCTGGTCGATGAAGGCGGTGAGCTGGGCCTTGCTCATGGCGCCGACCTTGGTGGCGGCGAGCTGGCCGTCCTTGAACAGCATGAGCGTCGGGATGCCGCGGATGCCGAACTTGGCCGGGATCTGCTGGTTCTCGTCGACGTTCATCTTGGCGATCTGCAGCTTGTCCTGGTAGGCCGAAGACACTTCGTCCAGGATCGGGGCGATCATCTTGCACGGGCCGCACCATTCGGCCCAGTAGTCGACCAGCACCGGCTTGTCGGCCTTGAGGACGTCGGCTTCGAAGGAGGCGTCGGTGATGTGCTTGATCAGGTCGCTGGCCATGGGATGTTCCTTTGCTTGTGTGTCGAACCCGGTGGGGGCGTGGGAAAATTGTGACAGAAACCGAGCCCCCACGTCCGCCGTGGCCGAAGGGCGGCGCCATGGCCGCGATAGCGCGCCAACAGCACCCCGAGCATCCGTGTGGGTGCTGCCGCCAGACACAATACAAGGTCCAATGTCTTCCTCCGTGCCTGCGGTGCGAACCGCCCTCGAATCCTGCGTCCGCAAGGAGTGCGGATGACGTTCGCCGTGATCGGAGCCGGTCCGGCGGGGCTCATGGCCGCCGAGGTGCTGGCCGAGGCGGGCCTGCCGGTGGACGTGTTCGACGGCATGCCGTCGGCTGGCCGCAAGTTCCTGCTGGCCGGACGCGGCGGCCTGAACCTGACGCACTCGGAACCCCTGGTCGACTTCGTCACGCGCTACGGCGCACGGCGCCCGCAGGTCGAACGCTGGCTGCGCGCGTTCGGCCCCGACGCGGTGCGCGCGTGGGCCCAGGGGCTGGGCACCGAGACCTTCGTCGGCAGCTCCGGCCGCGTCTTTCCGGTCGGGATGAAAGCCGCGCCGTTGCTGCGCGCCTGGCTCCATCGGCTGCGCGGGCTCGGCGTGCAGTTCCACATGCGGCATCGTTTTCTCGGCTGGACCGGGGACGGCGCGCTGCGGCTGCACACGCCCGCCGGCGAGCGGCCGGTGCGCGCCGACGCCGTGGTGCTGGCCTTGGGCGGCGCCAGCTGGAGCCGGCTCGGCTCCGACGGCGCCTGGGTCCCGCTGCTGCGCGCGCGCGGGGTCGAGATCGCCGACCTGCGGCCGGCCAACAGCGGTTTCGACGTGCGCGGCGGCTGGAGCGAATACTTCGCCTCGCGCTTCGCGGGGCAGCCGTTCAAGTCGGTGGCGATCCGCTTCGGCGGGTTCCAGCGCCAGGGCGAGTTCGTCGCGACGGCCACCGGTGTCGAAGGCAGCCTGGTCTACGCCGTCTCGGCGGCGCTGCGCGACGAGATCGCCGCGCGCGGCGAGGCCCGCCTCGAGATCGACCTGCTGCCCGGCCGGTCGCCGGAGCAGGTGCTGCGCGAAGCGGCGTACCCGCGCGGTTCGCGCTCGCTGGCCTCGCACCTGAAGAGCCGGCTTGGGCTCGACGGCATCAAGCTGGCGTTGCTGCATGAAGTGCTCTCGCGCGAGCAGCTGCACGACCCGGTGCGGCTCGCCGCAGCGATCAAGGGCGCGCCTTTGGTGCTCGCCGCGCCGCGGCCGATCGACGAGGCGATCAGCACCGCCGGGGGCGTGCGCATCGAGGCGCTGGACGAGCGGCT
This sequence comes from Ramlibacter sp., assembly GCF_035554825.1. Taxonomy (GTDB): domain Bacteria; phylum Pseudomonadota; class Gammaproteobacteria; order Burkholderiales; family Burkholderiaceae_C; genus Ramlibacter. Next base: position 43,418 of record NZ_DATMHS010000011.1, on the reverse strand, counting down.
GATGGTCAAGGCGCTGCCGGGCGTGTTCTGCGCCGGCGAGATGCTGGACTGGGAAGCTCCGACCGGTGGCTACCTGCTGACGGCCTGCCTGGCCAGCGGGCGGGTCGCGGGCGAGGGCGCCCGCACGTTCGTGGGCGCCGCTCAGAACTTGGTGCGGTAGTAGAACATCGGCCGGCCGCCGCTGCGGCGCACCGTGATGCGCGCGCCGCTTTCCAGTTGCAGGCCGAGAAAGCCGCGCTCGGCCACCAGGCCGCGGCTCGGCAGCGACTTCATCTGCATCTCCAGCCGCGCGCCGTACCCGGGCTGCTGCGTCTGAGCCAGCGTCGCCGCATCGCCGGGCGTCATCCGGCGCCAGCCGGTGACGTCGATGCGGTACTGGCCGTCCAGGGTGTAGCGCCAGTGAAAGCCCAGGTCCACGGCGGTGCCGGCGGCACCGGGCACCCGCATCATGCCGCCGCCTTGCATGTTGGTGAGGCCGAGCGCGAGGCCGAGGCTCGGCTGGCGCGGCGGCAGCAAGATCATGTTCAGGCGCGTCGCGCCATCGCTGGGTTCGAAGCGCGGCAGGGACGTGGTGGAAAGCTCGAGCCGGGGCGGCGCCTTGCCGCCGGGAACGTTGGCGTCGAGCGCCAGCAGGGCCAGCTCCGGCGCGGCGCCGGGCAGCGGCGCGCCGCCGGTGAGCTCCTGGGCCGCCGCGACGGTGGCGAACGCGGCCAGCAGCGCAAGCATGGAGCAACGGGATCGCCATCGCGTAACGCGTGAGAACCGCTGCACGCCCCGCGCTGCAATGAACTCCATGGCAACCTCCCGACGATGACGCCCAGTGTCATCGCGGGCAGGCGGGAAGTTTGTCGGACGCGGCCGAGCCCGAAGGTCAGCCACTGGCATGTCGCGCCGCCGGACGGCGGGCGTTGCGAGAAAGAGGGTTGACGAGCCTTACCCCCGGCACTGACTCCGCAGTTAGGGCTGCTTGGTTCCCCACCTGACCCGGTTGGCTGCTTTGCCATGCGGGGAGGCCCGCCAGCCGCCATTGTAGTGGCGACTGGCGCAGCCGTGCCGGGCGCAGGGCCGAAACGGGCCACCTCGTAGAATCGAGCGCATGTCCTACCTCGTGCTCGCCCGCAAGTACCGGCCGAAGACCTTCGGCGAAATGGTCGGCCAGGAGCACGTGGTGCGGGCGCTCGGCAATGCGCTGACGCAGCAACGGCTGCACCACGCCTACCTGTTCACCGGCACGCGCGGCGTGGGCAAGACCACCGTGTCGCGGATCCTGGCGAAGTCGCTGAACTGCCAGGGGCCCGACGGCCAGGGGGGCATCACGGCCACGCCCTGCGGCGTGTGCGACGCCTGCCGCGACATCGACGGTGGCCGGTTTCCGGATTACGTGGAACTCGACGCGGCATCGAACCGCGGCGTCGACGAGGTGCAGTCGCTGTTGGAGCAAGCGGTCTACAAGCCGGTGCAGGGGCGCTTCAAGGTCTTCATGATCGACGAGGTGCACATGCTCACCGGGCATGCGTTCAACGCCATGCTCAAGACGCTGGAAGAGCCGCCCGATTACCTCAAGTTCGTGCTGGCCACCACCGATCCGCAGAAGGTGCCGGTGACGGTGCTCTCGCGCTGCCTGCAGTTCAACCTGCGGCCGATGGCGCCGGAGACGGTGCAGGAGCATCTGGCGCACGTGCTGCAGGCGGAGGGCGTGGCGGCGAACGAAGGCGCGCTGCGCCTGCTCGCGCGCGCGGCCCGCGGCTCGATGCGCGACGCGCTGTCGCTCACCGACCAGGCCATCGCCTTCGGCAACGGCGCGCTGGAGGAAGCGGCCGTGCGCCAGATGCTCGGCAGCGCCGACATGGGCCACGTGCTGCGCCTGATCGAGGCCCTGGCGAGCGGCGACGGCAAGAGCGTGGTCGAGATCTCCGACACGCTGCGCGCCAATGCGCTGAACGCCGCGGCGACGCTGGAGGAAATGTGTTCGGTGCTGCAGCGCATGGCGGTGATGCAGGCGGTCCCGGGCGCCGCCGCGGCAGCCGATCCCGACGCCGCCGCCATCGCGCGGCTGGCCACGCTGATGCCGGCCGACGAGACCCAGCTGCTGTACAGCCTGTGCCTGCACGGGCGGGCCGAGCTGGGCCTGGCCCCGGACGAGTACGCCGCGCTCACGATGGTGCTGCTGCGGCTGCTGGCGTTCCAGGCGCCGCGCGAGACCGCCGAAGCATCCGCGGAAAAAAAAACTCTGATTGAAGCGCCGGCCGCGCCACCGGCGGTCGCCCCGACGGCGAGCGCGCCGCTGCGCCAGCCGGCGCCGCCGGTCGCCGCCGTCCCCGTGGTGCGGCCGGCGGACCCGGGCCCGACGCCGGCCGGAACGGCGCCCCCGGGACGCGTGCTGCCGGTGGTCGAGCCGCAGCCGGATCGCATCGCCCAGCGCACCTCAGCCAACGGTCAGCCGGCCGGCGAAGTGGTGGGGGTGCCGCTGCATGTGCCGCCGGAATCGGCTCGCGATGCGGCGGTCGCCGCCGGGCGCGTCGTGCCCACCGAGGACGGCGATTTCTGGCAGGCCACCGTGGCCGATCTCGTGGCGCGCGAGGCCGTGACGGCGCTGGTGCGCGAACTCGCGCTGCAGTCGCAGCTGGTCGCCCGCGACGAGGGCCACTGGATGCTGCGGGTCGAGCGCGAGTCGCTCAACCAGCCGGGCGCGCGGGAGCGCCTCAAGCAGGCGTTGCATGGCGCGGGCCATGCGGTGACGCTGAGCGTCGAGGTGGGGCCGGTGACCGACAGCCCGGCGCGCCGGCTGGCGGCGGCCCAGGCCGAGCGCCAGCGCGCGGCCGAGGAAATCATCCACGGCGACCCGTTCGTGCAGGCGATGATGCGGGACTTCGGCGCGAGAATCGTGCCTGGAAGCATCAAGCCAGCGGCCAATTCGTAAATCTGGGGGCGCGCCACGCGCCGCCCCCGCCAGACAAGGAATCAACATGTTCAACAAGGGACAACTCGCCGGCCTCATGAAGCAGGCCCAGGCCATGCAGGACAACCTGAAGAAAGCGCAGGAGGAACTCGCCCACATCGAGGTCGAGGGCGAGTCCGGCGCCGGCCTGGTGAAGGTCCTCATGACCTGCAAGCACGACGTGAAGCGGGTCACCATCGACCCGAGCCTGCTGGCCGACGACAAGGACATGCTGGAGGATCTCGTGGCCGCCGCGTTCAACGCCGCGGTGCGCAAGGCCGAGGAAACCTCGCAGGAAAAGATGGGCAAGCTCACCGCCGGCATGCCGGGCCTGCCCGGCGGCATGAAATTTCCCTTTTGAGCGCCAACGCCCTCAACGCATTGATCGAGGCGCTGCGCCGGCTGCCAGGCGTGGGCGTCAAGTCGGCCTCGCGCATGGCGTTCCACCTGCTGCAGCACGACCGCGCCGGCGCGCAAGTGCTGGCGCAGGCCCTGCAGAGCGCGGCGACCCAGGTGCGCCACTGCAGCCTCTGCCATACGTTCACCGAGGACGAGATCTGCGCCACCTGCCTGGACGCGCACCGTGACCGCACCAAGCTGTGCGTGGTCGAGACGCCGGCGGACCAGGCGGCCGTGGAGCGGACGGCGGCGTTCAAGGGCTTGTACTTCGTGCTGATGGGAAAGCTCAGTCCGCTCGACGGCATCGGCCCCAAGGACATCGGCCTGTCCAAGCTGTTCGAGCGCGCCACCGACGGCGTGGTGCAGGAAGTGATCCTGGCCACCAACTTCACGGCCGAGGGCGAGGCCACCGCGCACGTGATCGCGGAGGCGCTCAAGGCGCGCGGGCTGAAGGTGACGCGGCTGGCGCGCGGGGTGCCCGCCGGCAGCGAGCTCGAGTACGTGGACCTGGGCACGATCGCGCACGCGCTGGTCGACCGGCGCTGACGGTCAACGACGGGAGGGGAGCGGGAATGACGATGCAGATGGCGCGATTCACCGTCGCCTACTGGTGCGTGCTGCTGGCGGCGCTGCTGCCGTACGTGTGCGCGATGCTGGCGAAGTCGGGCGGCTTTCGCCGGCCGCGCTCGCAGGGCGGCTACGACAACAACGATCCGCGCGGCTGGCTGGCGCGCCAGACCGACTGGCATGCGCGCGCCAACGGGGCGCAGGCCAACAGCTTCGAGGCGCTGCCGCTGTTCATCGGCGCGGTGATCATCGCGCACCAGCTGGGCGCCGCGCAGACCACGCTCGACATCCTGGCGGTGCTGTTCGTCACGCTGCGCGTCATCTACATCGCCATGTATGTCGCCGGCCTGCCCACGGTGCGCTCGGCGGTGTGGGGCGTCGCCTTTCTCGTCAACGTCTTCATCCTGTTTCTCGGCTACCGCTGACCGCGCGAGCGCCGCGCCGGCGAAGCACTTCCAGCTTACGTGAAAACCCTCAGGGGATGTTCCCGATGCGGGTGTACGGACCCGCCCGTAAGCTCCGGCGCAAGCAACGGGGCATCTCAGAAGAGACCAGAAATCATGAATCGCATCATCCTGAACCGCAGAACATTCACCTCCGCCGCGGCCCTGGCGGCGGCCGCTGTCGCCGCACCGAGCCTGCGCGCGCAGGGCAAGCTCGAGAAGACCAAGGTCGCGATCGCCGTCGGCGGCAAGGCCGCCTTCTACTACCTGCCCCTGACGATCTCCGAACAACTCGGCTACTTCAAGGCCGAAGGGCTGGACGTCGAGATCTCCGATTTCGCCGGCGGCGCCAAGGCGCTGCAGGCGCTGATCGGCGGCTCGGCCGACGTGGTGAGCGGTGCTTACGAGCACACCATCAACATGCAGGCGAAGAACCAGTTCATCCAGTCGATCGTGCTGATGGGGCGGGCGCCGCAGATCGCCGTCGGCGTGTCGACCAAGAACGTCCCGCACTACAAGGGCCTGCCCGATCTCAAGGGCAAGAAGATCGGCGTGTCCGCGCCGGGCTCCTCGACCAACATGGTCGCCAACCTGGTGCTCTCGCGCGCCGGGATCCGGGCCAACGACGTCAGCTATGTCGGCGTCGGCACGTCGGCGGGGGCGCTGTCGGCGTTGCGCTCGGGCCAGATCGACGCGATGAGCAACACCGATCCGGTGATGACGATGCTGGAGCAGAAGGGCGACGTGAAGATCATCAGCGACACCCGCACGCTCAAGGGCACCCAGGAGGTGTTCGGCGGGCCGATGCCGGCGGCATGCTTCTACACCCACGCGGAGTTCGTGCAGAAGAACCCCAACACCTGCCAGGCGCTCGCCAACGCCATCGTGCATGGCCTGAAGTGGCTGCAGACGGCGGGTCCCAGCGACATCATCAAGACCGTGCCGGAGTCGTACCTGCTGGGCGACCGGGCGCTGTACCTCGCCTCGTTCAACAAGGTGCGCGAGGCGATCGCGCTGGACGGCATCCTGCCGGACGACGGCGCCCGCACGGCGCTGCGCGCGCTGGCCAGCTTCGACCCGCAGATCAAGCCGGAGAAGATCAACCTGGCCAAGACCTACACCAACGAGTTCGCGCGCAAGGCGAAGGACAAGTTCAAGGCCTGACGCCGGGACCTGCTTGCGCCGGCCCGCCGCCGGCGCCGCGCCGGGGCGAAGCGCCCCCGCTCAAGCCACAATGGCGCCGCCGCCGACCGCCGGCACGGCTCACGCCTTTCGGGAGCTCCATGTCCGACTACGCGCTCGAACTCGACCAGATCACCGTCACCTTCACGTCGCCCGATGTCCCCGGCCAGCGCTATACGGCCGTGGCCGACACGACGCTGCGCATCCGGGCCGGCGAATTCGTCTCCGTGGTCGGCCCCACCGGCTGCGGCAAGTCCACGCTGCTGAACATCGGCGCCGGCCTGCTGGCGCCCTCGGCCGGCACGGTGCGCGTCTTCGGCGAGCCGCTGGTGGGCATCAACCGGCGCGCCGGCTACATGTTCCAGTCCGAGGCGCTGATGCCGTGGCGCAGCTGCATCGACAACGTGATGGTGGGACTGCAGTACCGCGGCGTGCCGGACGCCGACGCCCGCGCGCAGGCGCAGCGCTGGCTCGAACGGGTGGGCCTGGCCGAGTTCGGCGACCGCTACCCGCACCAGCTCTCGGGCGGCATGCGCAAGCGCACGGCCCTGGCGCAGACGCTCGCGCTCGACCCCGACATCATCCTGATGGACGAGCCGTTCAGCGCGCTCGACGTCCAGACCCGCCAGCTGATGGAAAACGAGGTGCTGGAGCTGTGGGGCGCGGACAGCGGGGAGCGCCGGGCCGGCCCCGGCCCGCAGCCGTCGGCCCCCGCAGGGAGCGGTCGCGCAGCGCCCGCAAGCCAACGCGGGCGCAAGGCGGTGCTCTTCATCACGCACGATCTCGACGAGGCGATCGCGATGAGCGACCGCGTCGTCGTGCTGTCAGCCGGGCCGGCGACGCGGCCGATGGGCGAGTTCGAGATCGACCTGCCGCGACCGCGCGACGTGGCCGAGGTCCGCACCGACCCGCGCTTCGTCGAGCTGCATTCCCGCATCTGGGCCGTGCTGCGCGACGAGGTCCTCAAGGGCTACGCCCAGCAACTGAAAAAGGCGGCCTGACATGCTGGCGGCACTCAAGCCTTCGGGGCGCAACATGCGCGCGTGGCAGGTCGGCGTGCTGATCGTGTTCCTGGCGCTGTGGCATGTGATCACGCGCAACGAGCAGTACGCGTTCTTCCTGGGCGAGCCGGTCAAGGTGGCCGGGCGCGTCTGGTCGTGGTTCCTGCCGTGGGAGGTGGCGCCCAATGCGCTGTTCCCGGATGGCCTTGCGGGCCGCGCCGACGTCTACCTGCACCTGGGCGTCACCCTGCTCGAGACGGTGCTGGCGTTCGCGATCGGCACCATGCTGGGGCTGGTGTTCGGCCTGTGGCTGGCGCTGGCGCCCACCGCCAGCGCCATCCTCGACCCCTACATCAAGGCCGCCAACTCGATGCCGCGCGTGATCCTGGCGCCGATCTTCGCGATGTGGTTCGGCCTGGGCATCTGGAGCAAGGTGGCGCTCGCCGTCACGCTGGTCTTCTTCATCGTGTTCTTCAACGTCTACCAGGGCGTCAAGGAAGTGAGCCCCGTGGTGCTGGCCAACGCGCGCATGCTGGGGGCCAGCCAGAAGCAGCTGCTGCGCACGGTGTACCTGCCCAGCGCGACGAGCTGGGTGTTCTCCAGCCTGCACACGTCCGTGGGGCTGGCGTTCGTCGGCGCCGTGGTGGGCGAGTACCTGGGCTCGGCCCGCGGCGTCGGCTACCTGATCCTGCAGGCCGAGGGCACGTTCGACGTGAACACGGTGTTCGCCGGGATCGTGGTGCTCACGGCGTTCGCGCTGATGCTCGACGGGCTGGTCGGCCGCATCGAGAAGGGGCTGATGAAGTGGCAGCCCCGCCAGGGCGAGACCGAGAAACTCTGAGCCGCGCGCTCAGGCCGGCGCCAGCGTGCGGTTCGCCGCGCCGGGCAGGGTCCGCAGGTTGGCGCCCGGGAACACCCGATAGTTGTTCTCCAGCACGCCGTCCACGAAGATCCAGTTCGCCGTCGCGGCGGCCGGCGTGAGGGTGACGATCACGTAGCCGCGATGGCTGGTCTCCGCGTACTTCAGGTCGGGGATCAGCCGCATCAGCGCGTTGGCCAGGAACGGCGGGGAGATGGCGCGGTGCTCCTGCTCCAGGCCGGTGGAGGTGACCGACGGCGCCGCGAATTCGACGCCGACGCTCTTGCCGGCGCCGTCCTTCAGCTCGCTGGCCCAGGCGTTGTGGCTGTCGCCCGACAGCACCACCAGGTTCTTGTCCAGCGTGCGCGCCGACGTGAACAGCTTCTCGCGCGCGGCGGCGAAGGCGTCCCAGTATTCGAGATCGAGGGAAATGCGCGGCTGCGCGATCAGCGCCTTCTGGCGGTCGGTGCGCCCCGCTTCCGGCGCGTCGAGCGCCTCCAGGTACTCGTTGATCGCGCCTTCGCTGAAGTTGTCGTAGATGCTCAGCGGAACCAGCATGCGCCCCATCAGCACCTGCTGGCCGAGCACCTGCCAGGTGGCCGTCGACGCCTGCAGGCGCGCGTCGAGCCAGGCGGCCTGCTCCTGGCCGAGGATCTGGCGGGTGGGTTCGGCGCCGGCGCCGGCGAGGTACTGGTCGCGCGAGATCGGCGCGTCGCGCCCGATCACCCGCGCGTCCAGCATGTGCAGCGAGGCGAGGTTGCCGAAGTCGAACGAGCGGTAGATCTTCAGCGGGTCGGCTCCGGTGCGGGTGGGCAGCCACTCGTGGAAGGCCTGCACCGCAGCCGCCCGCCTGGCCTCGAAAGCCGGCCCCGTCTCGCCGCCGCCGCCGCCGCGCCAGGTGCCGTTCGCGATCTCGTGGTCGTCCCACACGGCGATGATCGGCATCAGCGCCCGCACCGCGCGCAGGTCCGAGTCGGTGTGGTACCACGCGTAGCGGTGCCGGTAGTCCGCCAGGCCGCGCAGCTCGCCCTGGGGGTCCAGCTTGCGCCCGAGCGCTTTCGCGGCGGCCTGCTCGGCGTCGCTCAGGCCGGTCTCGTAGATGTAGTCGCCCAGGAACAGCCCCGCGTCGAAGTCGCCCCGGGTTGCCGCATCGGCATAGACATGGAACTGGCCGAGCGGATAGGCCGCGCAGGAGAACACGGCCAGTCGCACCTGCTGCACGCTGCCGACCGGCAGCGTCTTGGTGCGCCCGGTGCGCGACACCTCGCCGCCCTGTCGGAAGCGGTAGTGATAGACGGTGCCGGGCTGCAGGCCGGTGGCATCGACCTTGACCGTGTAGTCGCGGCTGGCGTCGGTGGTGGCCGTGCCGGAGCGCACGATGCTGGCGAAACGGTCGTCGCTGGCCACGTCCCACTGGACGTCGACCGGCCCGGTCATGCCGTTGACGCGGGTCCACAGGATCACGCGGTCCGACAGCGGATCGCCGCTGGCCACGCCATAGCCGAAACGATCCTCGTCGGCGTGGCCGTCGCCGCCGCCGCAGCCTGCGAGGCCCGTCCCCAGGGTCAGGGCCGCACCGGCGGCGCCCAGCACGAAGCGGCGGCGCCCGCCGTCCGGCGGCCGACGGGGATCGAAGACGGGCTGGTCGTGCGGTGCGGTCATGCGGACTCCTGTTGGGGCGGTGGGCCCGCAGGATAACGGCCGAGGCGCGCCCGCCGTGTAGGGTTCGGCCGACAACGTGTAAGCGCGCCGTCCGGCGCCGGCAGCGGCGAGGCGAAAAAAAGCCCGGCGGCAGCCGGGCTTTCACTCGCAGTCGGCGGCCGCGCCAGGGCGGGCCGGCCATGGCGCTTACCAGCGCTCCGGATCGTTCGGGAAGCGGTCGTCGCGGTTGCGCACCCCGTCGCCGTCGCGGTCGCGGTCGTCGGCGTTGGCGATGCCGTCACCGTCCAGGTCGCCGTTCGGCCCGTAGCGGTGGCCGCGGCCGCGCTCGAAGTCGCGGTCGCTGTAGCGGCCGCTGTCGGCATACCGGTCGTGGCGCGGGACCCAGTCGCCGCCCACCAGCACCCAGTCGCCGTTGCCGCGCTGCACCCAGTGCGGCTCGCGGTATTCATAGCCCGAGCGGGCCGTCAGCCAGTGGCCGCGCACCCAGACGTACTGGTTGCCGCGCCACTCGTAGTGGCCCGGGGCCCAGACATAGCCCGGGCGGTCGGCTGGCATGGCCTCGTCGAGCGGCGCCGGCGGCGCCGTGCGCACGATGGCGGTGTACTGCGCATGCGCGGCGGTCGGCAGCAGGCTCATCAGGGAGCTGGCGGCCACGACCGCGCCGAGGAAAGTCTTCTTGAACATGGTCAATCTCCTTTCGGAAGCGATGCGACCACTGTGCAATGACTGCGAGCCCGACCGTATCGGACCGGGGAGGAAAAAGCCGTCGGAGCAGTCCTGCGCGACCGTCGCGGCCGGGCCGGACGGCCCTGGCGCCTCAGCGGCGGGATTTCCTGGCCTTGCCGGCGTGGCGCTGCTGGGGACCGTGCGCCGCCTTGCGTGCGGGCGCCCCGGCGCCAGTGCGGTGCACCATCCGGCCCGGCACGCGCGTGGCGGCGCGCACCGGCAGGTACAGCACGACGCGCTGGCCGGCTTTCAGCGCAGCCGTCGCGCTGACGTCGTTCCAGTCAGCCACCTGGGCCGGCGCCAAGTGGTAACGGCGGGCAAGGCTGGCCACGGTCTCGCGCTTGCCGGCCTTGACCGTCGTGCGGCGAGTGACGATCTCGGGCGCCAGGCTCAGCTGTCCGTTGTCGGCGATGTGGTCCGAGACGTCGTGGTCCATCTTCGCCGTGCGCGGCACGATCAGCACCGAACCGGCCTTGATCAGCATGCGCGGCGGAATGGCGTTGACGGTGCGCAGGTCGGCCTCCGACATGCCGGTGCGGCGCGCCGCTTCGGCGGCGCTCATGGTGGACGGCGCGCTCCACGCGGTCCAGCTGGCGTACTGGCCGGCGTTGTAGGCGTCGAAGTTGCGCTTGAAGACGGTGGCGTTGTCCCACGGCAGCAGCACCTGGGGCGTGCCGGCCGCCAGCACCACCGGGCGCTTCATCGACGGATTGAGGGCCTTGAAATCGTCGATCGACACGTCGGCCAGCCGCGCGATCAGTTCGACGTCCATGTCGCGGGTCAGCGTCACCGACTGGAAGTAGGGATGGTTGCCGATCAGCGGCAGTTCGGCGCGCAAACCGTCCGGATTGGCGACGATGTTCTTCACCGCCTGCAGCTTCGGCACGTAGTTGCGCGTCTCGTTGGGCATGTTCAGGTCGGCGTACGAGGTGCCCAGGCCGGCCCGCTGGTTGCGCGCGATCGCCCGGCCCACGCTGCCCTCGCCCCAGTTGTAGGCGGCCAGCGCCAGGTGCCAGTCGCCGAACATGGTGTGCAGCTTCTGCAGGTAGTCGAGCGCGGCGCGGGTCGAGGCCAGCACGTCGCGGCGGTCGTCGCGAAAGACGTTCTGTTTGAGCTCGAAGTCCTTGCCGGTGGCGGGCATGAACTGCCACATGCCGGCGGCGCGCGCGCTGGACACCGCCTGCGGGTTGAACGCACTTTCGATGAAGGGCAGCAGCGCCAGCTCGGTGGGCATGTTGCGGCGTTCGAGTTCCTCGACGATGTGGAACAGGTACTTGCGCGAGCGCTCCGTCATGCGCTGGATGTAGTCGGGCCGCGAGACGTACCACTGCTCCTGCTGGCGCACCAGGTCGCCTTCGAGGTTGGGCATCGCGAAGCCGCGGCGGATGCGGTCCCACAGGTCCGCCGGCGGCTGCAGCGCGGCGACGGCCTGCGACGACAGGTCGGCCTTTGCGATCGGGCTGAGCGGGCCGCCGGGAATGACGGAAGGACCCCCGGGCTTGGCGGCCGCGGTTGCAGCCGCCGGATCGGCGGTCTTGGCATCGGCGGGGGCGGGACTGGATGAAGGCGGGGTGGCGCAGGCGGCGAGCCAGAGCGAGGCAGACAGGACCGCGGCGTGGAGCAGCTTCATTTGTATTGGTTCTTCCAGTTCCGGATGGTGGCAAACACACCAACTTCATCCGGCGGGGTGGCGGCGTCGTGCGCGCGGGCGGCCTGCGCCACGGCCGGCAGCCGGGTGCGCAGGAACGGGTTGATCCGCTTTTCTTGCTCGATGGTCGAGGGCAGGGTCGGCAGATCGCGGGCGCGCAGTTCTTCGCAGCGCTGCGTGTAGCTGATCAATTCTGCATTGCCGGGTTCCACGGCGCGGGCGAACTTCAGGTTCGAAAGCGTGTATTCGTGCGTACAGCACACCCGCGTCGCCCCGGGCAGGGCCGCCAGCCGGTCCAGCGAGGCCAGCATCTGCGCCGGCGTGCCCTCGAAGAGCCGGCCGCAGCCGCCGGAAAACAGCGTGTCGCCGCAGAACAGCAGCGGCGTGCCGTCCACGTCGGGGCAGTAATAGGCCACGTGCCCCGCCGTATGACCGGGCACGTCCAGCACCTCGAACCGCAGGCCCAGCGCGTCGACGCCGTCGCCGCCGGCGACCCGCGTGAGCGGCTCGGGAATGCGCTCGCGCGCCGGGCCGAACACGGCGGCGCCGGTCGCATCGCGCAGCGCCTCCAGGCCGCCGATGTGATCCGGGTGATGGTGCGTGACTAGAATCGCTTCCAGTTGCAGTCGATCACGCTGCAAGCAGGCGAGTACGGGCTGCGCGTCACCCGGGTCCACGACAAGGGCCCGGCGCCCGTTGTGCAGCACCCACAGGTAATTGTCTTGGAAAGCCGGCAGCGGTATCAGCTTCATGAGCGAGCAGATTATAGGAATGCGGCAGTGGTTCGAAACGCCGCCCGGCCGTTACCTGCTGGCCTGGGAGCGGGCCGAATTCGACCGCGCCGTCGGCGACATCTTCGGCTTCCATGCGCTGCAGCTGGGCCTGCCCGAGCTGGACACCTTGCGGGCCAACCGCATGCCGCACCGCTGGCTGGCGGTGCGCGAGCCGGTCCCGCAGGAAGGCAGCGCGGTGCGGCCGGCGTTCCATTGCGACTTCGCCGCCCTGCCGTTCGAGGAGAACAGCATCGACCTGGTGGTGCTGCCGCACTCGCTGGAACTCAATACCGATCCGCACGCGACGCTGCGCGAGGTGGAGCGGGTGCTGGTGCCCGAGGGCAAGGTGGTGATCTGCTGCCTCAACCCGGCGAGCCTGTGGGGCCTGCGGCAGCGCCGGGCGCACCTGTACCGGCGCCTGGGCTTCGGCGAGCTGTACCTGCCCGACGCCGGCGACTTCATCGGCTATTGGCGGCTGCGCGACTGGCTCCGGCTTCTGAGCTTCGAGGTGGAGTCGGGCAGCTTCGGCTGCTATCGGCCGGCGCTCAGGACCGAGCAGTGGCTCGATCGCTACGACTGGATGGACGCGGCGGGAGAGCGCTGGTGGCCGATCTTCGGCGCCGCCTACTTCCTGGTGGCGGTGAAGCGGGTGCGCGGCATGAAGCTGATCGGGCTGCCGTGGAAGAAGGTGAAGAAACGCGCGACGGCGCCGGTGGCGGTCGCCAACCGGCAGCCGACGTACCAGGAATATCAGGAATACCAGGAAGAGCATTCGTGAACGGTGTGCATATTTATACGGACGGTGCCTGCAAGGGCAACCCGGGCCCGGGGGGATGGGGCGTGCTGCTCAAGTCGGGCAGCACCGAGAAGGAGCTGTTCGGCGGCGAGTCGCAGACGACCAACAACCGGATGGAGCTGCTGGCGGTGATCCGGGCGCTCGAGGCGCTCAAGCGGCCCTGCGCCGTGACGCTGCACGTCGACAGCCAGTACGTGCTCAAGGGCATGACCGAATGGCTGGCCGGCTGGAAGGCCAAGGGCTGGCGCACCTCGACCAAGCAGCCGGTGAAGAACGTCGAGCTCTGGCAGGAACTCGACGAACTGGTCAATCGCAGCGGCCATGCCATCGAGTGGCGCTGGGTGCGCGGACACAACGGCGACCCCGGCAACGAGCGCGCGGACGAGCTCGCCAACCTCGGCGTCGAAGTCGCGTTGGGGCGGCGCGCGCCCAGCGTGTAAAGAGCCGGTAAATCCTTCGCCACGCAGGCGGCGGGCCGTGCCATTCGGGTCCATGCGAATACGCGCTTGCGTAGCTGCTGATACATTGATGGGTTGGTTGCGGGACCTGTCCCGATCGCATTACCAGACCTTCCCTTCATGGCATCCAAAGCAATCTACGGCGCGGTCGCCGCTGCCGGCATCGCGGTCGCCTCCGGCGCGGCCTGGTGGTATCAACGCCAGCCGGCGAGCGTGACCGGTGCCGAGGCCGCCGCGCCGGCGGCCAGGGGCGCCTCCTCGGGCGCGGCACGGGCGCCCGCCGTCGAAGCGGCGCGGGTGGAGGTGACGACGCTCGTCGACGAGGCGCAGGCGGTCGGCAGCCTGCGTTCGCGCCAGAGCGTGGTGTTGCGGCCGGAGGTCAGCGGGCGCATCACGAAACTGAATTTCCGCGATGGCGAACGGGTGCGGCGCGGCCAGCTGCTGGTGCAGCTGGACGACCAGCTGCCGCTGGCGCAGGTGCAGCAGGCGCAGGCCGAGCTCTCGATCGCCGAGGCCAATCACAAGCGCAACCAGGAGCTGGTGGCGCAGAAGTTCGTCAGCCAGCGCTCCCTGGACGAGAGCGCCGCCAACCTGAAAGTCGCGCAGGCCAAGCTGGCCCTGGCGCAGGCCACCGCCGCCCGGCTGCGCATCGTGGCGCCGTTCGACGGCATCGCGGGCATCCGCAACATCAGCCTGGGCGACTACCTCAAGGACGGCGCCGACATCGTGAACATCGAGGACCTCGACGCGATGTACGTCGACTTCCGGCTGCCGGAGCGCTACCAGACCAAGCTGCGGCGCGGCCAGTCGGCGCTGGTCGACCTCGACGCGCTGCCGGGCCGTCATTTCACGGCGGTGGTGCAGGCCATCGACCCGCTGGTGGATGCCAACGGCCGGTCGATCGGCGTGCGCGGCTGCATCGACAACCGCCAGCTGCAGCTGCGCCCAGGCATGTTCGCCCGCGTCACCGCCGTGTTCGGCGAGCGCGAGCAGGCCCGCGTGATCCCCGAGGAAGCCGTGGTGCCGCAATCGGGCCGCCAGTACGTGATCAAGCTGGTGGACGGCCCCGACCAGGACACCCGGATCGCGCAGCGCGTGGAGGTCAAGACCGGCATCCGGCGGCCGGGCCGGGTCGAGATCGTGCAAGGGCTGCAGCCGGGCGACATGGTGGTCACCGCCGGCCAGCAGCGCGTGCAGCGGGACGGCATGCCGGTGCGCGTGCTGGACCTCGGCCGCGCCGGCCAGGCCGGCGCCGGCGGCGAAACGCCGGCGGCCAACGCCGTGGCCATGGGCAGCGGCCCGGCCCAGCCCGCGCCGGCGCCCGAGGCCGCCGGCGCCTCCCGGGCCGCCGCGGCGTTGCCGCAGACCCTGACCGCCGCGCGGGTGAGCGGCCCCAATCCGTGCGCCACGGTCGCCGCGGCGGGCAGCGGCGCCCGCCGCGGCGGCACGGTGCGCTGATCGCGGGCCCGGAGGAGCGCCATGCAGTTGCCCGAGATTTCCATCCGCCGGCCGGTCTTCGCCACCGTCCTGTCGCTGCTCGTGCTGCTGATCGGCGCGGTGAGCTTCACGCGGCTGGCAGTGCGCGAATATCCCAAGATCGACGAGCCGGTGGTCACCGTCAGCGTCCGCTACCCCGGCGCGTCCGCCGAGGTGATCGAGACGCAGGTCACCAAGCCACTGGAGGATTCGATCGCCGGCATCGACGCGGTGGACGTGCTGACCTCGATCAGCCGCGCCGAGCAGAGCCAGATCTCGGTGCGCTTTCGCCTGGAAAAGGACGCCGACGCCGCGGCCGCCGAGGTGCGGGACCGCACTTCGCGCGTGCGCAACAAGCTGCCGCAGGCCATCGACGAGCCGGTGATCGCGAAAGTGGAGGCCGACGCCTTCCCGGTGATCTGGCTCGCGTTCACCAGCGACACGTTGACGCCGCTGCAGATCAACGACCTCGTCAACCGCATCGTCAAGTCGCGCCTGCAGACCGTGACCGGCGTGGCCGACGTGCGCATCTACGGCGAGCGCAAGTACGCGATGCGGGTGTGGCTCGACCCGGCGCGGCTGGCCGGCTACCGCCTGACCACGCAGGACGTCGAGGACGCGATCCGGCGCAGCAACCTCGAGCTGCCGGCCGGCCGCATCGAGTCGCAGCAGCGGGAATTCAGCGTGACCTCGCAGACCGACCTGGTGCGGCCGGCGCAGTTCGCCGAGATCGTGATCAAGAACGTCAACGGCTTCCCGGTGAAGATCCGCGACGTGGCGCAGGTCGAGGAGGGCGCGGCCGACGAGCGCAGCTCGGTGCGGCTGAACGGCCGCACGGCGATTTCGGCCGGCGTGATCCGGCAGGCGACGGCCAATCCGCTGACGCTGGCCGAGGGCGTGCGCGACATGATCCCCAAGCTGAAGCAGGACCTGCCGCCCGACGTCAGCATCGACATCGCCAACGACAACTCGCTGTTCATCGACCGCTCGGTCAAGAACGTCTACCGCACCATCGGCGAGGCGATCCTGCTGGTGGCGCTGGTGATCTTCGTCTTCCTGCGCACGGTGCGGGCCTCGGTCATCCCGATCGTGACCATTCCCGTCAGCCTGATCGGCACCTTCGGGCTGATGGCGCTGTTCGGCTTCACCATCAACACGCTGACGCTGCTGGCGCTGGTGCTGGCGATCGGGCTGGTGGTGGACGACGCCATCGTCATGCTGGAGAACATCTTCCGCCACATCGAGGAGGGCATGGATCCCTTCTCGGCCGGCATCCGCGGCGCGCGCGAGATCGGCTTCGCGGTGGTCACCATGACGCTCACGCTGGTGGCCGTGTACGCGCCGCTGGCGTTCACCCCGGGCCGCACCGGGCGCCTGTTCGTCGAATTCGCGCTGGCGCTGGCCGGCGCGGTGTGCGTCTCCGGCTTCGTCGCGCTGACGCTGACGCCGATGCTGTGCACCAAGCTGCTGCGGCACAACCCCAAGCCCAACTGGTTCGACCGCGGGATGGAGCGGGCGCTCGACCGGCTGCAGGAGCGCTATGCCCGGGTGTTGCGCTGGGTGCTGCTGGCGCGCTGGCAGCCGGGCACCGCGGCCGGCGGCGGCGGGCTGCTGCGCGCCGTGCTGCAGGCGCGCTGGATCGTGATCGGCATCATGCTGGCCAGCGCGCTGGCCATCGCCGCCGTCTGGCCGACAATGAAGCAGGAGCTGTCGCCGCTGGAGGACCGCGGGACCATCCTGGCCAACGTCAACGCCCCCGACGGCTCCACGCTCGACTACACCAACCGCTACGCTCAGGCGCTGGAGAAGCTGGGTGCGGCCTATCCCGAGTTCGACCGCATCTTCGCCAACGTCGGCAACCCCACGGTGTCGCAGGCGAGCGTCGTCTACCGCACCGTCGACTGGGAAAAGCGCCAGCGCACCACGCTGGAACTGGCGCGCGAGATGGCGCCCAAGTTCAATGCGCTGCCGGGCGTCAACGCGTTCCCGATCACGCCACCGTCGCTGGGGCAGGGCTTCCGCGAGCGCCCGCTCAACTTCGTGATCCAGACCTCGGACAGCTACGAGAACCTGAACCGGGTCACCCGCCAGTTCCTCGACGAGATCGCCAAGAACCCCGGCATCGTCTCGGCGGACGTCGACCTGCGCCTGAACAAGCCGGAGCTGCGGGTGGAGGTCGATCGCGCCAAGGCCGCCGACATGGGGGTCAGCGTGGAAGTGGTGGCCAAGGCGCTCGAGACCATGCTCGGCGGCCGCCAGGTGACCCGCTACAAGCGCGACGCCGAGCAGTACGACGTGATCGTGCAGACGCGACCCAGCGGGCGCTCGACGCCGGAGGACATCGACGGCATCAACGTGCGCGGCCGCGGCGACACCATGATCCCGCTGTCCGCGCTGGTGAAGGCGCGCGAGAGCGTGAGTCCGCGCGAGCTGAACCATTTCGGCCAGCGCCGCAGCGTCTCGATCACGGCCAACCTCTCGCCCGAGTATTCGCTGGGACAGGCGCTGACGTTCATGAACGAGACGGCGGCCAAGGTGCTCAAGCCCGGCTACACCACCGAGCTGAACGGCACCTCGCGCGAGTTCAAGAGCTCGCAGGGCGCGCTGGCGATCGTGTTCGTGCTGGCGCTGTTCTTCATCTTCCTGGTGCTGGCGGCGCAGTTCGAGAGCTTCGTCGATCCGCTGGTGATCATGCTGTCGGTGCCGCTGTCGATGATCGGGGCGCTGCTCGCGTTGAAATGGTCGGGCGGGTCGCTCAACGTGTATTCGCAGATCGGCCTCATCACCCTGGTCGGCCTGATCACCAAGCACGGCATCCTGATCGTCGAATTCGCCAACCAGTTGCGCCAGCAGGGGCTGGAGACGGTGGACGCGGTCGTGAAGGCGGCCTCGCAGCGGCTGCGCCCGATCATGATGACGACCGGCGCCATGGTGCTCGGCGCGGTGCCGCTGGCGCTGGCGCACGGCGCCGGCGCCGAGAGCCGGGTCCAGATCGGCTGGGTGATCGTGGGCGGCATGTCGCTGGGCACCGTGCTCACGGTGTTCGTCGTGCCGACCATGTACCTGCTGTTCTCGCGCAAGAAGGTGCCGGGCGCCAACAAGGCGCGCCCGGCGGACGAGGTGCTTCCGCGCCACGAGGGCGAGTTCGTCGCCAAGTGACCTGGCGCGCCTCGTGCGCCCGCGAAACTCGGCTTTGTCCGACAGGACCATGGCTCAGCTTCTGCAATGATGCCGGCGAGGCAGCCGCAACTGGCGCATCGACCAGCGGCCGGAGATTCACCAGACGGGCGACGAGGGAGTGCGGTGTGGGAACATCCATAGCGGGCGTGGCGCGCTCCGGCGCCATGGTGGCCATCTTGCTCAGCGGGCCGGCCTGGGCCGCGGAAACCGCGGCGCTGCTTGCCGGCCCGACCGCAGGGCCGGCGCCGACCGCGTCGATGGCCGCGGCGCCGGTCGAGGCCCCGGCGGGCGCTGCGGCAGCACCGGCAGCACCGGCTGACGCGGCCGCGCAGCGCCAGCGCTCGCCCTACTGGGTGCCGGCCCTGGAGATCTTCGGCTTCGACTTCCTGCTGAACCGCGTGAACCGCCGCTTCAGCTCGACCCCGGAGGACTATCGCGTCAGCACCGGGACGATCCGGCGCAACCTGCACAGCAGCTGGACGGTCGACAGCGACCCGTTCCGCACCAACCAGCTCGGCCACCCGTATCAGGGCGCGATGTACCACCAGTTCGGCCGCTCGGCCGGCCTGGACTACTGGCAGTCGCTGGGGCTCGCCTTCCTGGGCAGCGCGGGCTGGGAAATCGCCGGCGAGAGCACCAGGCCGTCGCGCAACGACCAGATCGCCTCGGGCATCGGCGGCACCTTCCTCGGCGAGCCGCTCTATCGCATGGCCAACCTGCTGCTGGAGCACGGCGGCGAGACGCCGGCGCGCTGGCGCGAGCTGGGCGCCGCCGTCATCTCGCCGGCCAACGCCTTCAACCGCCATGTCTACGGCCATGGCATGGGCCTGGTGTTCGACAGCCGCCGTCCGGCCTATTACAGCCGGCTGCAGGTCGGCGTGATGGGCGCGACCCAGAACGAGCCGGGACTGGCCACCGCGCCGCGCCGCAACGAGGCGCAGGTCGACTTCCTCCTGGACTACGGCCTGCCGGGCAAGGAAGGCTACGTCTACCGCCGGCCCTTCGATTACTTCGCCTTCCGCACCACGCTCTCCAGCGCCAACGGCTTCTCCAACGTGATGAGCCGCGGCATGCTGGCCGGCCGCGACTACGAGCTCGGCAAGAACTACCGGGGCATCTGGGGCCTGTATGGCACCTACGACTACGTCGCGCCGCAGACCTTCCGCATCTCGACCAGCGCGCTCTCGCTCGGCACCACGGGGCAGTGGCGCGCCGGCGACGGCATCGTCATCCAGGGCAGCGCGCTCGCCGGCCTCGGCTACGCCGCGGTGGGCTCGGTCAACGGGGCCGCGGACCGCGATTACCACTACGGCGTGGCGCCGCAGGCGCTGCTGGCGCTGCGCCTGATCAAGGGCGACCGCGCCTCGCTCGACTTCACCGGCCGCGAGTATTTCGTCAGCAAGGTGGGTGCCAATCCGGGCGGACCGGGTGGCCACGACAGCATCACCCGCGCCGACGTGGCGCTCACGTTCCGGCTCACGGGACTGCATGCCGTCACCTTCAAGTACCTGTGGAACCGGCGCAGCGCCACCTCGCAGGCGCTGGGCGACCGCAGCCAGACCCGCGGCACCGTCGGCATCTTCTACACCTTGCTCGGCCAGGACCGGTTCGGCGCCGTGGACTGGCGCTGACGCTCGGGAGGCGGCCCCGGCGCCGCGTAGCCGCGTCGCGGGCAGGGTCAAGGGCCGTCGGCAGAATGCCGTGATGCCAACGGTGGAATTCGCGCCGGCGCTGACGCGCCATGTGGCCTGCCGGCCGCAGCGGGTGGACGGCTCGACCCTGCGCCAGGCGCTGGCGCGGGCCTTCGACGCCGCGCCGGCGATGAAGGACTACGTCCTCGACGAGCAGGGCTGCGTGCGCAAGCACGTGGCCGTGTTCGTCAACGCGCGCATGATCGCCGACCGCGCGCGACTCGACATTTCGATCCAGCCGGACGACCGCATCATGGTCATCCAGGCATTGACGGGAGGTTAGCCATGGCCGCCGCAGCGCAGACGCTTTGGGTCGCGAGCCGCAAGGGCTTGTTCGCCGTGCGCCGGGCCGGTGGCCTGTGGCGCATCGACCGGCCGCACTTTGCCGGCGAGCCGGTCACGCAGGTCGCGCTGCAGGGCGACGCCGCCTACGCCGCGCTGCGGCTCGGGCACTTCGGCATCAAGCTGTGGCGCAGCGCGGACGCGGGCGGCCACTGGGAGCCGGCCGGCGCGCCGGCGTTCCCGCTCAAGCCCACCGAGGGACCGTGGCGGGACGACCCCACGCCCTGGACCGTGGACCAAGTGTGGGCGCTGGAGGCGGCGCCCGACGGCCGCCTGTGGGCCGGCTGCCTGCCGGCGGGCCTGTTCACTTCGGACGACCATGGGGCGAGCTGGCAGCTGGTCGAGTCGCTGTGGGAGCGGCCCGAGCGGCGCGAATGGCTGGGCGGTGGCTACGACCATGCCGGCATCCACTCGATCCTGATCGATCCGCGCGACGCCGCGCACGTCACGGTGGCGATTTCGTGCGGCGGCATCTGGCAGACGCGGGACCGCGGCGCCACCTGGCGCAATACCTCCGCCGGCATGTTCGCCGACTTCATGCCGCCGGAGCGGCGCGAGGACCCCAACATCCAGGACCCCCACCGCATCGCACAGTGCCGCGCCGAACCCGACGTGCTGTGGTGCCAGCATCACGGTGGCATCTTCCGCTCGGTCGACGGCGGCCTGCGCTGGACGTCGGTCGCATCGCCGCGACCGAGCGGCTTCGGCTTCGCAGTGGCGGCGCATCCGCACGATCCCCGGCGCGCCTGGTTCGTGCCGGCGCATTCGGACGCGCAGCGCATGGCGCCGGAGGGCTGCATGGTGGTGACGCAAACGCGCGATGGCGGCGCCACCTTCTCGGTGCATGGCAGCGGGCTGCCCGACCGGCATGCCTACCATCTCGTGTACCGCCACGCCCTGGTGGCCGGCGACGACGGCGAGACGCTGGCGATGGGATCGACCACCGGCGGCCTGTGGGTCAGCACGAGCGGCGGCGAGCACTGGGACTGCATCTCGCGCGACCTGCCGCCGATCGCGGCGCTGCGCCTGGCCTGAGTGCCAGTGCTTACAGGACGCCGTCGAACATCATCACGTCCACTTCGTCGCCGGCGGCGACGTTGCCCTGGCCGTGGTGAAGGACGATCAGCCCGTTGGCGTGCACCATCGAGCTGAGCACGCCCGAACCCTGGTTGCCGGTGGTGCGCACCTGCAATGCGCCGTCCGCCGCCGTGCTGACGAAGCCGCGCTGGTATTCGGTGCGGCCCGGCTTCTTGCGCATCGCTTCCTGGCTGCGCGCCTTCAGCAGCGGCGGCGGCGGCGCCGTTGCCCCCATCAGGCGCAGCAGGGCAGGGCGGACGAAGGCGAGGAAGGTCACCATCACCGCGACCGGATTGCCCGGCAGGCCGAACAGCACCGAGCCGCCGATGCGCCCCACGGCCATCGGCCGGCCGGGGCGCATCGCGATCTTCCAGAACGCCACGTCGCCCAGCTGCTTCATCATCGCCTTGGTGAAATCGGCCTCGCCGACGCTCACGCCGCCGCTGGTGACGATTGCGTCGGCACGCGCCGCGGCGTCGCGGAAGGCGGCTTCGAGCCGTTCCGGGCGGTCCGGCACGACGCCGAGGTCGATCAGCTCGCAGCCCAGGCGCTTGAGCATGCCGAACACGGTGTAGCGGTTGCTGTCGTACACCGCGCCCTCGCGCCGGGCGTCGCCCAGGCTCAGGATCTCGTCGCCGGTGGAGAAGAAGGCCACGCGCGGCCGGCGCACCACGGGCACGGTGGCCAGGCCCAGGCTGGCGAGCAGCCCGCACGCCGCCGGCCCCAGCCGCTGGCCCGCGCGCAGGGCCGGCTCGCCGGCGCGCAGGTCCTCGCCGGCCAGCCGCCGGTTGTCGCCGCGACGCAGCGCGCGCGGCGGGATCCGGATGCGATCGCCGTCGAGGAGCTGCGTGAATTCCTGCGGCACGACGGTGTCGAGCCCGGCCGGCATGATCGCGCCGGTCATGATCTTCACGCACTGGCCGGCAGCGGCCGTGCCGCGCCAGGCGGCGCCCGCCAGTGCCGTGCCGGCCACCTCCAGCTCCAGCGGCTGGCCGGGCTGCAGCTGCGCGCCGTCGAAGGCATAGCCGTCCATCGCGGAGTTGTCGTGCGGCGGCACGCTGATGGGCGAGACGACGTCCCGGGCCAGCACGCGGTCCAGCGCGTCGAAGATCGCGACCTGCTCCGTCTCGCGCAGCGGCTCGACCAGCTGGGCGAGGAATTCGCCCACCTGGGTGGCGCTGAGCGCCTGCGGGTCGTACCCCTGCAGGCGGGCCGCGATCTCGGCGATGGTGCTCATGGACGTTCGAGCTGCTTCAGTTCCGCCAGCGTATTGGCATTGCAGAAGGCGCGCGGGTCGTCGCCGGCGGCATCGAACGGCACCGTCACCGTCTTGTGCTGGCCGGTCCAGGCGTCGATCTTGCGGCCGCCGCCCTGCGTGAACCGCACCAGGCTCTCGAGCAGGTCGACCCGCAGCAGGCAGAACACCGGCTGCGTGCGGCACTGGCCGTCTTCCTCGCGGCCGGCCGCCATGGCGATCTCGGCGTCCTGCCGCTCGGCGGCCGCCGCCAGCCGCGCCACCAGGTCGGCGGGAAAGAGCGGCGTGTCGCAGGGCACCGTCGCCAGCCAGGGGGTCTCGCAGCGCTCCAGCCCGGTGAGAAAGCCGGCCAGCGGGCCGGCGAAGTCCGGCAGCACGTCGGGCCACACCGGCGCGCCGAAGGATTCGTAGGCCGCGAGATTGCGGTTGGCGTTGATCATCAGTTCGCCCACCTGCGGCTGCAGCCGCAGCAGCGTGTGCAGCGCCAGCGGCATGCCGTTGAAGTTCTGCAGGCCCTTGTCCACGCCGCCCATGCGCGAGCCGCGGCCGCCGGCGAGGATCAGGCCCGTGATGTCGGCGATCGGGATCGGCAAGTCGCTAGCCTCCGATGTAGCTCATCTCGACCCGGCGCACACCCTTGCCCTCGTCGGGCGCCATGGTGGCGCGCAGCTGCGAATAGCGATCGGAGCGGCCCTGCCAGATCTGGCCGATGGCCGAGGCCAGCTGCTCCTCGGTCGCCGGCTCGATGCCGCGGCTCGCATCGCCGCGGATCAAGGCGCGCAGGTCGTGGCCCCGGCTCGCGAACAAGCACAGGTAGACCTGGCCCTCGGTCGACAGGCGCGCCCGGTTGCAGTCGCCGCAGAAGGCCTGCGTGACGCTGCTGATGACGCCGATCTCGCCGCTGCCGTCGGCATAGCCCCAACGCTCGGCGGTCTCGCCCGGGGCGCTCGGCTCCAGCTGAACCAGCGGCAGTTCGCGGTCGACCAGTTGCACGACCCCGGCGGACGGCAGCACCTCGTCCATGCGCCAGCCATTGGTGGCGCCCACGTCCATGTATTCGATGAAACGCAGCACCAGGCCGGTGCCCTTGAAGTGGCGCGCCATCGGCAGGATCTCGTGGTCGTTGGTGCCCTTCTTGACCACCATGTTGATCTTGACGGGGCCCAGGCCGGCGTCGCGCGCGGCGTCGATCCCCTTGAGCACGTCGGCGACCGGGAAGTCGACGTCGTTCATGCGGCGGAACACGGCATCGTCCAGGCCGTCCAGGCTCACGGTCACACGCTGCAGCCCCGCGGCTTTCAGCGCCTTGGCCTTGCGTGCCAGCAGCGAGCCGTTGGTCGTCAGCGTCAGGTCCAGCGGCTGGCCGTCGACCGTGCGCAGGACCGCCAGCTGCTCGATCAGCGACTCGATGTTCTTGCGCAGCAGCGGCTCGCCGCCGGTCAGCCGGATCTTGCGCACGCCGTGCGCCACGAACTGCCTGGTGACCCGGGCGATTTCCTCGAAGGTGAGGAGCGCGGCGTGCGGCAGGTAGGGGTAGTCCGTGCCGAACACCTCTTTCGGCATGCAGTAGTTGCAGCGGAAATTGCAGCGGTCGGTGACGCTGATGCGCAGGTCGCGCAGCGGGCGGCCGAGCTGGTCCCGCAGCGTGCCGGTGGCCGGGATCGGCCGGGCGGGCACGGCCGCGGCGAGCGCCCGCACGCGCTGGTCCACCAGGGGGATCACTCGTTCAGCCATGGCCTATTCTCGCCGCGCGGCGGCACCGGTTCGGCCGAGCCCACAGAGACCCCACGGGCTTGAGTGGGCCGGCACCGGCTGCCCTGCCGGCCTCAGGCGCAGCGCGCGCCGTCCACCTCGATGCACACGCCCG
Source organism: Ramlibacter sp. (assembly GCF_035554825.1). Lineage (GTDB taxonomy): Bacteria > Pseudomonadota > Gammaproteobacteria > Burkholderiales > Burkholderiaceae_C > Ramlibacter. The sequence continues at coordinate 19,078 of NZ_DATMHS010000011.1, read as the reverse complement.
AAATGAAGGCCGCTTCGTCGCTGGCGAGGTAGAGCGCGGCATTCGCCACGTCCAGCGCGGTGGAGAACCGGCCGAGCGGGATGGTCGCCAGGAACTTGGCCCGGCGCGCCTCGTCGACCGGACCGCCGGCGAACTCGGCGGACAGGCCGGTGTCGGGATTGAAGACGGGGTTGATGCAGTTGACGCGGATGTTGTCGGGGCCGAACTCGGCGGCCAGCGACTTGCTGGTGGTGATCACGGCGCCCTTGGAGCCGTTGTACCAGGTCAGGCCCGGGCGGGGGCGAATGCCGGCCGTCGACGCGATGTTGATGAAGCTGCCGCCCTTGTTGGCGCGAAACGCCGGCACGGCGTGGATCGTCGCGAGGTAGATGCTCTTCATGTTGATGGCATAGACCTTGTCGAACTCCTCCTCGCTCACCTCCAGCGCCGGGCGGTTGCGGTGGGTCCAGCCGGCGTTGTTCACCATCGCGTCCAGCTTGCCGTGGCGCTGCACCGCGGCCGCCACCAGCGCCTTCATGTCGGCGGACTTGGTGACGTCGGCCTGGAAGAACGACGCCTGGCCGCCGGCGGCGGTGATGGCCGCCACCACCTTCTCGCCGAGCGCCGCATTGATGTCGTTGACGATCACCTTGGCCCCTTCCTCGGCCAGCCGCTTGGCGATGCCTTCGCCGATGCCCTGGCCGGCCCCGGTGACGATGATGGACTTGTCCTGGACGCGCATTTCGATGACTCCTGTTGCTCTCGACGACATGGATGCTTGCCCGCCGGCGCGGGCCGGCGGCAGTCGGGCCAAACGCACGGCCACGTGAAATCCGGCGCCCGCTGCCGGCGTTACATGGGGCAGGCGCGTGACCCGGCGAACTCGGCCCGTGCGGCTTGGCTCAAGCAGGCAATTGTTGCCGATTTCGATGCGGGTTTTGCCGGGGCTGGTGGCTCGCCGCTCCCGCGAGAATGATTGCCGAGGCTGCAGTTCATGCCGATCCTGTTCCGAAGCACCGTCGTCGCCGCCGTCGTCTTGTGGGCCGCCGCCGCCGGCGCCCAGGAGGCCGACCCGCGCCATCTCGCGCCCGGCTTCCACGGCCGTGCCGCCGGCTCGACGCTGCTGGTGGTGCCCGCCGACATGGAGCTGTTCTCCATCAGCGCCGGCGGCGTCGAGGAGCCTCGCGCCGACTGGACCGAGGCCGCCCAGCGGAACTTCCGGGCCGAACTGGCCGCCCGCCGATCGCAGCTGGGCAGCAAGGTGGTGGAACTGACCGAAGCCGACCTCGACCGGTTCGGGGAACTGCACGCGCTGCATCGGGCGGTCGCCGAAGCGGTGTTCATGCACCACAGCCGCAGCGGCCGCAAACTGCCGACCAAGAACGATCGCCTGGACTGGTCCCTGGGCGACGCGGTGCGGCCGCTCCAGGCACACACCGGCGCCCGCTACGCCCTGTTCACGTGGATCCGCGACAGCTACGCCAGCGGCGAGCGCAAGGCGACGATGTTCGCGCTGGCCCTGCTCGGCGCGTTCAGCCTGGGCGGCACGCAGACCGGCTACGCCTCGCTGGTGGACCTGGACACGGGGCGCATCGTCTGGTTCAACGACCTCGACCGCTGGTCGGGGGACTTGCGCGAGCGCGCTTCGGCGAGCGAAACGGTGGATGCCCTGCTCAAGGGTTTCCCGGCCCTGCAATGACCGCCGCCTCGCCGCCCCGCCGCGGATTCCTGCGCTCGGCCTGCCGCCACTGCGTCGGCCTGGGGGCGCTGGTGTCGGGCCTGCCCGCGGTCGGGCAGGGCGTCGCCGCGCCCAAGCCGTTCCGAATCCCGGACCGGTTCAGCCGGCCGGCCGCCGACACCGACGAAGGCGGCCTGTGGAGCCTGATGGACCGCGAGGAGTCACGGCTGCGGCGCAGCCCGCTCGCGATCCACGACGCGGCGCTCGAGCGCTACCTGGGCGACCTGACCTGCCGCCTGACGGCGGGCCACTGTCCGGACATCCGCATCCACGTGATGCGCACGCCGGTGTTCAACGCCAGCATGGCGCCCAACGGCATGATGCAGGTGTGGAGCGGCCTGCTGCTGCGGGTGGAGAACGAGGCGCAGCTCGCGGCCATCGTGGGCCACGAGCTCGGGCACTACCTGGAGCGGCATCAGCTGGAGCAGTTGCGCGACGCCAAGGACAAGGCCGTGCTGGCCCAGCTGGTGGGCCTGGTCGGCGGCGTCGCCGGTGCGGTCGGGCGCATCGGCATCCTGGCGTCGGCGTTCGCATTCTCGCGCGAGCACGAGGAGCGCGCCGACCGCCTGGGCATGCGACTGATGCAGCAGGCCGGCTACGACGGCACGCAGGCGCCGCAGGTCTGGGAGAACCTGCTGGCGGAGCTGAAGATCACCGGCGGGGAGGACGTGGGCAGCCGCAGCGCGCTCTTTGCCACCCACCCGCCGGCCGGCAACCGCCGCGACGTGCTGCTGCAACTGGCCGCCGCCGGCAACGGCGGGGTGACCGGCGCCAGCGAATACCAGCGCGTGATCGCACCCTTGCGGTTCGACTGGCTGCTCGACGAGCTCAAGCGTGGCCAGTTCGAGGAGAGCCTGGTGCTGTTCGACCGCCTGGCGGCGCGGTCGCCGGGCGACGCGCAGCTGCTGTTCGCCCGCGGCGAGGTGCGCCGGCTGCGTGGCGAGCGCGATGACCTGCAGCTGGCGCTGGACGATCTGACCGCGGCCGTCCGCGCCGCGCAGCCGCCGGCGCAGGCCTTCCGTTCGCTCGGGCTGGTGCTGCAGCAGCGCGCCGACCAGCCGGGCGCGGCGCGCGCCTTCGAGCAATACCTGGCGCTCGCGCCCGATGCGCCCGACGCTGCGATGATCCGGGCGTCGCTGTCCGAACCGAGGCCATGAAATTCCTGCTGCCGCTCGTGCCGGCCCTGCTGCTGGCCGCCTGCACCACCATCGCCAGGGTCGACGGCGAGCAGCTGGTCGGCGGCAAGCTGGCCGTCACGCTGCCGGCCGCGTGGAACAAGGTCACCGACCCGTGGGACGGCGGTCCGTACGACATGTGGACCCAGGAAGGCATCCCGCTGGACCACCTGCGCCTGTGGGCCGGCGTGCGGCCGGGGCAGGCGCTGGTGGCCAAGCCGACGGTGCTGTTCCGCGCGCCGGGCGAGAAGGACGCGCGCTATCCCACGTTCAGCGCCGGCCTGACGCCGGACCGGCTGGTCAATCTGTTCGAGACGCTCTACGCCAACGAAGGCGCGGTCCAGGTGACCCGCATGGAGCCGACGGTGTTCGCCGGGCAGCGTGGCGTGCGCTTCGAGTTCACGCTCGCGCGGCGGGCGGACGACCTGACGCTGCGTGGCGTCGGCTGGGTCGCGGTGCACCGCAACGAGCTCTATGCGGCGACCTTCGCCGCGCCGCGCCTCGCGTTCTACGCCCGCCTGCTGCCGCTGGCCGAGGCCGTGGTGCGCAGCGCCCGGATCAAGGGCTGACCGGCGCATGCAACCGGGTTCCCGGCGCCCGCTGCGCGCGCTTGTCCCACTCGTCCTGCTGCTGTTCCAGCTGCTCTGGCCGGCGGCGGCCGCGCAGAAGGTCCGGGTGGGCATCTACCAGAACCCGCCCAAGCTCGGCTACAGCGCGGCGGGCCAGCCGCAAGGCATCTTCGTCGACGTCATCGCGGCGGTGGCGGCGCGCGAAGGCTGGACCATCGAGTATGTGCCCGGCACCTTCGCCGAGGGCCTGGCGCGCCTGCGAAGCGGCGAGATCGACCTGATGCCGGACGTGGCGCGCACGGCGGCGCGCGAGCGGCTCTTCGATTTTGCCCAGGAGCCCGTGCTGCACAGCTGGAGCCAGGTCTACGCCAGACCCGGCAGCGGCATCCGGACGATCCTGGACCTGTCCAACAAGCGCGTCGCGGTGCTGGAAGGCTCGGTGCAGCAGGATTTCTTCCTGCAGATGGCCAGCAGTTTCGGCGTGCGCGCGGTGCTGGAAAGCTGGCCCGACTACGACAGCGCGCTGCGCGCCGTGGCGGAACAGCGCGCCGACGCCGTCGTGACCAACAATTTCCACGGCCGCGTGAGCGCGCCCGCGGCCGGGCTGGTCGACACGGCGATCATCTTCGCGCCGGCCAGCCTGTTCTTCGCCGGCCGCCATGGCGTCGACCCGGCGTTGCTGCAGGCGATCGATCGCACGCTGCGGGCGCTGAAGGCCGATCCGCGGTCGGCCTACTACCAGTCCCTGGAGCGCTGGACCAGCGCGGCGCGGGCGCCTTCGCTGCCGCCCTGGTTCAAGTGGGCGGCGCTGGCGGCCCTGGTGCTGCTGGCGGTCTGCGTCGCCTGGGCGCTGACCTTGCGCCAGGCGGCGGCGCGACTGCGCGACAGCGAGCGGCGGCAGCGGCAGCTGGCGGAAGGCCTGGCGCGCATCTTCGACCGCTCGCTGGACGTGATCTGCGTCCTCGATGCCGACCTGAACTTCGTCCGTGTGAGCCAGGCCTCGCGCACGCTGTGGGGCTACCAGCCCGAGGAGCTGCGCGGGCGTTCCTGCCTGGAGGTGGTGCCGCCGACGGACCACCAGGTGACGGTCGGCGCGCTGATGCGGATCATGGGCGGGATGCCGGCGCAGTCGCTGCCCGCGCGCGCCATCCGCAAGGACGGCTCGATGCGGCACGTGCTCTGGTCGGCGGTCTGGTCGGAGGCTCAGGGCGAGATGTACTGCGTGGCGCGCGACGACACCGAGCGGCGCCAGCTGATCACCAGCTTGAAGACGCGCACGGCCGAACTGCAGCGGGCCAACGAGGACCTGCAGGCCTTCGGCCAGTCGGTCTCGCACGACCTGCGGGCGCCGCTGGCCGCGATCGCCGGATTCGTCGGCAAGGTGGCGCGCGACAACCGCGAGCGGCTGCCGGCGCCCTCGATGGCGCTGCTCGATCGGGTCCTGGCGGCCGCGCGGCGCATGGAGCAGCTGATCGAAGACCTGCTGCGGCTCGCGCGCCTGGCCGAGCAGGGCGTGCACCGCCGCCCCTGCGACCTGAGCGCCCTGGCCGCCGACATCGGCGACGGGCTGCGCCAGGCGAAGTCGCCGTCGCAGGTGCGGCTGTCGATCGACCCCGGGATGGAGGTCGAGGCCGATCCGCGGCTGCTGCGCATCGCCCTGGAAAACCTGATGGAGAACGCGTGGAAATTCACCTCGCGCACCGCGGACGCGGCGGTGGCCGTGGGCCGCGAGCGCCTCGGCGGCGAGGAGGTCTTCTACGTGCGCGACAACGGGGCCGGGTTCGCCATGGAGCATGCGGCCAGGCTGTTCACGCCGTTCCAGCGGCTGCACGGCCGCGACGAATTCGACGGCACCGGCATCGGCCTGAGCATCGTGCATCGCATCGTCACGCGCCACGGCGGGCGGATCTGGGCCGACGCGGCGCCGGGGCAGGGCGCGACGTTCCGGTTCACGCTGGCCTGACGCCCGCCGGCTTCGAGCGGCGCGCGGCCAGGCCAGGCCGGCGCGGCGGCCCTAGCCGTGGCGGATCGCGACGGTCTTGAGGGTGGTGAAGCCGTACAGCGCCTCGAAACCCTTCTCGCGGCCGTAGCCCGACGATTTCACGCCGCCGAACGGCAGTTCGACGCCGCCCCCGGCGCCGTAGTTGTTGATGAACACCTGGCCGCTGCGCACGCGCTTGGCCATGCGCAGCTGCCGGCCGCCGTCGCGCGTCCAGATGCCGGCGACCAGGCCGAAGTGGGTGGCGTTGGCGAGCGCGGCCGCCTGGTCTTCGTCGGCGAAGCTCATGGCGGCGAGCACCGGCCCGAACACTTCCTCCTGCGCCAGCCGGTGCTCCACCGGCACGTCGCGCAGCAGCGTCGGCGCCTGGTAATAGCCGGTCTCGGGCGCCTGCTCCACCACCTGGCCCTGGGCCACGGTGGGAATGCCGGCGACATGGGCATCGGAGAGGAAGTCCCACACGCGCTGCTGCTGGCTGGCGCGGATCAGCGGCCCGACGTCGAGGTCCATCGCGGCCGGACCGACGCGCAGCTTCCCGAACGCCTGGCCCAGGCGCTCCAGCAGCGGCTCGTAGATCGACTGCTCGATCAGCACGCGCGAGCCGGCGGAGCAGGTCTGCCCCGCGTTCTGCACGATGGCGTTGATCAGCACCGGCAGCGCGGCGTCGAGGTCGGCGTCGGCGAACACGATCTGCGGGCTCTTGCCGCCGAGCTCCAGCGTGACCGGGCAGTGGCGCTCGGCCGCCACCTGCTGGATCAGGGTGCCCACCCGCGGGCTGCCGGTGAAGCTGATGTGGTCGATGCCGGGGTGGCGGGCCAGCGAGTCGCCGACCTCGTGGCCGTAGCCGGTGACGATGTTGATGGCGCCGGGCGGGAAGCCCACGTCGGCGGCCAGTTGCGCGACCCGCAGCAGCGACAGGCAGGCGTCCTCGGAAGGCTTGACCACGCAGACGTTGCCGGCCGCCAGCGCGCCGCCCACGCTGCGCCCGAAGATCTGCATCGGGTAGTTCCACGGAATGATGTGGCCGGTGACGCCGTGCGGCTCGCGCCACGTGAACACGGTGTAGCCGTCCTGGTACGGCAGCGTGTCGCCGGTGAGCTTGTCGCACGCCCCGGCGTAGAACTCGAAGTAGCGCACCAGCGCCAGCGCGTCGGCCTTGGCCTGCTTGGTCGGCTTGCCGCAATCGCGCTGCTCCAGCGCCGCCAGTTCCTCGGCGTGCTCGGCCACCTTGTTCGACAGGCGCATCAGCAGGCGGCCGCGCTCGGCCGCGCTCAGTTTCGACCAGACCCGGTCGTAGCACTCGCGCGCCGCCCGCACGGCGGCCGCGATGTCCTCGGCGGTGCCGCGCTGCAGTTCGTCGAAGGGCTGGCCGTCGGACGGATCGATGACAGGAATGGTGCGGCCCGACGACGACGGCTGGCCGCTGTTGGCGATGTAGTGGAGTTGCATCCCGCCATTGTGCGACAACCACCGGCGCTGCCCGGCGGCCGATCGGGGCTGCTGCCCTGGCCCCGGGCCCCCCGGGCGACGGCTACCCGGCGCTGCCCACCACCGCGAACCGGTCGCGGTGCTCGGCCAGCCAGCGCTCCGACTGGCTGCTGTCCTGCTGGCGCGGGTGGAAATCGACGCGCAGGTAGTCGCGCCACGGCCGGTACGTCATGCGCACCAGGCCGCGCCGCCCGAACAGGAAGCTCGCGCCGCTGCGCCAGGTGCGCCAGGTCCACAAGCTGCGGTCGCGCCGGAGGTTGTCGAGCGTCTGGCGCGTGACGTCGATGAGGAAGGTGGCGGTGATGCGGCGAAACCAGGTGATCCGCCACTCGTGGTTGCCGCCCAATGCCTGGTACAGATCGAACGCGGTCGACTTGTGCTCGGACTCCTCGGCGCTGTGCCACAGCCAGAGCGTGGCCAGGCGCGGGTCCTGCGAGCCCAGCACGTCGGGATGCCGCAGCAGCCAGTCCGCGAGGATCGCCGTGAAGTGCTCGAAGGCGGCGGTGATGGCCAGCAGGTGGCGCGCGTCCTGACCCCGCAGCAGCTTCTGCCGCTCCATCGAGCGCGGCCCCCAGGCGTTCACCAGTCCGTGCGCCTCGAGCTGCTCGTTGTAGAGGCCGTGCAGGCGGCGATGGGTCGCTTCCTGCCCGACGAAGCCCTGCACCTCGCCCCGGAAACGGGCCTGCTGGTCGTCGGGCAGCGCCTCCAGGCCGGCCCGCACGCTGTCGATGAAGAATTGTTCGCCCACCGGAAAGCTCATCGAGAGGGCGTTGAACAGCGCGGTGCGGAAGGCATCGCCGGCGCACCAATGCCGCGGCATCGGTGCCTGCATGTCGACGAGAAGGCGGCGGACGACGAGCTCGGTCATCTGGTCTGGGCGGCGGGGGAGACGCCGGCGTTCCTGCGCGGGCCGCCATTTTCGGACAAAAAAAGGCCCGCCGGTGGCGGGCCCCTTGGGTGCGGGCGAGCCTTACTTGGCCGGGGTGCCCACGGCGCCGGAAGCAACGGCTGGGGCCGTCACGGCGGCCGGCGTCTCCGCGCGGTTGGTCGGCACCTCGCCGCCGTGGAACTTCACCACCAGCGGCACGATGAGCAGCGCCACGATGTTGATGATCTTGATCAGCGGGTTGACGGCCGGGCCGGCCGTGTCCTTGTAGGGGTCGCCCACGGTGTCGCCGGTGACGGCGGCCTTGTGCGCTTCGGAGCCCTTGCCGCCGTAGTTGCCGTCCTCGATGTACTTTTTGGCGTTGTCCCAGGCACCGCCGCCGGTGCACATGGAGATCGCCACGAACAGGCCGGTCACGATCGTGCCCATCAGCAGGCCGCCGAGCGCTTTCGGGCCGAGCGCCAGGCCGACCACGATCGGCACCACCACCGGCAGCAGCGAAGGAATCACCATCTCCTTGATGGCGGCGGCCGTCAGCATGTCCACGGCGCGGCCGTACTCGGGCTTGGCGGTGCCTTCCATGATGCCCACGATCTCGCGGAACTGGCGGCGCACTTCCACGACCACCGAGCCGGCGGCGCGGCCGACCGCTTCCATCGCCATCGCGCCGAACAGGTAGGGAATCAGTCCGCCGATGAACAGGCCGACGATCACCATCGGATCCGACAGGTCGAAGCTGATGCTGCGGCCGTAGCTCTCCAGCTTGTGCGTGTAGTCGGCGAAGAGCACCAGCGCGGCCAGCCCGGCCGAGCCGATGGCGTAGCCCTTGGTCACGGCCTTGGTCGTGTTGCCGACGGCGTCCAGCGGGTCGGTGATGTCGCGGACGCTGGCCGGCAGGTCCGACATTTCGGCGATGCCGCCGGCGTTGTCGGTGATCGGGCCGTAGGCGTCGAGCGCGACGACGATGCCGGCCATGCTCAGCATGGACGTGGCGGCGACCGCGATGCCGAACAGACCGGCCAGGTAATACGACGCGACGATGGCCACGCAGACGAACAGCACGGGCCAGGCGGTGGAACGCATCGACACGCCCAGGCCGGCGATGATGTTGGTGCCGTGGCCGGTGGTCGAGGCCTGGGCGATGTGGCGCACGGGCGAGTACTGGGTGCCGGTGTAGAACTCGGTGATCCAGACCAGCAGGCCGGTCAGGGCCAGGCCGATCACGCAGGCGCCGAACAGGCGCATCTGGCTGCCGGTGGCGGTGATCGCGTTGTCGGGGATCAGCCACTGGGTCACGAAGTAGAACGCGATCAGCGACAGCACCCCGGCGATCGCCAGGCCGCGGTACAGCGCCGGCATCACGTTCTTCATGCCGGGCGAGGCCTTCACGAAGAAGGTGCCGATGATCGACGCGATGATCGACACGCCGCCGAGGGCCAGCGGGTACATCACGGCATTGACCGGCGCGCTGGTCACCAGCAGGGCGCCCAGCACCATGGTCGCGATCAGCGTCACGGCGTAGGTCTCGAACAGGTCGGCGGCCATGCCGGCGCAGTCGCCGACGTTGTCGCCCACGTTGTCGGCGATCACGGCCGGGTTGCGCGGATCGTCCTCTGGGATGCCCGCTTCGACCTTGCCCACCAGGTCGGCGCCGACGTCGGCGCCCTTGGTGAAGATGCCGCCGCCCAGACGCGCGAAGATCGAGATCAGCGAGGCGCCGAAGGCAAAGCCGATCAGCGGGTTCAGCAGCGTCGCCAGCTTGCGGTCCGGCGTCATCGCGCCGTTGCCGGCGAGGAACCAGTAGAAGGCGGTCACGCCCAGCAGGCCGAGTCCGACCACCAGCATGCCGGTGATGGCGCCGCCGCGGAAGGCGACGTCCAGCGCCGGGCCGATGCCGCGGGTGGCCGCCTGCGCGGTGCGCACGTTGGCCCGGACCGAGACGTTCATGCCGATGAAGCCGCAGGCGCCCGAGAGCACGGCGCCGACCACGAAGCCGACGGCGGTGGTCGGATCCAGGAAGACGGCGATCAGGATCGCCAGCACGACGCCGGCGATGGCAATGGTCTTGTACTGCCGCGCGAGGTAGGCGGCCGCGCCCGCCTGGATGGCGGCCGAGATCTCCTGCATGCGGGGGTTGCCGGCGTCCTGCGAAAGGATCCAGCCTCGGGCCCAGAACCCGTACACGACGGCCGCGAGGCCGCAGACGAGCGCCAGGATCAGCGCTGAGTTGCCTGTCATTTCTTCATTTCTCCTACGTTCTGTGTGAGTAACGTGCCTGAGGTGCCCCGCAAGCGGGGTCCCTCCGCTGCGTTGCTTCCTCGTGGCCCCCAGCAGGCGGGGCGGAGACGATTGGCCAACCGCGCAAATATAAGCGCAAACATGTGACAGATTCCGCGCCGTCGGGCCGATGCGGCGTGCACCTGATTAAAATCAGGGTTATCACTGAGCCGGTGTGTGCCGGCTTCCCCACGCCGCCCGCGGCGTTCTCCCTTTTTCCCCGAACACGAATGTCCCTGGACCAAGTCACTCCCGGCAAGCACGCCCCCGACGAATTCAACGTGATCATCGAGATCCCGATGAACGCCGACCCGATCAAGTACGAGGTCGACAAGGAAACGGGGGCGATCTTCGTCGACCGGTTCATGAGCACGGCCATGCACTACCCGACCAACTACGGTTACGTGCCGCACACGATCAGCGGCGACGGCGACCCGGTCGACGTGCTGGTGATCACGCCGGTGCCGCTGATTCCAGGCGTGGTGGTGACCTGCCGGCCGATCGGCCTGCTGCGCATGGAGGACGAGGCGGGGCAGGACGGGAAGGTGCTCGCCGTGCCGACGCAGAAGATCCTGGGCCTGTACAGCCAGTGGGAAAAGCCGGACGACCTCAACCCGCTGCGGCTGAAGACCATCGCCCACTTCTTCGAGCACTACAAGGACCTGGAGGCCGGCAAGTGGGTCAAGGTGCTCGGGTGGGAAGGGCCGGACGCCGCGCGCCAGGAAGTGCTCGACGGCATCGAGAACTACCGCCGCCAGCAGCCCCAGGGCTGAGCGCGCCGCGCGCCCCTGTCAGGAGGACTGCTTGAACGGACTGCGCCGCTCCAACTGGGCCAGGTAGTGCTCGACGCCCTGGCCCTCGCGCGCCAGGAACCGCTCCACGGCATCGGCGAACGCGGGGTGCGCCAGCCAGTGGGCGCTGGTGGTCTTCACCGGCATCAGCGCCCGCGCCATCTTGTGCTCGCCCTGCGCGCCGCCTTCGAAGCGGTCCAGGCCGTGCTCGATGCACCATTGCAGCGGCTGGTAGTAGCAGGCGTCGAAGTGCAGGCAGTCGACCCGCTCCAGCGCGCCCCAGTAGCGGCCGTAGGCGACCCGCGGCCGGCCATCCGCTGACGACGGGCCGGCGGCCGCCGCGGCCCCGGTCACCGCGATCAGGCTGGATGCGATCGGCCGGCCCCCGCGCTCGGCGATGAACAGCACCCAGTGCCGCGGCATCGTGGCGGCCATGCGCCGGAAGAAGTCGCGCGTGAGGTAGGGCGCATTGCCGTGTTCGAGGTAGGTGCGCTCGTAGCAGCGGTAGAAGAAGTTCCAGTCGGCCGCGCTGATGCCGGAGCCGGCACTCCAGCGGAAGGTCACGCCGGCCTCGGCCACCTTGCGCTGCTCCTGCCGGATCTTCTTGCGCTTTTCCTGCGCCAGGCTGGCCAGGAACTGGTCGAAGCCGTCGTAGCGGCGCGGCCCGGCGGTGGCGGCGGCGGCGGAGGATGCGGGCGCCTCGTTCGTCCAGTGGAACTGCACGGTGTGCCTCAGCATGAGTCCGGCTTCGGCGCAGGCCGCCACGTCCTCGTCCGCGCCGAACAGCAGATGCAGCGACGAGAGCTTGCGCTTGCGGCACCACGCGAGCAGCGCCTGCAGCAGCGCCAGCCGCGCCCCGGCGTCGCGCGCGAGCAGGCGGCTGCCGGGCACGGGCGTGAACGGCACGGCGACCAGCGCCTTCGGGTAATACGCGAGTCCGTGCTGCTGGTACGCGTTGGCCCAGGCCCAGTCGAACACGTACTCGCCGTACGAATGGTCCTTCAGGTACAGGGCGCACGCGGCCTGCAGTTCGCCGCCGCGCGTGAGCGTCACGAACCGCGGTGTCCAGCCGGCGGCGGGCGTGGCGCTGGCGCTGCGCTCGAGCGCGGCGAGGTATTCATGCCGCATGAAAGGCGTCGGCTGCGCTTGCAGAGCCAGCAGCGAGTTCCACTGCCCGGCGTCGATCTCCAGCGCTGAGTCGACGACCTTGCTGACATAATCGTCCGGGTTGTTCTTCACTGGCTGCCCATGGCTTTCAAACTCGCAATCGCCCAGCTCAACTTCGTGGTCGGCGATACCGCCGGCAACGCGCAGAAGATCATCGCCGCGGCGCGCACCGCCTACGTCCAGGGCGCCCGGCTCCTGCTCACGCCCGAGCTGTCGATCTGCGGCTATCCCGCGGAGGACCTGCTGCTGCGGCCGGCCTTCGTGGCGGCCTGTGATGATGCCGTGAAAACGGTGGCCCGCGAACTGGCCGGGTTAAAGGACATGCACGTCGTCGTCGGCCATCCCATGGGCGGCGACCTGCGCACGAAATCCGTGCAGGTGCAGCGGCGCTTCAACGCCGCCAGCGTGGTGAGCGAGGGCCGGGTGCTCGAGACCTATGCCAAGCGCGAACTGCCCAACTACCAGGTGTTCGACGAGCGCCGCTACTTCACGCCCGGCCAGGGCACCTGCGTGTTCCACATCGATGGCGTGAACATCGGGCTGCTGATCTGCGAGGACGCCTGGTTCGAGGAGCCGGCGCTGCTGGCCAAGGAAACCGGCGCCGAGATGCTGGTGGTGATCAACGCCTCGCCGTTCCATGTGGGCAAGGGCGGCGAGCGCGTGGCGCGCATGGCGCAGCGGGCGCAGGCCGTCGGGCTGCCGCTGGTATACGCGCACATGGTGGGCGGCCAGGACGAGGTCGTGTTCGACGGCGCGTCGTTCGCGGTGGACGCCGCCGGCGCGCTCGTGGCGCGGGCGCCCGGCTTCCACGAAACCATTTTCGCGGTGCAGGTGGACCGCCCGGCGGCCGGCGGGCCGCTGCAGCTGAGCGGTGCCGTCGCTCACGAGCGCAGCCCCGAGGCGGACCTGTGGGATGCGCTGGTGATGGGGGTGCGCGACTACATCGGCAAGAACGGCTTCCCCGGCGTGCTGCTGGGGCTGTCGGGCGGCATCGACTCGGCGCTGGTGCTGGCGATCGCGGTCGACGCGCTGGGCCGCGACAAGGTGCGCGCGATCATGATGCCGTCGCCGTACACGGCCGACATCTCCACGACCGACGCCCGCGACATGGCGGCGCGCCTGGGCGTGCGCTACGACGAGATCTCGATCGTGCCGGAGTTCGACGCCTTCCGCGCCTCGCTCGCCAACGAGTTCAAGGGCCTGCCGGAAGACACGACCGAGGAGAACATCCAGGCCCGCATCCGCGGCGTGTTCCTGATGGCGCTGTCCAACAAGTTCGGCAGCATCGTGCTGACCACCGGCAACAAGAGCGAGATGGCGACCGGCTATTGCACGCTGTACGGCGACATGGCCGGCGGCTTCGCCGTGATCAAGGACCTGCTCAAGACCACCGTGTTCCGGCTCGCCAGGTGGCGCAACATCCACGACCCGTACGGCACCGGGATCAATCCGATCCCCGAGCGGATCATCACCCGGCCCCCGAGCGCCGAGCTGCGCCCGGACCAGACCGACCAGGACAGCCTGCCGCCGTACGAGATCCTCGACGCCATCCTCGAGCGCTACATGGAGAATGACCAGGGCATCGAGGAGATCATCGGCGCCGGCTTCGACCGGGCCGTGGTGGAGCGCGTGGCGCGCCTGATCCGGATCAACGAGTACAAGCGCCGGCAGGCGCCGGTCGGGATTCGCGTGACGCACCGCAGCTTCGGCAAGGATTGGCGCTATCCTATTACCGGCAAGTTCAGCGCCTGAAGCAACCTCTCCTGGAATCCCTCATGAAACAGATCACCGCCGTCGTCAAGCCCTTCAAGCTCGAGGAAGTCCGCGAGGCGCTGGCCGAGTGCGGCGTGACCGGGCTGACCGTCACCGAGGTCAAGGGCTTCGGCCGCCAGAAGGGCCACACCGAGCTGTACCGCGGCGCCGAGTACGTGGTCGACTTCCTGCCGAAGGTGAAGGTGGAAGTGGTGGTGAAGGACGACGACGTGGAGCGCTGCGTCGACGCGATCGTCAAGGCCGCGCGCACCGGCAAGATCGGCGACGGCAAGATCTTCATCACCAGCATCGAGCGCGTGGTGCGCATCCGCACCGGCGAAACCGACGAATCGGCGATCTGAGTCAGATTTCCGACAGGTGGGCCACGCCGGTGCGCGTGGTCGCGCTGCGCGCCAGCTCGTCGAGCAGCTGCTCGTGGTCGGTGCCGACCCGCACCAGGTCCATCTGCCAGTCGTTCATGAACCCGTGCTGCACGCTCGAGTCCAGGAAGGCGAGCAGCGGGTCGTAGTAGCCGCCGGCATTGAGGATGCCCACCGGCTTGTCGTGGTAGCCGAGCTGGCGCCAGGTCCAGACCTCGAACAGTTCCTCGAACGTGCCGATCCCGCCCGGCAGGGCGAGGAAGGCGTCGGCCCGCTCGGCCATCATCCGCTTGCGGTCGTGCATCGTGTCGACCACGTGCAGTTCGGTGCAATCGCGCTTGGCGAACTCGCGGTTCACCAGCGCGTGCGGGATGACGCCCACCACGCGCCCGCCGGCGGCCAGCGTCGCGTCGGCCATCACGCCCATGAGGCCGTTGTTGCCGCCGCCATAGACGAGTTGCCCGCGATGCGCGCCGATCCAGCGGCCGACCGCCGCGGCGAGCTCGACGAACGCCGGCACCGTGCGGGAGCCGCAATACACACACAAGGAAAAGCCCGGGTTCATGCGAGAAACCTTTGGTACAACGCGGCCACCCAGATGCCGCAACACAGGATCAGGGCGAGCAGGACGGCGGCGCTGCCCATGTCCTTCGCCCGCTTGGAAAGCGCGTGCCACTCGGGGCCGATGCGATCGATCGCGGCCTCGATGGCCGTGTTGAGCAGTTCCACGATCATCAGCAGCAGCACCGAGCCGGCCAGCAGCGCGGTCTCGACCCAGCCGCGCCCCAGCCAGAAGGCAAGCGGCAGCAGCACGACGGCGGCCACCGCCTCCTGCCGGAACGCGGTTTCGCCCCAGCCGGCGCGCAGCCCGGCCAGCGAAAAGCCGGTGGCGTGCCACAGGCGGCTGAGGCCGGAGCGCTGTTTGTGCCGGTCGGCGGGAGAGAGCAGGTGGATCTGCGGCGGCATGGCGCCAATTGTCTCCGACGCGCCCGGCCTCAGGTGCCGGCGCGGATGAGGCGGGTGCCGGCCAGCGCGTCGTGCCAGAACTGCCGCTGCGGATGCAGGCGGCTCGCCAGCGCCCACAGCGCCACCCAACCGGTCAGCACCAGGCCCGTCTGCGCCGGCGTTGCATGCCACGCGGCCAGCAGCGCCAGCGGCGGCAGGAACCACAGCCAGCTGCACACGTAGCGCAGCAGCGCGCGCGGCTGGCCGAGCCGCCGCCCGGCCGTGTCGACGATGCGGATCTTCCAGGTCTTCATCGCCAGCGTCTGCCCCTTGGTCCAGAACCAGGTGAAGTAGATGCCGAACACGACGAACAGGAAAGCCTGCAGCAGCGGGCGCCGGGCGTCCATGGCGTCACGCACCTGGCCCAAGGCGCTGAACAGCCAGCCGGCGATGAACACCACGGCGAACAGCAGCACGCCTTCGTAGCACCAGCACGCCATGCGGCGTGCCAGCGGCGGGGCCGTCAGGTCGGCCGGAACAGGGTCAGCGGCCGACGCCGCGCCGGCTGCGCGTTGGGAGGCCATGCCGGAGATCAGCCCGCTTTCGGGGCCGAGGCCGCCGGGGCAATGGGGGCCGAGGCGGGACGCGTGGCCGCCGCGGGGCCGGCGGCCGGCGCGGCCGGCGCGCGCGGCAGCAAGGTGTTGCGGTCCAGGCGGCCGGGCGGGACGATGGCGCGCGGCGCGACCGCGGACGCGGCCGGCTTGGCGCCCCGGGGCACGGTGGCCAGCTTGTCCGCCGGTACCGGATGGATGGCCGCCGCGGTGACCGGCGGCTTGGGCGCCGAGGCGGCGAGCTTGCGCTTTTCTTCCGGCGCGAGCGCCTGGTAGGCCTCCCACTTGGCCTTCTTCTCGTCGGGCGAGAGCTGCTTGCTGACGCCGAAATTGAGACGGGCCAGCGTGCGCTGCTGCGGGCTCAGCGCCACCCACTCCGTCATGCGGCTGTGCAGCTTGGCCTGCTCGTCGGGCGAGAGCTTGGAGAAATTCTGCGACAGCGCCAGCCACTTGCGCTTCTGCGCCAGGCTGAGCGTGTCCCAGCTGCCGGCCAGCGGCGCCAGTGCCTGTTGCTCGGCGGGCTTCAGTTCGCGCCAAAGCGGCGTCGTGACCTGCTTGCCGTTGGGCTTGCCGGCCGAGGCGGTCTTGGCCGGGGCCCGCGTGACGGCGGAGGCCGCGCTGGCGGCAGGGGCGGGCTGGACGGCCGGCGACGCAGGCGCCGCGGCCGGTCCGCCGGCGGCGGGGCTCTCGGCCACGACCGCCGTGGCGCAGGCAAGGAGGATGGCGGCGAGCGCCGCTGCGCCCAGCCGGCGCGACTGCTCAACCTGGGCTGGAGCGGCAGGGGCGCGCATCGCCAGGCGTCAGCGGCCGGATTTCAGGAACTGCGCGAAGCCGGGGTCGGCATAGGCCGCCGGCGGCAGGTCGTCGGTGAGCAGCTGGGCGTCGACTTCCGCCACTTCGCTGGCACGGCGCTCGTTCTGGATGCTGTGGATCAGCACCAGGCCGCCGACCAGCACCACCAGCGGCAACGCCGACGCGATGCGCCACAGGCTGAAGCCGCGTTTGCCGAGTGCGGCCGAATGGCCGGTGCTCACGACGGCGGGGGCGGTGGCTTCGAGTTTGCGGGCGGCCAGCGCCTGGACCCGGGCGGCACGCAGCCGCTCGGTGACGTGATAGGGGAGCTCGGCTGTGCCGGCCGACAAGCGTCTGCCGACAGCGCGCCCGAACCGCTCCTGGAGCTGTTCGGACCCGGTCAATTGCATGTTCGTCATAGTTGTATACCCTTCGCCTTCAGCGCCTTGCTGAGGGCCGCGACCGCACGCGAGCAATGCGTTTTGACACTGCCTTCCGAGCAGCCCATGGCCGCCGCCGTTTCGGCCACGTCCATGTCCTCCCAGTAACGCATCAGGAAGGCTTCGCGTTGACGCGCCGGCAGCTCCTGGACCTGCGCCTCGATCTGCCTGAACACCTGGGCCCGCCGGGTGGCGTCTTCCGCACTCTCCGCCTGCTGGGAGCCCTCGGCGAAGGCAAAAGTTTCCAGCAGGTCGAATTCGCCGTCGTCGGTGGCGGCCTCGAAGTCGCTCATGTTGGAAAACAGGGCGTTGCGCGTCTTCTGGCGCCGGAACCAGTCCAAGGTGCAGTTGGACAGGATGCGCTGGAACAGCATCGGCAGCTCCGCCGCCGGCTTGTCACCGTAGTGCTCCGCCAGCTTCATCATCGCGTCCTGCACGATGTCGAGCGCCGCCTCCTCGTCGCGCACGTGGTAGATCGAGCGCTTGAACGCTCGCTTCTCGACGCTCTTGAGGAACTCGGACAGTTCTTGTTCGGTGGCCAAGGAACTCGGGTCTGGACGGGGGCGGAACGCCTGCCGGCGGGCCCTGCGGGGCGCTGCTCGGCGGCCGGTAACCGGAAATTATGGCATCCGCGGGGCCGGCCCCCTTGTCGGACGGCCGTGTTGCAGTGCGATAATACGGTTTGCACATCACAGGCAAACGAGCCCGGATCCGGCGGTGCGAACCGTCCGCCCATGGTCCGGTGTTCTAAGTCCCGAGGCGGCTTCACGAGAGCGCGCTGCAGGGGCACCCAAGGTTTTTCGTCAGAGAAAATCGCAAAGGTTGATCATGGAAATCTCCAAGGCTGAAATCAAGTCGGCGGCGGCCGCCGGCGATCGCACGCCCGAGCTGCGCGGCGCGGAAATCCTCGTCAAGACCCTGCAGGCCGAGAACGTCAGGTTCGTCTGGGGCTATCCCGGCGGGGCGGTCCTGCACATCTACGACGCGCTCTACAAGCAGGACACCATCCAGCACGTGCTGGTGCGCCACGAGCAGGCGGCGGTGCACGCGGCCGACGGCTACGCCCGCGCGACCGGCGACGTCGGCGTGGCGCTGGTGACGTCGGGCCCCGGCGTGACGAACGCCGTGACCGGCATCGCCACCGCGTACATGGACAGTATCCCGATGGTGATCATCACGGGACAGGTCCCGACCGCTGCGATCGGCCTGGACGCGTTCCAGGAATGCGACGCCGTCGGCATCACGCGCCCGATCGTCAAGCACAACTTCCTGGTGAAGGACGTGAAGGACCTGGCTTCGGTGATGCGCCGCGCCTTCCACATCGCCCGCAGCGGCCGGCCCGGACCGGTGGTGGTGGACATTCCCAAGGACGTTTCCTTCAACCGCACCGCCTACATCCCGCAGCCCGAGAAGGTGGAGATGCGCTCGTACAACCCGGTGCGCAAGGGCCACGGCGGGCAGATCCGCAAGGCGCTGCAACTGCTGCTGGCGGCCAAGCGGCCGTACATCTACACCGGCGGCGGCGTGATCCTGTCCAACGCCTCGGCCGAGTTGCGCGAGCTGATCGACCTGCTCGGCTACCCGATCACCAACACCCTGATGGGCCTGGGCGCCTATCCCGGGACCGACCCCAAGTTCCTGGGCATGCTCGGCATGCACGGCACGCTCGAAGCCAACAACGCGATGCAGAACTGCGACGTGCTGCTGGCGGTGGGCGCGCGCTTCGACGACCGCGTGATCGGCAACCCGAAGCACTTCGGCCAGAACGAGCGCAAGATCATCCACATCGACGTGGACCCGTCGAGCATCTCCAAGCGGGTGCGCGTGGACATCCCGATCGTCGGCGACGTGAAGGAAGTGCTGGGCGACCTGATCGCGATGATCAAGGAGAGCAACGCCAGGCCGGACGCGGGCGCGCTGGCGGCATGGTGGGAAACGATCGACGGCTGGCGCAAGCGCGACTGCCTGCGCTACGACCGCGGCAACAAGGACGTGATCAAGCCGCAGTACGTCGTCGAGACGCTGTGGAACATGACCCGCGACGCCGATGCCTACATCACGTCCGACGTCGGCCAGCACCAGATGTGGG
>NZ_DATMHS010000010.1:0-18850 GCF_035554825.1 Ramlibacter sp. | reverse complement strand
TGATCGGCATCGCCGACACGGGCAGCGGCTACAACCCCTGCCACGGCAACATGCCGCAGCTGGTGGAGGCCGTGCAGCGCGGCATCATGCTGGCCGGCGGCCTGCCGGTGAAGTTCCCGACCATCTCGATCGGCGAGAGCTTCGCGGCGCCCACCAGCATGTACCTGCGCAACCTGATGTCGATGGACACCGAGGAAATGCTGCGCGCCCAGCCGATGGACGCCGTGGTGCTGATCGGCGGCTGCGACAAGACGGTGCCGGCGCAGCTGATGGGCGCGGCGTCGGCCGGGCTGCCGGCGATCCAGCTGATCACCGGCTCGATGCTGACCGGTTCGCACCGCGGCGAAGTGGTCGGCGCCTGCACCGACTGCCGCCGCTACTGGGGCAAGTTCCGGGCCGAGGAGATCGACGCGACCGAGATCGCCGACGTCAACAACCAGCTGGTCGCCAGCGTCGGCACCTGCTCGGTGATGGGCACCGCCAGCACGATGGCCTGCATCGCCGAGGCCCTGGGCATGACCGTGCCCGGCGGCGCGTCGCCGCCGGCGGTGACGTCGGCCCGCATGCGCGTGGCCGAGGAAACCGGCACCGTCGCCGTGCAGATGGCCAGGAGCCGCCTGACCATCGACAAGGTGCTGACGGCCCGGGCGTTCGAGAACGCGATGCGGGTGCTGCTGGCGATCGGCGGGTCGACCAACGGCATCGTGCACCTCACGGCGATCGCCGGCCGCCTGGGCTTCGAGATCGACCTGAAGGCGCTGGACCGCATGGGCCGCGAAACCCCGGTGCTGGTGGACCTGAAGCCCTCGGGCCAGCACTACATGGAGCACTTCCACGCCGCCGGCGGCATGACCACGCTGCTGCGCGAGCTCAAGCCGCTGCTGCACCTGGACGCGCTGACGGTGACCGGGCGCACGCTGGGCGAGGAGCTGGAGCGCGCCGCGCCGTCGTTCAAGCAGGACGTGATCCGGCCGCGCGACAACCCGATCTATCCGCAGGGCGGCATCGCTGTGCTGCAGGGCAACCTGGCCCCGGGCGGCGCGATCATCAAGCAGTCGGCGGCCGATCCGAAGCTGATGGAGCACGAAGGCCGGGCGGTGGTGTTCGAAGGGCTGGAGGACCTGGCCAATCGGATCGACAGCGACGACCTGGACGTGACGCCGGACGACGTGCTGGTGCTGAAGAACATCGGGCCCAAGGGCGCCCCCGGCATGCCGGAGGCCGGCTACATCC
Organism: Ramlibacter sp.; assembly: GCF_035554825.1. GTDB lineage: Bacteria > Pseudomonadota > Gammaproteobacteria > Burkholderiales > Burkholderiaceae_C > Ramlibacter. The sequence goes on along the minus strand of NZ_DATMHS010000010.1, from coordinate 17,617 downwards.
CGCTGCCGCGCAAGCTGGCGCGCCAGGGCGTGAAGGACATGGTGCGCATCTCCGACGGCCGCATGAGCGGCACGGCGTTCGGCACCATCGTGCTGCACGTGACGCCGGAATCGGCGATCGGCGGTCCGCTGGCGTACGTGCGCAACGGCGACCGCATCCGCCTGTCGGTCACCCGGCGGGAAATCAGTCTCGTGGTGTCCGAGCAGGAGCTGGCGCGCCGGGCCAAGGAGGAGCCGGTGACGGTGCCCAGCGCCGACCGCGGCTACCGCAAGCTGTTCCTGCAGACGGTGACGCAGGCCGACCAGGGCGTCGACTTCGACTTCCTGCGCTCGGCGCAGACGCGCGAGCGGGTGCCCAAGGCGTAAGCCGGCTCGCCAGGCCCCGGGCTGCGCCCCGGGGCGCCGGCCGCGGGCGGGGCGCCGGCCCTGCGCGATACTCGCGGCCATGAACATCGAGTTCCTGCACAGCTTCGTCACGGTGGCCGATGTCGGCTCGATGGCGGAAGCGGCCCGGCGGCTCGACCTCACGCCCGCCGCCATCGCCGCGCGGCTGCACGCCCTGGAAGACGAGCTCGGCACGGCGCTGATCCAGCGCGCCGGCCGCTCGGTGCGGCTGACCGAAGCGGGCCTCAAGATCCTGGAGCGCGCGCGCGGGATGTTGCGCGACATGCGCGACCTGCGCGCCATCGCCCACGACAGCTCGCTGCCGGGCGAGCTGCGCCTGGGGGTGTTCTCGTCGGCGCTGACCAGCGTGCTGCCGCCGGTGCTGCGGCACCTGTACGACGCCCACCCCGAACTGTCGGTTTTCGTCTCGCCCGGCAGCTCGGTCGACCTGTGCCATCGGGTGTCGGCCGGGGAACTCGACGCCGCGATCGTCGTCGAGCCGCAGTTCGTCGTCCCCAAGAACTGCGAGTGGCAGGCGCTCACCGAGGAGCCGCTGGTGGTCGTCGCCCATGCCAGCCAGGCCGGCGGCGAGCCGCACGCGCTGCTGGCCGGCGAACCGTTCATCCGCTACGACCGCATGTCGGTCGGCGGGCAGCTGGCCGACCGCTACCTGCGCGACCACGACATCCGGCCGCGCCAGCGGCTCGAGATCGACAGCCTGGCGGCGATCGCGGCGCTGGTCGACCAGGGGCTCGGCGTGGCGTTGCTGCCCGACTGGCCGCCGCTGTGGACCGGCGGCATGAACCTGGTGCGCATTCCGCTGCCCGGCCGCGCGCCGGTGCGGCGCATCGGCATCGTGCTGGCGCTGCAGGGACCGTGCGTGCCGCTGGCGCGCTCGCTGCTGCGCGCGGCGCAGGCGGTGCTGCGGCGCGCGCCGCCGGTCGCCGCGCGGGCGCCCAAGGCCCCCACGCCGAAGCGCAAGAGCGCGGCCCGCCGCTCCATGCGCTGAGCCACGCCGCCGCCGACGAGCGGCGCGGCGGGCTCGCCGGCGGCAAATCATAAGCATCTTTATAATCCGTGTGCTTATGAAATTCGCCCTCACGCGCCGCTTCGGCTTTCTGGCCAACGAAGTCGGCCGGCTCTATTCGCAGCAGTTCGACCGCCTGGCCCGCGAGCAACTGGGCCTGTCGCAGGCCCAGTGCCGGCTGCTGGCCGTCCTGGCGGCGCATGCGGGGCCGCAGGCGCTGTCGCAGACCGAGCTGGCCGGCCGGATGGGCCTGACGCCGATGGCGGTGGCCGGCCTGTGCGACCGGATGGCCGCGGCCGGCTGGATCGAGCGGCGGCCCAGCGCCAGCGACCGCCGGATCAACGAGCTGCACATCCTGCCGCGCGCGCGCAAGGCGCTGGACCGGGCGCTGGCGATCGGCGACGAGCTCAGCAGCGCGTCGCTGGCGGCGCTCTCGGCCGCCGAGCGCGAGCAGTTGCTGGCGCTGCTGGCCAAGGCCCGCCACGGCCTGCTGTCGCTGCAGGCGGAGGAAGGCGTCGCGTGAGTCCGGTTCCGACCGGGGGGACCTTCCCCCACCGCGGCATGATCACCGTCTCGATCATGCTGGCGACGATCATGCAGGCGCTCGACACCACGATCGCCAACGTCGCGCTGCCGCACATGCAGGGCAGCCTGCAGGCCTCGCAGGACCAGATCACCTGGGTCCTCACTTCGTACATCGTCGCCTCGGCCATCGCCCTGCCGCTCACCGGCTGGCTCTGTTCGCAATGGGGGCGGCGCCGGGTGTTCATCGTCTCGGTGATCGGATTCACGCTCGCCTCGGCGCTGTGCGGGCTGGCGACGTCGCTGGCCGGCATCGTCGCGGCGCGCCTGCTGCAAGGCATCTTCGGCGCGGCGCTGGTGCCGCTGTCGCAGGCCGTGCTGCTGGACATCAACCCCCTGGAGCGGATCGGCCAGGCGATGGCGATCTGGGGCGCGGGCATCATGGTCGGCCCGATCCTGGGCCCGATGCTGGGCGGCTGGCTGACCGAGAACTTCGACTGGCGCTGGGTGTTCTTCATCAACCTGCCCGTCGGCCTGTTCGCGCTGTGGGGAATCGTGCGCTATCTCCCCGAAAGCCGCCCCGAGGGCCAGCGGCTGGACGTGTTCGGCTTTGCCGCCCTGACGATCGCGATCGGCATGCTGCAGCTGCTCCTGGACCGCGGCGAGCTGCTGGACTGGTTCGATGCCTGGGAGATCCGGCTGGAGGCGGCCGCGTCGGTGGTGGCGTTCGCCTTCTTCGCCGTGCACACGTGGACGGTGCAGGGCGTGTCGTTCCTGGACCGCGACCTGCTGAAGGACCGCAACTTCGTCACCGGCTGCCTGTTCGGCTTCATGGTCGGCACCATTCTGTACGGCACCATGGCGCTGCTGCCGATGCTGCTGCAGAGCCTGATGGGGTATCCGGTGGTCTACACCGGCATCGTCACGGCGCCGCGGGGCGTCGGCACGATGCTGGCGATGATCGTGGTCGGGCGGCTGGTGAACCGGATCGACGTGCGGGTCATCATGGCCGCGGGTTTCGCGCTCACCGCGTATTCGCTGTACCAGATGACCGGCCTCACGCTGCAGATGGACAGCTCGCTGATCGTCACGTCCGGCTTCATCCAGGGCCTGGGCATCGGCTTCACCTTCGTGCCGCTGTCGACGGCCGCCTTCGCGACGCTGGCGCCGCGGCTGCGCCACCAGGGCACGCCGGTCTACAGCCTGGTGCGCAACATCGGCGGCAGCGTCGGCATCTCGATCGTGCAGGCGCTGCTGACGCACGGCGCGGCGCAGGCCCACGAACAGCTGGCGGGATTGGTGTCGCGCGGCAATCGGGGCCTGCTCGATCTGCCGCCGCTGCTGAGTCCGGACAGCCCCGCCGGACTGGCCGTGCTGAACGCGGAGGTCAGCCGCCAGGCGGCCCTGATCGGCTACGCCGGCGACTTCTCGGTGATGATGGTCGTGACCCTGCTCACGATCCCGCTGCTGGTCCTGATGCGGCGGCCGGGCCGGGCGGGCAAGGCGGCCGCGGAGGCGCCCCACTGAGGCGCACGGCCGGCGCTGCAGGCCTGCCGCTACTGGTCCTTCAGGCCCAGTTCCTTCACCAGCCCGCCCCACTTGGCGTTCTCGCTGGCGATGAAGGCGGAAAATTTCTGCGTGTCCATCGGCGAGACCTCGGCGCCGGTCTTGGCGATCTGCTGGCGTACCTGCGGTGATTCGAGAATCGCCAGCACTTCCGCCGAGAGCTTGCCGATGACGTCCGGCGGCACCCCCGCCGGCGCCACCAGGCCGTACCAGACGCTGGCTTCGTAGTTCGGCAGGCCCAGCTCCTCCGAGATCGTGGGCAGCGAGGGGGCCTGCTCGGAACGCTTCACCGCGCCATTGGCCAGGCCGCGCACCCGCCCCGACGTGATGTGCGGCAGCGCCGAGGGAAAGGTGGGGAAGTAGAACGAGACCTGCCCGCTGATGGTGTCGGTCATCGCCTGGCCGACGTTCTTGTACGGCACGTCGCGCACGTCCAGGCCATAGCGTTTGCGCAGCAGCTCCATTTCCAGGTGGCTCGGCGAGCCCTTGCCGGACGTGGCGTAGCTCAGCTTGCCCGGATTGGCCCTGGCGTAGTCGACCAGCTCCTTCATGCTCCTGTACGGCGCGTTCGGCGCGTTCGGCGCGGTCACGACCGCCATCGGCAGCACGGCCACCCGCGCGATCGGGGCGAAGTCCCGGATCGCGTCGTACTGCGGCGGGTTCTGCATGTGGGGACTCACCGTGAGGGTGGTCGGCGCCAGCAGCACGGTGTAGCCGTCGGCCGGCGACTTGGCCGCCGCGAGCGTGCCGATCTGGCCGCCGGCGCCTTCGCGGTTCTCCACGACCACGCCGGTCTTGAGCCGCTCGGCGAGCTTGTCCGACAGGATCCTGGCCATGATGTCGGCGCCGCTGCCGGGGCCGTAGGCGACGATCAGGCGGATCGGCCTGGCCGGATAGGTGTCGGCCAGCGCCGGCGCGCAGGTGGCGACGGCAGCGCCGCACGCCAGCGCGGCCAGGACTTTCGGGATCGGTTTCATGCTGTTGTCTCCTGTCTGTTTTGGTCGTGGGGGAAAGTCAGATGCGCTCCAGCACCGTGGCCGTGGCCATGCCGTGGCCGACGCAGAACACCACCAGGCCCAGCGTGCCGCCCGTGGCCTCCAGGCCCGCCAGCGCCTTGGCCGTGAGGCCGACGCCGGTGGCGCCCAGCGGGTGGCCGTGCGCGATCGCGCCGCCCCAGGGGTTCACGTCGGCGAGGTCGACGCCCAGCTCGCGGGCCCACGCGATCGGCACGCAGGCGAACGCCTCGTTGACCTCGATCCAGTCGATGTCCTGGACGCCCACGCCGGCGCGCGCCAGCGCCGCGCGCGTCGCGGGGATGACGCCGTCGAGCTGGATGCGGGGATCCGAACCGACGACGACGCGGGCGCGAAAGCGCGCGCGCGGCTTCAGTCCGTCGGCCCGCGCCCGGGCCGCGTCGCCCACCAGCAAGGCGGCGGCACCGTCGGTCATCTGGCTGGCGTTGCCGGCCGTGATCACGCCGCCTTGCGGCCGGAACAGCGGCGCCAGCTGGGCCATCTTCTCCCGGTCGACGTTGGCGCGCACGCCCTCGTCGCTGCGCAATTCGCCGGCGGGGCCCATCGAGGGCGGCAGCGGCACCGTCTCGCGGCCACCGATGGCGGCGCTGGCATGGGCCTTGCGATGGCTCTCGGCCGCGAACTCGTCGAGCACCTCGCGCGACAGGCACCAGCGAGCGGCCATCAATTCGGCGCTCTCGCCCTGGTGCGGCAGCTGGTGCTGCCGCAGCAGGTCGGGATTGAGCGACGACCAGTCGCGGAAGGGCTCGCCGAGCGTGACGTCGAGGAACATCGGCACGCGGCTCATGCTCTCGACGCCGCAGGCGATCGCGTAGTCCACGTCGCCGGCGGCGACCGCCTGTGCGGCCAGGTGGACTGCGGTCTGGCCCGAGCCGCACATGCGGTTGAGCGTGACGGCGGGCACTTCCACCGGCAGCCCGGCCAGCAGCGCGGCCTGCCGGCCGACGTTGGCCGCCTGCTCGCCGGCCTGCGACACGCAGCCGGCCACGATGTCGCCGATCCGGGCCGGGGTGACGCCGCTGCGGTCGACCAGCTGGCGCAACTGCGCTGCCAGCAGCGCGTCGGGGCGCAGCGCCCGGTACGCGCCGCCGCGCCGCGCGAACGGCGTGCGGATCGCGTCGACGATGACGGGATCATGCATGTTCGGTCTCCTGCGCCGCCAGCACCACCTTGTGCGCCAGCAGCTCCTCGATGCGCTCCGGCGCGATGCCGCAGTCGTGCTCGAGGATGTCGCGGGTGTGTTCGCCCAGCCGCGGCGGCGCGCCGGCCGCGCCGCCACCGGCGCCGCCGAGGCGGATCGGATTGCGGATGGCCGGGTAGCTGCCGTCCCCGGCCTCGATCCGCTCGAACAGGGCGTTGTGCCGGACCTGGGGGTCGGCCACCAGGTCGCGGTAGTCGTTGATCGGGGCGCAGAGCACGTCCAGCGTGCGCAGGCGGTCGAGCCACTCCGCGCGCGAGCCGCTCGCGAACACCGGCTCCAGCGCGGCCCGCAGCGCATCGCGGTGGCGCTGGCGTTCGCCCGACGAGGCGAAGCGCGCGTCCGACGCCAGCTGGGGCAGTCCGAGCCCTTCGCAGAACGCCGGCCACTGGTGATCGAACACCGTGAAGCAGATCGCCCCGTCGCTGGTGCGCATCGCGCCCGAGGGGGCGATGAGCGGGTGGTCGTTGCCCAGGCGCTGCGGCAGCTGGCCGGTCATCAGGTATTCGCTGAGCGGCGGCGCCTGGAACGCGACGATCGAATCGAGCAGCGACACCTGGACGTCCGCGCCGGGCGCGCCGGCGCGGCGCTGCAGCAGCGCCAGCAACACGCCCGAAAACGCGTTCATGCCGGCCAGCATGTCCGACACGACGTTGCCCACGCGCAGCGGCTGTCCGTCGCGCTCGCCGACGATGCTCATGAGGCCGCCGTACGCCTGCATGGTCGAATCGCCCGCCGGCAGGTCGGCGTTGGGGCCGTCCGGGCCGAAGCCGGTGACGGAGCAGTACACCAGCGCGGGGTTGGCGCGGCGCAGTTCGGCGCTGCCCAGGCCCAGCCGGTCCATGACTCCGGGCCGGAAGCTTTCCAGCACCACGTCGGCCTGGGCGGCGAGCCCGCGCACGATCTCGATCGCGTCGGGCTGCCGCAGGTCGACGCTGAGGCCGCGCTTGCCGCGATTGACGCTGACGAACACCCCGCTCTGGCCGTGGGCGCCGGGGTCGCCCATGGTGCGGGACCAGTCGCCGCGCAGCGGTTCGATCTTGACGACCTGCGCGCCCTGGTCGGCGAGCAGCTGACCGCAGTACGGCCCGGCGACGCCCTGGCCGAAATCCAGCACGCGGATGCCGCGCAGGGGCGCAGCGATCAAAGCTCGCCCTTGCGCATCATGAAGGAGCCCCAGAACTCGAGCGGGACCACGCCGGTCTGGTTGACCACCGAGATGCGCACCGTCAGCACGCCGCGGGTCTTGTCCGAGACGTCCTTCTTGCCTTCGACGGTGATGCGCGTGTGCAAGGTGTCGCCCGCCTTGACCGGGGCACTGAACTTGAACCGGTCCAGGCCGAGTGCCGCGAGCGTGTACTTGCCGAGGATGTCCTCCAGCATCCCGGCGGCGATCGAAGCCGTCAGCAGGCCGGGCGCCACGCGCGTCTTGAAGATGCTGTGCTTCTTCGAAAACTCCTCGTCGATGAACATCGGCAGCTTGAGACCGGCGAAGCAGGTGTAGTTGACGATGTCGGCTTCGGTGATCGTGCGCGCGTAGCTTTCGAACACTTCGCCGATCTGGTATTCGTCATAGGTCTTCTGTGCCATGCAGGGGTCTCCGGTGGTGGGGTGGTGGAAAAAGGAAGCGAAACCGTTCAGGCGGCGGCCGCGTCGCGCCCCGGCAGCCGCTGCGACAGCCGGGCGGCCGCGGCCAGCAGATGGCGGCGGCAGTCGTCCCAGTTGCCGCGCATGCGCTCGCTGGGGCCGGCGACGACGAGCGCGGCGAGCACCTCGCCGCCCGGGCCGTACACCGGCGCCGCCATGGCGTCGGCGCCCACCACGCGTTCGCCGCGCGTCTGGGCGAAGCCTTGGGCGCGGATGGTCTCCAGCTCCCTGCGCAGGGCGGGGACGGAGGTGATCGTCGCCGCGGTGAACGACGTCAGCGGGTGGCTGCGCAGGTAGCTGTCCTGCCGCGCCGCCGGCATGTGGGCGAGCAGCAGTTTGCCGATCGAACTGCTGTACAGCTCGCGTTGTTCGCCCAGCGACACGGTGTAGCGCACGGAGCTGCGGCTCTCGACCTTGTCGATATAGATCGCCAGGTCGCCCGACGGCGCCAGCGCCCCCAGCAGCGCGGTCTCGCCGGTGTCGGCCACCAGCTGCTCCAGCACCGGCCGCGCGAGCGACGAGAGATCGAGGCTGCCGACCACGCGCATCGCCAGCGAGAACATGCGCGGGCCCAGGCGGTAGACGCCGGAGCCGTCCCGGGTGAGGTGGCCGCTGGCCACCATCCCCGCGAGCAGGCCGATGAGGCTGGTCTTGGGCGCATCGACACTGCGCGCCAGTTGCGCGAGCCCCGCGCCGCTGCGGTCGGCGGCCAGGTGTTCCAGGATGGCGAGGATCCGCTCGACGGACTGGGGGGCGGCGGTCGGGCCGGCGGGCATTGTTGGCGTTCGGATATACGAATGCAGAATGGATATGCGAATGATACGCCGGTCCCCGGCGATGGCCATGTCGGGAAATCCCTAGCGGCCCGCCCGACCGCGACACGCGCGTTTCGCCAATGAAAAGGGGCGCCCGCGGGCGCCCCGGATGCGGTTGACGGCGATCAGTGCGAGCCGGCGCCGTGCGGGTCCATCGCCTGGTAGACGGTGCCGTCGGCCGGGCCGGTCACTTCGAGCGCGGCGCCCAGGCCCTTGCCGGCGCGCGACAGCGCGTGGTCGACCAGCAGGTACTTGCCGGGGTAGTTGAGCTTGAAGTCCACGATGGTCGCGCCGCCCGGGGGGACCAGCGTCGTCTGCACGTCGTGCCGCACGCTGGAGATCGAGCCTTCGCTGTAGACCTTGTCGAAGATCTCGCCGATCGCGTGGAACGAGGACACCTTGTTGGGACCGCCGACGCCGAAGTACACGCGCACCGTTTCGCCGACCTTCGCCGCCAGCTTGAACTCCTTGGTCAGTGCGCCCACCGCGCCGTTGAAGGTGTAGTAGGTGGGCAGCTCGTCGTCGGCGCGCTCGTTGTTGAACTCCTGGTGGCCCTTGGTGCCCTTGGCATGCGAGGTGTAGAGGTCGCCCTGCATCACGTAGAACTCGCGGTCCACCTTCGGCAGTCCCTGCGGCGGTTCGACCAGGATCATCCCGTACATGCCGGCCGAGATGTGGTGCGGCACCGAAGGCGTCGCGCAGTGATAGACGTACAGGCCGGGGTTCAGCGCCTTGAAGCGCACCGTCTTCGATTCGCCGGGCGCCACCTGCGTGTCGGCGCCGCCGCCGTGGCCGCCGGTGACCGCGTGCAGGTCGATCGAGTGGACCATCCTGCTGCTCTTGAGGTTGCTGAGCGTCAGTTCCACCGTGTCGCCCTGCTTCACGCGCAGCATGGGTCCGGGCACCTTCTTGTTGAAGGTCCAGTAGGTGAAAGTGGTGCCGTCGTCGAGTTTGCCGTTCAGCTCGGCGGTCTCGATGCTGTACTTCACCAGTTGCGGCGGCCGGTTGCCGATGGCCTTGGGCACCTGGGTCGGATCCATCACGATGCTGACGGCGTCGGCCGCCGCCGCCGCGATCGGCTTGGCGCTGGCGGCGGCGGCGCCCAGGACGGCGGTGTTCGGAGCGGACGGGCGGGCGGCCACGGCGGCGCCGGCCGGGCCGCTCACCTCCAGCGTGCCTTCCATGCCGATCTGCCGGTGACCCGGCACCGAGCAGTAGTAGGTGAACTTGCCGGCCTGGGCCACGGTGAAGCGCAGCACGGTGGGGCCGCTGGCGGCGCTGAACTTCTGCGACTGCACGTTCAGTTCGGGGAACACGATGTCGTGCTCCGCGCCTTCGCCGCTGCCGATCGTGATCTCCAGCGTGTCGCCGACGTTGGCCCGCAGCGGCGGGTTTGCCTGGCCGTGGCCGTCGAGGAAGACCATCTTGCCGTCGGCCATTCCGGTCTTGAGCGCGATCTTGTGGACCGCGCCCTTCGCGGCGGGGGCGGCGGCCTTGGCCGCGACCGGCGTTGCGGCGGTGCGCGCCGTGGCGGCGGTGGCGCCGATCGAGGCGATCGTCAGCGGACCGGCCGACAGCAGCACGACGATGGCGAGGGGGATGGGGGCGAATACACGGGCAAACACTTTTGCACTTCCTGTCTGGTCATCGCGGGTGGGGCCCCCGCGGGGCCGACAGCCTTGTGAGCTGTTGACTCCAATGTAGGTAGTTACCCTAGGAAGCGAAAGATGCCACCGGGATGCACCTTTGATCCAGCGCAAGCGGCGTGCGTGTTTCGGCGGCCCGGCGTGGCGCCGGCGGAGGCGACGAGGAGCGAGCGGGACGAGGAGCGGCGAGCCGGGTGATGTGCGCGGTGCGGCACGGTGCCGTGGCGCGCGCCCGCGGCGCCAAAAAGAAAAAAGGACCCGGCCTTGCGGCAGGGTCCTTCGAAGAGTGGTGGGTCCTGTAGGATTCGAACCTACGACCTACGGATTAAGAGTCCGCTGCTCTACCAACTGAGCTAAGAACCCTCTTGAAGAAACCGTGGTGGAGAGGAGGAGGATCGAACTCCCGACCTTCGCATTGCGAACGCGACGCTCTCCCAGCTGAGCTACCCCCCCACAGCAGAACGCTATTTTAGCAAAACTCCGCGACCATTCCGCGGGAACCCTGCAATTTCATGGCCGAGCCATGCGCGAATGCGGCTGCGACACGGCCGAGCCCGCTTCACGCCGCCTGGCGCAACGGTTCGCCGAACATGCTTTCCAGCTCCTGCCGCAGCTTCCAGGCGCGCGTGCTGGTATCCATCGCCACGTCGGCCCAGGTGAGGCTCTGCCCCTGACGCACCGGCCGGATCACCTTGACGTCGTGCGCCAGTCCCAGCGGCACGCCGCCGAGCCGCAGCGACGCGGCCGCTGGCAGCAGCTTGCCCCACACGGTGTAGCCGCCTTCGCCGTCGAGCGTGTCGCCGGGCGCGAGGTCGCGCTTGGCCGTCGCCACCACGTCGGCATTCCAGCAGGTGGCGACACCGGTCGCCTCGCGCCGCAGCGCCACGCTCGCCACCGAGACGCCGACTTCCAGCCCGATCAGATGCCAGCGCTTGTAGAGCGTGAAGTAGCGGCCGCTCGGATCGGTGTGCGCGTTGTATTCCTCGAAGCAGTTCCTGATGTACTCGGTCTCGGCCTCCACCGTCACCCACACGCCCATGCGGATGTCGTAGGGAATGGCGCGGCCGTCGGCTTCCAGCGACGAGATCACTTCGACCATGCCCTTGCGTTCCAGCACGCCGCCTTCGCTCTTGGGCCGCGTCACGAACGGAATGTCTTCGATGCTCGCCGGCGGATAGAGCAGGCCGTCGCTCGGCACCGTCAGACCGGTCGCGTTGGCGACCGCCGTGCTCTCGATCGACGGCTTGGAGCCGTCGAGAAAGCTGTTGAACATCTTCGGATTGAGCCCGCCGCGCGCGGCCTGTTCGGGCGTGAGGCCGTAAAAGCCCCACACGGTTTGCGGCGTGGATTCGCAAAAGTGCGGCAGCCACTTGTGGCCGCGCCCGGCCGCGACCACCGGAAAGCCGCAGGTGCGGGCCCAGTCGACGAGGTCGCAGATCAGCGCCGGCTGGTCGCCGAACGCGAGCGAGTAGACGACCCCGGCCTGCGCCGCCTTGCGCGCCAGCAGCGGGCCGCAGAACGCGTCCGCCTCCACCGTGACGTTGACGACGTGCTTGCCGTGCGCGAACGCCTCCAGGCAGTGGTCGACGGCCGCGATCGGATGCCCGGTGCATTCCACGACGACGTCGATCGCCGGGTGCCGCACCAGCGCCTGCCAGTCGTCGCAGACGTGGGTCGTGCCCTGCTGCAGCGCCGCGTCGATGGACGGCGCACCCGACCGCTCCGGCTTCCAGCCGACGCGCGCGAGGTTGGCCCGGGCGCCGTCGGGCGAGCGGTCCGCGATGGCGGCCAGGTGCACGCCGGGGGTGCGCGGCACCTGCGCGAGGTACATGGAGCCGAATTTGCCGGCACCGATCAGGCCGACGCGCACGGGCTGGCCCGCGGCGGCGCGTTGCTGGAGTTGCTGGTGGAGGCTCATGGTGGGGAGTGGCACGTCGAAGGCGCAACATACCCGAGAAGCGGCGGCGCGGCAGGCGGGGAATTCCCGCGCCGCGAGCTGTGCCAAGATCGCGCCATGCCCATCACAGCACGCATGAGCACCGGCGACGACCCGCAGTGGCTCGACCGCATGTACAACAACCGGGAGCTGGTCCCCGAGCATCCCGAACATTTCAAGCGCTGGGCCGCCGAATCGGCGCAGGCGGTGCGCAGCCAGCCGCGCGAACTCGACGTGCGCTACGGCGGCGGACCCAACCAGCACCTGGACATCTTCCCCGCGCCGCAGCCGCAGGCGCCGGTGCTGGTGTTCATCCATGGCGGCTACTGGCGCAGCTTCGACAAGAAGGAGCACTCGTTCGTGGCGCCGCCGTTCACCCGCGAAGGTGCCTGCGTCGTGATCCCGAACTACACCCTGTGTCCGCAGGCGACCATCCCCGGCATCGTGCTGCAGATGGTGCAGGCGCTCGCCTGGACCTGGCGCCACATCGCGCGCCATGGCGGCGATCGCGACCGCATCACGGTGGCGGGTCATTCGGCCGGCGGCCACCTCGCGGCGATGCTGCTCGATTGCGTCTGGCCGGCCTACGAGCGCGACCTGCCGCCCGATCTCGTGAAGCACGCGCTCTCGATCTCCGGCCTGCACGACCTCGACCCGATCATGCGCACGCCGTTCCTGCAGCCGGCGCTGCGGCTGACCGACGAGCAGGTGCGCCTGGCCAGTCCCGCGTTGCTGCCGCCGCCGGCACGGGGCACGCTCGCCGCCGTCTGCGGCGGCGCCGAGAGCGAGGAGTTCATCCGCCAGAACGAGCTGATCCGGCGCGCCTGGGGCGAGCGGGTGGTGCCGGTGTGCGAGGTGCTGCCGGGCCTGAACCACTTCAGCGTGCTGGAGGCGCTGGCGCAGCCCGGCCATCGCCTGCAGCGGATCGCGCTGGACCTGCTGCGAGGCTGACCATGAAGCGGTGGCCGATCCTCCTGCTCATCGCTGCGTTGCTGCAGGCCTGCGGCGGCGGGGGCGGCAGCGGCGACATCCCCGCCGAGACGCCGCCGCTCGCGCAGTCGTGCTCCATCCCGAGCCAGCGCCAGCAGCTGCGCGACTTCATGCAGGCGCAGTACTACTGGTACCGCGAGATGCCGGCGCCCGACGGGAACGCGCCGACCATGGACGCCTATTTCCAGTCGATGCTGTACCGGCCGACCGACCGTTTCAGCTACAGCGAGCCGACCGATCTGTACAACCAGGTCTTCACCGAAGGGCGGCGCACCGGTTACGGCTACACGCTGGTCTGGACCGACGCGACGCGCATGGAGCTGCGCGTGCGCAACGTGGAGCCGCTCGGGCCCGCCGCGCGGGCCGGGCTCGCGCGCGGCGACCGGGTCCTGGCGATCGACGGCTACACGCCGGCGGACATCGCCGCCGGTCGCCTGCCGATCGTCACCACGCCCGGCGTGCCGCGCACGTTCAGCCTCGCGAGCGCGGCCGGCCAGCCCAAGCAGCTGACGGTGGTCTCGGAGGATTTCGCGCTGAGTCCGGTGGCGGCCGTCAACACCTTCGAACTGCCCGGTCCGGGCGGACCGGCCAAGATCGGCTACCTCGCCTACAACCAGTTCGTCACCTACAGCCGCGAGCAGTTGCAGGCGGCGTTCGCCCAGTTCGCGCGCGACGGCGCCGGCGAGGTCATCCTCGACCTGCGCTACAACGGCGGCGGCAGCGTGGTGGTGTCGCGCGAGCTCGCCAGCCTGGTCGGCGGCGCGCTGACGGTCAACCAGCTGTATTCCTATCTGCGCTTCAACGACCAGCAGGCCGGCCGCACGCAAAGCCTGTTGTTCGAGGCGCCGGAAGCCACGGCCGGCACGCCGCTGGGGCAGGGCCTGCGGCGCGTCTTCGTGATCGCGTCGGGCGGCACGGCGTCCGCCAGCGAGCTGCTGATCAACGGCCTGAAACCGTTCGTCGAGGTGGTGCTGATCGGCGAGACGACGTACGGCAAGCCGTACGGGTTCGTGCCGTTCGAGATGTGCGGGGCCACCTACCAGGCGGTGCAGTTCGAATCGCTCAACTCGCAAGGCGTGGGCGGCTTCACCGCGGGCTTCCAGCCGACCTGCGCGGTGGCCGACGACCTGGAGCACCAGCTGGGCGACCCGCAGGAAGGCCGCATCGCGGCCGCGCTGGCGTACGTCGCGACCGGCCGCTGCAGTGCCGGCACCGCCGCGGCGCTGCGGGCGCCCAAGCCGGCCCAGGAGCCGCGCACCATCGGCGAGGCCTGGCCGCGTGGGATGTTCGTGGACTGAAACCACCCGGCAGCCGAACGCAGAGGTCGCGGAGATTCCGCAGAGGACGCAGAAGAACAGCCGAACGAAGGGTGGAGGCGGGACCGCCACGGGAGCGGCGCCGAAGGACAAACCTCCGTGTCTTTTCCGCGTCCTCTGCGTACCCTTTGCGTCCTCTGCGTTCGGCTGTTGGGTTTCCCGCTGTTACATCAGCAGGTGCTCGCCCGCGTTGTCGCCGCCCAGGATGACGTAGTTCACCTTGCGGATGTCCATCAGCTTGCGGCCGCCGGCATAGCTGATCGAACTCTGCACGTCCTCCTCCATCTCGCGCAGGGTGTCGGCCAGCCGGCCTTTCACCGGCTCGAGGATGCGCTTGCCCTCGACGTGCTTGTACTCGCCCTTGTTGAAGTCCGACGCGCTGCCGTAGTACTCCTTGTACAGCTTGCCGCCCTCGTCCACGGTCTGGCCGGGCGACTCCTCGTGGCCGGCCAGCATCGAGCCGATCATCACCATCGTCGCGCCGAAGCGGATGCTCTTGGCGATGTCGCCGTGCTCGCGGATCCCGCCGTCGGCGATGATCGGCTTGGTCGCCACGCGGGCGCACCACTTCAGCGCCGACAGCTGCCAGCCGCCAGTGCCGAAGCCGGTCTTCATGCGCGTGATGCACACCTTGCCCGGGCCGATGCCGACCTTGGTCGCGTCGGCGCCCCAGTTCTCCAGGTCGATGATGGCTTCGGGGGTGCCCACGTTGCCGGCGATCACGAACGCGGCAGGCATCTTCTGCTTGAGGTAGGTGATCATGTTCTTCACCGTGTCGGCATGCCCGTGCGCGATGTCGATGGTGATGTACTCGGGGACCAGCCCCTCCGCGATCAGCTGGTCGATGGCCTCGTAATCGGCCTGCTTGACGCCCAGCGAGATCGAGGCGTACACGCCCTCGGCCTTCATCTGGCGCACGAACTTCACGTTGTCCAGGTCGAAGCGGTGCATCACGTAGAAGAAGCCGTTGCGGGCCAGCCAGAGGCAGATCTTCTCGTCCACCACCGTCTTCATGTTGGCCGGCACCACCGGGATGCGGAAGGTGCGGCCGCCCAGCTCCACGCTGGCGTCGCACTCGGAGCGGCTGGTCACGCGGCACTTGCGCGGCAGCAGCAATACTTTGTCGTAATCGAAGATTTCCATACCAAGCTCCAGAAAGCTGTTTGTCGAACAGGTGAGCGCTTGGACTTTGACCCGGTGGTCTGTTCGCGCCGCCACCGCGCAGCGGGTGGGCGCAGGCGCGCGGCGGTGGCGCGGAACAAAAAACCGGGCCGCAAATGCTTGGGCCCGGTGCTTGATTTTACCCTTTGCCCGGCGCCGGCGTGCAGCGCGACTGCGCAATGCCCCTCAGGCGGCCCCGGGCGTCTTCGACCAGGCCGACCACCCGCAGCCGGTCCGGGTCGGCCCCGGCGGGGATGTTCATCGGCCGGGACTCGAACAACTGCTGGCGCGAGCCGTCCCAGGCGAGTTGCAGCACGTTGCGCACCAGGTTGCGCTCCACTGGGCTGCGCTCGGCGCCCGCCGGCAGCGTCTCCACCAGCACCAGCCAGGCGCGCCACGGGCCGCGGCCGGCTTCCTTCAATTCGATCGAGGCCCCCACATAGCCATTGAAGGCGAGCCCGTGCGCCACCCGCAAGGACAGCGGCTGGCCGTCGCGCCGGCGCCGCGTGACGGCCTCGTCGGAGGGCACCGGCCGCCCGAGCGCCGACAGGCGCGCCAGTCCCTCGCGCCGGGCCGCCGCCGACAGCGGCGCCGCTTCGCCGCGGCCACCCGGGACGATCCAGTCGAGCGCGACCTCGCCCGCGCCGGCGGCCGCGGTCCGCAGGTCGGTCCAGCAGCCTTCGCAGTCGGCATTGATGAAGCGCTCCAGCACGGCGGACGGCGCGGGCTGGCCATCGCTGGAGCAGACCGATGGCGCCTGCGCCCAGCCGCCCGCCGCCAGGAGCAGCAGGGCCGACACGGCAGCGGATCGCAAGACCTGGTTCATGGTGCCTTCCTACAATGCCGTATGTTCCCAGAAGCCGACGCGGCCTCCCCGCTGTTACAGAATCTCAACCCCGAGCAGATGGCGGCCGTCACGCTGCCCGACGAGCACGCGCTCATCCTCGCGGGCGCCGGCTCCGGCAAGACCCGCGTGCTCACGACCCGGATCGCCTGGCTGCTGTCCACCGGCCAGGTGTCGCCCGGCGGCCTGATGGCCGTCACCTTCACCAACAAGGCCGCGCGCGAGATGATGACGCGGCTGCAGGCGATGCTGCCGGTGAACGTGCGCGGCATGTGGATCGGCACCTTCCACGGGTTGTGCAACCGTTTCCTGCGCGCCCATTACAAGCTGGCCAACCTGCCGCAGAGCTTCCAGATCCTGGACACCCAGGACCAGCTGTCCGCCATCAAGCGGCTGATGAAGCAGTTCAACATCGACGACGAGCGCTTCCCGGCCAAGCAGACCCAGTGGTTCATCGCCGGCTGCAAGGAAGACGGGCTGCGGCCCAACATGGTCGAGGTGCATGGCGAGGACGACCGCAAGAAGGTGGAGATCTACCAGCTCTACGAGGAGCAGTGCCAGCGCGAAGGCGTGGTCGACTTCGGCGAGCTGATGCTGCGCAGCTACGAGCTGCTGCGCGACAACGACCCCATCCGCGACCACTACCAGCGGCGCTTCCGCCACATCCTGATCGACGAGTTCCAGGACACCAACCGGCTGCAGTACGCGTGGATCAAGATGTTCGCGCAGCCGCGCGACGGCTCGCCCGGCGCGCAGCCGAATTCGGTCTTCGCGGTCGGCGACGACGACCAGAGCATCTACGCCTTCCGCGGCGCGCGGGTCGGCAACATGGCCGACTTCGTGCGCGAATTCCAGGTGCGGCACCAGATCAAGCTGGAGCAGAACTACCGCAGCTACAGCAACATCCTCGACTCGGCCAACGAGCTGATCAGCCACAACCGCAACCGGCTGGGCAAGAACCTGCGCACCGAACAGGGGGCCGGCGAGCCGGTGCGCATCTACGAGGCGCCCACCGACCTCGCCGAAGCGCAGTGGATGGTCGAGGAGATGCGGCACCTGGTGCGCGGCGAGGGGCCGGAGGGTGGTTTCGAGCGCAAGGAAATCGCGGTGCTGTATCGCAGCAATGCGCAGAGCCGGGTGATCGAGACGGCGCTGTTCAACGCCGGCGTGCCGTACCGCGTCTACGGCGGTCTGCGCTTCTTCGAACGGGCCGAAATCAAGCACGCGCTGGCCTACCTGCGGGTGCTGGAGAACCCGAGCGACGACACCAGTTTCCTGCGCATCGTCAATTTCCCGCCGCGCGGCATCGGGGCGCGCAGCGTCGAACAGCTGCAGGACGCCGCTCGTGCCGCCGGCTGCTCGCTGCACGACGCGGTGGGTGCGACCACCGGCAAGGCCGGCGCCAACCTCACGACCTTCGTGGCCAAGATCGACGTGCTGCGCGAGCGCACCACCGGGCTGACCCTGCGGGAGATCATCGAGCTGGTGCTGCAGGAGTCGGGGCTGGTCGAGCACTACAAGAGCGAGCGCGA
>NZ_DATMHS010000009.1:0-17566 GCF_035554825.1 Ramlibacter sp. | reverse complement strand
GTCGGGCAGGGGCGTAGCGGCGAAGGCCGGCGACACCAGTGCGGCGAACAGACCGGGCAGGTGGCGGCGGCGCAGGCAGGACTTCATCGGGGCGCTCCCGGCGGCGTGGGCGACGGCGGCTTCTCGGGTCGCGGCGAGGCCTTGTCGCGCGCGTTCTCGGCCGGACCCGCCTGCATCATGTCGCCCCGGCTGGGCGCGACGTCCTTGCGCAGCAAGCCGCTCATGGACCGGACGTAGGCGACGAGCTGCCAGACCTGGTCGTCCGGGATGTGGCCGCCGAATGACGGCATGCCGTTGGGCCGGCCCTGCGTGATCGTGGCGAAGATGCTGGCCGGGTCGCTGCCGTAGCGCCATTCGCTGTCCATCAATGCCGGCCCCATGCCGCCGCCGCCGCCCAGGCCGTGGCAGCCGCCGCAGTTGTACCAGCGGTACAGGCGCTTGCCCTGGTTCACCGCATACGCGTTGTCGTCGTAGGGGCTGACGTTCTTCACCGCCGTCCTGACACCGCCGGTCAGCGCGATCGCCGGCTGCAGCGTGCTGGCCCGGTCGGCGTTCTCGGTCGGGCTGGTGTTGGCCTCGGGCGTCGTGAAGCGCCGCATCTCGCGCTCGCAGCCGCCCAGCGCGAGCGCGCAGACCAGTGCCAACAGGCGCACCGCCAGCCACGTCACGGCGCGACCCTCGCGGTCGGCACGGCGTACTCGGCGAGCACGCGGTCGATGTCGGGCTGCCGCCGCTGGATGAAATCGTCCAGCGCCTGGCGCAGCGCGTCGTCGCCGCGCCGCACCCCCATCGCGATGGCGAACTCGAACGGCTGGCCGCGCAGGCCGGCGGGCGCGGCCAGCGCTCGCACCCGCAACGGCACCGGCGCCCGGCGGGCGAAGTAGCCGACCTGCGGTCCCCAGACCAGCGCGGCGTCGATCTCGCCGGCGGCGAGCGCCGCCGCCATCCGCTGCCCCGACGGCTGCTCGCCGGCGACCGGATAGCCGGCCACGTTGCCGATCAGCCCGTGCCGTGCGAGCGCGGCGCCGGGCGGGGATGCCGCCATGTCGTTGCCGATCAACTGCACCCCGATGCGCAGCCGCGCCAACCGCGGGTCGTCGAACGACGACGGCGCGATGCCGTCGCGCTCGCGCTCGACCCAGACATAGCTGGAGCGGTAGTAGGGCCGCGTGTTCTGCGTGCGCTCGAACTGGGCCGGCACGCCGATGATGACGTCGCACAATCGGGTGCCCAAGGTCTTGCGCACGAAGCCGCGCCGATCGGGCAGCCATTCGTACGTGAGCGGCAGGCGCAGATCCTGCGCCGCGAGCTGCGCGATGCGGTTTTCGAAACCCGTGCCGTCGCGGTGCGACAGCGGCAGGTTGTCCGGGTCGGCGCAGACCCGCAGTGCCTGCAGCGGTTGCGGGTCTGCCGCGCGCGCGGCCGGCGCCGCCGCCGCGCCGGCGACGCAGAGTGCCAGCAGGCCGAGGTGCCTCACTTGGCGCCCTCCGGCAGCGCGAAGATGTACAGCATGCCGCCGGCCTGGGTGGCCTGCTTGAGGTCTTTCATCGCATTGACGAAGCCGCCGCCGGCCGTGCTGTCGCGCGGGTCGAGGTTGCCCGAGACGATCGCGCCGGCCCAGCCGCCGACGCCGGCCAGCACCGCGATGTATTGCTTGCCGTCGGGCCCGCGGTAGGAGACCGGTTGCCCGATCACCCCCGACGCGGTCTTGAAGCGCCACAGTGGCTTGCCGCTCTTGGCGTCGACGGCCTTGAACCAGCCGTCCATGGTGCCGTAGAACACCACGTCGCCCGCGGTCGCGAGGGCGCCGCTCCACACCGGGAAATGCTCGGGGATCTCCCAGGCCTTGCGGCCGGCCACGGGATCCCAGGCAGTGAAGACGCCGCGGTGCCCCGACGGCCCGGCGTACATCTTCACGTCGGTGCCCACATAGGGCGTTCCGGCGATGTAGCTCACCTCGCCGGTGGTCGCGTCCTGACACAGGTCCTGGTGCGGCAGATACAGCAGCCGCGTGCGCGGCGACCAGGCCGAGGGCTGCCAGTCCTTGGCGCCGGGTGAAGCCGGGCAGATGTTGCGGACGGTTTCGCCGCCGCGCGGGTCCTTGGCCGGGTTGTAGCGCAGCGCGCCGGTGCGCAGGTCCACCCCGAGCGAGGTCGTGATGTGCACGAACGGCGTGGCCGACAGCACCTCGCCCGTGGCCCGGTCCAGTGCGTAGAGATAGCCGTTGCGATCGGGATGGAGCAGCAGCTTGCGCCTGGTCCCGCCGAGGTCGGCGTCGACCAGCACGTTTTCGTTGACGCCGTCGTAGTCGTGCAGGTCGTGCGGGCTGAGCTGGTAGAACCAGACCGCCTCGCCCGTGTCCGGCCGCCGCGCGAAGATGCCCGAGGTCCACTTGTTGGCGCCGGGGCGCTGGTCGGGATTCCAGGGCCCGGGATTGGCGGTGCCGTAGTAGATCAGGTCGAGTTCGGCGTCGTACGAGATCCAGCCCCACACGGTGCCGCCGCCGATCCGCCAGGCCTCCGCCGGCCAGGTCTTCACGCCCAGGTCGCTGCCGCGGTCGGCGCTGTAGTAGGGCCTGAAGTTCTTGCCGATCAGGACGTCGGTGTCGGGTCCGGTGCTGTAGGCGCGCCACACGATCTTGCCGCTGGCGGCATCCAGCGCGGTGAGCCAGCCGCGGACGCCGAACTCGCCGCCGCTGTTGCCGACCAGCACCTTGCCTTTGACGACCAGGGGCGCCATGGTCATGCTCTCGCCGACCCGGATGTTGCCGAGCCGCGTTCGCCACAGTTCGCGCCCGGTCTTCGCATCGAGCGCGATGGTCTGGTTGTCCAGCGTGTTGAAGAACAGGCGCCCGTTGTCGTAGGCGGCGCCCCGGTTCACGACGTCGCAGCAGGCGACGCCCTGCGAAGCGGCCTCGGGCTGCGGCTCGAATCTCCACTTCACCGGCGCGCCGGGCTTGGTGAGGTCGAGGGCGAACACCGGGTTGGGGTACGGCCCCACGATGTACATCGTGTTGTCCGCGACGATGGGCGCGGCTTCCTGGCCCTTGACCTGGCCCATCGAAAAGGTGACGACGGGCTTGAGCTGCGCGACGTTGCTGGCCGTGATCTGGGCCAGGCTGCTGAAGCGCGTGCTGGCGTGGTCCTTGGCGGCCATGGTCCATTGGCCGTCATCGGGCTGCTGCGCCAGCGCGGGCAGCGGGAGCGTCGGCAGCATGGCCAGGGCAGCCAGCAAGGCGTACTTCATCCGGTCTCCGACAGTTGACCAGCCCCAGCTCGCCGCCCAGCGGCACTCCCGTGACAGACGGTGCATCGCTGCCCGCTGCCTTGTTGTCTTGTGTTTGCGCCGCAGTTTACACAGCGGGCTTGCTTTTGGGGCATCATGCGTGCCCCTTTGACTTCGCATCCGGGTCAACCTGCGCATGCAACGCGTTCGTCCGACGGCCGATTCCTACACCAGCATCGCGGTGTGGCTGCACTGGCTGCTCGCCGTGGCGCTGTTCGCCCAGCTGGCGCTCGGCTGGTGGATGCTGGACCTGCCCAAATCGCCGCCCGGTCTGCGCGCCGGCTGGTTCAATCTGCACAAGTCGATCGGCCTGAGCATCGGCGCGCTCGCGCTCGGGCGGCTGGCGTGGCGCCTGCGGCACCCGGTCGCGCCTGACCCGCAACTGACCGCGTGGCAGCGGCACGCTGCAAGGCTCACGCACGCGCTGCTGTACCTGTGCATGCTGGCGCTCCCGCTGTCGGGCTTGCTCGGCTCGAACTTCACGCGCTACCCGGTGCGTTACTTCGGCATCGCGCTGCCGGCGTGGAACCACGAATGGCCGGCTGCCAAGGAATTGATGTCCGCGCTCCACGCCGCCGGCGTGTGGTTGCTCATGACCTTGGTCGGCGTGCATGTGCTCGCCGCGCTGTGGCACTGGCTGCGGCGCGATGCGGTGTGCGCGCGCATGGGACTGCCTACGCTCACCCATCTGAACGGGAGCTGACTGGCGATGAAGCCTGGACCCCTGCTTGCCGCGCTGCTGCTCGGCGCCGCCGCATCCGGCTGGAGCGCCCCGTTCGCCTACGTGCCCAACGAGAAGGCGGGCACCGTGAGCGTCGTCGACACCGAGCGCGACAGCGTGGTGGCCGTGCTGCACGTGGCCGGGCGGCCGCGCGGCATCGCGATCAGCGCGGACGGGCGGCGTCTGTACCTGAGCGACCAGGCGAACAACGCGCTGGCGATCGTCGACCTGGGCCGGCGTGAACTGGAAGGGCGCATTCCGCTCGGCCAGTCGCCGGAGGGCCTGGCGCTGTCGCGCGACGGCCGCTGGCTTGCCGCTGCCGTGGAGGAGGCGAACGCCGTGGTGCTGATCGACACCGCGTCCGCCGCCGTCGCGGCAACCATCCCCACGCAGGGCAGGAACCCCGAGCACGCTGCGTTCTCCCCGGACGGGCATTGGCTGTACGTAACGGCGGAGGAAGGCGCCCAGGTCGACGTCGTGGATCTGGCGTCGCGGCGGCAGGTCGCGGCGATCGAGGTCGGGCGGCGGCCGCGCGGCATCGCGTTCACGGCCGATGGCCGCCACGCCTATGTCGCATGCGAGCTGGACAGCACCGTGTACGTGATCGACACCGCCGCGCAGCGGCCGATTGCCAGGATCGCGGCCGGGGAGTTTTCCAACGGCGTGGCGATCGCGCCCGACGGCGGGCGCGTCTACATCTCCAACGGGCGCGGCGCCAGCGTCTCGGTGATCGACACGGCGTCGCGGCGCGTGGTGGCGACGGTCCCGGCCGGCCAGCGCCCGTGGAACATGGCGCTGACGCCGGACGGCGCCAAGCTGTATGTGGCCAACGGCCGTTCCAACACGGTTTCGGTGATCGACACGCAGCGGCTGGTCAAGGTGGCCGAGGTGCCGGTCGGGCAGGCGCCATGGGGCGTGGCGATCAGGTAGGGGCGCGAGCGCGGCCGGCGCCGCTGGGAACCGGCGGCCGCCCCGCGCCGTCCGTCTCTCAGAGCGCGACGATGTCCTTGCCGTCCAGCAGTTGCTCCACCTGCGCCGCCGAATTCCCGACTTCAGCCACCGCCTGCCGCAGCTGTTGCGGACTGCAGCCGAAGCGCTTGCTCCACCAGTTCACCTCGCGCGGGTCGTCCAGATCGATGAGGCCGCGGTCGGCCGGCACGGTTTCGAAGACGTAAGCCATGGCGGGAACTCCTGCATTTTGTGTCGTTTCCATGATTGGATGCTCGTCACCGCATGTAGCCTGAGGGGGGACGGCGAAACACGCTGTCATCCGGTTCTGACGCCGCTATAGGAAAAATGCCGCTGGCGGGCCCGGGCCCGTGTGGGATCACGCGAGCGCGCGGATCAGCTCGGCGGCGGCGGCCGGCGCGCGTTCCTTGGCGCCGTTGATGAAGTAGACGAACACCTCGCGCTGCGGGCCCATCGCGGTCCAGGCGCGCGCCCCCTGGGCCCAGGCGGCGATCGCATCCGGCCGGTAGCCGGTGGGGCAGTCGGCGCTGCTGCGCATCAGCCGCAGGTAGGCGAGCTCGCTGGCCGCGTCCGGGATCGCCGGGAACTGCGGCGCATCGGTGTAGACGGTGGTGCATCGATAGCGGCGGGCCAGGTCGAGGTAGGCCTGGCAGGCGAAGCTCTCGTGCCGCACGTCCAGCACGTGCCGCAGCGGCCGCTCGCCGACGCGCTGCGGCAGCAGCTGCAGGAAGGCCTCGAAGTCGCCCGGGTCGAACCGCTTGGTCGGCATGAACTGCCACAGCAGCGGCCCCAGCTTGTCGCCCAGCTCGGCGATGCCGCTGCCGACGAAGCGCGCGATCGGCTCGGCGGCGGTGGCGAGCACCTTGCGATTGGTGGCGAAGCGGCTCGCCTTGAGCGAGAAGACGAAGCCCGGCGGCGTCTGCTCGCGCCAGCTGGCGAAGGTCGCCGGCTGGAGGGTGCGGTAGTAGGTCGCGTTGACCTCGATCGCCGTGAGCTGGCGGCTGGCGTGGGCCAGCTCCAGCCGGTGCGGCAGGCCCGGCGGAAAGAAGGTGCCGCGCCAGGGCGCGTAGTTCCAGCCGCCGATGCCCACGCGGATGCGCGGGGCTGTCGGCGGCATGGTGCCGCCGGGGGTCGATTGCGCGCCTTCTCGTGCCATGGGCCGACTCTAGCGCCCCGCCGGCGCCCGCGGGCGTCGTGGTCTCCACGGGTTGCCCGTTCCGCCGTCCGGGGTACAGTGGCGGTTTTTCGCCACGATTCCGGCCATGAACGCTCCCTTGCACCGTGAACTCCCCGCCGGGCTGCTCGATCCCGCCGCCGCCCTCCAGCACGTCACCGCCCAGTGGGACGGCGACATCGTGCGCCAGCTCACCGACTACATCGCGATTCCGGCCAAGTCCCCGGGGTTCGATCCGCAATGGGCGCAGCACGGCCACATCGAGACGGTGGTGCGCAACGCCGCCGCCTGGGTCGAGGCGCAGCGCGTCGCCGGTCTCACGCTCGAGATCGTCCGCTTGCCCGGCCGCACGCCGGTGATCTTCTTCGAGATCGCCGCCTCGCAGCGCCAGTCGGCGCAGACCGTGCTCATGTACGGGCATCTCGACAAGCAGCCCGAATTCACCGGCTGGCGCTCCGACCTCGGGCCCTGGACGCCCAAGTACGAGGACGGGAAGCTCTACGGCCGCGGCGGCGCCGACGACGGCTACGCGGTCTACGCCAGCATCGCGGCGGTGCAGGCCCTGCAGTCGCAGCAGGTGCCGCACCCGCGCATCGTCGGGTTGATCGAAACCTGCGAGGAATCGGGCTCCTACGACCTGCTGCCGTACATCGACGCGCTGCGCCCGCGGCTGGGCGACGTGGCGCTGGTGGTCTGCCTGGACTCGGGCGCCGGCAACTACGACCAGCTGTGGCTGACCACGTCGCTGCGGGGCATGGCCAGCGGCACCCTGAAGGTGGAGATCCTGACCGAGGGCGTGCACTCCGGCGACGCGTCGGGGCTGGTGCCCTCGAGCTTCCGGATCATGCGGCAGGTGCTCGACCGGCTGGAGGACAGCAAGAGCGGGCGGCTGCTGCCGGCCAGCTTCCACTGCGAGGTTCCGGCCGACCGGCTCGAGCAGGCCCGCGCCACCGCGGCGATCCTGGGCGACGAGGTGTACAAGCGCTTCCCCTGGGCGCACTGGGACTGCGGCGGCTCGACGGCCTTTGCGCTGCCCACCACCACCGACCCGCTGCAGGCGCTCGTCAACCGCACCTGGACCCCGACGCTGTCGGTGACCGGCGCCGACGGCTTTCCGGCGCTGCGGGACGCCGGCAACGTGCTGCGTCCGTACACCGCGTTCAAGCTGTCGCTGCGGCTGCCGCCGCTGGTGGACGCGCCGCAGGCGATGCGCGAACTCAAGACGCTGCTGGAGGACAACGCCCCTTACCAGGCCAAGGTGACGTTCGAACCAGGCGGCGCCGCCAGCGGCTGGAACGCGCCGTCGAGCGCGGCCTGGTTCGAGCAGGCGCTGAACCAGGCGTCGCAGGCGCACTTCGGCGCGCCCTGCGGCTACATCGGCCAGGGCGGCACCATCCCGCTGATGAACATGCTGAGCCAGGGCTTCCCCAAGGCGCAGATGATGGTCTGCGGCGTGCTGGGGCCCAAGAGCAACGCGCATGGGCCCAATGAGTTCCTGCACGTGCCCTATGCGAAAAAGCTCACCGCGGCCGTCGCGCAGGTGATCGCGCAACTGCCCTGAAGCGGTCCGCGCGCCGATGCGGCTTCACGACGCCATCCTGACGCCGTTCACCGCCAGTGACGGCGAGAACATCGCGCTGCACGACTGGGCCGTGCCGCCGGGGACGGCGGTGCGCGGCGTGGTGGTGCTGGTGCACGGCCTGGGCGAGCATGCCGGCCGCTACGAGCGGCTGGCGGGGCATCTCGCCGGCTGGGGCTATGCGGTGCGCGGCTACGACCAGTACGGCCACGGCGAATCGAGCGGCCAGCGCGGCGGCCTGTCCGGCGCCACCCGCCTGCTCGACGATCTCGCCGACGTGATCGACAGCACGCGCCGGCGGCTGGGCGCGCAGCTGCCGGTGATCCTGCTGGGGCACAGCCTGGGCGGGCTGGTGGCGGCGAGCCTCGTGGCCCGCCACGGCGCGGCCGTCGACGGCCTGGTGTTGTCCTCGCCCGCGTTCGATGCCGGCCTCGGCCCGCTCCAGAAATTCCTGCTGGCGACCCTGCCGCGGATCGCGCCCGACCTCACGGTCGGCAACGGGCTCGACCCGGACTTTCTCTCGCATGACCCCGGGGTGGTGGCGGCCTACCGCGCCGACCCGCTGGTGCATGACCGCATCTCGGGCCGGCTGGCGCTGTTCATTGCCGAGGAAGGGCCGCAGGTGCTGGGCCGCGCGGCGCAGTGGAAGGTGCCGACGCTGCTGCTGTACGCCGGCGCCGACCGGCTGGTGAATCCGCAGGGCAGCCGCGCCTTTGCCCGGGCGGCACCGCCGTCGCTGGTGACGGCGCGCTGCTTCGACGATCTCTTCCACGAGATCTTCAACGAGGTCGACGCGCAGCCGGTGCTGGAGGCCCTCAGGCAGTGGCTGCAGGCGCGGTTCTGAGCCGCAGCGCCAGCCACAGCAGCAGGGCGGCCGTGACGGCGACCGGCACCAGCGAGCCGTAATTGAGCAGCTGCCAGCCCTGGGTCGTCACCAGCACGCCCGAGGAGAAGGAGCTGAGCGCCAAGGTCGCGAACACGAAGAAATTGAGCGCCCCCTGCGCGCGGTCGCGCTCTTCGGGCGTGTAGGCCGACAGCGACAGGGTGGTGCTGCCGGTGAACAGGAAGTTCCAGCCGACACCGAGCAGGAACAGGGCGCCCAGGAACTGGTGCAGCTCGACGCCGGACAACGCAATCATGATGCAGGCCAGGTTCAGCGCCACGCCCACGGCCATCACCGGCAGCGTGCCGAAGCGCCGGATCAGGCTGCCGGTGAAGAAGCCCGGCACGAACATCCCGATCACGTGCCATTGCAGCACCAGCGCCGCATCGGCGAAGGGCAACGCGCATTGCTGCATGGCGATCGGCGTGGCGGCCATCAGCAGGTTCATCACGCCGTAGCTGAGCGCGCCCGACACCGCGGCGACCAGGAACACCGGCTGCCTCATGATCTCCGAGAGCGGCCGGCCGCCCTGGCTGGCCTTCCTGGCCGGCGCCGGCGGGAACTCGATGAAGGACAGCGCCGCCAGGCCCAGCAGCGCGACCGCGGCCAGCGAGATGTACGCGCCGGCGAAGGGCACGTCGAACAGGTTGCGGGTGCGGGCCGCCAGGTTGGGCCCGACCACGGCGCCCAGCAGCCCGCCCGCCATCACCCACGACACCGCCTTTTCCGGCGCGGTGCGGCCGGCCAGCTCGGCTGCGGCGAACCGGTACAGGCCGGCATTGGCGTTGTAGTAGCCGGCGACCACGGTGGAAAAGCACAGCAGCCAGAAATTGCGGGTCGATGCCGCCGCCGTGCACAGCAGGGCGGACAGCAGCGCGACGACCAGGCCGGTCTGGAACGCGGTCTTGCGCCCGAACCGCGCCTGGGTCCTGGCGACCACCCCGGTCGAGAGCGCCCCGCCGACCACGTATCCCATCACCGGCAGTGTCGCCATCCAGCCGTACGGCGCCAGCGCCAGTCCGACCAGGCCGTTGATGGCGATGAAGGTGACGTTGTTGGTCAGGAAGAGGCCCTGGCAGAGTGCCAGCAGGCCGAGGTTTCTGTTCATCGTGTTGCTTTCCGCGAGGTGCCGCGCGGACGCGGCACTGGGCCCTATTCTGGGCTGTTTCCGGTCGAGCTGCCCGCGGCGGCCGCGCTGCGCACCGCCGCGCCGGCCTATCGGGCCCAGCGCGCCAGCGCCGCCAACGGGGCGGTTTCGGCGCGCAGCACCCGCGGTCCGAGCGAGCGCGGCAGGAAGCCGGCGGCGCGGGCGGCAGCTTCCTCGGCCGGAGCCAGCCCGCCCTCGGGGCCGGAGAGCAGCGTGAGGGTGTCCGCCTCATCTGCCGCCGGCGCCTGCTGGGCACCGGACTCCAGCGAGAGCAGCCACCGGTGGCCGGGCGCGGCGGCGGCTTCCTGCGCCAGGCGCTGCAGCCAGTCGGCGAGTTCCAGCGGCGCATGGATCGGCGGCACCCGGTTGCGGCCGCACTGCTCGCAGGCGGCGATGGCGATCGCCTGCCAGTGCGCCTGCTTGCGCTGGGCGCGCTCGCCGGACAGGCGCACCACGCTGCGCTGCGCCACCAGCGGCTGGATGCTGGCCGCGCCGAGTTCGGTGGCCTTCTCGACCAGCCAGTCCATCCGCTCGTTGGCCGGGATGCCGACGGCCAGGTGCACGGCGGTGCCCGCTTCGCGCTCGACGTCGACATGCGCGTCCACCCGCACCGCCACCTCGCTGCGGCCCATCTGCTGCACGGTGGCGCGCCATTCGCCGCCGTTGCCGTCGAACAGCGTGATCGGCGCGCCGGGTTGCAGCCGCAGCACCTGGACATGGCGCGCGGCGCCGGCCGGCAGCGCCAGCACCTGCTGCGCCGCGAGCGGTCCCGGGCAATGGAAGCGCGGCCCGCGCGCCGCCTCAGACGCGGCCGAAGGCATAGGCCGTCGCGGGCTGGATGCCCTCGACCTCGTCGATCAGCCGCAGCAGCGGCGCCAGCTCGCGGTAGCGGCTGGCGGTGGCCCGGATGTAGCCGATGAAGCGGGGCGCGTCGGCGAGGTACTTGGGCTTGCCGTCGCGCAGCGTCAGGCGCGCGAAGATGCCGGCCACCTTCAGGTGCCGCTGCAGCCCCATCCACTCGACGGCGCGGTAGAACTCGCCGAAGTCGGGATCCACCGGCAGTCCGGCCTTTTGCGCCGCCTGCCAGTAGCGCACCGTGATGTCCAGCACGAACTCCTCGTCCCAGCTGAGGAACGCATCGCGCATCAGGCTGGCGATGTCGTAGGTGATCGGCCCTTCGACGGCGTCCTGGAAGTCGAGTACACCCAGGCGCGGCTCCGACGGGTCGCCCGGAATCATCAGGTTGCGCGGCATGAAGTCGCGGTGCACGTACACCGACGGCGACGCCAGGTTGCGTTCGATGATGAGCTTGAACGTCTGCGCCAGCGTGTCACGCAACGATCCTTCGACGCTGGTGCCGCGGTGCCGCGCCAGGTACCAGTCCGGGAACAGGGCGAGTTCGCGTGCCAGCAGCGCTTCGTCGTAGCGCGGCAGTTCGCCCGGCCTGGATGCCAGCTGCCAGGCCACCAGCGCGTCGACGGCGCGCAGGTAGAGCTGCTGGGTCGGCCGGTCCGGCTCGGCGCCGACCGCCTCGATCATGGTGCGCGTGCCCAGGTCGTCCATCAGCATGAAGCCCGCGGCTTCGTCCCACGCGTGGATGCGGGGGGCGTTCAGGCCGGCCTCGAGCATCAGCCGGTCGACGTGGACGAAGGGGCGGCAGTCCTCCTTGTCCGGCGGGGCGTCCATGACGATCCGGCTGTGCCCATCCGTGGTGTCCACGCGCAGGTAGCGCCGGAAGCTGGCATCGGCGGAGGCCAGCCGGACGCTGCCCGGCGCCAGCCGGTGCGGGCCGGCGACCTGTTCCAGCCAGCGGGCAAACGCGGCGGCGCGGCCGGGATCGTTCCAGGCCACGGGCACTGGAGCTTGCAGGGGGGAGTTCGCAGGAACGCTCATGGATAATCCATTCTACAAATGCAGTCTCCGACGCCGCGACGCCGCGCCGGCACAGCCAGCACTTCGATGCACGACTCGACTTCCAAGGCGTTCCGCGCCCGCTTCGCCCTCACGCCGGTAGCGCTGCTTGCCTTGGCCGTGCTGCAGCCCCAGCTGGCGCGGGCCCAGGACGCCGCGCCGATGGTGCTCAGGCCGAGCGCGCAACTGCGCGAAGACATCCCCGGAGCGCAGGCGCGCGAGCTGCCGATCTTCCTGGAGGGCGAGCATGTCTTCGGCCGGCCCGATCTGGAAACGGTGGTGGAAGGCGGTGCGCAGCTGCGCCGGGGCGACACGCTGATCCGCGCCGACCGGCTCGAGTACTACCAGCCCGACGACCTGGCGCGGGCCCGCGGCAACGTGCACCTCAATCGCGCCGGCAACGTCTTCGAGGGTCCGCTGCTGGAACTGAAGGTGGAGTCCTTCGAGGGCTTTTTCACCCAGCCGCATTACCGCTTCCTGCGCAACGATGCGTACGGGCAGGCCGACCGGGTCGACTTCATCGACGACAAGCGGGCGATCATCCGCAACGCGACCTACACCACCTGCCAGGCGCGGCCCGGGCCGAGCTGGATGCCGGACTGGATCCTGCGCGCGGCCAGCATTCGCATCGACAACGAGGAGGAGACCGGCCAGGCGACCAACGCGGTCCTGAGCTTCAAGGGCCTGCCGATCCTGCCGATCCCGGGCCTGAGCTTCCCGCTCAGCGACAAGCGCAAGTCGGGCGTGCTGCCGCCGACGATCGGCCTGGACAACCTGAACGGGGTCGAGCTCACCCTGCCGTACTACTGGAACATCGCGCCGAACCGCGACGCGACGCTCTATCCGACGCTGATGACCAGGCGCGGGGTCGACCTCGGCGCGGAGTTCCGCTACCTCGAGTCGGCCTACAACGGCCAGGTGCGCGCCAACTACATGCCGGGCGACAGCCTGCGCCATCGCGATCGCTGGGGCTTTGCCGCGCGCCACGACGGTGCGATCTTCAGCGGTTCGCCGCTCGGCCCGCTCGGGCTCAACCTCAATCTCAACCGGGTCAGCGACGACAACTACTGGCGCGACTTCTCGCGCACCACCGCGTCGCTCACCCAGCGCCTGCTCGCCAACGACGGCGCCCTGTCGTGGGCGCGCGGCGACCTGTCGGTGATGGCGCGGGCGCTGAAGTGGCAGGTGCTGCAGGACGTCGATGCGCCGATCGTGCCGCCGTACGACCGGCTGCCCCAGGTGGTCGCGCGCTACGCCCGCGACCGGCTGCCGCTCGGCCTGGAGACGCTGCTGGAGGCCGACTCCACCCGCTTCGAGGCGCCGCGCCGGCTCACCGGCCAGCCGAACGCGCACCGTACCTTCGCCTTCGCCCAGATCAGCCGCCCGTGGCAGACGCCCGGATGGTTCGTCACGCCGAAGCTGCAGCTGCATGCGACCCGCTACCAGTTCGACGCGCCGCTGGCCAATGGCGCGACGTCGGCCGCGCGCGCGGTCCCGACGGCCAGCCTCGACAGCGGCCTGGTGTTCGAGCGCGACGCCAGCTTCTTCGGGCGCAGCTTCCGCCAGACGCTGGAGCCGCGCGCGTTCTACGTCTACACGCCGTTCCGCGAGCAGAGCCTGCTGCCCAACTACGACACGGCGCTGAAGGACTTCAACTTCGCGACGATCTACACCGAGAACGAGTTCGTCGGCAACGACCGCATCTCGGACACGCACCTGCTGACGCTCGGCGCCAGCACCCGGCTGCTGGATGCGCAGACCGGCGCCGAGGCGGCGCGCTTCGGCGTCGCGCAGCGGCTGCGCTTCAAGGACCAGCGGGTCGTCCTCCCGGGCGGCACGCCGGTGAGCGAACGGCTGTCGGACCTGCTGTTCGGCGCCACCATCAACTGGACGCCGCAGTGGAGCCTGGATTCCACGGTCCAGTACAACCCGAAGACCGGCCGTTCGGAGCGTTCCACGCTCGGCGGCCGCTACAACCCCGGCAACTACCGCGTGGTCAGCGCCGCCTACCGCCTGCAGCGGGGCATGTCCGAGCAGCTTGACCTCGGCTGGCAGTGGCCGCTGAACGACCTCTGGGGTGACCGCGGCCAGAATCTCGGTCCCGGCCGCGGGGAAGGCGAGGGACGCTGGTACAGTGTCGGACGCCTGAACCTGAGCCTGAAGGACCGGCGGGTGGTGGACACCATCGTCGGCCTGGAGTACGACGCCGGCTGCTGGCTGGGGCGCATCGTCTTCGAGCGGCTGCAAAGCAGCACCAACACGGCGAACAAGCGGATCCTGTTCCAGCTCGAGTTCGTCGGCTTCACCCGGCTCGGAACCAACGCGCTGCAGCGGCTCAAGGAGAATATCCCGCGCTACCAGTACCTGCGCGAGGAGGTCCGGCCCCCCAGCCGCTTCACCAATTACGATTGACCAGATGAACCATCGCCCCTTCGTCCTGTGGCTCGCCTGCGCCGCCCAGGCCCTGGCCGTGAGCCTGCCGGCCTCCGCGCAGGGCCTGCGCGCGAGCCCCGGCGCCGCGCGCCCCGCCGTGCCGAGCGGCCCCCGCGCGGCGGACTACATCGTGGCCGTCGTCAATTCCGAGCCGATCACCAACAACGAGGTGCGGGTGCGGATGGCCCGCTTCGAGCAGCAGCTGGCGCAGACCGGGCAGCCGGTGCCGCCGCCGGGCGAGTTCGCCCGGCAGGTGCTCGAGCGCCTGATCAGCGAGAAGGCGCAGCTGCAGCTGGCGCGCGAGAACGGCCTGCAGGTGCAGGAGGCATCGGTCGACCAGGCCGAGCAGAACATCGCCCGCCAGAACCAGCTCGAGGTGGCGGAATTCCGGCGCCGGCTGCAGGCCGACGGCATCCCGCTGGCGGGGTTCCGCGAGGAGCTGCGCAACCAGCTGCTGCTCACGCGGCTGCGCGAGCGCGAACTCGAGGCGCGCATCAAGGTGACCGACCTCGAGGTCGACCAGTTCCTGCGCGAACGCAAGAACAGCAACGATCCGGCCAGCATGGAGCTGAACCTCGCGCACATCCTGGTGGCGGTGCCCGACAACGCGACGCCGGCGCAGATCGAGACGCTGCGCCAGAAGGCGGCGCGGGCGCGCGACCGGGCGCGCGCCGGCGAGGATTTCGCCAAGCTCGCCCGCGAGCTGTCGGACGCGCCCGGCGCGGCGCAAAGCGGCGGGGCCGTCGGCCTGCGCTCCGGCGACCGCTATCCGCCGCTGTTCCTGCAGGCGGTGCAGAACGTGGCCGAAGGCGGCGTCAGCGACGTGATCCGCTCCGGTGCCGGCTTCCACGTGGTCAAGGTGATCGAGAAGCGGCGCGGCGGCGTGGCCGACGGCCAGGTGGTGCAAACCCATGCCCGCCACATCCTGCTGCGCACCAGCGCCCAGCTGACCGAGACCGCGGCGCGCCAGCGCCTGGCCGACTACAAGCGGCGCGTGCTGGCCGGCCAGGCCGATTTCGCGCAGCTGGCGCGCGAGCACTCGCAGGACGCAAGCGCGGCCAAGGGTGGCGACCTGGGCTGGGCCGGCCCCGGCCTGTTCGTGCCCGAGTTCGAAGAAGTCGTCGAGGGCTTGCAGCCCGGCCAGATGTCCGATCCGATCGTCTCGCGGTTCGGCGTCCATCTGATCCAGGTGCTGGAGCGGCGGCAGGCCACGCTCAGCCAGCGCGAGCAGCGCGAGATCGCCCGCAACCTGCTGCGCGAGAAGAAACTCGACGAGGCCTACGAGCAGTGGGCGCAGGAGGTGCGCGGCCGCGCCTACGTGGAGTTCCGCGAGCCGCCGACTTGAAGCACGTCGCCCGCAAGCGCTTCGGCCAGCACTTCCTGACCGATCCGGCGATCATCGACGCCATCGTGCGGGCGATCGACCCCCGGCCGGGCCAGCCGATGGTGGAGATCGGTCCCGGGCTGGCGGCCCTCACGCAGCCGCTGGTCGAGCGGCTCGGCCGGCTGGCCGTGATCGAGCTCGATCGCGACCTCGCCGCCCGGTTGCGCAAGCACCCGCAGCTGGACGTGATCGAGGCGGATGTGCTGCGGGTGGACTTCGGCGCGCTGGCGCGATCGATGGCCGGCGCCAAGCTGCGCGTCGTCGGCAACCTGCCCTACAACATCTCGACCCCGATCCTGTTTCACCTGCTGCAGCATGTGGCGAGCATCGCCGACCAGCATTTCATGCTGCAGAAGGAAGTGATCGACCGGATGGTGGCGCGCCCCGCCACCAGCGACTACGGGCGCCTGTCGGTCATGCTGCAGTGGCGCTACGAGATGGCGGACGTGCTGTTCGTGCCGCCGACGTCGTTCGATCCGCCGCCGAAGGTCGACAGCGCCGTGGTGCGGATGGTCCCGCTGGCGAACCCGGCCGCAGTCGACGAGCAGCTGCTCTCGGAGCTCGTCCAGGCGGCCTTCAGCCAGCGCCGCAAGCTGCTGCGGCACAGCCTGGGCAAATGGCTGGAGCAGCGCCGCTTCGCCGGCGCTTTCGACCTGCAGCGGCGGGCCGAGGAAGTGCCGGTGCACGAGTACGTCGCGCTGGCGCAGCAGGTCGCGGTGGGATAACGCCCAGGACGCGCCCCGCAAAAGAAAAACGGCCGGGTCTCCCGGCCGTTTTTCCCTGATGAGATCAGTGCTGAAAACGCGGTGTCTTCAGAACTACGCCGCGGCAAGCCAATACCCGGCGTTGAAGGGGCTGCTCATGCGCAGCGCCAGGGGCGACACGTCCACCAGCTTGTCGGTGGGCATCTTCTCGCCGTTGTCGGTGGCGGCCGGAGCGGGTGCTTCGGTGCCTTGAGCCTCGTTCGCCCGTTCTGCTTGGCTGGTTTGTGCAGAACGGGCTACAGAAAAGAATAGAAGCACCTGAACGGTATCTTCCGGTCCGCCCAGTAATCGGCGGTGTCCCGGAAAATGTCGAGCAGCTGCTCGCGCGCTTCCTTGTCGAACTTGGCGTTGGCGGGAATCTGCTCGAGCACGACGATGAAGCCGGGCTGCGGCCCGGACTTGTGGACCGGGTCGGTCATGCAGTCGTACAGCGCGTCGAAGTTCTTCCCGAAATGGGCCGGCAGCATGAACTGCTGGGCGATCAGCTCCAGCACTTCCTGCTTGCTCTGGCCGGCGGCCAGGTTGGCGTAGAGGAAATGGTGGCCGAGGGAACGCGCGGCATGCTGCAGGTCCTGCACCCTGAAGGCGCGGATGGACTGCACGATGTTGTTGCGGATGCCCTTGAGCGGCGCCTCGCCGGGTTCCTTACGAAGTGGTGCGTCCATCTCCGTGTCTCTTTCCATAGTCACAAACAAGTCCCGCTTCATCGGGGGTCACTCCACAATCTGTCGAAAACTGGCGTAGTGGTCAGCGCTGTAGTAGCAGGTGTGGGGCGCCAGGGTCGGCCCGCCGCACACGATGCGCCGGGCTCCCCGGTCGCGCGATCCTGGCGTGGGCACGGTGTACTCGCGGTAATACCCGCGCGTGGCGCGAGGGAGCGTCCGTTCCCTGTTGCCGAACACCGAGCCGTCCTTCTCGTACTGGAACGGTCCGCCTTGCCGGATCCGTCCGTAGATGTCCCGAGCCTGCGTCGGCAGTTCGGCGACCCGCATCGGGGCCAGCCTGCTGACTTCAGGTGGGTCGGTCCAACCCCGGGCTTGCGCCTGGGGGACGGCGACCGATGCTGCAAGCAAGATGCTAGTAAGCGCAAACTTGACAGCGGCGATGGGCGCCATGAACAAACCTTCTCTCGGGCGCCTTTCTCGGGGACGCCACTCCGGGTTAACCCGGAAAAATCAAGGCGGTAGTGTGACTTATCCGACCCCAAAACGCAAGCGGCTGCCCAATTTTTGGGCAGCCGGCATGGACTTTTGGGATTCGTGCCGGCGCTCCGAAGTGAGCGCAGGCTCTCACAAGGCGCCTTAGCGGGCGGCGTT
>NZ_DATMHS010000008.1:0-32481 GCF_035554825.1 Ramlibacter sp. | reverse complement strand
CAGCATCAGCATGGTCGGATAGCTGGTCGTGTTGTCCTGCACCGCGAAGCCGATCCCCAGCGCCGGGATCAGCAGGCTGGCGGTCGAGATCGCGGTCCAGCGCCGGCCGCCGACGACCGGCACGATGAAGGAGTAGAAGATGCGCAGCGTGGCGCCCGAGAGCGCCGGGGCCGCGGCGAGCCAGAACAGCTGGTCGGTCGAATACTGGAAGCCCAGCGCCGGCAGCCCGACCGCGACGACGCTCCAGAGCTGCCAGATGCAGAACGCCAGGAACAGCGCTGGCACGCTGATCCAGAGGTTGGCCTTCGCGATGGCTTCGCCTTCGCGCTGCCAGAACGCCTTGTCCTCCGGCGTCCAGATGGTGATCAGCCGTCCGGCGCGGGCAGCAGGGGCGGTGCCAGGCAGTCGGCGATTGGGCATCTCACTTCTCTTGCTGTCGTTCGCCGCCCCGGCCGCGGTGTGGCACTAATCCGAGCGGCTGCAAGGCGTCGCGCGACGAAGCCATGCGCCGCGAGGCAAGGCGATCGCCGCCTGCATTGCCGGCTGGATGGAAGCGGGGCATCTCTTCATGCGAGCCTGCTGGTCGTGGCGCCGCTGGCGCCGTCCGAGCAGGGAAATTAGTGGGGCGCTTGCGCCAATTCCTTGCGGTAGGTCAGAGGCGGCGCCGTTCGCCCGCGCGCAGTTGTTGCAAAGGCGCGGCGCGTGTTTCGGGATGAGTCTCGCCTGCTCTGCAGGCGTTCCTGCTGACGTTCGGCGAGAGCATCGAGGAGGGCGCGCCGGCGAGGCGATCGTCGGCGGCCAGCGCGGTGTCGTGCAGCCCGGCTCCGTCGCCGGGGGCCCGCAGCCGCGCCAGCCTCGCCGCGCGCGGCTACGAGGAACGCGGGCCTTACTCGGGCTTGATGCCGAAGGCCTTGCCCTGCGAAGCCCAGTGCTTCAGGTCGGCCGCCAGGAACGCGGCGAACTGCTCGGGCGTGAGGTTCTCGTGCGTGCTGCCGTCCGCGTCCAGCCGCGTCTTGACCTTGGGCTGCTGCATCGCCTTGTTGACCGCCGCATTGAGGGCCCTGGTCACGTCGGTCGGCAGCTTGGCCGGGCCGAGCACCCCGAACCACGAGTAGTTGGTCGTGTACTTCGGGATCGTCTCGGTGATCGGCGCCGCGTCGGGGAACGCCGCCATGCGCTTCGGGCCGGCCACCGCCAATGCGCGCAGCTTGCCGGACTGGACCAGCGGCCGGGCCCCGTTGACCGGCGCGAACATGAGGTCCACGTGGCCGGCCAGGACGTCGGCCAGGGCCGGGCTCGTTCCCTTGAACGGCACCTGCGTCACCTTCGTGCCGGTGGAGTGCTCGAACTCGTAGGTGTCCATCTGCAGGGAGCTGCCGATGCCGCCGACCGCGAAGGTCAGGCCGGCCGCGTTGCCCTTGCCGCTGGCGATCACGTCGCGCAAGTCCTTGTACGGCGCGCCGGCGCGCGTGACCAGCACGCTGGAGCCCTTGGCCAGCAGGGCGACCGGGGTGAAGTCGCCGAGCGGGTCGTACGGCAGCGCCTGGAACAGCGACGCGTTCATGGTGTGGCTGGTGAAGGACACCAGCAGGGTATGGCCGTCGGCCGGCGCGCGGGCCACTTCCAGCGCGGCGATGTTGCCGCCGGCGCCGGGCTTGTTCTCCACGATCACCGGCTGGCCCAGCGTCTTGGTCATGTGCTCGGCGACCTCGCGCGCCAGCGTGTCGGTGGTGCCGCCGGCGGACGCGCCGACGATCAGGCGGATCGGCTTGGACGGGAAGGCGGCATGGGCGGCCAGTGCGGCGAGCGCGAGCACGGCGCCGATGGCGGTGCGTCGAGTCAAACAGCGGTTCACTTCTTCAATCTCCTTTGCGTGGGTACAGCGGGTCAATCGGATTGCGCGCTCGCGTCGTAGCGCGCCGCATCGCGCAGCAGTTCGGGCGTGCCGATCAGTGCGTTGAGCTGGTCGAAATCGAGCATGCGCTCGCGTTCGGGAGCCGTTGTCTGGTGCTGCCTGAGGCTGGCGTAGTAGCGCTGCAGCGTGTGCGCCACCGCCCGCGCGGTGCCGCCGGGGAAGATGACGATGCGAAAGCCCAGGCCGCCGAGCTCGCTGGCGGATCGCACCGGCGTCTTGCCGCCCTCGACCATGTTGGCCAGCAGCGGGATGCGGGCGGCGAAGCGTTCGCAGGCGGCCTTCATCTGCTCCGGCGTGCGCAGCGCTTCGACGAAGAGGGCGTCGACCCCGCAAGCCAGGTAGGCCTCCGCGCGCTCGATGGCGGCGTCGAAGCCCTCCACCGCCAGCGCGTCGGTGCGGGCCAGGATCAGCGTGTCGGCCGATCGGCGCGCATCGAGGGCGGCGCGCAGCTTGCCGCACATTTCCTCGCGCGGGATCACGCCCTTGCCGTCCAGGTGGCCGCAGCGCTTGGGAAAGGTCTGGTCCTCCAGCTGGATCATCGCGGCGCCGGCGCGCTCGAAGGCCCGCACCGTGCGTTGGGTGTTCAGCGCGTTGCCGAAGCCGGTGTCGCCGTCCACGATCACCGGCAGCGCCACCCGCTCGGTGATCCGAGCCAGCGTGTCGGCGACCTCGGTTGCCGTGGTGAGGCCCACGTCGGAGCGGCCGAGCCGGGTGTAGGCGACGGAAGCGCCCGAGAGGTACAGCGCCTCGAAGCCGGCCTGCTCGGCGACCAGCGCGGTGAGCGCGTCGTAGACGCCCGGCGCGAGCACCGGGGCAGGGGATTGCAGGCGTTGCCTGAAGGCAGGTGGCATGGCGGTCATCGGGCGGCTTGCAGCTTGCGCCGCAATTGGTTCATGAGGCCCCCGGCCTGCACCATCTCGAGCAGGAACGGGGGGATGGGCTCGCAGGCGAGGCGGCGGCCGGCGCTGCCGACGACCTGCATCCGCTGCAGGTCGAGTTCGACCAGCTCGCCGTCGCGCAACTGTTCGGCCGCTGGGCACGTCAGCAGCAGCAGGCCGAGGTTGAAGGCGTTGCGGAAGAACAGGCCGCTGAACGACGGTGCGATCACCGCGCGCACACCGAGCTGCACCAGCGCGGCCGCGGCCTGCTCGCGCGAAGAGCCGATGCCGAAGCCGGGGCCGGCAGCGATCACGTCGCCGGCGCGAACGGCTCCGGCGAACCCGGGCCGCACGGCTTCCAGGCAGTGCGGCGCGATGCCTTCGATGCCCAGCTTCATGTACGCGCCGGGGGCGAGCTGGTCGGTGTCGATCTCGGCGCCGAGGCGCCAGACACGGTGCGCGGTCAGGGGCCCAGCGGTCGTCACCTCGTGTCCTGCGCTGCCCCCCGAGGGGGCGTGAGCGCCTTCGGGCGGCCGTGCGGCGCTCATGGGAGCCCCCACGCTTGTCACTTCGTGTACTGCGCTGCCCCCCGAGGGGGCGTGAGCGCCTTCGGGCGGCCGTGCGGCGCTCATGCCAGCACCTCCCGCGGATCGGCGATGCGGCCGCACAACGCCGACGCCGCGACGGTGTAGGGCGATGCGAGGTAGACCTGCGCGCTGGCCGAGCCCATGCGGCCCTTGAAGTTGCGCGCGGTGGTGGCGACCACGGTGGCGCCGTCGGGGATGGTGCCGCCGTAGCCGGAGCAGGCGCCGCACGAATGGGGCAGCAGCTGCGCGCCGGCGTCGCGCAGCGCGCCCAGCACGCCCTCGTCCTGCGCGGCCTGCTGGTCCTGGGCACTCGCCGGCGCGACCATCAGGCGCGTGCCGGCGGCGACGCGGCGGCCGCGCAGCACGGCCGCCGCCGCCCGCAGGTCGTCCAGCTTGGCGCCGGTGCAGGCGCCGATGTAGGCCACCTGGATCGGCACCTGGCCGATGTCGCCGACCGCGTGGGTGTTGGCCGGGCTGTGCGGGGCCGCCACCTGCGGCGCCAGCGCCGCGGCGTCGAAGCGGAACGTCTTCGCCGCGCGCTCGTCCACGCCTTCGTCGGTGAACCAGGGGTCGAGCGCGATCTGCTCGTCGGGCACGCCGGCGGCGCGCAGCCACTCGCGCGTGGTGGCGTCGGGCGCGACCAGCCCGGCCTGGGCGCCCAGCTCCGCGCTCATGTTGGACAGCGTCATGCGCTCCTGCATCGACAGCGCCTGCACGCCCGGGCCGCAGAACTCGACCGCCTGGTAGTCGCCGCCGTTCATCCCGAAGCGGCCGGTCAGGTGCAGCATCATGTCCTTGGCGCTCACGCCGGGCGCCAGCTCGCCGTCCCACCACATGCGCAGGGTCAGCGGCACGCGCACCCAGATCCCGCCGGTGACCAC
Source organism: Ramlibacter sp. (assembly GCF_035554825.1). Taxonomy (GTDB): domain Bacteria; phylum Pseudomonadota; class Gammaproteobacteria; order Burkholderiales; family Burkholderiaceae_C; genus Ramlibacter. The sequence continues at coordinate 28,220 of NZ_DATMHS010000008.1, read as the reverse complement.
CACCCCGAGCATCTCGGTCGCGCCGATGCCGAACATGTAGGCGCCGAAGGCGCCGCCCGTGGGCGAATGCGAATCGCCGCCGACGCAGAACATCCCGGGGCGGATGTGGCCCTTCTGCGGCAGCACGACGTGGCAGATGCCGATGCTGTCGTACACGTGCGGCAGCTGCTGCTCGGCGGCCCACTCCCGCGCGATGCGCACGATGCGGCGCGAATCCTCGTCGCGCTCCGGCACGTAGTGGTCCATCACCAGCACGACCCGGTTCTTGTCCCAGATGCGCGCGCCCAGCTCCTCCAGCATCGGCTTGAGCCGGCGCGGGCCGGAGGAGTCGTGGAACATCGCCAGGTCCACCTGGCAGCTGACGATCTCGCCGGGCGCCACGTGCGTGCGCCCGCTGGCCCGTGCGATCAGTTTCTGGGCCAGCGTCTGCGCCGGCCGCGCGGGGGGACTCATCTTCCTGTCCTTCAGAACAACAGTTCGGTCACCACGATGCGCGCGTCGATCGCGCCCACCTGCGACAGCTCCATCTGGTACTCGTAGCGGTCGGGCCGGTACAGCCCGTGCAGCAGCTGCAACGGCCGCTCCTGCGTGTCGTACACCACCCGGCGCACCCACAGCAGCGCGGAGCCGACCGGCACCTGCAGCTCGCCGGCCACCCTGGCGTCGGCCTGGCGCGCCGAGACCGTCTGCACGGCCCGGCCCGGCTGCAGGCCGGCTTCCTGCAGCAGCTGCAGCATCGGCTGGTGCGCCAGTTCGGCGCGGCCGAAGCCGCGCACCAGCGCCTCGGGGACGTAGGTCGTGATGTGCGATACCGGGCCGGCGCTGGTGCTGCGCCGGCGCACCGCCTTGCGCAGTTGCTCGCCCTCGGCCACCTGCAGCGCCTGGGCCGTGTCGGGCGAGGCTTCGATCACGCGCCACTCGAGCACCTTCACCGAGGTGCCGCGCGTCGCGTTCACGATGTCTCCCAGCAGGCCCTTGAGCGACGTGGCCGCCTGCGCCTGCGCCGGACGCGGCGCGTCGTGCGCGGGGCGCGAGGCGGGTCGCGAGCGGCGGCCCGCCTCGCGCACGATCAGGCCCTCGTGCGCGAGCTGCTCCAGTGCGCGCCGCACCGTGACGCGGCCGACGCTGAACTGGCGCGTGAGGTCCAGCTCGCCGGGCAGGCCCCGGGCGAAGCGGCCTTCGTGCAACTGCTCGCGCAGCACCAGGTAGACCTGGTGGTATTTGGAGATCGGCAGCGACGCGGCGGTAACGGGCATCCTGTCCTCAGTATAGGACAGGTTCTGTCGATGGGACAAGTTCGGCGGCGCCGGTCCGGCGCGCACGGGTCGATGCGGGCAATCCCGCTGTCCCGCGATGCCTGATCGACGCGATACTGCGCGGATCGGGCCGACGTCCACGGCCTCGGGAGATACCACGATGCGGGCAAGAATCCTCGCGGCGCTCACGGGCGTTGCTCTGTTCGCCGCAGCCCTGCCCGGCGCGCACGCCCAATCCTGGCCGTCGCGCGGCCTCAAGATCGTGGTGCCGTTCGCCCCCGGCGGATCCACCGACATCTTCGCCCGCCTGGTCGGCGAGCGCCTGGCCACGGCCCTGGGCCAGCCCGTCGTCATCGACAACCGCCCTGGCGCCGGCGGCAACATCGGCGCCGACGCCGTCGCGAAGGCACCGCCGGACGGCTACACCCTGCTGATGGCCACGACCGGTGTCATGGCGATCAACAATGCCATGTACCGGAACATGAGTTACCAGGCGGAGCGTGACCTGAAGCCGGTCGCCTACATCGCGTCGATCACCAACGTGCTGATCGTGCCGGCCGACTCGCCCCTCAAGAGCGTGGGCGACGTCATCGCCGCGGCGAAGGCGGCGCCCGGCAAGCTGTCGTTCGCGTCGTCCGGGTCGGGCGCATCGACGCACATGTCCGCGGAGTTGTTCCGGTTGATGACGGGAACCGAGCTGCTCCACATCCCCTACAAGGGCAGCGGCCAGGCGATGCCGGACGTGATTTCCGGCCGCGTCTCGATGATGTTCGAGAACATGCCGGGTGCCGTCGGCCACATCAAGGCGGGCAAGGTGAGGGTGCTCGCGGTCACCGGCTTGCAGCGCACGCCGGCGCTGCCCGACGTGAAGACCATCGCCGAATCGGGCGTGCCGGGCTACGAATCGCTGTCCTGGAGCGGGATCGCGGCGCCGGCCGCCACGCCGCCCGAGGTGATCGCCCGGCTGAACCGGGAGATCAATGCCATCCTGGCGAGCCCCGACATGCGGCAGAAGCTCGCGGATCAGGGCGCCGAAGCCATGGGGGGCACGCCGGAAGCATTCGCCGAGCACATCAGCCGCGAGCGCACGAAGTGGTCCAAGGTGGTACGCGAGGCCGGGATCGCGGTGAATTAGGCTGGGGCTGTTGCAGCCTGCGCTGCGAGCGGGCCCGACGCCATGGCAGGGACGAGCGACACGTGCGCAGCATGTAGTTCTGGGGCAGTCCGCGGCCGAACAGAGGCCGCGGTGACGGACGATTTCGCGATTGTGGAGCAATGGGTGGCAGTAGTGCAGCGCGTACGGCTGGTTATTCAAGGACGCCCGGCCAGCTATGCTGGAGCCTTCAGCAACACGGAACCGCCACTACCGTTGGGTAGGTACCTCACCATGGACGGAAACCCATCCGCGCACCGGCAGCGCGGCCTGTTTCGCAGCAGGGCGCTGAGATGAACCCAGAAAATACTCTGCCGCAGCGCGTCCAGACGCTTCACCGAACCTTGCGGCTGACTTCTGCCCTGATGGGCGCGCTGTTTGGTGCAATCACCATCTTCATTGCTCCAAAGCTTGTCGGAGCAGAGGCTGCCACGCTAATGTCGACGCTGCCGTTTTGGATGAGATTCGCATTCCTGGCAACGATGATGGTGACGGTCGGAGGTGGCATGTGGATTGGCGGCTGGTTATGGGCGCGCCTTGCCAAACATTGGTGCACCGTCACTGCTGATGAAATGAAGGCCGTCTATCGACTAGCGCGCCTCAAGCCCGGCCCAATGGACTTGAAGCAGGAAGCGGCGATCGAACGCCTGTATGGCAAGAGATAGCGATCCGATCCGTTTTGGAGCGTGGTGCTCTTTCGGCTACACCTCGGGAAGCATCGCCCACCATGCGGGCCAAGGTCGTCGAAGGCACCGTCCCCGCGGAGCACGAGGACGGTCGTTCATGCGAGGCGCGCCGATCATAGTGGACGTCTGGACTTCATTCGCATCGAGGCGCGGCGCGGTGCTGCCCGTCAGTGTGCTCTGCAAGATCGCAGCAGGCTTGGAGTGGCGCCTGTCGGATCTAGCTGCGCGATCCCAGATTTCACTTTCTCATTGCTGCAAACAAATGGGCGGACCATGCTGAAGTACGAAACCATCCCCGTCACGCCGTTCCGGCAGAACTGCTCGATCGTCTGGGACGACCAGACCAGGCAGGCGGCGATCATCGATCCCGGCGGCGACCTCGACACCCTGCTGGCCGAAGCGGCCAGCCGCGGCCTGAAGCTGGAACAGATCTGGCTGACCCACGCCCACATCGACCATGCCGGCGGCACCGCCGAGCTGGCCGAGCGGCTGCAGCTGCCGGTGATCGGGCCGCATCCGGGGGACCAGTTCTGGATCGATGCGATCGGGCAGCAGGGCGCGATGTTCGGCCTGCCGCAGGCGCGGCCGTTCCAGCCGACCCGCTGGCTGCACGACGGCGACACCGTGGAACTGGCCGGCCACGTGCTGCACGTGCGCCACTGCCCGGGCCACACGCCGGGCCACGTGGTGTTCCATTCGCCGGAGATGAAGCGCGCGTTCGTCGGCGACGTGCTGTTTGCCGGCAGCATCGGCCGCACCGACTTCCCGCAGGGCGACCACGACACGCTGATCGCCAGCATCACGCAGCGGCTGTGGCCGATGGGCGACGACACGGTGTTCATTCCCGGGCACGGCCCCGAGAGCACCTTCGGCCGCGAGCGGCGCAGCAACCCCTACGTCGGCAACACCTGAGCCCGCGCGGGGCTACATCCGGGTGTCGTGCGAGGCGCCGCCGCTCAGGTCGGCCAGCTGCGGCGTGACCTCGGCGAACGGCAGCACCTTGCCGCCGTACTGGGCCGCGAACTTCCTCGCCTCGGCCTCCTGCGCGAAGCTGGCGAAGGTCGGGCCCATCGAGCCGCGGCGCTTGCTGCCGATCACGTAGAAGCCGGTCCTGGCGTCGAACCAGTGGCCGCGCGGCTGGTCCCAGTCGGCCCGCGCCATGTCCTGCACGAACACGGCGCGCACCGGCCGGACCTGCTCCGGCCGCAGCAGCTGCGCGAACATCTCGACGGTGTCGCAGAAGAACACCGGCGCGGCCTGGCCGGCATAGTGGATCTGCGCCTTGGGCCCGCCGTAGTCGGCCAGCAGCATGCCGTCGAGGTCGCAGGTGGTGGCCGGATCGATCTCGGCCGGGCGCAGCACGGTGCCCGATTCGGCGTTGGTGCAGCCGACGAGGGCGGCGAGCGGCGCGGCGCACAGGGCCAGCAGCAGATGGCGGCGATGGGGTGTCATGGGCGGAATCTCCAGCTGGCGATGCCCAGCGGCGCGGCGATCCAGCCCAGCATCACCAGGCCCATCAGCCATGGCTTGGCCAGGGCGGCGGGCACGATGCTGGACAGCCCGTAGAGGGTGCGCACGTCGTCGAGCGAAAAGACATTGAGGACGCGGAACACGTCCGCGGGGTTGAACAGCAGCAGGTACGGAAACCAGGCGGCGCCGGCCTGGCCGCCGGTGGCGACCAGCGCCCCGAGCAGCAGCAGGTCGAACACCAGCACGAAGAAGAACCACAGGCCGATCGCGAGGCCGGAGGCGCGGGTGCGGTCGGTGGCCAGCACCGACAGCATCACGGCCAGGCTGAGGAACGCGAGTCCGAGCAGCACCGAGCTGGCCATGAAGCCCGCGTACGGCACCAGGCCGGCGGCGCCGATCTGGCCGGCCAGCAGCAGCGCCACCAGCCCGAAGCCGCCGAGGGTGGAGATGGTCAACGCGGCGGCCAGGCCCAGGTACTTGCCGAGCAGCAGTTCGGGCCGCGTGATCGGCAGCGACAGCAGCAGGTTGAGCGAGCCGCGCTCGCGCTCGCCGACGATCGCGTCGAAGCCGAGCAGCAGGGCGATCAGCGGGATCAGGTAGATCACCAGGCTGACCAGGCTGGCGATGGTGAACTCGATCGAGCGCAGGCCGACGGCGCCCTGCTGGGCGCCCCCGAAGTAGGCGATCACGATGGCCAGCACCGTGAACACGAGGGCGACGGCGAGCACCCAGCGGTTGCGCAGGCGATCGCGCAGTTCCTTGCGGGCGATGGTGAAGATCTGTGCGGCTTCCATGGTTCGATCCGTCACGCGGCGCAGCCGAAGAAGACGTCCTCGAGCGAAGGCTCGTGGACCTTGAAGTCGAGCACCTGGCTGCCGCGCGCCGCCAGCGCGGCGAGCACGGCCATCTTGGCGTCGCGCGGGCAGCGGGCCCGCAGCCGGGGGCCGTCCCAGTGGCGCTCGGCCAGCGGCAGCGGCTCCAGCGCGGCGCGCACGTCGGCGGCGCCGGCCTCGCTGGCGACCACGTCCAGGTGCAGCGGCAGCAGCGTGCGCTCGCGCAGCTCCTGCAAGGTGCCCAGGGCCTGCACCCGGCCCGAGGCCATGACCGCCAGCCGGTTCACCCGCTCCTGCAGCTCGGCCAGCACGTGCGAGGTCACGATCATGGTGACGCCATCGGCGCGCAGCTCGCGCAGCGTGGCGTAGAACGAGCGGGTCGCCTCCGGGTCCAGCCCGGTGGTCGGTTCGTCGAGGAACAGCACCTGCGGCCGGCCCAGCAGCGCCTGCGCGAAGCCCAGGCGCTGGCGCATGCCCTTGCTGTACTCGCGCACCGGACGCGCGCCGGCGGCGCCCAGGCCGACCCGGTCCAGCACCGCCGCGCACTCCTGCTGCGGCGCGCCCTTCAGCCGCGCGATGAAGCGCAGCGTCTCCAGCCCGCTGAGGTTGTCGTAGAGGACCACGTTCTCGGGCAGGTAGCCGATGCGGCGGCGCACGCTGCGGAACTGCGCGCCGGCTACCGAGGCGCCCTGCAGGCGGATCTCGCCGGCGCTGGCCGCCACCAGGCCCAGCATCATCTTGAACAGGGTGCTCTTGCCGGCGCCGTTGTGGCCGATCAGGCCGAACAGCTCGCCGCGGTGCACGTCGAGGTCGACGCCGTCGACCGCGCGCACCGCACCGTAGTGCTTGGCGACGCCGCGCACGGCGATGACCGGCGTGTCGTCAGCGCTTGGAGGGCTTGTCATTCCATGTGCTCCAGTTGGGATGGGCGGGGTGCATGCGCGGCTTGGGATCGACGACGCTGGGCACCCGCAGCACCGGGAACTGCTGGCCGACCAGCCGCAGCGCCTGCACGGCGGGGCTGGCCAGCAGCAGCTTGACGATCGGATGGCGCCAGACCAGCCGGTCGACCACGTCGTTGGCCTCGTAGCGGACGTCGCCGTGGCCGTCGCCGTCGCGGTCCCAGCCCAGGTAGTTGCCCCAATAGTTGCCGCCGCGGGCGCCCCAGGTCTCGTCCTTCGCGCCGACGTAGCGCACCTGCTCGCGGTTCTCGATGAAGTCGTTGCCTTCCACCTCGTTGCGGGTGGAGCCGGCGGACAGGTGCACGCCGACCTGGTTGCCGACCACCAGGTTGCCGGTGAGCCGCGCGTATTCGACGTCGTAGATGAAGAAGCCGCGCGCGTTGCCGGCGACCACGTTGTTCTCGATCACCGAGTCCTGCAGCGTGCGCAGCATGATGCCGTGGTCGGTGTTGCCCCAGGCGCGGTTGTTGCGCACCACCTGGTCGCGCACCTCCATCAGCGCGAGCCCGCCGCGGTTGTAATAGCTGTCGTTGTCCTCCCACAGGTTGTGGTAGGAGTTCATGTAGTGCGTGCCGTAGCGGCTGTGGTGCAGCCGGTTGCCGCGGAACACCGCGTGATGCGAGACGTCGACGTAGAGCGCGTCGCGCACGAAGCTGACCTGGTTGCCGATGATCTGCGCGCCGTTGGTGTTGTACAGCTGCACGCCGTTGCCGCGCTGCGAGGACGCGTAGTCGCGCTTGCCGACGATCACGTTGCGCTCGACCCGCACGTCGTCGGCCTTCTCGATCCACAGGCCGAACAGGTTGTAGACCAGGTCGCACTGGCGCACCACGGCGCGGTGCGAGCCGGGGCTGACGTAGATGCCGGCGTTCTGCGCCAGCAGGCTGTCGCCGGAATCGCGCACGATCAGGCCCTCGATCGTCACGTCGGGCGACCGGACGCGGATCGTGTCGCCGGTCAGGCCGCCGCTGATGGTGGGCCGGCCGATGCCGCGCAGCGTCAGCGGCCGGGCGATCACCAGGTTGCCGCTGTACTGGCCGCGGGCGATCTCGACCACGTCGCCGGCGGCGGCGCGGTCGATGGCCGGCTGGATCGGCTGGCCGGGCCGCACGGTCCACGTCGCGGCCTGCGCGGCGCAGCCGGCGGCCAGGGCCAGCACGGCGAGCATGCGCTTCATCAGATCACCAGCCAGCCCATGGCCTTGAGCGCCAGGAACAGCGTGGCCCCGATCAGCAGGTTCTTGAACGAGACGTAGCAGACCATGTCCATGACCGAGGCGGCCCGGTAGTTGTCGCGCCACCAGGGGCCGTCCTTGACGTAGCGCTTGGCGCGCAGGCGCACCAGCACCTCGTACAGGCTCCAGCCGAACCACCAGCCGATGATGGCGCCGGCGCGCAGCTCGCCCAGGGCCGCCAGGACCCAGGCCAGCGTCACCGCGACGGCGAGCGCGATCCCGGCGGCGCGCAGCAGCCGGGGCGGCGCGCCCACGCCGCGCTTCCACGGCCACAGGTGGTCGACCACTTCGGCCCAGGCGCGGCCCGCGAGGGTGCGCACGGCGTAGGGGCGGGGGACCGGGTCGGTCGGCATGCGGGGATCCACGGTGCTCATTGCTGCTCCCTCGGGCCCGAGGCCCTGTCCCCGCGAGCGGGAATTCGCCCCTGCGGGCGGCCGGTGCGGCTCATGCCTTGGACTCCTGGCGGGTGTTCGCGACCGGGTGGATCGGGATGTAGTAGCCGTCGCGGCCGATCGGCGTCAGCTCCAGGCCATCACGCTCGCGTCGCTTGCGCTCCTTGGCCAGCGGCGGGCAGGCGTGGCTGTCGGTGTACAGCACCATGCAGTCCAGGCAGTGCAGGCACTCGCGGTGGTCGATGCGGCCGTCGGCGTCGATGGCCTGGGCGCCGCAGCCGGTCGCGCAGGCCTTGCAGGTATTGCACTCCTGCTTGCGGCGCAGGCCGAACCAGCGGAACGTCGAGGGCATCGCCAGCGACGCGCCGAGCGGGCACAGGTACTTGCAGAACGGCCGCTCGACGAACACGGACACGCCGAGGATGGCGGCGGCGAACAGCGTGTAGGGCCAGGAGCGCTGGAACCAGCCGACCAGGAAGGTGGTCTTGAAGGGCTCCACCTCCGCCAGCATCTCGGCCCAGCCCATCGAGAACATCGACACCGCCAGCAGCCCGAAGAAGATGCCGTACTTGACCCACTTCAGGCGGTCGTGCAGCCAGCGCGGCAGGGCGCGCTGGAAGCGGCGCAGGCCGATCGCGCCGCCCACCTTGTACAGCAGCTCCGAGAGCGAGCCGAACGGGCACAGCCAGCCGCAGAACAGGCCCCGGCCCCAGACGAACACGGTGGCGATGATGAAGATCCAGAACAGGAACACGAACGGATCGCTCAGGAACAGGGTCCAGGTCCAGTGGAACAGCAGGGCGTGGAACCAGGTCAGCACCTGCGTGATCGACGGCTGGGCCATGAGGTGGAAGCCGACGAAGCCGATCGACGCCACCCAGGCGCTGTACTTGAACGCGTTGACCGGCCACTTGTTCTTGCGGGTGGCGCGGCGCGTCAGCCGGTCGCGCTGCGCATAGACCACGGCCACGCCGACCAGCAGGGCGGCGAACAGCGCGATCTCCACGGCGCGCGACTTCCAGACCTTGACCCAGGCGGCCTCGGGCTCGTCCAGCTCGGGGCGGCCGCCCTGCAGCGACCAGGCCGGCAGCCAGTACCTGGCCTCGAAGCTGGTGAAGCTGCGGGCGCCGGTGGCGCGGTCGACCCGGTTGCCCAGCAGCGTCAGCTTCCACGGATAGGCCGCGGAGAACGCCGGCGAGCGCACGATGAAGATCGCCGATTCGTCGTAGCGCGGCGCACCGGCCGCCTCGATGCCGTAGAGGTTGGTGGAGTCCAGGTCGCGGAAGGTGAAGGCGTCCATGCCCTGGCGCACCTGCACCCGGTCGTAGATGCCGCCGCGCACGAAGCCGGAGCCCTTGAACGATTCCTTGCCCTGGGTGCGGATCACGAACAGGGCCTGTTCGCCGGGCTTGAGCTGCGACATCAAGCCGGACCAGGCCGAAGCGCCGAGCACCGCCTTGCCGATGTCGGGCTGGTTCAGCGCGCCGAACCACAGTTCGATGAAGGGCGAGCCGGTCCGGTCGAGCCCGACCTGCTCGGGCTGCACCACCAGGCGCTGCACGGCGCCTTGGTCCACCAGCGCCGCCCAGTCGAGAGTGCGGCCGGTGTCGGCGAACTTCGCCGGGGCCCGCACGGTGGGCGCCAGGATGCCGGTCTGGCGCGCGACCGAGGCGCCCGACATGGTCATCACCTGGTTCTCCGCGATCACGGTGACGGTGGCGCCGGAGATGGCGTCCAGGCCCACCACGCCCTCGTCGGGGCGGGACGGGCCGACCTCCAGCTTGTCGCCGACGAACTTGCCGACGTACTGGTGGATGAAGCGGTCCAGCGCCGCCTCGGGAATGCCCAGCAGCAGGATCGGCTCGGAGTGCTTGAGCACCTTGACGCCGACGAAGCGGCCCTTGAGGTCCATGCCGATCAGCGTGACCACCGGCTTGCCCGAATAGGCGGGCGTGTCGGTGATGTCGGTGGAGAGCATGACGTAGCCGAGCAGCCTCGGCTTGCCGTTCTCGTCGGCATACGCTTCGACGTACGGCGGCTGGCCCTTGCGTTCGGAAAAGGAGGTCGCGCCGGGGAACACCTCGCGGCACGGAGCGAAGTCGCACAGCCGCTTGGAGGAGTGGATCTCCTCGGGCAGCGGGGCTTCGTAGGCGGTGGCCCAGGCCGCGGCGCCGGCCAGCAATGCGGCAGCCGCCACGCACAGGCGCAGGACGATCGACAACAGGTTCATGGGAATGGCCGGGCCGGCCCGCGCCGCGGCGCGCGCCGGCCCGCGCGGGCTCAGGCCTCGACGATCATGCGGCTGCGCATCTCGAGGTGCAGCGCGTGGCAGAAGTGCGTGCAGTAGGCCCAGAACACGCCGGGCTTGTCGGCGATGAAGGTCACCGACTTGGTCTCCTGCGGGTTCACGATGAAGTTGACGTTGTACTTCGGGATCGCGAAGCCGTGCGTCAGGTCCTCCACCTTGTCGAGGTTGGTGAGGATGAGGGTGACCTCGTCGCCCTTCTTCACCTTGAACTCGCGCAGGCTGAAGGCCGGGGCCTGCGACGTCATCTTCACCGTCACCTTGCGGCCCTTGCGCTCGACGCCGCTTTCCTTGGCGTCCTTGACCGCGTTCGGGAAGTCCTCCAGGGCATAGACCTGCTTGGGCCGCACCAGGTCGCGCTTGAAGATGATGAAGTCGTGCGGCTCGCCGCGCACCGGGTGGTCGGCCTTGAGCACCATCTTCTCGCCCGAGATGTCGATCAGCTGCTCGTTCTCGGCGTGCAGCGGGCCCACCGGCAGGAAGCGGTCCTTGGAGAACTTGCAGCCCACCGCCAGCCACTTGCCGTCGGCGGCCTTGGTCTCCGACTGCGAGGCGTTGACGTGGCCCGGCTGGTATTGCAGGTCGAGGCGGTCGACCACGTACTTGGCGTTCTTGTCGCCGGCGTGGAACTTGATCGCCGCGTCCACGTTCCACTTGACCAGCTGGCTGTCCAGGAACAGGGTGGTGTAGGCGTTGCCGCGGCCGTCGAAGGCGGTGTGCAGCGGGCCCAGGCCGACTTCGACCTCGGCGACGATGGCGGCGTCCAGCTTCTCCAGCTTGCCGTCGAACCAGTCGAGCACCTTGGCCAGTTCGATCACCGTGCAGGTGGGCGAAAGCTTGCCGGCGCAGATGAAGTACTTGCCGTCCGGGCTGGCGTTCACGCCGTGCGGGTTCTTGGGCACGCTCACGTAGGCGGTGAGGGCGGTCTTGGGATCCTTGTTGGCTTCGCGCGTGCCGTCGACCACCGGCACCTTGGAGTCGCCGACGGTCTTGAACTTGCCGGCCTTGACGGCGGCCTCGATGCGGGCGACGTTGAAGAACAGGCAGGCGTCGCGCTCGGCGGACATCATGTCCTCGTACTTGACGCCGTTCTCGGTGTTGTACTGGTTGGTGGCGGCCAGCTTGCCGTCGTACGAGGTGGCCGTCAGGTCGCAGTTGCCGTCGATCAGCACCTGCCACCGCACTTCCATGGTCTCGGCGTCCACGCAGGTGAACATGCTGCGGTACTTGTCGGCCTTCTCGAGGTCGCTGCCGTTGTTCGGCAGCGGGATCTGGAATTCGGCGCCGCAGAACACGCGGGTGGTGTAGTTGATCGCGGGATCGACCGGGTCACGCTTGTCCGGGAAGATGCCGTGGAAGCCCTGCACGTTGGGCAGCTCGGTGATCTTGTCGCAGATGAAGTAGTCGAGCCGGATCCGGGCCAGGCGGCTGTTGATCTTGTCGTTGATCCAGGCGTAGCGGCCGTCGTAGTTGCCGTCCTTGTACGAGGCGTGCGTGTGGTGGGTGTCGGCCACGGTGTACCTCAGGCTGCCGTCGGCCTTGGTGCCCATGATCTGCTTGGACTCGTTGGTGATGCCCCAGCCCACCAGCGCGTCCGGCACGAAGCAGGGAATGCGCAGCAGCTCGCGGCCCGAGGGCAGGCCCAGCACGCGCATGTCGCCGGTGTGGCCGCCGCTCCAGAGCCCGTAGTACGTGTCGAGCTCGCCCGGCTTCAGGTGGATCGAGGCGCCGCCTTCGTCGGCGTGCGAGCCCGCGACGGCCGACGAGGCCTTCGCTGCGGGCGCAGTCGCCGGCTTGTCCGAACAGGCGGCCATGCCGATGCCGGCCAGGCCGGCTGCCGCCGCGGTGTTCAGGAACCGCCGGCGCGGCAGTTCGGATTTGGTTTCTTCTGGCATCTGGGCCCCTTTCCTCATTGCGTCTTCCTTCGCTTGGTCATCAGGCAGGTGCCGCCGCCACCGTGGCTGCGCACCGTTTTTTGGAAAGGTGGATCATCCGTGCACCTTCCTGCCGTTCATTTGCTCTACGTCAAGCGCGGCGGCGTTCGCCGCAAATTTTTTCGCGTGGGCGCCGCCTAGAATGGGCGACCGTTTTCCTCAACTTCCAAACAAGCATGAAACACCTCACGCTCACGCTCGCGATCTGTGGCGCCGCGCTGCTGGCCGCCTGCAGCAAGCAGGAGACGCCGGCTCCGGCCGCGCCCGCTCCCGCGGCCACCGCACCGGCCGCAGCACCCGCCGCCGCACCGGCGCCCGCCACCGCTTCGGCCGACAACGCCGCGGGCAAGTCGGTGTTCAACAAGACCTGCGCGCTGTGCCACGCCGCCGGCGTTGCCGGTGCGCCCAAGCCCGGCGACAAGGCCGACTGGGGTCCGCGCATCGCGCAGGGCATGGACACGCTGTACACGCACGCGATCGGCGGCTTCACCGGCGCCAAGGGCCAGATGCCGGCCAAGGGCGGCAACGCGGCGCTGAGCGACGACGACGTCAAGGCCGCCGTCAACTACATGGCCGACCAGTCGCGCTGAGCGGCGCGCCAACACGCCAGTGCATCGCGTGACCGACAACGCGGCCGCAGCGGCCGCCATGGCGCCGGTGGACCCCCGCCGGCGCCGCCTCATGCTGGCAGCCTCGTTCGGCGCCTGCCTCGCGGCCTGGCCGTCGGCGCGGCTGCGGGCGCAGGACCTGCGGCTGCGGGCCTCGCGCCACATGATGGGGACGGTGGTCGACATCGCCGTCGCCGGCGGCGACGCCGACCTGCTGCGCTCGGCGCAGGCAGCGGCGTTCGAACGCATGGCCGCGCTGGTCGCGATGATGAGCCACTACGAGCCCACCAGCCGCGTCGCCGCGATCAACCTGGCGGCCGGCCTGCAGCCGGTGGCCATCGAGCCGGAGTTGATGCAGGTGCTGGCGATGGCGCAGCGCATGTCGCGGCGCAGCGGCGGTGCCTTCGACGTCACCGTCGGCTCGGTGGGGCGCTGGCATTTCGATCCGCGCGATCCGGTGATGCCGCCGGCGGGCTACATCGCGGCGCACCTGGCCGACGTCGACTGGCGCCAGCTCCAACTGGACGAGCGCGCCGGCACCGCCTATCTCGCCAGGCGCGGGATGCGCATCGACCCGGGCGGCATCGCCAAGCTGGCGATCCTGGACGCGGGACTGCAGACGCTTAAGCGCCACGGCGTGACGCAGGCGCTGATCAACGGCGGCGGCGACGTGGTCGCCACGAGCGGCGGCGCGCAGCGGCCGTGGCGGGTGGGCATCCGCGACCCGCGCGAGCCGTCGCGGCTGCTGGCCGCGATCGACGTGCGCGAGGGTTTCGTCGCGTCGTCGGGCGATTACGAACGCTGCTTCGTGCGCGGCGGCCGCCGCTACCACCACGTGCTCGATCCGAAGACCGGCTATCCGGCGCAGGGCCCGCATGGCGTGACGCTGGTCGGAACCGAACTGGCCGCCGTCAACGGCCTGGGCGCCGCCGCGATGGTGCTGCCGGCGCGCGAGGCGCACGGCCTGATCGGCCAGACGCGCGGCGTGCAGGCGCTGATCGCCGGCCGCGACAACGGCCTGTGGATCACCGCCGGGCTGCGCGAGCGGCTGCAGCCGGCCTGAGGGCCGCCGGCCGGATCGCGGCCGACGCAGGAAAGGGCGCGCCGCGGCGCGCCCTTTGCTTTTCGGCTTAGCTCGTGATGCCCTTGAACAGCATGTACACCGCCAGCAGGTACAGCACGCTGGCGAACACCTTCTTCAGCTTGGCGACCGGCAGCGAATGGGCCGCCTTGGCGCCCATCGGCGCCGTCAGCACGCTGCCCAGCGCGATGATCACCAGGCCGGGCAGCCAGATGTAGCCGAAGGAAGCGGGCGGCAGGTTCTGCGCCGACTGGCCGCTGACGATGTAGCCGATGACGTTGGTGAGCGCGATCGGGAAGCCCAGCGCCGCCGAGGTCGCCACGGCGTTGTGCATCGGCACGTTGCACCAGGCCATGAACGGCACGCTGATGAAGCCGCCGCCGGCGCCGACCAGCCCCGAGAGGAAACCGATGAAGCCGCCGGCGCCCAGCCGGCCCGCGCCCGTGGGCATCGCGCGCGAGGGCTTGGGCTTCTTGTTGCGGAACATCTGCGTCGCCGAGAACGCGACGAAGACGCCGAACACCAGCGCCAGCCACGAGCCCTTGAGCAGCGCGAACACGCCCAGGCTGGCGATCATGCCGCCGACGATGATGCCGGGGGCCAGGCCGCGCACCAGGTCCCAGCGCACCGCGCCGCGCTGGTGGTGCGCGCGCACGCTGGAAATCGAGGTGAAGATGATGGTGGCCATCGAGGTGGCGATCGCCATCTTGACCGCCAGCCCCGGGGCCACGCCCTGGTGCGACAGGATCAAGGTGATGAAGGGGACCATCACCATGCCGCCGCCGATGCCGAGCAGGCCGGCGAGAAAGCCCGTGCCGATGCCGAGCAGGACGAGTTCGAAAATGAGGAGAGGTTCGAGGGACATGTTTGTTCTTGCCCCGCGAGGAGCGGGGTTGCGCCGATTGTGCAGCAAGCGCAACTCCGCGAAAGAGGTGTCTGCAAGTGCCACCGGGCCGGCAGCCTGAACCGGGGTTCAGGTGGGCGAGGTCAGCTTGGCGTTGGGTTCATCTGACGCGAGACGATCACGCTCACCAAGCGATGATTCCAAGCCCGTGCTCGAAGAGCATTGGTTCAAGGACATGAAAGCCCGGCATGCACCGCAGACAAGTTCATTGTATGGGCATGTCCGCGCCAATCGTGTCGGCCGACGCCCAATACCTCGGCTGCCGACATGAAAAAAAAAGCGCTGCTTGACATCGGTCCGGAACCTGCGCACTCGACAGTACCGGCCGCGGCGCGATGGCGAGGGGGCCGCGCGCGCCGCTGCCGCCTCAGAGCAGGCGGCCGTCCTGGCGCAGCGCGCGGTCGAGGCGTTCCAGCAGATTGCCCAGGCGCGCGTCGGCGCCGTTGCCCGGGCCGGCCAGGCCGGCGCTGGTGAGGTCGGCGGACGCGATCGGTGTCGGCGGCGCCGCGCCGCGCGCGCTGGCGTCGAAGGCGAGGTTGAGGGCCGCCAGCACCGCGATGCGGTCGCGCGCCTTCACCTTGCCGGCATCGCGGATCTTGCACATCGCCGCGTCGACTTTTTCCACCGCCTCCAGCATGCGCTGCTCGCCGCCGTCGGGACAGCCGAGCAGGTAGCTCTGGCCCATGATCTGGACTTCCAGCTGCTTCATGGTCAGGCGGCGTTCTTGATGTCGGGGAGCCGTTCGAGCAGCGCCTCGACGCGGGCCCGGGCCGCCGACAGCCGCGACTTCAGCGAGTCGCGTTCCTGGGTGAGCACTTCCAGCTGCTGCGACAGCAGGGCGTTGGTGCGCTGCAGCTCCTCGTAGCGCACGAGCAGGCGCTCGACGCGTTCGGCAATCTGCTCGATCTGGGCAGCACTCATGGGGGAATTGTAGGGTTTTGTGACAGCGGCAGCCGTAAAATGGAATCGTTGGTGCTCGCGGTGTGGTTCACATGCCGCAGTTCAACGGGAAGCAGGGCGCTCCGCGCCGTTCTCACGGTTCGAGCCAACCTGCGCTGCCCCCGCAACGGTAAGCGGATGAATTCCCGCCAGGGAATTCCGTCCCGTCATGCAAGCCACTGGACGCGTGCGAACAGCGCGTCTGGGAAGGCGACGGGAACAGACCCGCCAGCCCGGATACCGGCCAACACGGTGGCTGCGCCGTCCGCGAGGACGCGCGGCTGGATGGCCCACTGTACCGGCGGGGAAGCTGGTCCGGGTATTGAATCGTTTCGACTTCTCATGACTGCATCGAGTTTTCTCCCGCGCGCGGCCTTCGTGCTGGCGCTGGCCGCGTCCTCCTCCTTCACCGCGGCCCAGACGCCGGTCACATTGCCCGGCATCGTCGTCAGCGCGCCACGCTTCGACGAACTGGCGGCGCCCCTGCCGTTCGGCGTCAGCGTGATCGGCGCCGACCAGATCCGCGCCAGCGGCGCCACCACCGTGAACGAGGCGCTGATGCGCCTGCTGGGTGTGGTGGGCCGGCAGGATTTCTACGGCGGCGGCGAATACAGCCTGGACCTGCGCGGCTTCGGCGCCGCCGCCGACACCAACCAGGTGGTGATCGTCGACGGCGTGCGGGTGAGCGAGGCCGACCTCGGCGGCACGCGGGTCGCCGGCATCCCGATCGAATCGGTGGAGCGCATCGAGGTGCTGCGCGGCAGCGGCGCGGTGCTGTACGGCGAAGGCGCCACCGGCGGCGTGATCGTGATCACCACCAGGAGCGGCGCCGGCACGGAGCGCCGCAGCGGCGGCTCGGTCTACGCCGGCGCCGGCAGCCGCGGCCTGCGCGACCTGCGGGCCAGCGCCACGCTGGCGACCGGCTCGTTCGCCCTCGACGCGACGGCGCAACGACGCGACAGCGACAACCATCGCGACAACTTCCGCTCGGCGGCGGACGCAGCCTCGGTGGCCGGGCAGTGGTCGGGCGAGCGCGGACGCATCGGCCTGCGGCTGGCGCGCGACGATCTCGACACCGGCCTGCCCGGCGCGCTCAGCGCGGCGCAGTACGCGGCCAATCCGCGCCAGACCACGACGCCGAACGACCACGCCAGCATCCGCAACAGCCGCGCCAGCGTGTTCGGCGAAACCAGCGCCGGCGGCTGGCAGCTGGCCGCCGACGTGGGCACGCGGCGCAAGGAGCTGCGCAGCATCAACACCGGCTTTCCGTTCGACTACGACACCGACGCCGACACGCTCTCGCTGCGCGCGCGCCACGAAGGCAAGCTGGCCGGCGTCGCCAACATCCTGGTGGTCGGCACCGACCACGGCCGCTGGTCGCGCGACGTGCTGGGTGCGTTCGGCTCGAGCGCCAGCCAGACCAGCCACGCGTGGTACGCCAAGGACGACGTCACGCTGGCCGGCGGCTCGCGCCTGAGCGCCGGCGCCCGCACCGAGCGGATCGCCAAGGACGCCAGCAATGCGGCCAGCGGCCTGTCCGGCCGGCTCAACGCCTGGGAGCTGGGCGCCAGCACGCCGCTCGCGCCGGGTCTCACGCTCTACGGCCGGGTGGGCCGCAGTTTCCGGCTGGCGAGCGTCGACGAATTCAGCTTCGCCGCGCCCGGCCGCGGCCTGCGGCCGCAGACGTCCCGCGACACGGAACTGGGCGCGCGCTGGCGCTACGCGTCGGGCCAGGCCGAGGTGCGCGGCTACCGCAGCGCGCTGGCCAACGAGATCGGGTTCGACCCGAACGCGCCGGGGCCGTTCGGTTTTCCCGGCTCCAACGTCAACTTCGATCCGACGCGGCGGCAGGGGCTGGAGCTCGATGCCTCGCACGCGCTGACGCGGACCGTCGCGCTGCGGGTCAACGCGGCGCTGCGCGAGGCGAAGTTCCGCGCCGGCCCGTATGCCGGCCGCGCGGTGCCGCTGGTGCCGCGCGAGAGCCTGGCGGTGCGCGCCGACTGGGCGCCGGCGGCGGCGCATCGCCTCGGCGGCGGCGTGAACTGGGTCGGCGAGCAGCACCCGGATTTCGCCAATGCCTGCAGGATCCCGGCATACACCACCGCCGACCTGCGCTATGCCTACCAATGGCAGCGGGTGGAACTGTCGCTGGCCGTCGCCAACCTGTTCGACCGTCGCTACTACACCCAGGCCTTCGCCTGCGCCGGCGGTGGCGCGACCTCGATCTATCCCGAACCGGGGCGTGCCGTGACGGCCGCCGCCCGCGTGACCTTCTGAGGCGGCCGATGCCCGAGCTCGCCCTGCCGCGCGGACCGCAGCGCATCGTCTGCCTGACCGAGGAGACCTGCGAGTGGCTGTACCTGCTCGGCGAGCAGGCGCGCATCGTCGGCATCTCGGGCTACACGGTGCGGCCGCGGCGGGCGCGCGAGGAGAAGCCGAAGGTCAGCGCCTTCACCTCGGCCCGGATCGAGAAGATCCTGGCGCTGCGGCCCGACTGCGTGTTCGGCTTCTCCGACCTGCAGGCCGACATCGCCGCGGACCTGATCCGGCACGGGGTGCAGGTCACGGTGTTCAACCAGCGCAGCGTGGCCGAGATCGGCGCTATGCTGTACCAGGTGGCGGCGATGGTCGGTCAGGAGGCGCGCGGCCTGGCGCTGCTGGAAGGGATGACCGCGCGGCTGGCCGCGATCGAGCGCGCGGCCAGCGCGCTGCCGCGACGGCCGAGGGTCTACTTCGAGGAGTGGGACCAGCCGTACATCAGCGCCATCCGCTGGGTGTCCGAGCTGCTGGGCCTGGCCGGCGGCGACGACTGCTTTCCCGAACTGGCCGCCCAGCCGCTCGGCAAAGACCGCATCGTCGCGGACGGCGCCGAGATCGTGCGGCGCAACCCCGACATCGTGATCGGCTCGTGGTGCGGCAAGAAGTTCCGGCCGCAGACGGTGGCGCAGCGGCCCGGCTGGTCGCAGGTGAACGCGGTGCGCGATGGGCAGCTGTTCGAGATCAAGTCGGCCGACATCCTGCAGCCCGGCCCCGCCGCGCTGACCGACGGCGTCGAGCAGTTGCATCGCATCGTGCTGGAGTGGAGCGAGCGCCATGGGTGAGCGGCGGCGCCTCATCGGCCGCTGGCTGCTGGCGGCCGTGCTGTGCGCGGCGGCCCTGACCGCGCCGGCGGCGCCGGTGGTCGACGACCGCGGGATCGCCGTCGACCTGGCGCGGCCGCCGCAGCGCGTGGTCACGATGCTGCCGTCGCTGGCCGAGACGGTGTGCGAGCTCGGTGCCTGCGAGCGCCTGGTCGGCGTCGACAGCTACGCCGACTGGCCGCCGGGGGTCCGCGCGCTGCCGCGCATCGGCGGCGTGGACGACGCCAACATCGAGCGCATCGTGGCGCTGCATCCCGATCTCGTGCTGCTGTCGGCGACTTCGCCGGCGCTGGCACGGCTGCAGGCGCTGGGGGTGCCGGTGTTCGGGGTCGAGCTCAAGACCCTGGCCGACGTTCGGCGCAACCTGGTGCAGGTCGGCCGGCTGCTGCAGGTGGCCGGCGCCGAGGCCGCCTGGCAGCGCATCGAAGCCGGCATCGCCCAGGCGGCGCACGAGCTGCCGCCGCGGGCCCGCGGCGCCAGCGTCTATTTCGAAATCTCCGGCGGCCCCTATGCCGCCGGCGCGGGCTCGCACATCGGCGAGCTGCTCACCCGCCTGGGCGCCGTCAACATCGTTCCGCCCGCGCTCGGCAGCGTGCCCAAGCTCAATCCCGAATTCGTCGTCCGCGCCGACCCGCAGGTGATCATGCTGGCGGCCGACGGCGAGCGCCCGCCGGCCGAGCGGCCCGGCTGGAACCGCATCCGCGCCGTGCGCGATGGCCGCGTCTGCGCGTTCACGCCGGCCGAGTCGAACGTGCTCTCGCGGCCCGGACCGCGGCTGGCGGAGGCGGCGCGGATCCTGGCGCGCTGCCTGCAGCGCAACGCGCGGGGCGGCGGGTCATGAGCACGCGAGCCTCGCGCGCACCGGCCACCGTGGCGCTGTGGCTGCTGGCCGCCAGCGCGCTGCTGGCGCTGGCTGGCGCCGCCATCGGCAGCGCCGGCTGGGAGCCGCTCTGGCCGGCCGGCGGCGAGGCCGCGCGCGCCATCGTCTGGGAGATCCGCCTGCCGCGCACGGCCGGCGCCTGGCTGGCGGGCGCGCTGCTGGGGCTGGCCGGCGCCGTGGCGCAAGGACTGTTTCGCAATCCGCTGGCCGATCCCTACCTGCTGGGCAGCGCCACCGGCGCGGCGCTCGGCGTCGCGCTGCTGCTGGTGCTGCTCGGCGTCTCGCCGCTGGCCGCCGCGAGCTGGTGGTCGCGGCTCGGGCTGTCCGGGGCGGGCTTTGCCGGCGCCGTGCTGGCCGTGCTGCTGACGCTGGTGCTGGCCAAGGGCGTGCAGCACACCTTGCGCCTGCTGCTGGCGGGCGTGGTGGTCGGCATGGTGTTCGGCGCCCTGGCGGCGCTGGTGATGTACTGGGTGCCGGACGTGATGCGGGCGATGCAGTCGTTCCTGCTCGGCACCACCGGGTTGATCGGATGGGACGGCGTGGCGCTGCTGGCCGCCGTGCTGGCGGCGAGTGTCGCGGTCGCGGTCGCGCTCAGTCGCGGTCTCGATGCCCTGGCGCTGGGCGAGAACACCGCGGCCAGCCTGGGCGTGCCGCTGGCCCCGGTGCGCACGCTGTTGATCGGCGTGATGGCGCTGGCGACCGGCGCGGCCGTGGCCCAGGTGGGGCTGATCGCCTTCGTCGGCCTGGTCGCGCCGCACCTGGCGCGCGCCGCCACCCGTGCCACCGCGCGCTGGCTGCTGCCGCTGTCGGCGCTGACCGGCGGCGTGCTGCTGCTGGCCGCCGACGTGCTCGCGCGCGGGCTGGTGGCGCCGCAGGAGCTGCCGGTGGGCGGGCTCACGGCGGTGCTGGGCGGCGGCTACCTGCTGTGGCTGATGCACCGGAGGCCGCTGTGAGCAAATTCGCCCTGGCCGCCGAGCGCCTGCGGGTGCCGCTGGGCGGCGCCGAGATCCTGCACGGCGTGAGCGTGGCGTTTCCGGCCGGCCGCTGGACCGCGATCGTCGGCCCCAACGGCGCCGGCAAGACCACGCTGCTGAAGGCGCTGGCCCACCTGCTGCCGTACCAGGGCACGGTGCGGCTGGCCGGCCGCGACGCCGCGACCTGGAGCGCGCGCGAGCGGGCCAAGCAGCTCGCCTGGCTGGGGCAGGGCGAGGGCGCAGCCAGCGACCTGCTGGCCTACGACGTCGTCATGCTGGGCCGGCTGCCGCACCAGTCCTGGTTCGGCGCGCCCGGCGCGCAGGACCGCGCGCTGGTCGAGGCCTCGATGCGCGAGACCCAGTGCTGGGACTGGCGCGGCCGCGCGCTGGCCAGCCTGTCGGGCGGCGAGCGCCAGCGGGTGCTGCTGGCGCGGGCGCTGGCCGTGGGCGCGCCCTTGCTGCTGATGGACGAACCGCTGGCCAACCTCGACCCGCCGCACCAGGCCGACTGGCTGCGCATCGTGCGCGCCCACGTCCAGCGCGGCGGCGCCGCTGTCAGCGTGCTGCACGAAACGACGATGGCGCTGCACGCCGACGAGATGCTGGTGATGAAGGCGGGGCGCGTGATGCACCAGGGGCCGTGCGCGCATCCGGCCACGCATCGCGCGCTGGAGCGGGTGTTCGACGGCCGCGTCGCGGTGCACGCGATCGCCGGTCAGTGGGTGGCGCTGCCCAACGAGTTCGTCACCGTGGACAATGCGCCGCAAACCGATGCCCGGGAGGTGCTGCGGCCATGAATGCGATGTTCACCATGACGATCCTCGGCTACCCCGGCGCCGACCTCGACGAGTTCGACGCGCTGGCGCGGGTGCCCGGCCTGCGGCTGGTCGTCGCGCGCTCGTGCGCGCAGGCGCAGGATGCCGAATGCCTGGTGCTGCCCGGCTCGGGCGCGACCGGCGCCGACCTGCGCTGGCTGCGCCGGCAGGGCCTGGACAACGCGGTCGCCCTGCACGCCCAGGCGCGCCGCCCGGTGCTGGGCCTGGGCGCCGGGCTGCACATGCTGGGCGAAGCCCTGATCGATCCGCAGGACATCGCCGGCAACGGCCCCGGCATCGGGCTGCTGCCGCTGGTCACGCAGCTGGAGCCCGCGCGCGCGCCGGCGCCGGCGCCGCTGTCGTTCGGCGCGGTGATCGGCCACTGGGCGCCGCTGGCCGGCCGCGTGGTGCCGGCGCTGGAAGTGCGGCAGGGCCGCAGCGTCAAGCATCCCGGCATGGGACCGGTGCTGGCGGTCCTCGGCGGCGGCCTGGGCTGGCAGAGCGTGGAAGGCAATGTGCTGGGGCTGGCCGTGCGCGGCCTCTTCCAGGATGCCGGCGTGCTGCAGGCGCTGTTCGGCGCCGCCTGAACGCGGGGGTTACCCCAAGTTGTAGCGGTTCGCTCCACCGTCTATGCTCGGCTGACCATCCAAGGGAGTAGCGCTCATGTACAAGCGAATCCTGCTGGCGTACGACGGCTCCGATGCCGGCCAGAAAGCCCTGCTCGACTGCCAGGACATCGCGCAGTGGAGCCAGTCGGAACTGTTCCTGATCGCCGTGATGCCGTCCGCGATGAGTTTCGTGGGCCTGGAAGGCGGTGTGTACGACATGGAACTGGAGGAGCGCGAGAAGAAGAAGCATCGCGCGGTGCTCGACGACGGCTTGCGCCGCCTGGGCCAGGCCGGTTATGCCGCCCGCGGCGAAGTGCTGGTGGGCGAGGCCGTCGACGAGATCACCAAGTACGCGCGCAAGATCGAGGCCAACCTGATCGTGGTGGGCCACAAGCACCTCGACAGCTGGGCCGCCCGCTGGTGGCGCGGCTCGATCTCCGGCGCGCTGATCGAGCACGCGCCGTGCAGCGTGCTGGTCGTCATCACGCACTGACGCCGGACTTCCCATGGGCACGCCCCTCGGGCGGCGCCGCCCCGACCCCGCCGCCGCGCTCGCCCAATACCGGCGCCGCGCGCAACGGTACGACCTCGAGCTCGCGGTCTTCGAGCCGATCCGCATCGAAGCGATCGCCGCGCTCCAGCTGCGCCCGGGCGCCACGGTGCTCGACGTCGGCTGCGGCACCGGCCTGAGCTTCGCGCCGCTGCGCGAGCGCATCGGACCGCGCGGCCACATCGTCGGCATCGAGCAGTCGCCCGACATGCTGGCCCTGGCCCTGCAACGCGTCGAGCGGCAGCACTGGCGCCACGTCGAGCTGGTCGGCGCGCCGGCCGCCGCGGCGCGTCTGCGCGGACAGGCCGACGCCGCACTGTTCCATTTCACGCACGACATCCTGCGCGACGACGCGGCCATCGCCAACGTGCTGGCGCACCTCAGGTCCGGGGCGCGGGTGGTGAGCTCGGGCCTGCAGTGGGCGCCGGCCTGGCTGTGGCCGACCAACGCCTTCGTCGCGCTGGCCGCCGTGTACTCGGTCACTTCGCTGGAGGGGCTGGCGCGGCCCTGGGACAAGCTCGCGGCCCGGTTGTCCCAGCTCGAGGTCCGCACCACCTGGGCCGGTGGCGTCTACATCGCGAGCGGCACCTACCGCGGGCCCGTCCATTGAGCCTTTCCGGGAAAGACCGGGTGCCGGCGCCGCCCGCTTGGCGTAGCCTCGGGCGGATGAACAAGTCCGTTTTGCTGCGCCTGGCCGGTGCCATCGCGCTGTCCTCCGTCCTCGCCGGCTGCGCCGTCGCGCCGAGCGCGCCCGCCCGGCCCAAGCTGGTGGTCTTCCTGGCCGTCGACGGGCTGCCGCAGCGGCAGGTGCTGGCCTACCGCGACCAGCTGGCGCCCGACGGCTTCGCCCGGTTCCTCGATCGCGGCGCCTGGTTCGCCGAGGCCCACTACGGGCACGCCGTCACCGCGACGGCGCCGGGCCATGCCACCATGCTGACCGGCGCCTATCCGCATCGCACCGGCATCATCAACAACGAGTGGCGCGACGCCGCCACCGGCGCGGCCGTCTACAACACCGGCGACACCAGCGCCAGCTACATCGGCCACAAGACCCGGCCGCTGGACGGCACCAGTCCGCGCAATCTCAAGGTCGAGACCGTCGGCGACGTGCTGCGGCGCGTCGACGCGCGCTCCAAGGTGATCGCCATCTCCGGCAAGGACCGCGGCGCCATCCTGCCCGGCGGCAAGAGCGGGGTCGCCTACATGTACATGAGCGAGACCGGCCAGTTCGCCTCCACCACCTACTACATGCAGGAGCACCCGGCGTGGGTGAAGGCGTTCCACGCCGCCAGGCCGGCCGATCGCTTCTTCAAGACCGAGTGGCGGCCGCTGCTGCCCGAGGCCGCCTATGCGCGCTCGATGCCCGACAACCAGCCGATGTACGGCCCGAAGGGCGGCAAGCTCCCGATGATGATGGGGGCGCCGGCCGACGACAAGCCGGGGCTGGCGTACTACAGCGGCCTGCTGGCCAGCCCGTTCGCCGACACGCTGGCGCTGGAATTCGCGCGGGCCGCGATCGCCGGCGAGCAGCTGGGACGCGACGATGCGCCCGACATCCTCGCGGTCAGCCTGTCCGGCCACGACTACGTCAACCACCGCTGGAGCGCCGAGTCGCGCATCTCGCACGACCACACGCTGCAGCTCGACCGGCTGTTCCAGGCCTTCTTCCGCGACCTCGACGCGATGGTCGGCCCGGACAACTACCTGGTCGTGCTCACCGCCGACCACGGCTTCATGCCGGCGCCGGAATACAGCCAGGCGCAGGGCCAGGCGGCCGGCCGCCTGTCCGCCGGCACCATGCTGGCGCGGGTGAACGCGGAACTGGAGCGCCGCTTCGGCGCGCCCAAGCTGGCGCCGTTCATCTCCGCCTCGACGGCGCTGGTGCTCGATCGCAAGGCGATCGCCGAGAAACAGCTCAATTTCGACGAGGTGGCGGAAGCCGCCCGCGCCTCGCTGCTCGCCGAGCCCGCCATTGCCGCCGCCTACACCCGGCGCGAGCTGGCAAGCGGCAGCCGGGCCGGCGCGCCGTTCTTCGGGCAGATGCGCAACACCTGGCACCAGGAGGTCTCGGGCGACGTGCAGTTCGCGCTCAAGCCGCTGTGGATGACGACCTCGTCGAGCAACTACCTGACCACGCACGGCTCGCCCCATCCCTACGACACCCACGTGCCGATCCTGGTGTATGGCCCCAGGTGGGTGAAGCCGGGCCGCATCGACACGCGGGTCGAGGTGGCGGACATCGCCCCCACCATCGCCCGCGTGCTGGGCGTGCCCGCGCCGGCGGCGGCGCAGGGGCGCCCGCTGCCGCTGGCCGCGCCCTGAGCCCCGCCCGGGGCGCGTGACGGGCCCGGGCCGGCCGGCCGCAGTTGCCGGCCGTTTGCCCGCGCTTTGCGCGGCGTTCACCTGCGCGGTTCATGCTGTGCGCCATGTTCCGCGCTCAGCCGACTTCCCGCCCGACTGCCGGATTCCACCTACAGCGCATCGCGCCGCCCGCCGATGGCTCTGCCGCAGGCCTTGCCGCACCCTTGCGGCTCCGGTACGACGGTGCGCCCGCAGGGCGTGCCCGCGGCCAGGAAGGACATTGATGGACCCCCAGCCGCCGGTGCCGCCCCCATCCGACCACGCCATCGCCGCGACCGAGCCGCGGCGCCGCGTCAGCCGCCGCGCCACGGTCATCGGCAGCGTGCTGGCCCTGGCGGTGGTGGGCGGCGTCGGCTGGCTCGCCTGGCACCTGACTCATCCGGACACGCCGGCCGTCGCCGAACGCGCGCCAGGGGGCGGCCGCGCCGGCGGCGGACCGGGCGGCGGCGCACGCGGCGGCCGCGCCGGCGGGCCGGCGACCACCGTGGGCGTCGCCACCGCGGAGCGGGTCGACATCCCGGTGGTCCTCGACGCGCTGGGCACCGTGGTGCCGCAGGCCACCGTGCGGGTGCGGCCGCAGGTGTCCGGCGTGCTGCAGCAGGTGCTGTTCAAGGAAGGCCAGATCGTGCGCAAGGGCGAACTGCTGGCGCTGATCGACCCGCGCCAGTTCGAGATGGCGGTGCAGCAGGCGACCGGGCAGCGGATGCGCGACGAGGCGCAGCTGCAGGCCGCCCGGGTGACGCTCGAGCGCTTCCGCACGCTGCTGCAGCAGGACTCGATCGCCCGCCAGGAGGTCGACACCCAGGCGGCGCTGGTCAAGCAGCTGGAGGCGGCCCTGGTGATCTCCAAGGCCAACGAGGGCACGGCGCGGCTGAACCTCGGCTACACGCGCATCGTCGCGCCGATCGCCGGCCGGGTCGGCCTGCGCACCGTGGACGTGGGCAACGTCGTGAGCAACGGCGACGCGAACGGAGTCGTCACGATCACCCGGATCTCGCCGATCGACGTCGAGTTCGCCGTGCCGCAGGACCAGGCGCCCGAGCTGCAGCGCAACGCCCGCGCCTTCATGGAAGCCAAGGCGCTGGACCGCGGCCGCGCCAACGTGCTGGACACCGGGGTGTTCGCCTCCCTGGACAACCAGGTCGATACCCAGACCGGCACGGTGCGGGCCAAGGCCCGGTTCAACAATGCCCGCGAGGCGCTGTTCCCGAGCCAGTTCGTCAACGTGCAGCTGCAGGTGCGCACCATCCGCGACGCCGTGGTGGTGCCGGTGGCCGCGCTGCGCCACGGCAGCAACGGCGACTACGTTTTCGTGCTCCAGGACGACCGCACCGTCGCCCTGCGCCCGGTCACGCGCGGCCAGGCCACCGTGGACCGGGTCCAGATCGCCAGCGGCCTGCAGGTCGGCGAGCGGGTGATCACCGAAGGGGCCGACCGCCTGCGCGACGGCTCGCGCGTGGTGCTGCCGGGCGAGGCGCCGGGGCCGGGCGGTCGCGCCGGTGGCGGCGGCCGCCGGCGCGGCGGTGCGGACGGCCCGGGCGGCACGACCGCGCCGGCCTCGGCGGCCCCGGGAACTGCTGCCGAAGGCGCGCCGCCGGCCGCTGCCGGCGCCCGCCGCCAGCGCACCGCGGCGCCGGCGACGACGCCATGAGCCGCGCCGGCGGCGCCCGCCAGCACCACGCGCCAGTGGCGCGCCCGGGCCCATGAACCCATCGCGCCCCTTCATCCTGCGCCCGGTCGCCACCTCGCTGCTGATGCTGGCGATCGTGCTGGCCGGCCTGGTCGGCTGGCGCTTCCTGCCGCTGTCGGCGCTGCCGCAGGTCGACTACCCGACGATCCAGGTGCAGACGCTGTACCCGGGCGCCAGTCCGGAAGTGATGGCCCAGACCGTCACCGCGCCGCTGGAGCGCCAGCTCGGGCAGATGCCCGGCCTGGCCCGCATGAGTTCGACCAGTGCCGCCGGGGTGTCGATCGTCACCCTGCAGTTCACGCTGGGGCTGGGGCTGGACGTCGCCGAGCAGCAGGTGCAGGCCGCCATCAACGCCGGCGGCTCGCTGCTGCCGGCCGACCTGCCGGCGCCGCCGGTCTACGCCAAGGTCAATCCGGCCGACGCGCCGGTGCTGAGCCTGGCCATCACCTCCGAGACCATGCCGCTGACCGAGGTGCAGAACATCGTCGACACCCGGCTCGCGCTGAAGATCAGCCAGGTCGGCGGCGTCGGCCTGGTGACCCTGTCCGGCGGCCAGCGGCCGGCGGTGCGCATCCAGGTCGACACGCGGGCCCTGGCCTCGTACGGGCTGACGCTGGACAACGTGCGCACGGCGATCACGGCGGCCAACGCCAACGGCGCCAAGGGCAGCATCGACGGGCCGACCCGGGCCTACACCATCAACGCCAACGACCAGCTGCTGGTGGCGGCCGACTACCGCAACCTGATCGTCGCCTACCGCAACGGCGCGCCGGTGCGGCTGGAACACGTCGCGCAGGCGGTGGAGAGCGCCGAGAACGTGAAGCTGGGGGCGTGGGCGGTGGTGGACGGGCAGCTCAAGCCCGCCGTCATCCTGAACGTGCAGCGCCAGCCCGGCGCCAACGTGATCCAGACCGTGGATGCGATCCACGACCGGCTGCCCGAGCTCACGGCCGGTCTGCCGGGCGCGCTGCACGTCGACGTGCTGAGCGACCGCACCACCGGCATCCGGGCCTCGGTCCACCATGTGCAGCTGGAGCTGGTCTTGGCGGTGGTGCTGGTGGTGCTGGTGATCTTCGCCTTCCTGCACAGCCTGCGCGCCACCATCATCGCCAGCCTGGCGGTGCCGATCTCGCTCATCGGCACCTTCGGCGCCATGTACCTGCTCGGCTACAGCCTGAACAACCTGTCGCTGATGGCGCTCACGATCTCGACCGGCTTCGTGGTCGACGACGCGATCGTGATGATCGAGAACATCGCGCGTTACGTGGAAGAAGGCGAGCCGCCGCTCGAAGCCGCGCTGAAGGGCGCCACGCAGATCGGCTTCACCATCATCTCGCTGACGGTGTCGCTGGTGGCGGTGCTGATCCCGCTGCTCTTCATGGGCGACGTGGTCGGTCGGCTGTTCCGCGAGTTCGCCGTCACGCTGGCGATCACCATCCTGATCT
>NZ_DATMHS010000007.1:0-11676 GCF_035554825.1 Ramlibacter sp. | reverse complement strand
CGTCGGTGCCGCTGGTGATCTACGCGATCCTGACGCAGGAGTCGATCGGCAAGCTGTTCATGGCGGCGATCCTGCCCGGCGTCATCGCGATGGTCGGCTACATGGTGGTGATCCAGATCATCGTGCGCTGGAAGCCGCAGGCCGGGCCGGCGGGACCGCGCGTCGGCTGGATCGAGCGCCTGCGTACGCTGCTGGTGGTGCTGCCGGTGCTGCTGGTGTTCGTGGTGGTGATCGTCGGCATCTACGGCGGCTGGGCCAACCCCACCGAGGCGGCGGCGATCGGCGCCGCGGCCTGCGGCATCCTGGCGGTGGCCGGCGGCGGACTGCGCTGGCGCGGCCTGTGGGACGTCGGCCTGGGCACCGCGCAGACCACGGCGATGATCTTCCTGGTGCTGCTGGGGGCCGACCAGCTCAACACCGCGCTCGCCCTGTCGCAGATGCCGACCGAGCTGGCCGCCTGGGTCAAGGGCAGCGGCTTCCCGCCGTTGCTGGTGATGGTGGCGATCCTGCTGGTGTACGTGCTGCTCGGCTGCGTGATGGATTCGCTGGCGATGATCCTGCTCACCATCCCGGTGTTCTATCCGGTGGTGATGGGGCTGGACTTCTGGGGCCTGGCCGCGACCGAGAAGTCGATCTGGTTCGGGATCCTGGCGCTGATGGTGGTCGAGATCGGCCTGGTGCATCCGCCGGTGGGCATGAACGTGTACGTGATCAACCGGATCGCGCACAACGTGCCGCTCACCGAGACCTTCAAGGGCGTGGTGCCGTTCCTGCTGTCGGACTTCCTGCGCATCGCGTTCCTGCTGTTCTTCCCGGTGCTGTCGCTGCTGCTGGTGCGCACCTTCCATCCCTGAGCGTTTCGCCGCGTCCGTTCGTCACAACCAAGGAGACAAGCATGCGTATCCCGTCCCCGTTTCGGCAGCTGGCCGCCCTCGCCCTGGCGGCGGCGGCCATGGCCCCCGCCCTGGCGCAGCAGGTGGTGCTGAAGGTGCACCATTTCCTGCCCGGCACGTCCAACGTCCACACCAACCTGATCCAGCCGTGGTGCGACAAGATCGCAAGGGAGTCGGCCGACCGCCTGAAGTGCCAGATCTATCCGGCGATGCAGCTCGGCGGCACGCCGGCGCAGCTGTTCGACCAGGCCCGCGACGGCGTCGCCGACATCGTGTGGACCATCCCCACCTATTCCGCCGGGCGCTTTCTCAAGAGCGAGGTGTTCGAGCTGCCGTTCTTCACCCGCAGCGCCAAGGGTTCCAGCCAGGCGTTCTGGTATTTCGTGCAGAAGAACGCGATGGAGGAATACGCGGGCGTCAAGCCGCTGTGGCTGCACACCAACGACGGCTCGTCCTTCCACCTCACCAGCGCGAAAGGCGTGAAGACGCTGGAGGAGCTCAAGGGCATGAAGATCCGCGCGGCGACCCGCCTGAACTCGCGCATGCTGGCCGCGCTCGGGGCGGCCCCGGTGCAGATGCCGCTGCCGGCGGTGCCCGAAGCCATGGCCAAGGGCGTGATCGACGGCGCGATGGTGCCCTGGGAGGGGGTGCCGGCGGCCAAGCTGCAGGAGATCGCCAAGAGCCACCTCGACGTTCCGGCGGGGCAGCCGAAGTTCGCCAACTCGATCTTCGCCTTCGTGATGAACAAGGCCAGGTACGACAGCCTGCCGGCCGACCTGAAGAAGGTGATCGACAACAACAGCGGCGCGGAAACGTCGGCCTGGGCCGGCGAGAAGGGCTTCGACAGCGTGGTGCCTGCCTTCCACAAGCTGGCGACCGATCGCGGCAACCAGGTCTTCGCGCTGTCGGCCGCCGAAATGGCGCGTTGGGAGAAGGCGACCGCCGAGATCGACGGCCTCTGGGTCAAGGAAGTCTCGGCCAAGGGGGCGAACGGGGCGGCGCTGCTGGAAGAAGCCCGCGCGCTGAGCCGGCAGTACGACCGGTGAACCCCACCGCGAGCAGGGCGGATGCGCCGGCCGGGGAGCCGACGGCCGACAATCGCGCCATGACATCGGCGCCGCTGCCTGCCTGCTGCCCGCCGCCGGGCGGCGACGGTTCGGTGCCGCCCGCCGCGGCGCCGCGCGAGTGGCACGAGCAGGGCGCCAGCCACGTCGACGTGCGCGGGCTGGTGCCGCCGCAGCCGCTGGTGGCGATCCTCAAGCGCGTGCGCTCGGCGCCGGGCGGCGAGACCGTGATCGCCCACCTCGATCGCGATCCGATGCTGCTCTATCCGGAACTGGCGGAACTCGGTTGGGAGGCCGCGCGCATTGCCGGCGAGCCCGGCGAGGTCCGCCTGCTGCTGCGGCGCATCGCGTGACCGCCAGCGGCGCCTTCTTTCTCGGTGGCGCGCGCAGCCGGCTGCTGCCGGCGTCGATCCCGCTGCGCTTTTTCGCCGCCGCCGTCGTGTACCACGTGCTGGCGTGGATCGCGCTGGCGGCGGGCGCGGCGCAGTGGCTGTCGTTCGGCGGCGGCCTCGGCTGGCCGCTCGCGGCGCTGCACCTGCTGACCCTGGGCGTGCTGGGCATGACGGCGCTCGGCGCCGGCGCGCAGTTGTTGCCGGTCGCCACCCGCCAGCCGGCGCCCGGGCACCGCCTGCTGGCCGCCATCTGGTGGCTCTACACCCCCTGCGTTGCGGCGCTGGCGCTGGGCATGGGGCTGATGCGGCCCCTGTGGCTGGCCGCCGGCGCGGTCGGCGTTGCGGCCAGCTTCGTCGGCTGGGGCCTGCTGATGCTGCGCAATCTGCGCGGCGGCCGCGGCATGCCCGGCGTGCTGGCCCACGGGTGGGCCGCGCTGGCCTCGCTCGCGATCCTGCTGGCCAGCGCGCTGGCCCTGGCCGCGACCTGGCTGGGCCTGCCGGCGCCCTCGCGCGCCGCCACGCTCGCCCTGCACCTGGTCTTCGCGCCGTACGGCTTCATGGGCGTGCTCGCCCTGGGGCTGTCGTACATCCTGGTGCCGATGTTCGCCCTGTCCGACACGCCGCCGGTGCGCGAGCAGCTGGTGTCGTGCGCGTTGGCGGTGGCGGCCCTGCTGCTGGCGGCAGCCGCCGCGCTCGGAGTCGAGCCCAGGCTGCTGCGGCTGGCCGCGCTGGCGGCGGCCGCCCTCGCCGTCGCGCTGCACCTGCACCTGATGCGCCGCTCGTTGCGCGGCGGCATGCGCCAGGAGCTCGGGCGCTCGTTCACCCTGGTCAAGCTCGGCTGGGCCGGCCTGGCGGCGAGCCTCGCCGTGGCGCTGGCGCTGGTGCTCGGGTGGCCGCTGCCGCGCCTGGAGGCGTGGTTCGGACTCTGCCTGGCGGGCGTGTGGCTCCTGAGCTTTCTGCTCGGCATGCTGCAGCGGATCCTGCCGTTTCTCGCCGCCATGCACGCCGCCGGCGCCGGCCGCCGCGCGCCCACGCCGTCCAGCCTCACCGACGACCGCGCGCTGGCGATCCACTTCGGCTGCCATGCGGCGGCCCTGGCCGGCCTGGCGCTCGCGTTGGCGGCCGACAGCGCCCTGCTGGCGCTGCTGGCGGCGCTGGTGGGCGCGGCCGGCGCCGTCGCCTTCGGCTGGTTCGCGTTGATCGTGCTGCGGCGGCTGGCGCAAAAGACCGGGACCTTGAGCTAGCGCAAACCCGCGGCGCCGCCGCGCCGCCATATTCCGGTATTCCAGTACCAGAATACGCCGTGGAGACGCCATGAATTCCCAGGTCAGCCGCATGCTCGACGACGAGCACCGCGCCAACATCGCGCTGCTCGGGCAGGTGGAGCAGATGATCACCCGCCACGCGCGCTACGACGCCGCGACCGCCGGGCTGGTCGGCCAGCTCGTGCGCCTGCTCGAGAACGACGTCGACCGGCACTTCAGCTTCGAGGAGGAGCATCTGTTCCCGCGCATGGCCGAGTCCGGCGACGGCGGGATGGCCGCGCTCATGC
The DNA here is from genome assembly GCF_035554825.1 of Ramlibacter sp. Classification (GTDB taxonomy): domain Bacteria; phylum Pseudomonadota; class Gammaproteobacteria; order Burkholderiales; family Burkholderiaceae_C; genus Ramlibacter. The sequence goes on along the minus strand of NZ_DATMHS010000007.1, from coordinate 7,775 downwards.
AGGAGGAGCACGAGGCGATCCGCGAGGTCTGCAAGGAGCTGCTGCCGCTGGCGCGGCAGGCCGCCGGGGGCAGCATCGGCGAGGGCGACTGGAGCGCCCTGCGGCCGCTCGCGCTGGAGCTGGTCGAACGCCAGGTGGCCCACATCCAGAAGGAAACGATGGCGCTGCTGCCGCTGCTGGACGACCTGCTGGACGAGGAGGCCGACCGCGAACTGGCCTTTGCCTACACCGTCTGACGAGGAGCACGCCCGTGGCCATCGAACAGCTCACCATCCGCGCGCTGACGCGCGACGACCTGCCGGCGGTGGTCGCCATCGACATCGAGGGCCGTTCGCGGCGCGACTACGTCGAGCGGCGCCTGGCCGCCGCGCTGCGCGAGCCGAGGCTGCACGCGCAGTTCGCGGCCAGCGATGCCAAGGGCCTGGCCGGCTACATCCTGGCCCGGGTGCTGGAGGGCGAGTTCGGCCGCAGCGAGCCGGGGCTGCGACTGGAGATGGTGGGCGTGCGTCCCGACGCGCGCGGCCACGGCGCCGGCGCCCGGCTGTTCCAGGTGCTGACCGACTGGGCCCGCCGCCACGCCATCCGCGATGCGCACACGACGGCGACCTGGCGCGACGCGGCGATGCTGGGCTGGCTGGGCGCGATGGGATTCCGCCTGGCGCCGAGCTACGTCCTCGACGTGTCGCTGGACAAGGACCGGCGCCCGGTGCCCCACGAGGGTCCGGTCACGCTGCCGCGCGGCCACGGGCCGGGCGCCGAGGTCGACTTCGGCGCGCCGCAGGCCAACGACGACGAGCGGATGGCGTCGGAGCGGCCCGAAGTGCGGGCCATGCGCCCCGACGACCTGCGCGAGATCGTCCGCATCGACCGCGGCATCACCGGCCGCGACCGGGGCAGCTACATCGAAGCGCGGCTGGCCGAAGCGATGCACGACTCCGCCATCCGGGTCTCGCTCGCCGCCCGGCGGCAGGGGGCGATCGTCGGCTTCGTGATGGCCCGCGCCGACCTGGGCGACTATGGCCGGGCGGCGCCGGTGGCGGTGGTCGACACGATCGGCGTCGACGTCGGCCAGTCGAGGCGGCAGGTCGGCCGGGTGCTGCTGGAGGAATTGTTCGCCAACCTGGCGGCGTTGCAGATCGAGCGGGTGGAGACGCTGGTGGCGTCGACCCATCTGCCGCTGCTGGGGTTCTTCCAGCACAACGGCTTCCGGCCGTCGCAGCGGCTGGCCTTCAAGCGGCGGCTGGACGCCTGAGGGCGGCGCGCCCGCTGCAGCGCTTCCCTAGGCGCACAGCGCCCGAATCGACGCCGGTATCGGCACCGCGCGGATGCCCTTGGGGTCGTCCGTGCTGCGGGCCGCGAAGATGCGGACCTCGTCGCACTCCATGATCAGGTCGGCGCCGCGCATCACGCGGTAGCGCTGGACGAAGCTCTTGGTGCGCCACTCTGGAATGGTGGTGTGGATCGTCAGTTCGTCGCCATAGCTGGCGCTCTTGACGAAGCGCGCGTGGGTGTCGACCAGCGGCGTGCCGATGATCCCCAGCGTCTGCTCGGTTTCGTGCCAGGGCGGCACGCCGCACTCGACGAAGAAGTGGCGCGACGCCGAGTCGATCCAGCGGAAGAAGTTGGGAAACCAGACGATGCGCGCCGGGTCGCAATCGCCGAACGCGACGCGCTGGGTGTAGAGGACCTCTCGCATATCGCCCATTCTCGCAGGGAGCCGTCCGGCCGCAATGGCGGAACCGACGGGCTCACGCCGGCTGCGCCTGCGGCGTGAGCGCCTCCCAGCGGCGCGACGCCAGGGCCAGCAGCACGATGCCGCCGGCCAGCGGCACCAGGTAGAGCAGGGCGTCCGCCGCCGTGCGCAGCGCCGGCAGCCGGTCCAGCGTGCCGATCGAATAGCGGCCGTACATCGCCAGCAGCAGCGGCGCGATCCACAGCGCGGCGCGGCGCCAGGCGCCGGCCGCGCCGCCCAGCACCTCGCGGCCCGCCAGCAGGAACAGCGCCGAGGCGATGAAGACCAGCGTGAAGAAGGTGCCGACGATCGGCTGGGCCCGGCCGAGCGCCTCGTGCATCGCCCAGTACGGCAGCCAGGCCAGGCAGGCGATGCCGAGCACCAGCGACGATGTGCGCGCGCGGCCCTGCGCCAGGTCGTCGCTGAAGCCGGCGTGCCGCTTCATCGCCGGCAGCAGCGCGAGGCACGCGAGACCGGCGACCGCATCGGCCAGCAGCGTGGCCGGGTAGCCCCAGGCCTCCACGGCCACCCCTTGCCAGCTGGCGCTGATCGAGATGGCGAGGTTCATCATCGCCATGTACGCGGTGAACTGCGTCGCGGCCACCCGCGGATTGGTCACGTCCATCATGATGGCCGCGTGCGTGCCGTACATGAGGCCCTGGAACACGGCGTAGGCGAGGGTGGACATCCACAGCGCGCCGATCAGGTCCGGCAGCGGCGCGCCGCCGGGCGGCCGCGGCATCACGTAGCCATGCTGCTGCAGCACCCACATCAGGTACAGCACCGGCAGGCTCATGGCCGCGGTATAGGCGAACAGCGTGCGCCGGCGCCCGAGCCGGTCCGACAGCGAGCCGCCGATCACCATCGCGCCCGCCGAGATGATCGAGGACCAGAGGTTCAGCGCGCCCACCTGTTCGTCGCTCATGCCCACTTCGACCGCCAGGTTCGACTGCAGGGCCAGCCCCAGCGACATGGCGCCGGCCGGCAGCAGCGAGAAGAACACGCCCGAAAACGCCGCGCGCGTGCCGACGAAGGAGCGGAACGACTGCACCGCGAAGCTCTTCATCTCCGCGGCCGCCGAGCGCCAGCCGCCGCCGGGCGCGGCGGCGGCCAGCCCCTGGGCCAGGGTTTCCTTCATCGGCAGCACGATGAAGCCGGTCACGGCCAGGATCGAGGCGGCCACGAACACGAAACTGAACTGGAAGCCGGTGTAGGCGATCAGGAACAGCACGCCGCTGCCGCCGATCGCCTGTCCCACCGATGCGCCGGCGAACATGAGGCCGTTGGCCAGGCCCCGCTCGTCCTCGCTGAGCGTGTTGCAGGCGAGCGAGTCGATCGCCACGTCCTGGATCGCGCCAAAGGTGTTGTGCACCAGCAGGATCACGGTGAACAGGCCCAGGCCCTGGGGCAGCGGCACCGCGATCAGCATCAGCAGCGTGGCCGCCAGCACCAGCTGGGTGGCCAGGATCCAGAAGCGCCGGTGGCCGAAGCGCTTGGAGCGGAACACGTCCACCACCGGACCGAACGCCCACTTGAATGCCCAGGGCAGATAGAAGGACGCGACGAACGCGCCGATCTCCGCCGGCCCCACGCCCTGGCGCCGCAGCTGCGTGGCCACCGCCGTCGCCGCGAAGCCGAGCGGGATGCCCTCGGTGATGTACAGGCCGAAGAAGGCCGCCAGCCGGCCGCGGCGGGTCGCCAGCAGATTGGGAAGTCGCATCGGGGGCATCCTCTGTGTCCTTGGGTGGCATCGATTATCGGCACCGGCCCGGCCGAGCCGCCCGGGCCCTCCCGTAACGGGAAAGTCCTCGCCGGGAAAAAGGGACAATCCCGGTTCGTTCGGAGACCAGCCATCGCCGCGATGGCGCATACAAAGCAATGACAATGCAACGACGCACCCTGCTCCAGGCCGCACCGGCCCTGGTCCTCGCCCCGGGCCTCGCCCGGGCCCAGGCCTACCCCGCCAAGCCGATCCGCTACATCGTGCCGGTGGCCGCCGGCGGCGGCAGCGACATGGTGGGCCGCACCGTCACCGACCGCTGGGCCAAGGTGCTGGGCCAGACCTTCGTGGTCGACAACCAGGGCGGCGGCGGCGGCGTGATCGCCAGCCAGGCCACCGCGCGCTCGGCGCCCGACGGCTACACGCTGATGCAGGGCTACGTGGCGACCCACGGCACCAGCCCGGCCACCCGCAAGGTGCCGTACGACCCGATCAAGGACTTCACGCCGATCGGCATGATCGGCGCCACGCCCAACGTGCTGGTGGTCAACGCCGCGCTGCCGGTCAAGACGGTGGCCGAATTCATCGCCTACGTGAAGAAGAATCCGGGCCGCATCAGCTACGGCTCCGCCGGCCAGGGTTCGCTGACCCACCTGACGATGGAGCTGTTCAAGCAGCAGATCGACTCGTTCATGGTGCACATTCCGTACCGCGGCATCGCGCCGGCCTTCACCGACCTGATCGGCGGCCAGACCCAGGCGATGTTCCCTGGCCTGGCGGCCGCCGTGCCGCACATCAAGTCGGGCCGCGTGCGCCCGCTGGCCGTCACCGGCCTGAAGCGGCATCCGCAGTTCAAGGACCTGCCGACGCTCGACGAATCCGGCTTCAAGGGCTTCGACGCGCAGCAGTGGTACGGCGTGGTCGGCCCGGCCGGCATGCCCGCGCCGGTCGTGCAGCAGCTGAACGAGACGCTGAATACGGTGCTGAAGGCGCCGGACCTGCGCGAGAAGCTGTCGGTGGAGGCGATCGAGCCGATGCCGATGTCGCCCGAGCAGTTCGCGCAGTTCATGAAGACCGACATCGAGCGCTGGACGCGGATCGCCAAGGCCCGCGGCATCCAGCTGGACAGCTGAGCCACTTTCTTTCGCACAAGGCAACCCTCACATGGCCCGCAACACCCAGGTCGCCGCCGACCACAACGCCCCGCCGATCACGCAGCAGCTCGCGCAGTTCGTCGCCACCCATCCCTCGCGCGGCTGGAGCGACGCCGTCGACCACGAGGCGCACCGCACCTTCATGAACTGGGTCGGCTGCGCCGTCGGCGCGGCCGGCCACGAGTCGGCCGAGGCCGCGCTGGGCGCGGTGGGCGCGCTGCAGCCGGCGCCGCAGGCCACCGTGCTCGGACGCCGGGACCGGGTCGACATGGCCAGCGCCGCGCTGGTCAACGGCATCACCTCGCACACCTTCGACTTCGACGACACCCACCTGAAGACGATCATCCACCCGGCCGGGCCGGTCGCTTCGGCGCTGCTGGCGCTGGCCGAGCACACCGGCGCCTCCGGGCGGCAGCTGATCGACGCGCTGGTGCTGGGCATCGACGTGTCGTGCCGGATCGGCAACGTGATGTACCCGGACCACTACGACCGCGGCTGGCACATCACCGGCTCGACCGGCACGCTGGGCGCGGCCGCCGGCTGCGCCCGCCTGCTCGGGCTCGATGCGCAGCGCACGCAGATGGCGCTGGGCATCGCCGCCTCGCAGCCGGTGGGCATGCGCGAGCAGTTCGGCACCATGACCAAGCCCTTCCATCCGGGCGGCGCGGCGCGTGCCGGCCTGATGTCGGCGCTGCTGGCGCGCAGCGGCTTCACCGCCAGCCCGAAGGCGATCGAGGCGCCGCGCGGCATGGTCCAGACCATCTCCACCAAGTGCGACTGGCGCGAGGCCACCGACGAACTGGGCCAGCGCTTCGAGATCTCCTTCAACACCTACAAGCCGTTCGCCTGCGGCATCGTGATCCACCCGAGCATCGATGCCTGCGCCCAGTTGCGCGCGCAAGGCGTCACGCCCGAGCAGGTCGAGCGCATCGAGCTCAAGGTGCACTCGCTGGTGCTGGAGCTCACCGGCAAGAAGACGCCGGCCGACGGCCTGCAGGCGAAGTTCAGCGTGTACCACGGCTGCGCGGCGGGCCTGACCTTCGGTCGCGCCGGCGAGGACGAGTTTTCCGACGAGATCGTCAACCGGCCGGACATGGTGGCGCTGCGCGCCAAGGTGGTGGCCACCGTCGACAACTCGATCGACGAAGCCAGCGCCGACGTCACGGCGATCCTCACCGACGGCCGGCGGGTGCACGTGTTCGTGGAGCACGCGATCGGTTCATTGCAGAACCCGATGAGCGACGCGCAGCTGGAGGGCAAGTTCCACGGCCTGGCCGACCAGGTGCTCGGCGCGGACGCCACCGCCCGCCTGATCCAGGCGTGCTGGCAAACCGGCGGCGCCGCGGACCTGCGCGCCCTGGCGCGGCTGGCAGTGCCGGCGTAGGCCGTTTCAGCGGCGCCAGGACCAGGCGACCCAGGCGGTCAACGCGGTTCCCGCCGCGTAGAGCAGCCAGGTCTGCGGCACGGCGTAGGGATACAACATGAGCGCCAGCCCCAGCCACTTGGTGGTGGGGCGCCGGCTGCGCTTGCCGTGGGCCCACGCCAGCATGCCGACGAGCCCGAACAGGACCAGGCCGATCAGGTAGGCGGGGGTCGGCAGCGCCAGGCCGACGGTGTGCGCGAACTGCGGGAAATCCATCGCTGGTGAGAGTCGCGCCGGGCCCCGAGGTTTCATCGTGCGGCCCGAATTCGTCGTCCGGCCGGCGCGGCCGGCGGGAGCGGCAGGGCGGTCGGTCTGGGAGAATGCCACCCGGCGCGGGAGGCGCGAGCAGCGGGGACGACAACTCGGCCTGCTGGCCGCACGCCGTGCCACCGCCGGCCGGCTGTCGCCGGCGGCCCCGAAATGGAACCACACGCATGAAGATCACCGAAATCCGCGAAGTCACCAAGCCGATCAGCTCCAGCATCCGCAACGCCTACATCGATTTCTCGAAAATGACGCTGAGCCTCGTGGCCGTCGTCACCGACGTGGTGCGCGACGGCAAGCGCGTGGTCGGCTACGGCTTCAACTCGAACGGCCGCTACGGCCAGGGCGGCCTGATCCGCGAACGGTTCGCGCCGCGCATCCTGGAGGCCGCGCCCGAGAGCCTGCTCGACGACCGGCAGGGCACCATCGACCCGCACAAGGTCTGGGCCGCGATGATGACCAACGAGAAGCCGGGGGGCCACGGCGAGCGCTCGGTCGCCGTCGGCACCATCGACATGGCGGTGTGGGACGCCGTCGCCAAGATCGAGGGCAAGCCGCTGTTCCAGCTGCTGGCCGAGCGCCATGGCAACGGCACGCCGGACCCGCGCGTGTTCGTCTACGCCGCCGGCGGCTACTACTACCCCGGCAAGGACAACGACAAGCTCAAGGCCGAGATGCAAAGCTATCTCGACCGCGGCTACTCGGTCGTGAAGATGAAGATCGGCGGCGCCTCGCTGGCCGAGGACTGCAACCGCATCGAGGCCGTGCTCGGCATGCTGAACAACGGCGAGCGCCTGTGCGTCGACGCCAACGGCCGCTTCGACCTGAAGACCGCCGTCGACTACGCCAAGGCGCTGTCGCAGTACGACCTGTTCTGGTACGAGGAAGCCGGCGACCCGCTCGATTACGAGCTGCAGGCCGAACTCGCGCAGCACTATGCCAAGCCGATGGCCACCGGCGAGAACCTGTTCTCGATGCAGGATGCGCGCAACCTGATCCGCTACGGTGGCATGCGGCCCGACCGCGACTGGCTGCAGTTCGACTGCGCGCTCTCCTATGGCCTGGTCGAGTACCTGCGCACGCTCGACATGCTGCGCCAGCACGGCTGGTCGGCCTCGCGCTGCATCCCGCACGGCGGGCACCAGATGTCGCTCAACATCGCGGCCGGCCTCGGCCTGGGCGGCAACGAGTCGTACCCGGACCTGTTCCAGCCGTTCGGCGGCTTCCCGGACGGCATCAAGGTGGTCGACGGCTACGTGACGATGCCGGACCTGCCCGGCATCGGCTTCGAAGGCAAGTCGAACCTGTACGCCGAAATGCAGGCGCTGAGCAGCTGACGGCGGTGGGCGCCGTCCACCTTCGGTTAAGCCGAACCGGCGCGGCGCACCACGCGATTGCGGCCCGTTTCCTTGGCCTGGTACAAGGCGTCGTCGGCCTGCTTGAGCCAGGCGTCCATCGACTCGTCGCGCCGCCGTTCGCTTA
>NZ_DATMHS010000006.1:0-6004 GCF_035554825.1 Ramlibacter sp. | reverse complement strand
GCGACCTTCTGGTCGATGGCGCCGAAGATGCTCTGGCCGTCGCGGCCACGCATCTCGATGCGAATGGTGTCGCCGTACTTCATGAAGCCGGTGGCCGGCTGGCCGTCCTGGATCGTCTCGATCGCGCGCTTCTCGGCGATGCAGCTGTAGCCTTTGGGCCACTCGGTGCGGCCGTTGGATTCCACGCCCTTGTTGCTGACGGTGCCGGAGCCGACGATGCTGCCGGCGCGCACATTGCGGGTCTTGCAGATGTGCGCGATCAGCTGGCCGAAGTGGAAGGTCATGTCGACGCCGGCGTCGCACATGCCGACCTTGCGCCCGTTCCAGCTGCTTTGCAGCGTCAGGTTCACGCGCCCCGCGTCCCAGGCATCGCCCAGTTCGTCGAGCGTCACCGCCACCGGGCTGAAGGCGGTCGCCGGCTTGCTCTGGAAGAAGCCGAACCCCTTGGCGAGTTCGGCCGGAATCAGGTTGCGCAGCGAAACGTCGTTGGCCAGCATCACCAGCCGGATGCCTTCGAGCGCCCGTTCCGGCGTGGCGCCCATCGGCACGTCCGCGGTGACGACGGCGATCTCCGCCTCGAAGTCGATGCCCCATGCTTCGTCGGCCACGACCACGTCGTCGCACGGCCCGAGCAGGTCGTCGCTGCCGCCCTGGTACATCAGCGGATCGGTGTAGTAGGTTTCCGGCACCTGCGCGTTGCGGGCGGCGCGCACCAGCTCGACGTGGTTGATGTAGGCCGAGCCGTCGGCCCACTGGTAGGCGCGCGGCAGCGGCGCCATGCAGCGGGCGGGCTCGAACAGGAAGGCGTGGCGGGCCTTGCCGCCGTTCAGCGCGTCGGAGAGGTCCTGCAACTGGGGCGACAGGAAACCCCAGTCGTCCAGCACCTGCTGCAGCCGGTCGGCGATGCCAGTGGCGTAGTGGGCGGTGGCGAGGTCACGCGAGACGACGACCAGCTGGCCGTCGCGCGAACCGTCCTTGTACGTGGCGAGCTTCAATCTGCCTCCCGGATGTCGACGCGCCCGGGCCCCGCGACGTTACGCATCGTGAAATGAATCGACCTGGTCGAAATTCTAGCGGGCGGCACGCCGGCGGCGCCAAGGCGCAGCGCGCCGCGATGCCGGCGCCGGTGCTGCTGGCGCTCACCGCGGCCGTGCTGGCGGCGCATGGCTGGCTGCTGCGCGCCGCGCCGCCCCGCTGGCAGGTCCAGCCCGCCGCGCGGCCGGCGGCCTTCCTCACGCGCAGCGTCGCGCTGCCGGCGGCGCTCCCGGTCGCTCCCGTGGCGCCGGTGGCCGCCGCCAAACGGCCGCCGGCCGCGCCGCCGCGCGAACCGGTCCCGGTCGAGCCGCCGCCGGTGGCCCCGAGCGGCAGCCAGTCCCCGGCCGCCAGCGCGGCGCCGGACGCGGCGCCGCCGGCGCCGCCGAGCCCGCCGCCATCGGTTGCCGCCAGGTTCGACGTGCCGCCGCCGGTGCGGCTGCACTACCAGGTCAGCGCCCAGACGCGGCAGCAGCGCACGCAAGGCAGCAGCGAGCTGCGCTGGGAACACGACGGCCAGCGCTACGAGGCCCGGTTCGAGGTCACCTTGCCGCGCCTGCCGCCGCGCCTGCTGCGCAGCGCCGGTCGGGTCGGCGGCGACGGCATCGCGCCGCAGCGCTTCGCCGAACAGCGTCGTGGCGAGCAGGCGACCCACTTCGACCAGGACGCCGGCCGCCTGGTCTTCAGCAACAACCAGCCACCGGCGGCGCTGCTGCCCGGTGCCCAGGACCGCCTCAGCGTGCTGGTGCAACTGGCGGCGATGTTCGCGGGCGATCCCCACCAATACCCGGCCGGCAGCGTGGTCAACATCCCCACCGCGACCACCCGCGAGTCGGGCGGGTGGGCGTTCACCGTGGTGGGCGAGGAGCAGCTGCAATTGCCGGCTGGCGAGCTTGCCACCGTCAAGCTGGTGCGCCCGCCGCGGGGCGAATATGACCAGCGCATCGAGGTCTGGCTGGCCCCCGGCATGGCTTACGTTCCGGTGCGCCTGCGTCTGACACAGCCGGGCGGCGATTGGGTCGACCACCAGTGGTCCGCAACCGACAGGCGCTGAGCTGGCGCCCGCCTATTCTGGGAACCAAAGGGAGGCCCTTCCAACCGCGCTGGTCCCGGTCATCCTTGAAACCGGCCCAAACGTTGCCAATTGAAGTGGCAAAGGAATCGAAAATGCAAATGCTCTATGACTCCGACTCGTTCGTCGTCGTGCACATGCAGGCGAACGAACCCGCCGACGGGGAACCGCCACCGCGGATCGCAAGGCACGGCTTCGAGATCGTCGACAAGCGCTCCAACAAGGAGGTGTACCTGGACGGCTCCTGGGCCGAGGCCTTCCAGCGTCAGATCAACGCCTGGCAGGAAAACACCCCCACCCAGGAAGAAGTCGAGGAGACGCTCGACGGCTACGCCGAGCTCGCCCAGAACCCGCTCGTGATGCACTGAGGCACGACCGCCGCGCTGAAGGGTCGCACCCTTCAGTGCCGGCGGGCCCACCACCGGAACAACGGCTCCACCAGCAACAGCACGGCCACCAGGCGGCAGACCTGGAACGCGGTCACCAACGGCACGCCCAACTGCAGCACCTTCGCAGTGATTGCCATCTCGGCAATGCCACCGGGCGAAGTCCCCAGCACCAATGTCGGCCAGGCCAGCCCGGTCGCCCACGCCAGGGCGGCGGCAAAGCCCGCGCACAGCACGATCATCGCCACCGTCCCCGCCGCCACCGCGCCCAGCCACTGCGGCGCGGCGTGCAGGAACTCGGCCGAAAAGCGCACGCCCAGGCTCACGCCGATGACGAGCTGGGCCGCGTTCGTCATCCACCTGGGCACGGCGGACAGCTCGACCCCCGCCACCGTCAGGCCCATCGCGACCAGCAGCGCGCCGATGAACCACGGATTGGAGCGGCCGGTGCGCTGCAGCAGCAGGGCGCCGGCCAGGGTCGCCAGCGCCAGCAGCGCCAGTCCGGCGGGGTTCACCGCGCGCACGCCCTGCTGGCTGGCGTCGAGCCCCGACAAGCCGGCCCAGGTGAAGGCGAACGGGACGAGGATGGTCACGATCACCAGCCGCACGCTGTGCGACGCGGCCACCAGGTCGGTGCGCCCGCCTTCGCGCTCGGCCAGCACCGTCATTTCCGAGGCGCCGCCGATCGCGCCGGCGAAATAGCTGGTCGCGCGTTGCTCCCGCGGCGTGCCGCCGATGCGGTGGCCCTGCGAGCGCTGCAACCACCAGCCGAATGCCCAGCCGAGCCCCAGCGCCCAGGCGACGCTCAGGGCGATGGCCCACCAGACGCTGGCCAGCAGGGTCGTGATCTGGGGCGTGAAGTACAGGCCCAGCGCGCTGCCGATGGCCCATTGCCCGGCGTTGCGCAGCGGCGCGAGGCTGCGGGTCGGCAACCCCAGCACCGAGGCGGCGCCGGTCGACAGCAGCGGCCCGATCATCCAAGGCACCGGCGTGCGCAGCCACACGCACAGCAGCGCCGCCGCCAGAGCCAACAGCAGGGTCAGGGCGACGCGGACGGCAAAAGTAAGGGTCATGCAGGCGGCCGCACCGCACGGGCCGCGGCGCAAGGCCTTAGTATCCCCGGATGCGCTTCACCCTGATCGCAGCTCTGCTGTTGGTGGCCGGATGCGCGGCCACCCCGTCGATGCCGCCGCTGGTCGGCCCCGACGGGGCCCCGCTGGACCTGATGCTGCTGGGCGAGCAGCACGATGCCTCCGAGCACCAGGACCTGCACCGCCAGGTCGTGCAGGAGCTGGCGCGGCGCGGCCGGCTCGCGGCCGTGGTGCTGGAGATGGCCGAGCGCGGCCGTTCCACGGCCGGCCTGCCCCGCACCGCGACCGAGGCCCAGGTGCGGCAGGTGCTCGGCTGGGAGGAAAGCGGCTGGCCCTGGGAGCCGTACCGCCCGGCGGTCATGGCGGCGGTGGAAGCCGGCGTTCCGGTGCTCGGCGGCAACCTGCCGCGGCCGCATCTGCGCGCGGCGATGGCCGATGCCCAGCTCGACGCGATCCTGCCGGGGCCGGCGCTGAAGGCGCAGCAGCAGGCGGTGCGCCAGGGCCATTGCGACCTGCTGCCCGAGCACCAGGTCGGCCCGATGACGCGGGTGCAGATCGCGCGCGACCGGGCGATGGCGCGGACCCTCGAGGAAGCCGCGACAAGCGGCCAGACCGTGGTGCTGCTGGCCGGCGGACGCCATGTCGACGATCAGCTGGGGGTGCCGCTGCACCTGCGCGCCGGCCTGCGCGTGCAGTCCACGCATTGGCCGGCGCAACCGCCCAAGAAGGACTATTGCGCCGAGTTCGAGGCGCAGATGAAGTCGCGTCGATCGGGTCAAGCCCCGCCGCCGTAGCGCCGCCCGGCCGGCACGCCGGGCGGCGGGCCCACCGGCGGTGCGGACCTCAGGCGTGGCCGCGGATCGAATCGGCCAGCGTGTTGACCAGCGTGTCGATGTGCTGGCGCTCGACGATGTACGGCGGCGCGATCACCAGCACGTCGCCGGCGGGCCGCACCAGCGAGCCCTTGTGGAAGCAGTCGACGAAGATCTCGTACGCGCGCTTGCCCGGCGCGCCCGGCAGCGGCGCCAGTTCCACCGCCGCCGCCAGGCCCAGGCTGCGGATGCCGATCACGTTGGGCAGGCCCTTGAAGGTGGCATGGAACGCGTCGCCCAGCACCTTGCCCATCTCGCCGGCGCGCGCGAACAGGTTCTCCTGCCGGTACAGGTCCAGCGTCGCGATCGCCGCCGCGCAGGCGACCGGATGGCCGGAATAGGTGTAGCCGTGGAAGAACTCGACCACGTGCTCCGGCGCCTCGGTCTTCATCATCGCGTCGTACAGTTTGTCGCGGCAGATCACGCCCCCGAGCGGGATCACGCCGTTGGTCACGCACTTGGCGAAGTTCAGCATGTCGGGCACGACGCCGTAGTAGTCGGCGGCGAAGCTGGTGCCCATGCGGCCGAAGCCGGTGATCACCTCGTCGAAGATCAGCAGGATGCCGTGCCTGTCGCAGATCTCGCGCAGCCGCTGCAGGTAGCCCTTGGGCGGCAGGTACCAGCCGGCGCTGCCCGCCACCGGCTCGACGATGATCGCCGCCACGTTGCTCGGGTCGTGCAGCGGCAGGATGCGGTTTTCCAGCTCGGCCAGCAGGTCCTCGCCCCAGACCGGCTGCTCGTTGTGGAGGTACGCATGGTTCACCGGGTCGTGGATGAAGCGCATGTGGTCCACGCGCGGCAGGAAGGCCCCGCCGAAGATCTTGCGGTTGGCCGGAATGCCGCCCACGCTCATGCCGCCGAAGCCGACGCCGTGGTAGCCCTTCTCGCGGCCGATGAACACCGTGCGGTGGCCCTCGCCCCGGGCGCGGTGGTAGGCCAGCGCCACCTTCAGCGAGGTGTCCGCGGCCTCCGAACCGGAGTTGCAGAACAGCACCTTGTTCAGGTCGCCAGGGGCCAGCGCCGCGATCATCTCCGCGGCGCGGAAGGCCTGGTCGTTGGACGCCTGGAACGCCGTGGCGTAGTCCAGGGTGTCGAGCTGCTGCTTGATCGCTTCGTTGATCGGCTTGCGGTTGTGGCCCGCGCCCACGCACCAGAGGCTGGAGATGCCGTCGATCACCTTCTTGCCGTCATGGGTCGTGAAGACCATGCCGTCGGCGCCGACGAACACCCGCGGGTCCTTGCGGAAAGCCCGGTTCGGCGTGAAGGGCAGCCAGTGGTGATCCATCGAGAAGTCTTTGTAAGCCATCGCGGTTCTCCTGGGGTGTGCGGCGCAGCCATTGTCGCACCGGCCGGCAGCGGGCGCCGCGACGCTGCTGCGACAATCGGCGCGGTATGAATCACGCTTATATCCTGACGCTTTCCTGCCCGGACCGGCCGGGGATCGTGCACGCCGTGTCGGGTTTTCTCCTGGAGCGCGGCGGCAACATCGAGGAGGCCGCGCAGTACAACGATCACGGCACCGGGCTGTTCTTCATGCGGGTGCAGTTCGCC
>NZ_DATMHS010000005.1:0-14091 GCF_035554825.1 Ramlibacter sp. | reverse complement strand
CGGCTTCACCATCGGCATGCTGGTTGCCTTCCAGATGTTTGCCACCCGGCTGTCGCAGCCACTGCTGCGCATGGTGGGCCTGTACCAGGAATTCCAGCAGGCCAACCTGTCCGTGCAGCGCCTCGGCGACGTGATGAACGCACCTGCCGAGCCGTACTCGTTGCTGCCGGCACGTACCAGCGCAGGCATCGGTGCCGTCAGCGTCAATGGCATCAGCTTCCGCTACAGCCCCGAGCACCCGTGGCTGTATCGCGACCTCTGGCTATCGTTCAAGGCGGGGAGCACGACGCTGCTCGTTGGCCCGTCGGGGTCGGGCAAGAGCACGCTCGCGAAGCTGCTGCTGGGGTTCTACCGCCCCACCGAAGGGGTCATCTTGCTGGACGGAACGGACCTGCGCCATCTTTCCGCCAACGAACTTCGTGCCAGGTTCGGCGTGGTGCCGCAGGAGACCGTCCTCTTTTCCGGCACGGTCTACGAGAACCTGCAGATGGCCAATCCCCATGCCAGCTTTGAGCAGATCGTGCAGGCATGCACCATGGCCGAGATCCACGAAGTGATCGAGCATCTGCCGCAGGGCTATCAGACGGAGATCGGTGAGCATGGTGTCGGTCTTTCGGGCGGGCAAAAGCAGCGAATCGCGATCGCTCGCGCGCTGCTCAAACGGCCCCGTATCCTGATCTTCGACGAGGCAACGTCCAGCCTCGACGTGCAGACGGCAGCGTCGCTCGCGAGAACCATCAACCAGCTCAGGGGCAAAGTCACCATCATCTTCATCGCGCACCAGATGCCGAAAGGCCTGCATGTCGACGAGACGGTGATCGTGGGAATGACAAGACCGGAAGGCCCGGCGCCATCCGTTCCACAGGAGGTTGCGGAGTGAGTCAGAGAAGAAGTCGCGTGCTCCATCTGGTCCCTTGGGCGGCAACGACGCTGCTGCTGCTTTGCACGAGCGGGTGTACGAGAACGATTACCTGGGAGGAAGAGGTTCCGCTGAACACGGGCGAAACCATCTGGATCGAGCGCAGCATGCCGTGGGCTCCTCTGGGCTCACAGGGCAATCCATTCGACATCGGCATGAGGCCCACGCGCGAGCAGACGATCCGGTTCGAATATCAACACAAGAACTACAGGTACACGGGCAGAGCTGATGTGGCGGTAATCGCGATCTCGCCGTTAACGAGGATCCCCGTGCTCGTAGCCCCCGCCTCGAGCTATGCCTGGGACCAGCAAAACAGTTTTACTTGCGCCATTCCTCACTACGTACAGCTAATTCCTGACGCAAGCGGCAGCACGTGGACTTGGCCCCAAAAAATTGAGCCTTGGCTATACAACATTTCTGCGAACGTTATGGCTAGCCTCCCGAGGCTAAATGAAGATAGAAAACAGCGATACACCCGTGCAGACCGCGCATCCCGAGATGTGATTCACAACGCTGACTTCGCGCCGCGAGCCCGCATTGACCCGTCCTATAAGGAAGGCTCCTGCCTGCAGCAGTTCGGTTCGTGACCTCAATTGCTAACTGGAGAACGAGATGATCGATAAATCGCTCGCCGCCATACTGGCGCTACGCGTGTATGACACTGCGGTCGCGCCTCAAAACCTACCTCTGCCGGTCCCGCTTTGGACCCAAGTACTTGATCCACTCCCCGAGACAGATGGTTTCTCCTATCAAGTCTTCAAGAACGGAAGCGAGATAGTAATTTCGTATCGCGGCACTGACGGTGCAAGCGGGATGATGGGATGGGACGGGCTCAACAATGTGTCCATGTATGTTGGCCTCGCCTCCTCGCAGGCCAGACAGGCTGCGGCAGTGTACGCAGCCGTCGCGAAGCAATACCCCGACGGTCAGATCAGCTTCACAGGCCATAGCCTAGGCGGCGGTTTGGCGTCAATCATGGCGGTCATATTTGACCGTCCAGCAATCGTGTTCGACCCAGCTCCGTTTCAACTGGTGGCCGAAGGCGTGTTTTCCATACAAAACATCGTGACCTACATTGCGGAAAAGGGGCTACCCATCCCAAGCAGCCTCACCTCTTACGTCCCCTCCAGAGACTTCCTAAATCGAGAAGCGCGCGTCGAAAGCTACTATGCAGTGGGCGAATTTCTCCAATACGGCCGTACAAACGCCAACACCATATACGGCGCAGGCGCGAACACGCCAGTGAAGTTTGGGGATGATCACGTAACCCAGTTCGCCATGCATTCCCAGGCACTCCTCACCGCCGGGCTTCTCAACCCGTCCTTTGCGGCTGCGACTGCGCAGGTACCGAGGAGCATGCCCCTCATCCTGTCCGACCGATATTACTCACCAGAAACCCAAGGTCTTACATCACGCAACTTTCTTCTTGACTTGATCAGAAGCGAACAAGCATCTCCTGCTAATGGCAAGCTCACCCACTTCTCGGCGGACCTACAGAAATTCGGAAACAGCTCAAGTGCGTTGACGGCACAAGCACAAGACTCATTACTGGCTCAGGCAATTGAGTGGTATTACTGGAACGGAAACAACTACGGCGGAGATGAGTTATTCGACTTGAACGGTGGCGTGCTGCAATACACCACTGCGAAAGGCGCGGGCCTCACGGGGGCTCTCGACAAGGCGGCCTCTTACACGAGACTCTGGCTGGACCCTTTAAGCACCGGTCGCAGCACGGCAGGGCTAACGGCGTATCAACAGTGGAACGTTGCTACGAGCAGTTCGGGCGGAACAGCCATCGCAAGAGACTCAAGCAAGAGCCAGATCTTCGTCGGGAACCTGGGCGCCGATAGCTTCACAGGCGGTGACAGCGGGGATCTAATGCTCGGAGGCGCAGGCGCCGATACCTACGTCGTGGGGAATGGCAGTGACGTGATTCGTGACGATCTGGCGGGGGAAGGACAACTCACCACGGAAAGCGGGCATGTGCTGCCTGGCGGCCGAAGCAATGGCAAGCGTGACCAGTGGGTCGGAGAGAACGGCGAGCTTTACGCGTACACCACGACGCAAGGTGGTCAGCTGGGAACATTGACGATTCGCAATGTTGGTGCCAGGGCCTCGGTGAAAGTCGAGCGATTCGACTATGCAATGGCAACCGAGGGGGCTGGTTACCTCGGCATCAAGCTCGATAGCTCGCCTCGGGTCGCGCTGGTACAAGGTGGTGCGCCGAGCTTCTGGGGGAACTTCAACGCCAAGCTCGCGGATCTCGCAGGCGGACAGACTCGGATGATCGAAGGCGGCGGCTCGATTTTCACTGTCGCTCTCAGTACGGCCGCAAAGTTGGGCGAGAGGATTAGCCTCAATCTCCAGGGCCTCACCGGCAAGCAGCTGAAGCTGGTCAACGGCGCCACGACCGTCGATGCCGAGGGTGCCGTGATTCCCCTGGCTGAAGGCCAGACGACGGTGTCGTTCGCGCTGGTGCAGGAAGGCGGGCTGGACACCGACGCGGTCGGCTCGCTCAGTGTGGCGTACCAGGGACAGAACCAGGCCACCGAGAGCAACACCTGGGCGCTCACCCTGCGGGACACCGGCACCACCAGCCTGACCTTCCTCGGCGACCAGCATCCGGCAGCGGCGCCCGGCTCGGGCTACGTCTGGCAAACCACTGAGTGGTCGCCCGATGGCACGCTGACCGGAGGCGTTTACGAAGCAAACTTCGCCGACGTGATCTATGCGACCACCGGCAACGACAAGATCGACGGCCGAGGCGGCAACGACGCCTTTGCGGCCGGCGCCGGCCACGACGAGGTCGACGGCGGCGCCGGGGACGACCTGATCGGCGGCGGCTCCGGCTCCGACGATATCCGCGGCGGCGATGGCAGAGACTTCATCAGCTCCAGCGGGAACACCAACGCACCGCAGCGTCTCAGCCCCACCGAAGCGTGGCTGCCACCGGCGGGCGCGCAGGTGTTGGCCAGCGCGCCGACCTGGGGCGTCTACACGCTGAACGGGAACACCGTGTGGCAGGGCATGGGGGCAACCCTCATCAACAGCGATGGCGACACGATCGATGCGGGTGCGGGCGATGACTGGGTCATCGCCGGGTGGGGCGATGACCGAGCCAAGGGCGGCGACGGCAACGATGAACTCGACGGTTTGGCCGGAGCGGACGTGCTCGAGGGCGGCCTCGGCAACGACTTCATCGACGGCGACGGCTCCATTCGCGCGGGCCTCCTCAACAGCGTCAGCGCGCCGAACCATGGCAACGACTTCCTGGATGGCGGCGACGGCGACGACACCATGCTCGGCGGCGGCGGCGCGGACCAGATCTTCGGCGGCGCAGGCAGGGACCAGATCGCCGCGGACTCCAGTGGACCCACCACTTCGTCCACCTATGTGAATCTCGCGTACCACGGCAACGATTACGTCGACGGCGAGGCGGGCGACGACTACCTCGAAGGCGGCGCGGGAGAGGACACGCTGTACGGGGGCGCCGACAACGACACCTTGTGGGGCGACACGAGCGCCAGTTTCGTCGCTGGCCCCGCGGACAACGCGCTCGTGTGGGCCGCGGATTACCTGGATGGCGAAGATGGCAACGACACATTGATCGGCGGTGGCAAGGACGATGCACTCTACGGCGGCATCGGGGACGACAAGCTGTATGGCGACGAGCGCACCGCGGCGCTGGCGCCGGAATACCAAGGGGAGGACTATCTCGACGGCGAGGATGGTGCCGACTTCCTGGAAGGCGGCGGCAAGGACGACACTCTTTTCGGCGGCGCCGGCAACGACACGCTGTGGGGCGACACCACCCCCACCGCCCTGGCAGGCGCCAACCACGGTGACGACTACCTCGACGGCGAGGACGGCGACGACAATCTCATCGGCAACGGTGGCGCCGACACGATGTTCGGCGGCGCGGGCAACGACACGCTCCTTGGCGACAGCAACGGTGGCGACCTGGCTGCGCAGTTCCATGGCGACGATTACCTGGACGGCGGCGACGGCAACGACCTGCTGCTCGGCGACGGCGGCAGCGACGTCCTGGTAGGAGGCGCCGGCAACGACCAACTCCAGGGCGGCGCCGACGACGATGATCTGTCCGGTGGCGACGGCGCGGACGTGTTGTTCGGCGAAGCTGGCAACGACATGCTGGCGGGCGACCTCGGCGACGACCAGCTCGTGGGCGGCCTGGGCGACGACTTGCTCGAAGGCGGCGAAGGTCTGAACAAGCTCTACGGCCAGGACGGCAACGACACGCTGGTCGGCGGCAGCGGCCGCGACCAGATGTACGGCGGACCCGGCGACGACCAGCTGATCGGCGGCGGGGGCGACGACCTGTATTTCTACGGCTCCGGCGAGGGGATCGACCACGTCTCTGACAGCGGAGGTACCGACCGCTTCGTCTTCAGCAACATTAGCTCGTTCCAGGTCGAGCTCGGGGTGGGCTCGTTGAAGATCAGCGTACCGGGCGGCGGCGAAGTTCACCTCGACGACTTCGACCCGGCGCATCCGCTCGACGGCGCCATCGAGCTGTTCCAGTTCACCGACGGGGTGTTCACGCGACAGCAGCTGATCGAGTCGCGCGGCTTCCGCATCCGCGGCACGCCTGGAGCGGACGAGCTGTACGGAACGGCGCTCGGTGACCGAATCGACGCGTACGAGGAAGACGATGCGGTGGTCGCCGGCGACGGTAACGATGTCGTGGACCTTGGCGCGGGCAACGACGTCGCCGACGCCGGGGCGGGCGACGACTCGGTCACCGCGGGCGACGGTGGCGACTACGTCCTCGGCGGCGCGGGGGGCGACCTGATCGATGGCGGCAACGGCGACGATGCGTTGTACGGCGACCTTGGAGACGACCAGCTGACCGGCGGCACGGGCAACGACCTGCTGGCCGGCGGCGCTGGGAGCGATCTGCTCCAAGGCGGTGACGGTGACGACGGTTACGAGTTCGGCACCGGCGACGGGCAGGACACCGTCATCGACAGCATCGGCAGCAACATGGTGCTGCTGCGCAACGGCGTCACCCAGGCCCAGCTGAAACTGGCGCGCAGCGGCAACGACCTGCTGCTGTCGATCACCGGCACGGCCGATCGCCTCACGCTCAAGGAGTGGTTCGCCAGTCCGGCACCGCTGTGGACGCTCGGACTCGGCGATGGAACGCTGCTGGACCGGGCGGCGGTGGCGGATCTGCTGTCGCGCAACCAGCCGCCGCTCCTCGCTCCGGACAACGTGACTGTCAGCGAAGACGGAGTGCTGCAAGCGGCGGGCAATGCGCTTGCCAACGATGCCGATCCCGAAGGACGCACGCTGCGCATCACGGATCCGGGACAGTTCGCCGGGACCTATGGGCAGCTGACGCTACAGAGCGCCGGTGGCTTCGCGTACGCCCTGAACAATTCCACGGCGGCGGTGCAGTCGCTGGCGGCGGGCCAGCGCGTCACCGACACGTTCACCTACACCGCGACCGACGACGATCCGATCTTCGCAGCCAGCGCCACGTCGGCGATCGTGGTCAGCGTTGCCGGCGTCAACGACCTGCCGATGGTCCAATCCGACAGTGCCGCCATTGCCGAAGACGATACGCAGCCTGTCACCGGCAACCTGCTCGCCAACGACACCGACGTGGACGCCGGCACTGTCTTGCACGTGAATCCGCCTGGCACGCTGGGTGGCACCTACGGCCACCTGGACCTGGCACCCGACGGTAATTTCTCGTACACGCTGAACAATGCCTCCGCCCAGGTCCAGTCACTCGGCCGCAACCAGCTGGCCACCGACCGCTTCACGTACTCGGTCAACGATGGCGTGGTGAACGTCGCCTCGCAATTCGATATCGCCATCGCCGGGCGCAACGACGCGCCTGTCGTCTCCGTCCCGCTGCCCGACCAGAGCGCCGCCACGTCCGGGAACACCTCGTACAGCTGGCAGGTCCCGTCGGACAGCTTCGTCGACGTGGACGCGGGCGACACCCTGTCGTACAGCGCATCACTCGCAGACGGCGAAGCGTTGCCGAGCTGGCTCTCCTTCGATGCGGCGACGCGCACCTTCAGCGGACGCGTGCCCAGGACCGCCACCGGGTACCTTGACATACGGGTCACGGCTACCGATCGGGTCGGCACGGGCAGCGATTCGACCGGCAACCTTGCCGCCGCCGATGTGTTCCGCCTCAGCTTCGACGG
The DNA here is from genome assembly GCF_035554825.1 of Ramlibacter sp. Classification (GTDB taxonomy): domain Bacteria; phylum Pseudomonadota; class Gammaproteobacteria; order Burkholderiales; family Burkholderiaceae_C; genus Ramlibacter. Next base: position 6,987 of record NZ_DATMHS010000005.1, on the reverse strand, counting down.
CGGTGGCGGTGGCGGTGGCGGTGGCGGTGGCGGCGGCGGTGGCGGTGGCAGCACCGGCAACCAGGGCGTCGGCAACGGTGAAGATCCGCCGCCCCCCGGCCAGGAAGCCGACTTCAACGACGGTCCCGGGACCGGCCCCGGCGACCCGGGCGCTCGCGGCGGACGGTACCACGCTACCGAGGCACCGGTCGCTGCGCAGGTCACGATGGCCGACCCGGCGGAAGTGCACGCCGCACCGGCGCCGATTGAGGTGCGCCCGCGCAGCGGCGCCCACTTGGGTGACGATGCCGAGCCCGTCGTCGTTGATGGCGCCGGGAACAACGGCAACGGCAACGGCACCACGGGCAATGGCCAGCTGCGGTCGGCGTCCGCTGCGGCGGCGGCCACAACGCCGGCGATCATGGACGGCGCCGCACCAGTGACGGACTGGCAGGTGCCACCCGCCGCGGCGGGCACGAGCAGCGGCGCCGACACCGCTTCCTCCGAGCCTCCGATGCTCCGGGTGGCGTTGTCGAAGGCGTGGCTACCGCCCAGCGGCGACGAAGCGCCCATCGACAGCTATGTGGCGCGCTGGGCCGCCATGGACGAACGACTCCTGGCGCACCTGGGTGGCGACGCCGGCGGTTTTGTCGGCGATCTCGGCAGCGCTCCGGGATGGAGCGGCACCGGCTTCCTCGGCAGCTCGGTCGCGCGTGGCGTCGACCCGCTGACCGCAGGGGCTGCCGCGCAGCCGCTGTCGGCGATGCAGGGACTCAGGGAAGGCCTCCGGCAGATCGCGGCGTGAGCGGCGGTCGATGAACCTCCTGTCGGCCCGCTCGGCGAGGCAGCCGCTGAGCATCGATCCTGCCGAGTTCGCCCCTGAGATCCTCCGCGTGCAGTCCACGCCGCCGCGGCCGATGCCGCGCGCGGTGCTGGGGGCCGCGCTGGCGCTCGTCGCGGCCACCATCGGATGGGCGGCGGCGGCCACGTTGGACGTCGTCGCCGTCGCGCCGGGGAAGCTGGTACCGCACACGGCCTTGAAGATCGTGCAGCCGGCCGAGGCCGGAATCGTGAAGGAGATCCTGGTCTCCGAGGGGCAGAGCGTACAGCGCGGGCAGTTGCTGATGCGGATGGATGCGACGCTCTCGGCCGCGGACCTGCAGGCGCTGGCGACGGAGCTGCAGCAGAAGTCGATCGCCCTGCGTCGCATCGATGCCCAGTTGCAGGGCCGGCCCCTGCAGGCGGAGCCGGGCGACCCACCGCAGCTGCTGCAGCAGGCGCAGGCCCAGCTCGCGGCCAACCGGTCGGCTCTGGAAGCAGCGATCGCGCAGGAGCGGGCATCCTGGGAACGGTCGCGGCAGGAGATGGCAGCGGCGCAGGCCACCAAGAGCAAGCTCGAACAGACCCTGCCGCATTACCGGCAGCAGGACGAAGCATTTCGCAAGCTGGTCGAAGAGGGGTTTGCCGGGCGCATCATGGCCGACGACAAGGCACGCGAGCGGATCGAGCGCGAGCGCGACAACGAGGCCCAGGCATTCGTCGTCGCGCGCGAGCAAGCCAACATGGTCCTGTTCGATCGCCGGATCGCACAGCTGAAAAGCGAATCCATCCGGCAATTGCAGGCCGAGCGAGCCGAGATCACGCAGCGGCTCGACAAGCTGCGGCCGGAGCTGGCCAAACAGGATCACCGCCACGCCCTGCTGGAGTTGAGGGCACCGCAGGACGGGCGGATCAAGGACCTTGCCACGCACACGGCGGGCACGGTCGTGCAGCCGGGCACGATCCTGATGACGCTCGTGCCGGCGGCCGAATCGCTCGTCGCGGAGGTCTGGCTGTCGAACGAGGATGTGGGATTCGTGCGCGGCGGCCAACCGGCGAAGCTCAAGCTCGCCGCGTTCCAGTTCCAGAAATACGGCATGCTGGAGGGGTCGGTGGAGCAGGTCGCCGCGGATGCTGCCGCGCCGGACCAGGGCAGCGCCCCCGGCCCGCAGGCCATGCCGCTCGCCTACCGGACGTCGGTTGCCCTGAGCCAGCAGGAACTGCTGGCCGACGGAGTACGGTATCGCCTCGCACCGGGCATGCAAGTTTTCGCAGAGATCAAGCTCGGAGAGCGCACCGTACTGGAGTACCTGCTGTCGCCGATCCGCAAGGCGTTCCACGAAGCGGCGCGCGAGCGATAGCAGGTGCGTGCCGGTCGCCCAGGGGTCCCCGAGCTCCCTCTGTCGGGATCGCCGCATCCACTCCGCATGAGAGACCCGCTTTCACGCGTGCCGTATCGCTCCGTGCGTCTGCGCTACTGCCGCAGCGCGCTGCGTGCTTTTCAGCGCCGCTGGTTCGCGTCCATGGTGGTGGCCTTGGCCGTAGCCGGCATCGGCGGGCCGGCCATGGCCGCTGGCGTCGTGCTGCCCCTGTACTGGGCGCTCGCGCACGGCAGCTGGATCTGGGCCGCCGTCCTGGGGTACGCCGTCGCTGGCGGTGGGTTGGTCTGGGCGATGCGGCCGCTGCTGTGGAATCCGCAGTGGGCGCAAGCCGAGCGGGCGCTGCCGATTCGCAGGCGCGACCAGCTGCTGTCGGACCTCCAGGTCGTCGCGTTCGGGTTGACCCCGCTGACCTTGCTCTGTGCCGCCGGAACCGCAGTGATCGTGAGTGAAGACCCCGGGTGGTTCAGACCGCTGCGCACGGGCGCCCTCGTCGCCTTGTCGATCGCGGTCCTGGCATCGGCGGTCGTCGGCGTGGCACTGCTGCAGTATCTGCGCTGCGCCTCGGCCGACGCGCGCCAGCGGTCCGCGCCGCGCGCGGGCGCAGCAGACGGCGCAGTGGCGACAGTCCCATGGGCCGCAGCGCTCGTCTGGACGCCCTTGGTGCGCGGGCCGGCCCGGCAGACTCGGCGCGCGCTCGTGCGCGACACGCTGGCGCTGCTCCTGCCATGCGCCGGCAGCGCGCTCTGGAGCGCGCACGCTGGCTGGTGGGCCGCCGGATACTCGGCGCTATCGCTGGTCGCGGTATCGCGCTGCAGCGCCATCGCACGCCGGGAGTTCGCCGCCCTGCTCCCCGCCTGCTTGGCACTGCCGCTCGACATCGCCATCCTGCGACGGATCCCGTCCGCCATCGCCTTGCTGCCGGCGCTGGTCACCATGCCGATGCTGGTCGCGCAGCTGTTCACGTCACCGGCCCGGGCCGCGGTGGTCTGGGCGTACGCGGCGGCGAGCATCACCGGCTGGACGGTCGAGGCGTTCATCGTCCAGACCGATCCGGCGGCCAAGGCCGCACGTTGGCTGGTCACGCTGGCGCTGGGCGTCGCGTTGGCCAGCGAACTCGCGCCATGAGGGGCGCCCCGGCCGACCCGCTGCTGCAGGTCGAAGGACTGACCTTCTCGTACCCGACGCGCCACGTCTTCGAATCGTGGTCCATGGCGTTCGGCCGCGGCGCGACATCGCTGCAAGGGCCCAACGGCAGCGGGAAGTCGACCTTGCTCAAGTTGCTCGCCGGCGCGCTGTCGCCCAGCCGGGGGCGGCGTGCCGTCCTCGGTATCGACGCCGATCGACATCCGCTCGAGTACCGGCGCCATGTCTTCTGGTGCGGCCCCGGCCCGCTCCCCTTCGACCACCTGCTGGCGCGTGAATACCTTGGATTTCTGCGCGGACTCTATCCGCGATTCGACCACGACCAGGTGCCAGGCCACATCGACGGATTCGGTCTGTCGGCGTTCATGGCTTCGCCGCTGCGCGAACTCTCGACAGGCAGCCAGCGCAAGCTGGCCATCACGGCGGCCCTGGCGGTCGGCACGCCGGTGGTGCTCCTGGATGAGCCGCTCAGCGGGCTCGACGAGCCGTCGCTGCGCTATGCGGTCTCAGCGCTGCGAATGGCCTGGACCGCACCGACCCAGGCGTGGGTGATCGCCAGCCACGAGCCTCTCAGCGAGAACGAGCACCGGCTCAGGCGAATCTCGGTCCCCTGACGTGCGGCCGTCCCCTTGCTTCAGGATTCACGAGAACCGCGGCGCCCGCTTCTCCACGAACGCCCGCACCGCCTCGTGGTGATCCGGCTCCATGTGGGCGATGGCCTGGTACGAGGCCGAGATCTCCAGCAGCGATTCGAGTGACGCGCTCTCGCCTTCGCGCAGCAGCCGCTTGGTCATGCGCAGCACGCCGGCCGGATTGGCGGCGATCTTGCGGGCCAGCGCCATCGCCGTGTCCATCAGGGCTTCGGGCGCCACCACGCGCGACACCAGACCGCAGGCCAGCGCTTCCTGGGCCGAGATCGCCTCGCCGGTGAAGGCCATCTCGGCCGCCTTGGCGCGGCCCACCGCGCGCGGCAGCAGCCAGGCGCCGCCATCGCCGGGCACGATGCCCACCCGCACGAAGCTCTCGGCGAAGGTCGCCTGGTCGCTGGCGATGCGGATGTCGCACATGCAGGTGAGGTCCAGCCCGGCGCCGATCGCCGGGCCGTTGACGGCGGCGATCACCGGCACGTCCAGGTGGTACAGCGCCCTGGGCAGGCGCTGGATGCCGTTGCGGTATTCCTCGCGGATGGCCTCGGGCGACAGCTGCTGCTGGAAGAAGCGCTGCATGTCCTTGACGTTGCCGCCGGAGCTGAACACCGGCCCTTCGCCGGTCAGGATCACGGCGCGCACGCCGCGGTCGGCGCGGATGGCGGCGCAGGCCTGCACGAACTCCTCCACCGCGGTGTTGCCGGTGAGCGCGTTGCGCGTTTCGGGCTGGCTCATGGTCAGCGTCAGCACGCTGCCGTCGCGGCTGGTCTTCAGGAATGCCATGGTTTCTTTCCTTCAATCGATGTCGGTGGTGGCGCGCAGCAGGTCCAGGGACGGGCCTTCGCGGCTGTAGATCAGCTCCTGGCCCAGCACGCCGTGCCAGTGGCTTTCGGAGCCGGCGACCAGCCGCCAGGCATGCAGGCGGCGCGTGTACAGCTGCAGGTCGTATGCCTCGGTGAAGCCGATCGCGCCGTGGATCGAGTGGCTCAGTGCCGCCACTTCCAGCGCCGCCTCGCTGGTGCGGGCCTTGGCGACGGCCACGCGCAGCCGGTCGGGCGCGAAACCCTCGGCGTGGCAGCCGATCTGCGCCGCCATGCGCGCCGCGACCGCCTGCTCCGACAGCACCGCAAGCTGGTGCTGGATCGCCTGGAACTTGCCGATCGGGCGGCCGAACTGGTTGCGTTCGTTGGCGTACTGCAGGGTGCGCGTGAACACGCTCATGAGCGCGCCGGCCAGCTGGGCCGCGCTGACGCATGCCTGCAAGGTGACCAGATCGTGCTGGCCCAGCAGGCGCGGCGCGGCTGCCACCGCCGCCGCGCCCCATTCCAGGGTCGCGTCCAGCGGAAACACCGAGGGCGCCGACGCGGCGTGCGCCACCGGCAGCAGCAGGCATTCGCTGGGCCGCTGCACCAGCACCCAGTCGGCCACGCGGCCGGACGGCACGTGGGCGCAGCGCAGGCCGCCGCCGTCGACGGCCGTGGCGCACAGCGCGAAGGCGATGCTGCCGGCGGGACGCGCCAGGTCCATCGCCGCCAGCTGCGCGCGGGCCAGCATCGTCTCGGCCAGCGGCACCGGCAGCGCGAACGAGCCGCACAGCTCGATGAGCGGGAACACTTCGCGCAGCGCCAGGCCGGCGCCGCCCTGTTCCTCGCCGACCAGGGCGTCGGCAAAGCCCGATTCCTCGAGCCTGCGCCAGAGCGCGGCCGGCGCTTCGCCGCGTTCGATGCGGCGCACCAGCGTCGGCGTGCACTGGTCCTGCAGCAGCTGGCGCAGGGCATGGGTCAGAAGATCGTCCATCCCGGTTCCTTTCAGCGCAGGCCCAGGCCGCGCGCGATCATCCCGCGCAGGATGTCGCGGGTGCCGCCGCGCAGCGAGAACGAGGGGGCGACCTGCGTCACGTAGTTCAGCGTCTGCAGCAACTCCAGGGGCACGCGCTGCGCGTCGCGCCCGAACAGGTCGTCGGCGATGGCCGCCGGAATCAGCTGCTCGACGGCGGTGCCCAGGTCCTTGACCAGCGCCGCCTCGACGACCGGGCTTTCGCCGGCGGCCAGCCTGGCGGTGACGGCGATCGACATCGCCCGCAGCGGCGCCAGGTGCGCCATCACCTTGCCGGCCAGCCGCAGCGATTCGGCGGTGAGCGCCCGGTCGGTGCGGATGTAGGCCAGCCACTCGTCGAACAGCACGATGCTGGAATACAGGCGCTCGGGGCCGCTGCGCTCGAAGGCGAGTTCGGCCGTCACCTGCTCCCAGCCCTTGCCCTCCGCGCCGATCAGCGCGTCGCCCGCCAGCTGCACGTTGTCGAAGAAGACCTCGCAGAAATGCGAGTCGCCCGCCAGGTCCTCGATCGGCCGCACGGTGACGCCCGGCAGCTTCAGGTCGACGATCACCTGCGACAGGCCCTGCTGCCGGTCCTCGGCGCTGCCCGAGGTGCGCACCAGCGCGATCATGAAATGGCTATGGTGCGCGTTGGTGGTCCAGATCTTCTGGCCGTTGAGCAGCCAGCCCGCTCCGGTGCGGGTGGCGCGGGTCTTAACGCTGGCCAGGTCGGAGCCCGCGTTGGGCTCGCTCATGCCGATGCAGAAGAACGATTCGCCGCGGCAGATGGGCGGGATGTAGCGGCGCTTCTGGGCTTCGGTTCCGTACTTCAGGATCAGCGGCGCGCTCTGGCGGTCGGCGATCCAGTGCGAGCCGACCGGCGCGCCCCAGTTCAGGAACTCCTCCACCACCACGTAGCGCGCGAACGGGCTGCGCCCGCCGCCGCCGTATTCCTTGGGCAGCGTCAGGCCCAGCCAGCCCTGGCGGCCGAGCTCGCGGCTGAAGTTGCTGTCGTACCCCGACCAGGACCTGGCCCGCACCGGGGCCGGCACGCTCTTCATGGCCTGGGCCAGGAAGGCGCGGACCGGGCCGCGCAGCGCCTCGTCCTCGGGCGGGATCGCGGTGAGCGAGAGCGAATCGAGCGTACTCATTGGACAACTCCTGGCTCCATCATCGCGCCGCACGCGAATTTGCAGAAGGCT
>NZ_DATMHS010000004.1:0-1881 GCF_035554825.1 Ramlibacter sp. | reverse complement strand
CGATCGCGGCATCAACGCCAATCCGGTGGAATACGAGTACGTGAAGCTCTGAGCACGGCGCGTTAGAATCGAGACCAGTCGGAGCGTAGCGCAGTCTGGTAGCGCATCTGGTTTGGGACCAGAGGGTCGTAGGTTCGAATCCTATCGCTCCGACCACCGAAGCCTTTGACGTCGTCAAAGGCTTTTGCACATGGCGGCGCCGGCGCGATTCGGGCGCCGCGCCAGCAGCCCGACACAGGAACCCATGGCGCAGAGCAGGCCCATCCACCTCCAAGGCCGACCGGTCGGCAGCGGCGCGTTTCCCCTGATCATCACGCCGCTGGTGGGCCGCACCGCGGCGGAGCTGATGGGTGAACTCGATGCCATCCTGCCGAAGCGCCCCGACATGCTCGAGTGGCGGGTCGATTTCTTCGAGGGAATCGCCGATGCCGACGCCGTGGTCGCGGCGGCGCGCGAGCTCAAGCGGCGTGCCGGCGCCGTTCCGATCCTGCTCACCCGCCGCAACAGCACCGAAGGCGGCCAGCCGGTGGCGATCCCGGAAGCGGCCGTGGTGGCGATGTACAGCCTCGCCTGCGAGGCGCGCTGCGTCGACCTGATCGACTACGAGTTGTCCAACGCGCCCGCCGACATCGGGCGGTTGCGCGAGGTGTCCGCCGCCAACGGTGTCGCCATGGTGATGTCGTACCACAACTTCGAGCGCACGCCGGACGCCGAAACGCTCGTCGGCCGGTTCGCGCACGCCGAGCGGCTGGGCGCCGACGTGGCGAAGGTGGCCGTGATGCCCAGGGATCCCCAGGACGTGCTGACGCTGCTCGGGGCGACCTACCAGGCGACGCAGGCGCTGCGGATCCCGGTGATCAGCATGTCCATGGGCGGCCTCGGCGCCGTCTCCCGCATGATGGGCTGGGTCTATGGCTCGGCGGCGACCTTCGCCGTCGGCAAGAGCAGCTCGGCGCCGGGCCAGCTCGCCATCGACGAGCTGCGGGCGACGCTCGACACCGTCCGGCGGGCGGTGAGGGGCCAGTGATCGGCCCGTTCGCCGCGGTCCGCGCAGCGCCTTCCACGCGCCAGCGATAATCGCCCGACTGCCCGTAGCTCAGTTGGATAGAGCAACAGCCTTCTAAGCTGTGGGTCGGGGGTTCGATTCCCTCCGGGCAGGCCAGCGACCTTTGCGCGCCGACATCCCTTTCCCGGACCTCCGCTCAGGAGCCGCCTTCCCCGGCCCGCCGGTACACGCGGAATCCCCGGACCGACGCGACCAGCTGGAAGCGTCCGAGTTCGCGCCGAAACGCCGGGTCGAGCGCGAGGTATTCCAGGAAGTCGAACGAGGGCGGCATGCCTTCCGGTGCGTTCTCGACGATCAGCACCCGCGGCGCCTGCCTGAGCATGTCCCTGACCACGATGGCGCGCAGGTAGGCTTCCAGTCGCCGGTCGCCGGCCAGGATCGAGGCCGACAACACCGCCATGGTCGGCAGGCTCAAGGCGGCGCCGACGCCGCGCTCGGTCACGAGCGGGTACGAGGCGCGCACCGTGTTCGACAGGATCATCACCGGCCCGCCGCCCAGGCGCTTGACCAGGGGCGAGAAGACCGCCGGCATCGGATTCTCCAGCGCGCCGCTGCGCGGGGCCGCCAGCAGCGAGAGCGTGCTCAGCGCCAGCACCGCCAAGCCGACGACCAGCGGCGCGCGATCGCCGGCCCGGCGCTGCAGCACCTGTGCCGCCGAGAGCCCGAACAGGACGGTGGCGAGCGCGGCCACCGGATACCAGTGGTAGCTCCACCCCTTGGCCTGCAGCAGCGCCGACGCCGCGAAACCAGCCGTGGCGGCGCACAGCACCTGCAACAGCGCCCGGGGCCCGGGACGTACCACCGCGGCAAACACG
>NZ_DATMHS010000003.1:0-5476 GCF_035554825.1 Ramlibacter sp. | reverse complement strand
CGACTCGGTGGGCAAGGTCGACGCCGGCAGCCAGCTGGTGGGGCAGGCCGGCGCCACGATGCAGGAGATCGTGGGCAGCATCAAGCGGGTGACCGACATCATGGGCGAGATCGCCGCGGCCAGCCAGGAGCAGACGCGCGGGATCGAGCAGGTGAACCAGGCCATCACCCAGATGGACCGCGTCACGCAGCAGAACGCCGGCCTGGTGGAGCAGGCGGCAGCCGCCGCCACCGACCTGCAGGAGCAGGCCGCCCAGCTGGTCGACGCCGTCAGCGTGTTCCAGCTCGACGCCGATGCCGAAGCGCAGCGCCTCATCACCCAGCTGCGCGAAAGCAGCCTGGCGTCGGCGGCCGCCGGCCGCCGGCCGGCGCAGACGGCCTGACCGACAGCCAGTTTCTTTCACAGGAGCACACCATGAACTTCAAGCAACTGATCCTGGGCGCGGTCTCGTGCGCGCTGCTCGCCGCGGCGCTGCCGGCCGGCGCGGCGGCCGAGTTCGGCACCGCCGCCGAAGCCGAGGCGATGGTCAAGCGGGCCATCGAGCACATGAAGGCCGGCAAGGAGCAGGCCTATGCCGACTTCACCGCCAAGAAGGCGCCGTTCGCCGACCGCGACCTGTACGTGACCGTGACCTCGCTGTCCGGCCCCAGCATGGCCCACGGCCAGAACGCCAAGATGGTCGGCATGGACATGAGCGACTTCCGCGACGTCGACGGCAAGGCCTATTTCCGCGAGCGCTTCGAGCTGGCCAAGACCAAGGGCAAGTTCTGGCAGGACTTCAAGTTCGTCGACCCCGTGACCAAGAAGGTGCTGCCCAAGTCGATGTACTGCGAGCGCGAGTCGGATGTCATCGTCTGCACCGGCATCTACAAGCGGTGACCGGTGCCGGCGCCGGCGGGTCCGGGCCCGCGGCGCCTGCCGGTCGATAGCGAAACGCACCGTCACTGGTGAAGGAGTCAAGAATGAAGCTTTGGCAAAAGATCGCCCTCGGACCGCTGGTGGCCATCACCTTCCTGCTGGCGCTGGGCGGCCTGTCGTACGCGGTGCTCACCAAGCAGGCGCAGACGATCGAGGGCATGTACCAGCAGCGTTTCGCCGACTACCGGAAGGCGACCCAGGCGTCGCAGGCGATCACCGAGGTGCATTCCAACGTGTACCGGCTCCTCACCTGGATTTCCAACCTCCAGCCCGAGCAGATCCAGCAGACCACCGCGGCGCAGAAGCGGCGGATCGACGAGGCGATCGGGACGGTGCAGCACTTCGCGCGCAGTGCCGGCTCGGCCGAGGAGCGCCGGCTGGCCGGCGTGCTGGCCGGCAAGCTCGCCAAGTACGAGGACAACGTGGTCAAGGGCATCGACCTGAGCACCGTCGACGTCAGCATGGGCACCATGCTGCTGCAGAACGCCGACGGCATTTTCCAGGAAATGCTCAAGGAGTTCGGCGCGATCGTCGAGATCGAGCGGCGCGCCGCCGAAGCGAGCTACCTGGAAGCGGAGGCGGCGTTCCGCCAGGCCCTGATCGTCTTGGTCGCCATGATCGTGGTGGCGGTGGCGGTGTCCGCCGCCGCGGCGGTGGTGATGACCCGGCTGATCGTGCGTCCGCTCAAGGCGGCGACCGCGTACGCCGGCCAGATCGCCGGCGGCGACCTGACCGGCACCATCCACGCGACCTCGACCGACGAGACCGGCGACCTGGTGCGCTCGCTGGCCGAGATGAACGCCGGCCTGGCGGCCATCGTCGGCAAGGTGCGCGCGGGCACCGACTCGATCTCCAGCGCCTCGTCGCAGATCGCCTCCGGCAACCAGGACCTGTCGCAGCGCACCGAGGAGCAGGCCAGCTCGCTGCAGGAAACGGCGGCCTCGATGGAGCAGCTGACCGGCACCGTCAAGCAGAACGCCGACAACGCCCGCCAGGCCAACCAGCTGGCGGCGTCGGCCTCGCAGGTGGCCGCCAAGGGCGGCGCGGTGGTCAAGGACGTGGTCGACACGATGGCGTCGATCGCGGCCTCGTCCGGCAAGATCTTCGACATCACCTCGGTGATCGACGGCATCGCGTTCCAGACCAACATCCTGGCGCTCAACGCCGCGGTCGAAGCGGCGCGGGCCGGCGAGCAGGGGCGGGGCTTCGCCGTGGTGGCGGCCGAGGTGCGCAGCCTGGCGCAGCGCTCGGCGGCGGCGGCCAAGGAGATCAAGACGCTGATCGACGACTCGACCGGCAAGGTCGACGCCGGCACCCGGCTGGTGGGTGCGGCCGGCCAGACGATGACCGAAGTGGTCGCCAGCATCCGGCGCGTGAGCGAGATCATGGGCGAGATCGCCAGCGCCAGCCAGGAGCAGACCCGCGGCATCGAGCAGGTCAACGCCGCCATCACCCAGATGGACCAGGTGACGCAGCAGAACGCCACGCTGGTCGAGCAGGCATCCTCGGCGGCCCAGTCGATGCAGCTGCAGGCCGGCAGCCTGGTCGAGGCCGTGAGCGCGTTCCGCCTGGCCGAGGCGCAGGCCGCCGAAGCGATCGCCCGGGCGCAGGAAGCCGCGCCGCGGCCGGCGCCGCGCGCCGGGCAGGAAGCGCCGGACGGGACCCGCGGCGAATGGGCCACCTTCTGACCCGCGCGGCGCGCGCCGCCGCCCTATCGCATCCGCGTTTCCTGCCGATAACCAAGATGTGGGGTCGGTCCGAAGGCCCGGCCCCCTGCATGCTCGAAAGTCACTCACCATGTCCGTCCTGTTCTCCACCGGCCTTTCTGGGCTGAACATCGCGCGCACCGCGCTGGTCACGACGGCCCACAACACGGCCAACGTGTACACCGAGGGCTACAGCCGCCAGAAGGTCGTGGTGGAGTCGAATCCCGCCCTGGCCACCACCGGCGGCTTCATCGGCGCCGGCGCCCGCGTCACCACCGTCGTGCGCAGCTACGACGGCTTCCTGTCGGCGCAGTTGTCGCAGGCCGAATCCTCGGCCCAGGGGCTGGACGCCTACGCCAACCAGATCCGCCGCCTCGACGACCTGCTGGCCGACCGCACCTCGGGTCTGTCGGCGCTGATGCAGGGCTTCTTCGCCGGCGTCCAAGGCGTCGCCGACACCCCGGCCGACCCGGCGGCGCGCCAGCAGCTGCTCAGCGGCGCGCAGGCGCTGGCCGGCAAGTTCCGCTCGGTCGACCGCTACCTCACCGACCTGAACGGCTCGCTCAACGAGCAGATCGCCGGCAGCGTCAACCAGATCAACGGCATCGCCACCCAGGTGGCGGCCCTCAACCGGCAGATCTCCCAGCTGTCGGGGGCCAGCGGCCAGCCGCCGAACGACCTGCTGGACACCCGCGACAAGCTGCTGGCCGACCTGAGCAAGGTGGTCGGCGTCACCGTGGTGCAGCAGGACGGCGGCCAGTACAACGTCTTCATCGGCAGCGGCCACACGCTGGTGCTCGGCGACCGCGCCGCCACCGTCACGGCCGTGGCCTCGGCGGCGGATCCGACGCGCCAGGCGGTGGCGTTGCTCGGCGCCAACGGCAACACCACCGAGCTGAAGGACGCCGACGTGAGCGGCGGCACGCTGGGCGGGATGCTGGCCTTCCGCGGCCAGGCGCTGGCGAGCGCGCAGAACGCGATCGGGCGCATCGCGACGACCTTGGCGGCCTCGTTCAACCAGCAGCATCGCGCCGGCGTCGACCTGCTGGGTCAGGACGGCGCGGACTTCTTCTCGCTGGCGGGCCCGGTCACGCTGTCCAACGGCAACAACAAGGGGACGCTGGCGGTCACGGCGACGGTGACCGACGCTTCGCGCCTGACGACCAGCGACTACGCGGTGAAGGTCGGCGGCACGCCGGGCGCGCTGACCTTTTCGGTGACCCGGCTGTCCGACGGCCAGCCGGTGGCGGCCACGGTGGCGCCGGCCGGCGCCGACCCGGCTTCGTTCACCAGCCTCTCCTTCGACGGCGTGACCGTCGAACCGGTCGCCCCGGCCGGGCTGCCGCAGCCGGGCGACTCGTTCCTGGTGGCGCCCACCCGCGCCGCCGCGCGCGACTTCGAGGTTGCGATCGGCGACCCGTCGCGCATCGCCGCTGGCCAGAACCCCGGCTTCGGCCCGGCCGACGGCCGCAACGCGCTGCAACTGGCGGCGCTGCAGCGCCAGGCGCTGGTCGGCGACGGCACCACCACCTTCAACGGCGCCTACGCCCGGCTGGTGAGCGAGGTCGGCAACCGGGCCATGGAAGTCCAGGTGGCGCACGACAGCCAGGCCAGCCTCGCCGCCCAGGTGCGCGCCAGCCAGCAGGCGGTGGCTGGCGTCAACCAGGACGAGGAAACCGCCAACCTGCTGATGTACCAGCAGATGTACCAGGCCAATGCCAAGGTGATCCAGACCGCCTCGGCGATCTTCGACACCATCCTCGGCCTGCGCTGAACGCGGCCGCAACGATCCCAGGACCAGCGATGCGCATCAGCACCCAGGCCTTCTTCGAACGCAACGCGGCGGGCATGAGCTCGCTGCAGCAGCAACTGTTCCGGGTCCAGCAGAAGCTGGGCGCGGGCACCAGCTTCCTCACCCCGTCCGACGATCCGGTCGCCGCCGCGCGCGCGCTGGGCGTCGCCCAGTCGATGTCCGAGGGCGCGCAGTATGCGGCCAGCCGCGGCCGCGCCGTCCAGTCGCTCTCGATGGAAGAAGGCGCGCTGCAGTCGGCCACCGGCATCCTGCAGGAGGTCAAGACGCTGGTGGTGCAGGCCGGCAACGGCACCATGTCCGACGCCGACCGCTCCACCATCGCCACCGCGCTGGAAGGCCAGTTCGCGCAGCTGCTGCGCACCGCCAACACCGACGACGGCAACGGGCAGTACCTGTTCGCCGGCTTCCAGAGCGCCACCCCGCCGTTCGTCCAGCAGGCCGACGGCAGCGTCGGCTACGCCGGCGACCTCGGCCAGCGCCTGATCCAGGTCGACGTGTCGCGGCAGATGGCCGCCACCGACGACGGCGCGACGGTGTTCCGCTCGGTGCAGGGCAGCGCCCGGCACGTGCCGGTGGCCGGGCCGCTGAACGCCGGCTCCGGCGTGTTCAGCGCGGTGTCGGTGAGCGACGGCAAGGACTACACGCTGACCTTCGGCCCGGCCGGGCAGTACACGGTGGACGACGGCACCACCGCCACCACCGGCACCTTCACCGCGGGCCAGCCGATCGAGGTCGGCGGCCTGAAGATCCGCATCGACGGCGCGCCGGCCGACGGCGACGTCTTCACGGTCGCCTCGGCGCAGGCCTCGGGCGCCGACGTGTTCCAGGCGATGCGCGACCTGATCACGACCCTCAAGGCGCCGGTCACCGATCCGGTGGCCAGCGCCCGCCTGGCCAACGCGCTCAGCACCGCGAACGTGAAGCTCACCAACGCGCACGACAACGTCCTCACCGTGCGCTCCTCGGTCGGCTCGCGGCTGGCCGAACTCGACGCGCTCAAGGGCGGCGGCGAATGGCGGCAGGTGGTGGACCAGACCTA
>NZ_DATMHS010000002.1:0-31748 GCF_035554825.1 Ramlibacter sp. | reverse complement strand
CCGTGCCGTTCAACGGCAAGCACCGCATCGTGGACTTCGTCCTGTCGAACCTGGTGAACTCGGAGATCTACTCCACCTACCTGCTGGTGCAGTACAAGTCGCAGTCGCTGATCGAGCACGTGCGCCAGTCGTGGACCATGGCGCGCTTCATCCCGCAGCACTTCATCACGGTGGTGCCGCCGCAGATGCGGCACGGCAAGGAGTGGTTCCAGGGCACCGCCGATGCGGTCGCCCAGAACATCCACCTGATCGAGAGCTTCCGGCCCGACATCGTCGCGGTGTTCGGCGCCGACCACATCTACCGCATGGACGTGCGCCAGATGATCGACTTCCACGTCCGGTGCGACGCGCAGGCCAGCGTGGCCACGCTGCCGGTGCGCCTGGACCAGTGCGACCAGTTCGGGATCGTCGAAACCGACGAGCACCATCGCATCGTCGAGTTCAAGGAGAAGCCGCGCACCGCCAGGCCGATGCCGGGCAGCCGCACCCACGCGCTGGCCTCGATGGGCAACTACATCTTCAACGCCGACGTGCTGCTCAAGGCCCTGCGCAAGATGCGCGAAAGCGGCGACAGCGACTTCGGCAAGCACATCCTGCCCTCCATGGTCAAGAGCCACAAGCTGGTGGCCTACGACTTCGACACCAACGTCATTCCCGGCACCGAGCCGTACGAGGAGCAAGGCTACTGGCGCGACGTCGGCACCATCGATGCGTACTACGACGCGCATTTCGACACGTTGGGCGCCGCGCCCAAGTTCCGCATGACCAACCGCCAGTGGCCGATCTACGCGAGCTCCGAGCCGGCCGAGTCGGCCCAGATCGAGAACGGCATCATCAACCGCTCGGTGGTCGGCTCCGGCAGCGTCATCGACGGCGCTTCGCTGGACCACGCGATGTTGCGGCGCTCGGTGCACGTCGAGCGTTCGGCCCGCCTG
Organism: Ramlibacter sp.; assembly: GCF_035554825.1. Taxonomy (GTDB): domain Bacteria; phylum Pseudomonadota; class Gammaproteobacteria; order Burkholderiales; family Burkholderiaceae_C; genus Ramlibacter. The sequence goes on along the minus strand of NZ_DATMHS010000002.1, from coordinate 30,813 downwards.
GAACACTGCATCATCATGGAGCGCTCGCGCATCGGCCGCGGCGCCCAGGTGCGCCGGGCGATCATCGACCAGGACAACGACGTGCCGCCGCTGGAGCGCATCGGCTTCAACCTGGAAGAGGACCGCAAGCGGTTCCACGTCAGCGAGGGCGGCGTCGTGGTGGTGCCCGCCGGCTACTTCCCGCCGCGCGCCCACGGCTCGTCGTTCATCGTTCGCGAATTCGACAGCGGCGCCGAAACCGTGCTGCGGCAGGAGGCGCTTGCATGACGGCGAAGGCCGTCGACAAGCCTTCCTCCGCCCGGCGTCCGACAGCTCCCGATCCCGGCCTGCCGCAGCGTTGCGAGCCCGGGCAGCCGTGGCCGCTCGGCGCGAGCCTGCAGCCGGAGGGGGTGAACTTCGCCGTCTATTCGAGCGTCGCCGAGCAGGTGGTGGTCTGCCTGTTCGACTCGACCGGCACCCGCGAGATCCGCCGCATCACCCTGCCCTGCTGCACCGACCACGTCTGGCACGGCTTCGTGCCCGGGCTGCGCGCCGGCTGCCGCTACGGCCTGCGCGTGCACGGCCCCTACGATCCGCCGCGCGGCGTGCGCTGCAACCCGCACAAGCTGCTGCTCGACCCCTATGCCAGGGCCATCGACCGGCCGCTGCGCGGCGCGGCGTGGCAGTACGCGTACAAGCTCGGCGGCCCGGACCGCGATCTGAAGATCGACACCGTGAACAACGCCGCGGGCGCCGCCAAATGCCTGGTGGTCGATCCGGCGTTCGACTGGGAAGACGACGCGCCGCCGCGGATCCCGATGGAGGACACCGTCTTCTACGAAACCCACGTGCGCGGCTTCACCATGCAGATGCCGGAGGTGCCCACGGGCCTGCGGGGCACCTTCGCCGGGCTGGCCACGGCGCCCGTCATCGAGTACCTCAAGCGCCTGGGCGTCACCTCGGTCGAACTGCTGCCGGTGCACGCGTTCAACGACGAGCGCCGGCTGATCGACATGGGACTGGCCAATTACTGGGGCTACAACACCGTCGGCTTCTTCGCCCCCGACCCGCGCTATTGCGCCGGCGGCGACTTCAACGACTTCCGGCGCATGGTGAAGGCGCTGCACAAGGCAGGGCTGGAGGTGATCCTCGACGTGGTCTACAACCACACCTGCGAGGGCAACAACCTGGGGCCGACACTGTGCTTCAAGGGCATCGACAACCCCTCCTACTACCGCCTGACCGACAACCGCCACCACTACCTTGATTTCACCGGCACCGGCAACACGGTGGACGCCAGTCATCCCGCGACGCTGCGCCTGATCATGGACAGCCTGCGCTACTGGGTGCAGGAAATGCACGTCGACGGCTTCCGCTTCGACCTCGCCCCGGCGATCAGCCGCAACGGCGCCGGTGCCTACGACCAGCGCTCGCCGTTCCTCAGCGCCGCGGCGCAGGACCCGGTGCTGCGCGGGGTCAAGCTGATCGCCGAACCCTGGGACATCGGCGACGGCGGCTACCAGGTCGGCGGCTTTCCGCTCGGCTGGGCCGAGTGGAACGGCCGCTACCGCGACACCATGCGCGACTACTGGCGCGGCGTGGACGGGTCGCTGCCCGAGTTCGCGGCCCGCCTCTGCGGCTCGGCCGACATCTACGCACCGGCCGGCCGGCGCCCCAGCGCCGGCGTCAACATGATCACCGTCCATGACGGGTTCACCCTGCACGACCTCGTGAGCTACAACGAGAAGCACAACGAGGCCAACGAGGAGGACAACCGCGACGGCGAGAGCCACAACCGCAGCTGGAACTGCGGCGCCGAGGGGCCGACCGACGACGCGGCCGTGCTCGCCCTGCGCGAGCGGCAGAAGCGCAATTTCATCGCCACCCTGTTCACGTCGCGCGGCGTGCCGCTGCTGCTGGGCGGCGACGAGATGAGCCGCACCCAGGGCGGGAACAACAATGCGTACTGCCAGGACAATCCGGTGAGCTGGATCGACTGGAGCGACGAACGCCGCAACGACCCGCTGCGCTCCTTCGCCGAAGCGGTGATGCGGCTGCGGCGCGAGTTCCCGGTGCTGCGCCACAACCGGTGGCTGAGCGGCGAGCCCGACGAGCAGGGCCGGCGCGACGTGAGCTGGTTCAGCGTATGGGGCCTGCCGATGACGCAGGAGGAATGGGACAACCCGGCGGTGCGCTGCGTCGCGGCGCTGCTCGATGGCCGGGTGGCGGCGGCGGCGCCGGGCGAAAGCGTGCTGCTGCTGTTCAACGCCAGCCCCGATCCGGTCTGGTTCACGCTGCCCGACGCCACCGTGGCGCCAGGCGAATGGACGATCCGCGTCGACACGGCGCAAGGGCACTTCGAACGCGAGGAAGCGATGACCATCGGCGCGGGCGGCAAGCTCGAACTGGAGTCGCGGGCCATGGCCGTGCTGACCCAGGTCCCCCGCGACCCCGAACCCCCGCAGGAGCCCGCCGATGCGCAGCCGGCATGACATGCCGTTCGGCGCTGCGCTGGCGCCGACAGGCGGCGTCGACTTCAGGCTCTGGGGACCGGCCGCGCGGCGGGTCGAGCTGGCGCTGGACGCGGGCGTCGGCATGCCGCCGCGCCTGGTGCCGGCGGCCTGCGATGCGGACGGCTGGTGGGAGTGCCACGTGGCCGATGCGACGGCCGGCACGCTCTACCGGTGGCACATCAACGGCGAACTGCTGGTGCCCGATCCGGCCTCGCGCCAGAACCCGCACGGGGTGATGCAGCCGAGCTGCGTCGTCGATCCGGCGCAGTTCGAGTGGGACGAGGACTGGACCGGGCGGCCGTGGTCGGAGGTGGTGCTGTACGAGATGCACGTCGGCGCCTTCACGCCCGAAGGCACCTTCGCCGCCGCCGGCGAACGGCTGGAGGACCTGGCGCGGCTGGGCATCACGGCGCTGCAGGTGATGCCGGTGGCGCAGTTCCCCGGCCGCTTCGGCTGGGGCTACGACGGCGTGCTGCCGTTCGCCCCGCAGCCGGCGTACGGCACGCCCGACGAATTCAAGCACTTCATCCAGCAGGCGCACCGGCTCGGGCTGATGGTGTTCCTGGACGTGGTCTACAACCACTTCGGGCCGGCCGGCAACTACCTGGGCCAGTACGCGCCGCAGTTCTTCTCGGAGACCCACGCCAGCCCCTGGGGCGCCGCCATCAACTTCGACGGCGGCGGCAGCCGGGTGGTGCGCGACTTCTTCATCCACAACGCGCTCTACTGGGTGCAGGAGTACCGCATCGACGGCCTGCGCCTGGATGCGGTGCATGCGATCGTCGACCGCAGCCGCCCGGACGTGGTCGAGGAGATTTCCCGCGCCGTGCGCGCGGCGACGCGGGGCCGCCACGTCCACCTGGTGCTGGAAAACGAGAACAACCACCACGGTCGGCTGTCGCCCACGCCGCGGCCGGGCCGTTTCGACGGCCAGTGGAACGACGATTTCCACCATGCGCTGCACGTGACCCTGACCGGCGAGACCCGCGGCTATTACCACGACTACGGCCGCGAGCCGCTCAACCTGCTGGCGCGCGCCCTCACCCACGGCCTGCTGTACGAGCCCTCGGAACGGCAGCCGGGCGGCGCGCGCCGCGAGCCGCGCGAGGCCCCGCCGCAGCCGCTGGGAACGATGGTGAACTGCGCCAACAACCACGACCAGAGCGGCAACCGCGCCCTGGGCGAGCGGCTGGGGCAGCTGGTCCCGCCGGGCGCCGCGCCGCTCGCGCTGCTGCTGTCGCTGCTCACGCCGGCGACGCCGATGCTGTTCTTCGGCGACGAGTTCGGCACCGATTCGCCGTTCCGCTACTTCGCCGACTGGCACGGCGAGTTGCGCGACGCCGTGCGGCGGGGCCGGCAGCGCGAGTTCGGCCACATGGCGCGCGCGGCCGACGGCACGCCGGTCGAACTGCCCGATCCATGCGACGCCGCCACCTTCGAGGCCAGCCGCCCGGATCGCGCGCACGCGCGCACGCCCGAAGGCCGGCGCGCGCTGCAGCTGGTCGCCGCGGCGCTCGCCGTGCGCCGCGAGCACATCGCGCCGCGCCAACCGCTGCTGCTCACCGGCCAGCACACGGCGCAGCGCCTGGCGGACACCGGCCTGCGGGTCTGCTGGCGCTATCGCGACGGCCAGATCCTGATGCTGGAGATCAACCTGGGGTCCCAGCCGCTGCACGTCCCGCTCGCCACGCCGCCGCTGGCGCAGGCGCGCGAGCTGCTGCACCACGCGTGGCCGGAAGGCACGCCGGACGAGGTGTGGCCCGCCTGGGCCGCCCGCTGGCTCATGGGCGCACCGGCCGTATGAGCGCAGCCGAAGGCACCGACTGCGTCGCGCCGGAGATCGCGCAACTTGCCGAGCAGTCCGGCGTGGCCCTGCGCTACGAGAGCTTCTGGCACGAGGACGTGGTGGTGCCCGAGCCGGTGCTGCGCCGGGCGCTGGCGGCAATGGGCATTGTCGGCGCGCCGCCGAGCCGGCCCGACGGCCTGCCGCCAGTGCAGCCGGCCGTGCCGGGCCAGCAGCTGCGCTGGCCGGCCCGGGAGGGACGGACCGTCGCCTGGACCCTGGCGCGCGACGAGGCGCCGGAGCAGGTGGCGCACCGCGGCATCGCGCTGCGCGAAGGCGACGAGCACGTGCTCGTGCTGCCCCCGGCCCTGGAGACCGGGTACTGGCGGCTGGTGGCGGACGACGACCAGCCCGGCTACAGCCTGCTGGTGGTCGCGCCCGAACGCTGCTGGGTGCCCAGCGGCCTGCAGCAAGGCGAGCGCTGGTGGGGCTGCACGGTGCAGCTGTATGCGCTGCGGTCCGGACGCAACTGGGGCATCGGGGACTGCGGCGACCTGCGGCGCCTGATCGAGGCGGCGGCGCGCCACGGCGCCTCCTTTATCGGGCTGAGCCCGCTGCACGCGCTGTTTCCGCACGCCCCGGCGGCGGCCAGTCCCTACAGCCCGTCGAGCCGAACGGCGCTCAATCCGATCTACCTGGACGTCCAGTCGCTGGTCGACCTGAGCGGCTGCGCCGCCGCGGTGGAACTGGTCCACTCCGAGGGCTTCCAGACCCGGCTGCGCGCGCTGCGCGAGACCGAGCTGGTCGACTATGCCGGCGTGGCCGCCGCCAAGCAGGAGGTGCTGCGGCTGCTGTGGCGCCATTTCGAGCAGCGGGACCTCGCCGGCAACACCTCGCGCGGCCAGCACTTCGCCAACTACGTGGCGCAGCGACGCGACACGCTCGCGCGCCACGCCCTGTTCGAGGCCTTGCAGGAGCACCTGTTCGCCGCCGACCCGCAGGTCTGGGGCTGGCCGGCCTGGCCGCGCGAGTACCGGGACCCGGGCTCGCCGGCGGTGCAGGCGTTCGAGCGCGAGCACGCCGGCGCCGTTCAGTACCGCTTCTGGCTGCAGTGGCTGTCGGAGCTGCAGCTCGAATCGGCGCAGCGCTACGCGCGCACCCTCGGCATGGGCCTGGGCCTGTATTGCGACCTGGCGGTCGGCGCCAACGAGGGCGGCGCCGAAACCTGGGAGCAGCCGGAGCTCTACGCGCTGGGCATGCACGCCGGCGCGCCGCCCGATCCGCTGAACACGCTGGGCCAGGACTGGGGACTGCCGCCGGTCAACCCGGTGGCGCTGGAAGCGGCCCGCTGCCGGCCCTTCATCGACATCCTGCGCGTCAACATGCGGCATGCCGGCGCACTGCGGCTGGATCACGTGATGGGCCTGATGCGGCTGTTCTGGACCGGCCCGGACGGCGGCACCTACGTGCGCTATCCGCTGGCGACGCTGCTGGCCATCCTGGCGCTGGAGAGCCACCGGCACCAATGCCTGGTGATCGGCGAGGACCTCGGCAACGTCGCGCCGCGGATGCGCGAGGCGATGCACGAACGCGCGCTGGTCTCGTACCGGCCGCTGCTGTTCGAGCGCACCGCCGACGGCGGCTTCCTGCCGCCGGCGCAATGGCAGCGGCAGGCGATGGCCGTGGTCAGCACGCACGACCTGCCGACCCTGCGCGGCTTCTGGCTGGGCGAGGACATCGAGCTCGCCGCCCGCCTGCGGCTCTATCCGAGCGAGGCGGCGCGCGAGGCGCTGGTGCTGGGCCGGGCCCAGGACCGGGCGCGCCTGCTGTTCGCGCTGCAGCACGAGTCGCTGCTGCCGCCGGGCGCCAGCGTGCAGGCCACCTCGGTGCCCGACGCCACGCCTGCATTCGTCGACGCCGTGTACGCCTACCTCGCCCGCACGCCGTGCTGGCTGCTGGGCGTGCAGCTGGAGGACGTGTCGGGCCAGTTGCTGCAGGTGAACGTGCCGGGCACCACAGAGGACGTCTATCCCAACTGGCGGCGCAAGCTGTCGGTGAGCGTGGAGGAGCTCGCCAGCGAGCCTCGCTTCACCTCGCTGGCGGCCGTGCTGCGCGCCGAGCGCAGCGGGCCGGCGCCGCTGGAGGAGACCGCCGCGCCGCTGCCGCCCCTGGACAGCGCCGACATCCCCGGCGCCACCTACCGCATCCAGTTCCACCAGGGCTGCACCTTCGAACAGGTCACCCGCGCCGTGCCCTACCTGCAGGCGCTGGGGATCAGCCATCTGTACAGCTCGCCGTACCTGCGGGCACGCCCCGGCAGCACCCACGGCTACGACATCGTCGATCACACCGCGCTCAATCCCGAGATCGGCGACAGCGCCGCCCACGAGCGGCTGTGCGACGCGCTGCGGCGCGCCGGCATGCGGCAGATGCTGGACGTGGTGCCCAATCACATGGGCGTGCTGGAGGCCGACAACGCGTGGTGGCTGGACCTGCTGGAACATGGGCCGGCCTCGGAGCATGCCGACACCTTCGACATCGAGTGGCAGCCGGCCGCGCTCGACACGACGGGACGCGTGCTGCTGCCGGTGCTGGGCGACCACTACGGGCGGGTGCTCGAGGCCGGCGAGATCCAGCTGCAGTTCGACCCGGCGGCCGGCGAGTTCTGCCTGCGCTACTACGCCCACCGCTTCCCGCTCGATCCCGCGCACTACCGCGACGTCTTCGACGTGCTGCCGCCGCCGGCGCCGCGCGACGAGCAGGAAGCCGACAGCCGGGCCGTGGTCGAGTCCCTGCTCGATTCCTTCGCCCGGCTGCCGCCGCGCGACACGCCCAGCGCGCCCGAACGCCGGGCCCGGGTGCGCGACGCCGCGATCCACAAGAAGAGCCTGGCGCGGCTGGCGCAGCAGCACCACTGGCTGCCCGGCTGGATCCGCGACTGCCTGGCGCACCTGAACGGGCAGGCCGGCGAGGCCGCGAGCTTCGACCCGCTCGACCGCCTGATCGCGCGCCAGGCCTATCGGCTGGCCGACTGGCGCGCCGCCAGCGACGACGTCAACTACCGCCGCTTCTTCGACGTGAACACGCTGGCGGCGCTGCGCATGGAGCGGCCCGAGGTGTTCGAGGCGACCCATCGCCTGCTGCTGCGCTGGCTGCAGGCCGGGCAGCTCGCGGCGCTGCGGATCGACCATCCGGACGGCCTGTCCGATCCGCAGCAGTATTTCCAGCGCTTGCAGACGCAGTACGCGCGCGGCGCCGCGGTCGCCGGCCACGAGCCGCGGGCGCTGTACCTGGTGGTCGAGAAGATCCTGGCGGAGCACGAGCAGCTGCCCGGCGCCTGGCCGGTGCATGGCGACACCGGTTATCGGTTCGCCGGCCTGGTGAACGGGCTGCTGGTGCCGGCCGCACAGGAGGAAGCGGTGGACCGCCTGGAGCGCGCCTTCACCGGCCGCCGCCAGGACTTCGACGAGATCGCCTACGACTGCCGCAAGCTGATCATCGGCAGCTCGCTCACCAGCGAGCTGGGCTGGCTCACCCAGGCACTGCACCGCATTTCGCAGGCGAACCGCCGCACCCGCGACTTCACGCGCACCCGGCTGCGGCTGGCGCTGACCGAAGTGGCGGCGGCGTTCCCGGTCTATCGCACCTACCTGCGCGACGGCGAGCCGCCGGCGGCCAGCGACCGGCAGCACACCGACTGGGCGGTCGCGGCGGCCAAGCGCCGGCTCGGCGGCGCCGAGGCGGGCGTGCTGGACCACCTGCGCGACGTGCTGTTCGGCGAAGGCGAGGCGGCGCGGGCCGACCCGCAGCAGCGGGCCCGTTTCATCGCGCGCTGGCAGCAGTTCACCGCGCCGGTGATGGCCAAGTCGATCGAGGACACGGCGTTCTACCGCTACCTGCGGCTCGCGTCGCTCAACGACGTCGGCAGCGATCCGCGCCGCTTCGGCATCTCGGTGGCCGCCTTCCACGCGGCGAACCAGGCCCGGTCGCGGTTCAAGCCGCATTCGCTGCTCGCCACCTCCACCCACGACAGCAAGCGCGGCGAAGACCTGCGCGCCCGCATCGACGTGCTGGCCGAGGATCCGCCGCTGTGGCAGGAGAGCCTGGCGCGCCTCGCCGGCCTGGCCGAGCGCTACGTCACCGAGACCGAGGGCGGTCCCGCCCCGAGCCGCAACGACGTCTGGCTGCTGTACCAGACGCTGGTCGGGCTGTGGCCGGCGACGCCGCCGGGCGACGCCGAGCGCGACCAGCTGCGCGAGCGGGTGCGCGCCTACATGCTCAAGGCGGCGCGCGAGGCCAAGCTGGACACCAGCTGGACCGCGCCGGTCGCCGCCTACGAAGAGGCGCTGGCGCGCTACGTCGACGCGCTGCTGCGGCCCGGCCAGCCCAATCCGTTCGCCGACGAACTGGACCGCATGGTGGCCAGGCTCGCGCCCTTCGGCTTTCGTAACAGCCTGGCCCAGGTCGCCCTCAAGCTCACGGCGCCGGGCGTGCCCGACATCTACCAGGGCTGCGAGCAGTGGAACTTCAGCCTGGTCGATCCCGACAATCGGCGGGCGGTCGATTTCGGGCGACTGGCGGCCGACCTGGCGGGGCTGCAGGCGCTGTATGCCGGCCGCTGGCCGCACGCCGCGGACTGGCAGCGCCTGCAGCGCGCAATCGGCGACGGCCGCCTGAAGCAGCTGGTCACCTGGCGGCTGCTGCAGTTGCGCCGCGCCTGGCCCGCCCTGTTCCGCGACGGCGCCTACACCTCGCTCGTCGTCGAGGGCGCGGCGGCCGATCACGCGGTGGCCTACGCGCGCCAGCAGCAGGACCAGGTCGTGCTGGTGGTCGCCGCCCGTCTGACCTACACCTTGTGCGGCGGCGAGGACGGGCGCTGGGGGCCAGCGGCATGGGGCGACACCGCCATCCGCTTCGACGAGCAGCAGTCGGCGCTCGGGCGCACGGTGTGGCGCGACTGGCTCACCGGCCGCGAGATCGAGCGGGGCACGCGGTCGGCGAACGCGCTGGCGCTGGCCAAGGTGTTCGCGGATGCGGATGCGCTACCCTTCGCCGTCCTGGTTCCCGCCCAAGGAGGTCCCGCCGCATGAACATCCTGTTCGCCACGCCGGAGTGCGCGCCCTACGTGAAGACCGGCGGGCTGGGCGATGTGAGTGCCGCGCTGCCGGCCACCCTGGCGCGCCTGGGCCACGACGTGCGGCTGCTGATGCCGGCCTACACGGGCTTGCGCGTCGCCGGCGAAGCGTTCGACACGATCGATATCCCGCCGGAGGGGCCCTTCCCCGCCGCGCAGCTGCTGCCGGTGAAGACCGACAACGGCGTCACGCTGCTGCTGCTGGCCTGCCCGGCGCTCTACCAGCGCAGCGGCGGGCCGTACATCGACGTGCAGGGGCGCGACCATCACGACAACGCGCTGCGCTTCGGATTCCTGAGCCGGATCGCCGCCGCGCTCGGCACGGACGCCAGCCCCTGCCGCGACTGGCGGGCCGACGTCGTGCATGCCAACGACTGGCCGTGCGGCTTCGCGCCGCTGTATCTGGCGCGCGCGCGGCTCGGCGGGCGCGCCGCGGCGGCGAGCGTGATGACGATTCACAACATCGCGTTCCAGGGCCTGTTCCCGATGTACGTCGCCGACCTGCTGGGGGTGCCGCACCACTGGCGCGGCATCGACGGCGTCGAATTCTGGGGCCACGTGTCCATGCTCAAGGCCGGACTGCAGTTCGCCGACGCGATCACCACGGTCAGTCCCACCTATGCGCACGAGATCCAGACCGAGCGCTTCGGCCTCGGCCTGCACGGCGTGCTGCAGGCGGGCGCCGGCCGCCTCACCGGCATTCTCAACGGCATCGACACCCAGGTCTGGAATCCGGCGCGGGACGAACTGCTGCCCAACCGCTACACCGCGCGCGACCTCACGGGCAAGGCCGCCGACAAGGCGGCGCTGCAGCGGCGCTGCGGCCTCGCCCTCGATCCGCAAGCGATGCTGTTCGGGGTGGTCAGCCGCCTCACCGCGCAAAAGGGGATCGACCTGGTGCTGCGCCACCTGGAGCCGCTGCTGGCGCAGGGCGGCCAGCTGGCGGTGCTCGGCCAGGGCGAGCCGGCGCTGCACGACGCCTTGCAGGCCGCGGCGCAGGCCAATCCCGGCGCGATCGCGGCCACCTTCGGCTACGACGAGAGCCTGGCGCACCTGATCGAGGCCGGCGCCGACTGCTTCCTGATGCCCTCGCGCTTCGAGCCGTGCGGGTTGAACCAGATGTACAGCCAGGCCTATGGCACTCCGCCGATCGTCTCGCCCACCGGCGGGCTGGTGGACTCGGTGGTCGATGCCACGGCGGACCCGCAGCAGGGCACCGGGTTCGTGATGGCGTCGGCCGATGCGGCGGGCTTCCAGGACGCGCTGGCGCGGGCGCGCCAGGCGTTCCGCGCGCCGGCGCAGTGGCGGCGCATCCAGGCCAACGGCATGGCGCGCGACTTCGGCTGGGAGCAGAGCGCAGCCCACTATGTCCGGGTCTACGAGCAGGCGCTGGAACGGGCGGGCCGAGGCTAACGTCGGCGGAAACATAGCGTAATTTCGTCACGTCATTCGACTGCGCCGGCCGGCCACGGCCGCAGTGGCGAACGTACCCGATCGCCCTCTGTTCCATGACACATGCGGTCGAGTTGCCCCGGCAGATCATCCCCGGCAACGAGAACAACTCCCCAGGAGCAGACATGGCGTTCGTCGCAGGGCCCGCGTTTGTGGTCGACAAGAGCGCTCCACCCGAGTGGGACCCAAGGCCGGACCTCACCGATCTGCGGGTGACACCGGGAGGCGGTTTCCAGGTCGTCTGGGACAGCTCGCGCGTCACGGGTTTCCACGAAACGTCGTATCGCATCTTCGATGCGGCGGGCCAGCCCCTCACCGGAGAAGTCTTCGACGGCAGCTACGAGGGTGGCGATCCGGCCGTCCACCTGCAACAGAGCATCCAGCTCGACGACGGCACTTTTCTGAAGGTCGAACGTGAGTTCAACACCAGCGCGCCGGGCGGCTGGCTGGTGCTTCAGCTGTATCACGAGAGCGGCGTGCCACTCGGAGGACCGATCCTGACCACTGGGACGTTCACTGCCTGGTGGCGATCTGGCCTCGCGCAACTCCCGAACCGCGACATCGTGTTCGTGGCCGACGCCGGCACCAAGCTCGGTGAGAACTACTTGTTCTCCTGGGTGCTGGACAACACTTCACCGGACCTGTACCCACCCGTGCTGACCCGCATCGCAGGCGCGGACGGCGCCGCCGAGGTCGCGCCCGACGGAACCATCGTCGTGAACTTCAACGAGCTCATTGCGCTGGCGCCCTCGGTGCGCATCGACCTGAAGACGGCGAGCGGCCAGCTGGTCGACAGCTTCGACGTGTCCGATGGCGCCGACCTGAGCGCGTGGGTCAGCTCGCTGACGATCAGGCCAGCGGTCACTCTGGACCCCGGCACCGAGTACGTGCTCGACTTCCATGCGGGCAGCGTGCTCGATCCGAGCGGCAACGCATTCGCGGGAGGCGGTTTTCATTTCACCACCGCCGGCGCGCCGCCGGAAGGCGAGACCGCGCCGTCGGTGATCGACTTCTACCCCGGCGCTGCGCCCCTGCCGGTCGACTGGAGCCCGGGCATCACCTTCGACGAGGAGGTCAAGGCCGGCTCGGGGACCATCAGGCTGGAAACCGCCGCAGGGCAAGTGGTGCAGACGTTCGGCGCGGACGATGCCGGCCTGCAGTTCTTCGGCGCCAGTGTGCTCATCGATCCGGCGGCCGACCTGCTGCCGGGCACCACCTACCAGCTCGTCGTCGAGGCGGGGGCGTTCGAGGACCTCGCGGGCAACGACGCCGGGGCGAGCGACTTCACCTTCACGACCGCAGGCGATCCCACGCCGCCGCTCGCGATCGACTTCTTCCCCGCGCCGGGCAGCACCGCGCTACCGACGGACTGGAGCCTGGGCATCACGTTCAACGAGGAGGTGCAGGCCGGCTCGGGGACGATCACGCTGCAGACGGCCGCAGGCCAGGTGGTGCAGGTCTTCAGCCCGGGCGCTCCCACGGGCGTCCAGTTCTTCGGCTCGAGGGTGCTGATCGATCCGGTGCCCGAGCTGCTGCCTGGCACCACCTATCGGCTCATCGTGGAGCCGGGTGCCTTCGAGGACCTTTCCGGCAACCCTTATGCCGGCACGAGCGACTACACCTTCACGACGGCGGGGGAGGCACCGCCGCAGGGCGACACCACGCCGCCCAGCGCGATCGTGTTCTTTCCGGACCTGCTCCACCCACAACCGCTGCCGACGGATTGGAGCCCTGCCATCACCTACACCGAGGACGTGAAGGCGGGCACCGGAACGATCACGCTGCAGACGGCCGCGGGCGAAGTGGTGCAGACGTTCAGTGCGACCGATGCCGGCATCCACTACTTCGGCGCAACAGTCCTGATCGATCCGGCCGCCGACCTGTTGCCGGGCACCACTTACCAGCTGAGCGTACAGGCCGGTGCGTTCGTGGACCTCGCCGGCAACGACGCGTACCCGACCTCCTTCAGCTTCACGACCGAGGCGGCGCTGGTGGGGGTTCCCTCGAGCGTCTAGGCTGCCCCTTCCTGCGTCACCTGCTCGGCCAGGAAGTCGAGAAACCGCCGCACCGCCGGGACCAGCCCGCGGCGCGAGGGAAACACCGCGTGGATGATCCACGGCTGCGGCTCCCAGCCGGGCAGCACCAGTTCCAGCCGGCCGGCCTGCACGTCGCCGGCGCACATGTAGTCCGGCAGCACGCACATGCCGGTGCCTTGCAGCACGGCGCACTGCAGCGACAGCAGGTCGTCGGCCGTGTACACGGGCCGGTGCTGCAGCTCGCGCTCGCGCCCGTCGGGGCCGATCAGGCGCCAGGCCGCGCGCCCGTCGGACGCGGACATGGCGACGGTGGTGAGCCGCTGCAGGTCGTCGAACGACTGCGGGCGCCCTTCGCGGTCCAGCTGGGCCGGGCTCGCCACCAGCAGGCTGTGGCTGAGGCCCAGCCGCTTGACGACCAGGCTGCCGCTGTCGTTCACGCTGGGGCGCACCCGCAACGCCACGTCCACGCCTTCCTGCACCAGGTCCACCACGCGGTTGCTCACCTGCATCTCCAGGCGCACCTGCGGATGCCGCGCCAGGAACACCGGGATGCGGGGCGCGATCTTCGTCTGGGCCAGGGTCACCGGGCAGGTCACGCGGATCGTGCCGTGCGGCTCGCTCTGCACCAGGGCGACCGCCTCCTCGGCGGCGGCGGCCTCCTCGCGCACGGCGACGCAGTGCTGGTGGAAGCGCTCGCCGGCCTGCGTGAGCGACAGCTTGCGGGTGGTGCGGTGCAGCAGCCGCACGCCCAGCCGCTCCTCGAGCTCGGCCACCCGGCGCGACAGCCTGGACTTGGGCAGGCCCAGCGCCCGGCCGGCGCCGGCGAAACTGCCGCGGTCGACCACCTCGGCGAAGTACAGCATGTCGTTGAGGTCGTGCATCGCCGCTCTTTTCGTCCTATGGATAGGACAATCTATCTCGTTTTTGCCGCCTTATCAAACATTGGATCGGTCTCCACAATCATTCCTCAACGAACAGGAGATCCGTCCATGAAACTGCTTCACGTCGATTCCAGCGTCCTCGGTGACAACTCGGTGTCGCGCCAGCTGACCGAGCGCCTGGTGGCCCAATGGCAGGCCACCCATCCCGGCACGACGGTCGAGTATCTCGACCTGGCCCTGGAGGCGCCGACCCACCTGTCGGCCGATTCACTCGGCTTTCGCCTCGGGCCGGATGCCGCGGGCCTGAGCGACGCGCAGCGCCGCGAGAACGAGGTGTCGGAGCGGCTGGTCACCCAGTTCCTGGCGGCGGACGCGGTCGTGGTGGGCGCGCCGATGTACAACTTCTCGATCCCGAGCCAGCTGAAGTCCTGGATCGACCGCATCGCCCAGGTCGGTCGCACCTTCAGGTACACCGAGACCGGTCCGCAGGGCCTGGCCGGCGGCAAGACCGTGATCGTCGCGTCCAGCCGCGGCGGCGTCTATTCGACCAACCCGGCGCTGGCCGGCCTGGACCACCAGGAGGCCTACCTGAGGACCGTCTTCGGCTTCTTCGGCATCACCGACCTGCGCTTCGTGCGCGCCGAAGGCGTGGCGATGGGCGAAGCGGCGAAGAACGAGGCGCTGGCCAACGCCCAGGCGGCGATCGACACGGTCGCCGCCGAAGAGGAAGCGCTGGTCGCCTGAGCGGCCGCAGTGCCGACTCGCGCGTGACGGGCCCGGCGACCGCGCCGCGGCCCGTTTCGCATGGGTCCAAAGTCCTCACGCGGCACGAGCCTGCGACCGGCGGGGCTGGCGAATATTGATACAGTCTGCGCCAAGCTCCCAATTGGAAGGCATCGCCATGGCTCGTACCGTTCACTGCATCAAACTCGGCCGCGAAGCCGAGGGACTGGATTTCCCGCCCTATCCCGGCGAACTCGGCAAGCGCATCTACGAAAGCGTCAGCAAGGAAGCCTGGGCCCAGTGGCTCAAGCACCAGACCATGCTGGTCAACGAGAACCGGCTGAACCTGGCCGACCAGCGCGCCCGCCAGTACCTCGCGCGCCAGATGGAGAACCACTTCTTCGGCGCCGGCGCCGACCAGGCCGCCGGCTACGTCCCGCCCACCGAGTAAGGGCCCTGGCGGCGGCGCCGCTCGCCGCCGCGCCGCACCATGGCCGAACCCGTCGAGTGGTTGCCGGACGGCACCCCGCGCAGCCCTCGCTTCCAGGACATCTACCGCTCCAGCACCGGCGGCCTCGCCCAGGCGAGGCACGTGTTCCTGCACGGCTGCGGCCTGCCGCACGCCTGGGCCGGGCAGCCGCAGTGGCGCATCCTCGAAACCGGCTTCGGCCTCGGCATGAATTTCCTGGCGGCCTGGCGCGCCTGGAAGGACGACCCGCGGCGGCCGCGCATGCTGCACTTCGCGTCGGTGGAGGCCTGGCCGGCCGGGGCGGCGGACCTGCTGCGCAGCGCGGCGGCCCATCCCGAACTGGCGCCGCTCGCCGGCGCGCTGGCCGCCCAGTGGGTCGGGCTCGTGCCCGGCGTGCACCGGCTGGTGTTCGAGGACGGCCGGGTGCTGCTCACGCTGCTGGTGGCCGACGTGCAGGACGCATTGCGCGAACCGGCCTTCCTGGCCGACTCGGTGTTCCTGGACGGCTTCGATCCCGAGCGCAATCCCGACATGTGGCGCCGGCACACGCTGAAGGCGGTCGCCCGCCATTGCCGCGTCGGCACCACCCTCGCCTCGTGGACGGTCGCCGGCGAGGTGCGGCGCGGCCTGGCCGAGTGCGGCTTCCAGGTGGCCAGGAGCGACGGCCTGCCGCCCAAGCGGCAATGCCTGCGGGCGACGTTCGAACCGGCCTGGGAACTGAAGCGGCCCGCCGCTGCCACGGCGACGCCGGCCGGGCGCTGCATCGTGGTCGGCGCGGGACTCGCCGGTGCCGCGGCAGCGGCCAGCCTGGCGCGGCGCGGCTGGGACGTGACGGTGGTCGACGAAGCGACCGCGCCGGCCGCCGGCGCCTCGGCCCTGCCGGCCGGCCTGCTGGCGCCGCACCAGTCGAGCGACGACGGGCTGCTGGCCCGCCTGAGCCGCAGCGGCGTGCGGATCACGCTGCAGCAGGCCACGTCGATGCTGCGCGCCGGCGAAGACTGGCAGCCCGGCGGCGTGCTCGAACATCGGATCGCCGGCGCGCCCCGCCTGCCGCCGCACGACGCCGGCGCCTGGCGCGTCTGGACCCGCGCCGCCGATGCCGCCCAGAAAGCGGCGGCGGGCCTCGACCCCGGTGCCGCGGCCACCTGGCACGAACTCGCCGCGTGGATCACGCCGGCGGCGCTGGTGCGAGCCTGGCTGGCGCAGCCCGGCGTCGCCTGGTGCGGACAGACCGCCGTGCGCGAACTGCAGCCGCACGGCGACGGCTGGCGGCTGATCGGCAGCGACGGCGAAGTGCTCGCCGACGCCGGGCTCGTCGTGCTGGCCGCCGCGCACCGCACCGCTGCGTTGCTGCCCGGCGCGCTGCCGCTGCAGCCGGTGCGCGGCCAGGTGTCGTGGGGCTTCCAGGGCGCCAGCGTGCAGCTGCCGCCTTTTCCGGTCAACGGCAACGGGCACTTCATTCCCGGCGTGCCGGTCGGCCGCGGCACGGCCTGGTTGTGCGGCTCCACCTACGACCGGGCGGACGCCGACGTCGAACCGCGGATGCAGGACCATGCAGCCAATCTCGGCAAGCTGCGCCTGCTGCTGCCGCTCGTCGCGGACCGGCTGGCACCCGCCTTCGCCAACGGCACGGTGGGGGCGTGGACCGGCGTGCGCTGCGCCTCGGCCGATCGCCGTCCCTACGTCGGCGAGGTGCAGCCTGGCCTGTGGGTCAGTACGGCGATGGGGTCGCGCGGCCTCACGTTCGCGGCCTTGTGCGGTGAGCTGCTGGCGGCGCGCCTGCATGGCGAGCCGCTGCCGCTGGAGCCGCGGCTGGCCGCGGCGCTGGACACCGCGCGCAGCCTGCGACCGCGCATGGTGGGGCAGCCTGAGGCGGTCGGCCTGCCGCCCAGCCAGCACCAGGGCTGACGAGTTGCGGGCGGCCGGCCGATGAGGTGCCGCTGTGGCGCGCCGCCGTGACGCCGGCGCCCAGCGTGATCGGCCGGGACGCCGCGTCGCCGCTCGCGCATAAGCTTATTCGCATAAGGACCGAACGAAAAAATAGTTTGCCCGGTTCTGCGGCCCCCATAGAGTGGCGCCCTGCAGCGACGCGGCCCAGCGTTCCGCTGCCTTTCCGGGCAAGACACATGTACCAATACACCGAGTTCGACCAACAGTTCGTGAAGGCGCGCGCCGCGCAGTACCGCGACATGCTGGAGCGCAACCTCGCGGGCCAGCTCGGCGACGACGAGTTCCGGCCGCTGCGCCTGCAGAACGGCTGGTACCTCCAGCGCTACGCGCCGATGCTGCGCATCGCCGTCCCGTACGGCGAGATCTCCAGCCGGCAGCTGCGCGTGCTGGCCAGGATCGCCCGCGAATACGACCAGCCCAGCAACGAGCTGTTCCGCCAGGCGCAGCAGACGCAGGACGCGCTGGGCGCCGTGCCGGTGCCGCGCGGCGGCGCCGTCGGCTCCAACCTGAAGAACGGCTACGGCCACTTCACGACCCGCCTGAACGTGCAGTTCAACTGGATCCCGCTGGCCAGGAGCGCCGACGTGATGGAGCTGCTGGCCACGGTGAACATGCACGGCATCCAGACCAGCGGCAACACCATCCGCAACATCAACACCGAGGCGCTGGCCGGCATCGCGGTCGACGAGATCGCCGATCCGCGGCCGTTCTGCGAGATCCTGCGCCAGTGGAGCACGCTGCATCCGGAATTCGCGTTCCTGCCGCGCAAGTTCAAGATCTCGGTGAACGGCGCGCGGGAAGACCGGGCCGCGCTGGGCTGGTACGACATCGGCCTGCAGCTGCTGCGCAACGCGGCGGGCGAGCTCGGGTTCAAGGTGCTGGTGGGCGGCGGGATGGGCCGCACGCCGGTGATCGGCACCGTGGTGCGCGAGTTCATCGCCTGGCACCAGGTGATCAACTACATCGAGGCCTGCATCCGCGTCTACAACCGCTACGGCCGCCGCGACAACGTCTGGAAGGCGCGGATCAAGATCCTGGTGAAGGCCGAGGGCCAGCGCTACATCGACCAGGTGGAAGCGGAATACCGCCAGATCGTCGAAGTGGACGGCGCGCCGCACACCATCACGCAGGAAGAATTCGACCGGGTCGCCGCGCACTTCGTGCCGCCGGCCCTCGCCCGGCGCGAGCGCAAGGGCGAGGAAGCGGGCATGCACGAGATCATCCGCGCCGCGGCGCAAGCCGACCCCGAATACGCGCGCTGGCTGCACCGCAACGTCAAGCCGCACCGCGATCCCGAGCTGCGCGCGGTGGTGCTGTCGTTCAAGCGGCCGGGCCAGGCGCCCGGCGACGCCACCGGCGAGCAGCTGGACCTGGCGGCCGATTTCGCCGAGCGCTTTTCCGCCGGCGAAGCGCGCACCACGCACGAACAGAACCTGCTGCTGCCCTGGGTGCACCAGGACGACCTGCCGGCGCTGTGGCACGCGGCGCGCCAGGCCGGCCTGGCGCGGCCCAACATCGGACTGCTGACGGACATGA
This sequence comes from Ramlibacter sp., assembly GCF_035554825.1. Taxonomy (GTDB): domain Bacteria; phylum Pseudomonadota; class Gammaproteobacteria; order Burkholderiales; family Burkholderiaceae_C; genus Ramlibacter. The sequence goes on along the minus strand of NZ_DATMHS010000002.1, from coordinate 12,357 downwards.
TCTCCTGCCCCGGCGGCGACTTCTGCTCGCTGGCCAACGCCCGCTCGCTGCCGATCGCCGAGGCCATCATGCAGCGCTACCAGGACCTCGACGAGGTCTACGACATCGGCGAGATCGACCTGCACATGAGCGGCTGCATCAACTCGTGCGGCCACCACCACAGCGGCCACATCGGCATCCTTGGCGTCGACAAGGACGGCAAGGAGTGGTACCAGGTCACCCTGGGCGGCGCCGACGGCTCGAAGCTGTCCGGCCCGGCGACGCCCGGCAAGGTGGTCGGCCCGTCCTTCTCGGCGGCCGAGGTGCCGGAGGTGATCGAGGCCCTGCTGGAGACCTACCGCGCGCTGCGCCAGCACGCCGGCGGCCGCTCGGAGACCTTCATCGCGACGCTGCGCCGGGTCGGCCTGGAGCCGTTCAAGGCCGCGGCCAACGCCGTGCGCAACCCCGAACAGCAGGAGGCGTGATGCAACAGACCATCGAATTGCTGGCGGCAGGCGCCGTGCCGGCCGACGAGCGCACGGTGCTGCGGCTCGGCAACGACGCCGACCCGCTCGGCGCCGAGCTCGCGGGGGTGCAGCGCATCGAGCTGCACTTTCCGAAGTTCAGCGACGGCCGCGCATTCAGCCAGGCGCTGCTGCTGCGGCGCCGGCGCGGTTTTCGCGGCGACATCCGGGCCACGGGCGACGTGCTGGTCGACCAGCTGGTGCAGATGCAGCGCAGCGGCTTTTCCAGCGCCGTGCTGCGGGCCGACCAGAACGTCGATTTCGTGCCGCGCCAGTTCGACCGCTATCCCGCGTTCTACCAGGGCGATGCGCAGGACGGGCGTCCGCGCTTCGCGAAGGGGCACGCATGAGCGGCGCCGGGGCCGTCCCACGGCGCGAGGGCCCCGTCGGGGGCAGCGCACGAGACGAAGTGACAATCGTGGAGGTACACATGACCGCCGTTGATCTGCACGCCAAGGCGTCGGCCGAGTTCGGCGCCAAGCTGTTCGAGACCACCAGCCTGCTGCGCCGCGCCGTGTCGCAGTTCTCCCCGGTGACGCAGGCCTCCAGCCTGGGCGCCGAGGACATCGTCATCACCCACCTGATCAACTCGCTGGAACTGGCGATCCCGGTGTTCGTGCTCGACACCGGCATGCTGCATCCGCAGACGCTGGCCTTGCTGGAACGCACCCGCACCCGCTCGCGCGCGCCGGTGACCGTGTACCGCCCGCTCGAGGCGGCGGCGGCGCAGTTCGTCGGCCGCGAAGGCCAGGATGCGATGTACCGCAGCATCGAGCTGCGCAAGGCCTGCTGCCACATCCGCAAGATGGAGCCGCTGCAGCGCGCGCTGGCCGGCCAGCGGGCCTGGATCGCGGGCCTGCGGCGCGAGCAGTCGAACACCCGCGCCGAGGTGCCGCTGATCGACCGCGCCGACGAGAGCGCCACCGGCCGCGTCAAGTTCAATCCCCTCGCCCGCTGGACCTGGGGCGACGTGTGGCACTACATCCAGCGGCACGGCGTCGACTACAACCCGCTGCACGACGAGTTCTATCCCAGCATCGGCTGCGCGCCCTGCACCCGGCCCGTCGCGCTGGGCGAAGACTTCAGGGCCGGGCGCTGGTGGTGGGAGGACGAGTCGGCCAAGGAATGCGGCCTGCACGCCAGACAGCACGGCAACCAGCAGAAAGCCTCCGCATGAACGCCCGCACCGAACCGCAACTGCTGGGGCAGCTGAGCAACCGCCATCTGGACGCGCTGGAGGAAGAGGCCATCTTCGTGTTGCGCGAGGTGGCGGCCGCCTTCGAGCGCCCGGCCCTGCTGTTTTCCGGGGGCAAGGACTCGCTGGTGCTGCTCAAGTGCGCCGAGAAGGCGTTCGGCGCCGGCCGCATCCCCTATCCGCTGCTGATGATCGACACCGGCCACAACTTCCCCGAGGTCACCGCGTTCCGCGACCGGCGCGCCGCCGAGCTGCGGGCGCGGCTGATCGTGCGCAGCGTGGAGGACTCGATGAAGCGCGGCACGGTGCGGCTGGCGCACCCGGGCGAATCGCGCAACGCGCACCAGTCGGTGACGCTGCTCGAGGCGATCGAGGAATTCCGCTTCGACGCGCTGATCGGCGGCGCGCGGCGCGACGAAGAGAAGGCCCGCGCCAAGGAGCGCATCTTTTCGCACCGCGACAGCTTCGGCCAATGGCAGCCGAAGGACCAGCGGCCGGAGCTGTGGACCCTGTTCAACACGCGCCTGCAGCCGGGCGAGCATTTCCGGGTGTTCCCGATCTCGAACTGGACCGAGCTGGACGTGTGGCAGTACATCGAGCGCGAGCGGATCGTCCTGCCCTCGATCTACTACGCGCATCGCCGCCAGGTGATCGAGCGGCGCGGGCTGCTGGTGCCAGTGACCGAACTGACGCCGCCGCGCGAAGGCGAGGCCGTGGTGACCCGCACCGTGCGCTTTCGCACCGTCGGAGACATCACCTGCACCTGCCCGGTCGCCAGCGACGCCGCCGACGCCGCCGACGTGGTGCGGGAAACGCTGACGGTCGAAGTCAGCGAGCGCGGCGCCACGCGCATGGACGACAAGACCTCGGACGCCTCGATGGAAAAACGCAAGAAGGACGGGTATTTCTGATGACCGAAGCTGTCATGGCGGCGGATGCCGCGAGCCACGCCGCGAGCGCCTGGTCCAGCGGGCTGGATGCCGGCCCGCGGCCGGACGACGCCGGCCCGGCCGGCGCCGACCACGCCGCGGCCCTGCGGTTCATCACCTGCGGCAGCGTCGACGACGGCAAGAGCACGCTGATCGGGCGCCTGCTGGTGGACAGCAAGGCCGTGCTGCAGGACCAGCTGGCCGGCGTGCAGCGCTCCGGCGCGACCGACCTCGCCCTGCTCACCGACGGCCTGTCGGCCGAGCGCGAGCAAGGCATCACCATCGACGTGGCCTACCGCTACTTCGCCACGCCCAGCCGCAAGTTCATCATCGGCGACGCGCCCGGCCACGAGCAGTACACGCGCAACATGGTCACGGCCGCCTCCAGCGCCGACGCCGCGGTGGTGCTGGTGGACGCCACCAAGCTGCAGTGGCAGAACCCCGGCCTGCAGCTGTTGCCGCAGACCCGGCGCCATTCGCTGCTGGCCAAGCTGCTGCGGGTGCGCTCGATCCTGTTCGCGATCAACAAGCTCGATGCCGTGGAAGACGGCACGGTGGCCTACAACAACATCCGCGGCGCCCTGGCGCGGTTTGCCGCCTCGGCCGGCATCGAGGTGCAGGCCGTGCTGCCGATCTCGGCGCTGCAAGGCCACAACGTGGTGCGGCCGCATCCGGGCTGGTGCGGCTACCACGGACCGTCCCTGCTGCAGGTGCTGGAGCAGCTGGACGTGGCCGCCGCCGACCATGAGGCGCCGCTGGCCTTTCCGGTGCAATGGGTCGAGCCGTTCGCCTCGTCGGCCGACACCACCCAGGGCCGCCGCGTGTTCTGGGGCCGGGTCGCCGCCGGCACCGTGCGCCCCGGGCAGGCCGTGGCGGTGTTGCCGGGCGGGCGCCAGGCCGTCGTCGCGCAGGTGCTCGATCACGTGCGGCGGCCGCGGGCCGTCGGCGGCGGCCACAGCGCCGGCATCGTGCTGGACCGGGAAGTGGACGTCTCGCGCGGCGACTGGCTGCTGGCGCCCGGCGCCGCGCAGCCGTCGCGGCAGCTGTCGGCCACGGTGGCCTGGATGGACGAGGCGCCGATGGTGGCGGGCCGCGTGTACTGGGCGCTGCACGGCCACCGCTGGGTAAAGGCGCGGGTGCAGCGGATCGTCCACAAGCTGGACATCCACACGCTGGCGGAAGCGCCGGCCGACGCACTGGAGCCGAACGCCATCGGCCATGTCGAACTGGCGCTGCAGGAGCCGCTGGCGACGCTGCCGTACGAGCAATCGCGCGTGCTCGGCTCGCTGGTGCTGGTGGACACCGCCACCCATGCCACGGCCGGCGGCGTGCTGGTGCGAACCGCTTCCATCTGATTTTCGGCAAACCGAAGTCATCTTTTGGCCCAGGCCGAGCAAGGGCTCTGCGGGTCTGCTACGGGCCATCGGTAAAATCGAGGGTTTCCCCTAGCAATCAACAGACCATGACCCACGTCGTCACTGAATCCTGTATCCGCTGCAAGTACACCGACTGCGTCGACGTGTGCCCGGTCGACTGCTTCCGGGAAGGCCCGAACATGCTGGTGATCGATCCGGACGAGTGCATCGACTGCGCCGTCTGCATCCCCGAGTGCCCGGTCAACGCCATCTTCGCCGAGGAGGACGTACCGGCCGACCAGATCGGCTTCATCAAGCTCAATGCCGAACTGTCGCCCGGCTGGAAGAGCATCACCAAGCGCAAGCCGGCGCTGGAGGATGCCGAGGAATGGAAAGACAAGACCGACAAGCTGAAAGAGCTGGTCCGCTGAAAACCCCTCCCGCCGCCCGCCGTGAGGCCCCGGGCGACAATGGAGTGAACGCTATAGTCGTATGGAACCACAACTGAACCAAGAAGTGATCAAGACCGCCACCGCCCACGACGGACCCATTGAAACCGATGCAGTCATCGTGGGTGCCGGGCCGGTCGGCCTCTTCCAGGTCTTCGAACTCGGGCTGCTGGAGATCAAGGCCCACGTGATCGATTCGCTCGGCTACCCGGGCGGCCAGTGTGTGGAGCTCTATCCCGACAAGCCGATCTACGACATTCCGGCCGTGCCGGTGTGCACCGGCCAGGAGCTCACCGACAACCTCCTCAAGCAGATCGAGCCGTTCGGGGCGACCTTCCACTTCGGCCAGGAAGTCACGGTGGTGGAGCGTCAGGACGACGGCCGCTTCTACGTGGAAACGTCCAAGGGCACGCGCTTTTTGACCCGCACCATCTTCATCGCCGCCGGCGTGGGCGCGTTCCAGCCGCGCACGCTGAAGGTGGACGGGCTCGAGAGGTTCGAGGGCTCGCAGGTGTTCTATCGGGTCAAGAACCCGGCCGACTTCGCCGGCAAGAACCTCGTCATCGTGGGCGGCGGCGACTCGGCGCTGGACTGGACGCTGCAGTTCGCGCAGGAAGGTGCGCACCGCGCCGAGAGCGTCATCCTGCTGCACCGCCGCGACGGCTTCAAGGCCGCGCCGGCTTCGGTGGCCAAGATGCACGAGCTGTGCGAAGCGCACGAGATGCAGTTCACCGTCGGCCAGGTCACCGGCTACGAGGAACGCGACGGCAAGCTGACCGGGGTCAAAGTCACCGGCTCCGACGGCGTGACCCGCGTCATGCCGCTGGACGTGCTGCTGGTGTTCTTCGGCCTCTCGCCCAAGCTCGGCCCGATCGCGCAGTGGGGCCTGGACATCGAGCGCAAGCAGTTGAAGGTGGACACCGAGAAGTTCTCGACCAACGTGCCGGGCATCTTCGCGGTGGGCGACATCAACACCTATCCGGGCAAGAAGAAGCTGATCCTGTCGGGCTTCCACGAATGCGCCCTGGCCGCCTTCGCCGCCGCGCCGTTCATCTTCCCCGAGAAGAAGATCCACCTGCAGTACACGACCACCAGCCCGAAGCTGCACAAGGTGCTGGGCGTCGAGACGCCGGTGTTCGACTGACGCGACGGCCCGGCAAGAATCTCATCCGATCGACGCGAACTGACGAGAAGAGCCCCAAAAAGCCGCTATAATCTGAGGCTTCGGTGAACAACACCGACACCGACATTCCTCGATAGCTCAGTCGGTAGAGCGCCGGACTGTTAATCCGTAGGTCCCTGGTTCGAGCCCAGGTCGAGGAGCCAGACAAGCCGCACAGGCATTGAAGAGCCCGCTATCTAATCCCTAGCGGGCTTTCTTTTTTTTGCCCGCATTGCCGGATTTTTGCCGGATTTTTTGCCCGGACAGCCGCAGGAAGCGCTGCGGCACGCCGGTACACACAGGTCGCGCTCGCGGCGATGCGCGCCGCACGAAGGTGAGACCCGGCAATCCCCTGATTCGAGCCGACGATCCGGCAACCGCTAGGAAACGAAGGAGAGCCCCGTGGGCCGGGCTCTTCTGCGCTGCCCGCGCGTTTGGCTCGTCACTTGCGATTGATCCAGTCCGAAGCACGAACACCCACGTCGCGGCACGCCGACGCTGCCGCGAACGCCATTCCTTTGCGCTGGCTGTCGTCGCTTGCCCGGTTAAATCTGCGCATCCAGTCAGCCCCAAACTGACTGGCGCGATCGGCCCTGTCAGCCATGCTGAGCGCTCGCTGAGCACCCTCCAAGCTCCGCGAGATCATCAAGACGCCCGCGCACTCGCCAGCCTTGCGATCGGTCTCGATGTCTGCCACTGCTTGAGCCGCAATCCCCGCCAAGCCCAATCCAATCATCAATGGAACCGCGCTGCTCATACTCATGCTCACCTCGCTGTGTGCGAAATGCACACCCTGTGCGGCTAAATCTAGTCGCCAGATGCACAGCACGATGGCGTAGCGGCTCGGCTCCCGCGCCTCTCGACCGTCATTCGCGAGAATCTTGACCGAACTCAATCTCAGGCAAACGGCAGGGCACGACAGGCGTTGCGCTCACTGGCATGCATGGCTGCTCGTCGCAGCGGCTCGCCCGGGAGCAAACTGGACAACTCAGCAGTTCCGGCGTCTGCACGAATCTGACCTCCCTTACCGCGAAAATTTGGATCGATTTGGACGAGTGCCTCGGGCGAGCAGAAGCCGCTATGCGATAGCGCCAGTCTGAGCGCGCTCCATGATCACAGGCAACCGGCCATTTGCGCCTCCGAGGAGGAGCACCGTGCGATGCTGCCGGTCCAATTGCACGGCTAGAAGCTTTCAGGGCCTAATATCACCCACTGATCAGCAGCCTGGGGCTACGCGGGCTGCGTTGAGGAGTTTTTATTACATGAGTGATGCGAGTGCGGTTCCCAAGAACACCCAGGTCTCAGTTCCGAGAAAGAATGATCAGTTGATCGTCGAAACGCCCAAAGGCACCGATACGACACTGGCAGCGTTCATATGGAAGAACGCCGAAGACCTTTGGGGTGACTTCAAGCACACTGACTTCGGCAAGATCATCCTACCGTTCACGCTCCTGCGCCGGCTCGAATGCGTCCTAGAGCCGACCAGAGAAGAGGTTCGCGCTGCGCACTCAGCGTTCAAGGACAAGGGGATCGATCTTGACTTGGTCCTACGCCAAGCCGCAGGCTTACCGTTCTACAACACGTCCCAGTATTCCCTTGGAACTTTGGGCGCCACCAAGACGAAGTCGAACCTCGAAGCCTATGTCGCCGGCTTTTCGGACAACGCTCGGCGCATCTTTGACCAATTCAACTTCACAGACACAATCGCGCGCCTGGCCCGAGCGGAGAACCTGTTCAAAATCTGCCAGAACTTCGCGTCAACCGACTTACACCCGAACGTGGTGCCCGATCGGGTGATGTCGAACATCTACGAGCATTTGATCCGCCGATTCGGAGCCGAGGTGAATGAAGCGGCTGAGGATTTCATGACGCCGCGCGACGTGGTTCACTTGGCAACGACTTTACTGCTGGACCCAGACGATGCTCTGTTCAAGAACAACCCCGGACTGATTCGCACACTCTACGACCCCACCTGCGGCACCGGCGGGTTCCTGACCGATGCGATGAATTACGTGGACGGGTTCCGCGCGAAAGACAAAGTGCCGCCGGTTCTGCTCCCCTACGGACAGGAACTGGAGCCCGAAACGCACGCTGTCGCATTGGCAAACATGCTGCTGCGCCGGCTCGAAACAGACCCTTCTCGTGACCTGTCGGCGAACATCGCGGGGCCGGCATCGACTCTCTCCAAGGACGCCTTTGCCGGCAAGCACTTCCACTACTGTCTGTCGAATCCCCCTTTTGGCAAGAAGTGGGAGAAAGACCAGGCCGTAGTCGAGCGCGAAGCGCGTGAGAAAGGATTCCAAGGACGATTTGGTGCGGGCACGCCACGTGTCTCCGACGGTTCGATGTTGTTCATACAACACCTGATCGACAAACTAGAAAGCCCAGACAAAGGCGGCGGCCGCGCCGCCATCATTCTGTCAGGCTCACCGCTGTTCACTGGCAGTGCCGTCCAAGGTGAGAGCAAAATTCGCCGCTGGCTTCTCGAAAACGACTACATCGAAGCCATAGTTGCCCTGCCTGAGGATGTCTTCTTCCGCACAGGGATTGGGACGTACATCTGGCTCTTGACCAATGTGAAGCCCGAAGCACGCAAGGGGAAGGTCCAACTGATCGATGCGACCAACATCCACTCGCCGATGCCTAGGTCGGCGGGCAACAAGCTGCGTTATATAAGTGATGAACAGATTTCAGAGATAGCGACCCTATACGCTGGGTTTGAGGAGACCAGCAACGTTCGTATCGTCGACTATCGAGAGTTCGGATATCGGCGCATAAGAATCCAGCGCCCTCTCCGTCTGGTCATGCATATTGGCGAAGACGGCCTCGCCGCGCTCAAGGCCGATAAGGCTTTCCACAAGCTCGACGGAGCCACGCAGTCGGAGTGGCTCGCCCTCCTTCGCAAGCACGCGGGTGAGACACGACCATATTCGTGGCTATCCACCCTCGCTGATCTCGGACGACGAGCGGGGTTAGGTGCCATGAGTAAGCCGCTTGCAGTTGCGATGGAAGCTGCCTTCGGGGTGCACGATCCTGCTGCACCGGAGGTCACGGTAAACGGAGCCGTCCTGCCGGACAAGGAATTAGACGAGTACGAAAACGTGCCGCTCGATCGAGCGGTCGACGAGTACGTCACGACTGAGGTCCTCCCGCATGTGCACGACGCTTGGCTGGATGCGAGCTACACCGACGAGAAGGACGGAATGTGCGGCAAGGTCGGCTTTGAGATCAACTTCAATCGGTACTTCTACAGGTACACCCCCCCACGCGACTTGCATGAAATTGACGCGGAACTCAAGGCCGTAGAGGCGGAAATTGCCGCGCTCCTCGAACAGGAGGTCGTGCAATGAAGCTCACTGCTCCCGTGGCGACCCGGGAGAGCGGCGTCCGGTGGCTGCGAAGAATTCCCGCTCATTGGGGAGTGGTGCAAAGTCGTCGGCTTTTCTCAGAACGAAACGAGAAGGCGAGAGAAGGCGAACAACAGTTAACTGTGTCCCAGAAATACGGGCTGATTGCTCAATCCGAGTTTATGGAACGCGAGGGTCGGCGAGTAGTGCAGGTGCTCAAGGGCTACGACATATTGAAGCGCACACAAGCAGGCGACTTTGTGATGAGCATGCGCAGCTTTCAAGGCGGGTTGGAATACTCGACCTTGTCTGGAGCGATTAGTTCTGCGTATGTTCCACTGAAACCCCTCAAGTGGGTTCACAACGATTATTTTCGATACCTGTTCAAGAGCGAGGCATACATCCAAGAGTTGCAAAGCACCTCCGATCTTGTGCGCGACGGGCAGGCTTTGCGGTTCGAGAATTTTTCCAAGGTGTCTCTCCCTGTAGTGCCTATTGAAGAGCAAGAGAGAATCGCCTCGTACTTAGACCGCACAAGCGAGCGGATCGACGCGCTGATCGCAAAGAAGAGTCGGTTCATAGCATTACTGCGTGAGAAGCGCGAGGCATTGATCGCGCACACTGTGACAAAGGGGCTGATCGGAAGCACGCCTCTAAAGCCAAGTGGAGTCGGTTGGCTGGGCGACATTCCCGCGCACTGGGGCGTGATTCAAAGTCGTCGCGTGTTCGCGGAACGGAACGAGAAGGCCCGCGCCGGCGAGGTCCAACTCACAGTCTCACAAAAGTACGGCCTGATCGCGCAGTCGGAATTCATGGAACGTGAGGGCCGGCGCGTTGTCCAGGTACTCAAGGGCCACGATATTCTCAAGCACGTGGAGGCTGGAGATTTCGTGATCAGCATGCGTAGCTTCCAAGGCGGCCTAGAGCTCTCGTATCTGTCGGGCTCAATGAGTTCCGCGTATGTAGCTCTGAGCCCTGTGAAGGAAATCGACGCTGGCTACTTTCGACATCTTTTCAAGAGCTCGACGTATATTCAAGCTCTTCAAAGTACGTCAGACCTGGTCAGAGACGGCCAAGCACTGCGTTTTGAGAATTTCTCCAAGGTTCCGCTCCCGCTGGTTCCGGTCGAGGAGCAACGTGCAATCGCCGCGTACTTGGATCAAGCCATAGCGCGCATCGACGCATTGATGCTCAAGACCGAGCGGTCAATCGGGCTACTCAGAGAACACCGCACCTCAATCATCACGGCTGCCGTTACTGGAAAGATCGACCTTTGCGCCGATCGTGAGGAACCCGCATGAACGCCATCCTGGCCGATACTGCCCATCGTGAATCGCACTTCGAGTCTTATATCGTCCAGCAATTGGCAGCGCGCGGTTGGCTAATCGGCGATAGCTCCGCATACGACCAGAACTTCGCCCTATATCCAGAGGATTTGGTCGGCTGGATAAACGTCACCCAGCGCAAGAAGTGGGACCAGCTACTCGCAGGACACGGCGAGAAGGCAACCGTCGCACTCATGGACCGGCTTGCGCAGGCGCTTGAGAGGGACGGCACGGTTCATGTTCTGCGCAACGGATTCAAGATTGCCGGCGCCGGTGAAATTGCGCTCAGCGAAAGCCGGCCCGAAGACGAGCGCGACCCGTCCGCCTGGGCACGCTACAAGGCAAACCGGCTGCGCGTAGTACCCCAGCTAAAGTACCGCCCCGGGCATAACTTGGCCATCGACTTGGTGTTCTTCGTGAACGGCGTCCCCGTGGCGACCGTAGAGGTCAAGACGGACTTCACGCAATCAGCCGATGCGGCAGTGGAGCAGTACAAGAACGATCGGCCGCCGGTAGACCCGATCACCCGGCGCAAGGAACCACTACTGACATTCAAGCGTGGCGCGATCGTCCACTTCGCGGTGTCGGACAGTGACATCCGAATGACGACAAAGCTCGCCGGGCCAGACACATTCTTCTTGCCGTTCAACCTGGGGCGGGCAGGCCACGCCGGCAACCCGCTACGTGACGACGGTGAGTACCCGGTGGCCTACTTCTGGGAGCAAGTCTGCCAGCCAGACAACTGGCTACGCATTTTTCACAGCTTCGTCTACGTCGAGAAGAAGGAGGTAGTCGGGCTCGATGGCAACCACTCGAAGAAGGAAACGCTGATTTTCCCGCGCTTCCACCAGTGGGATGCAGTGAACAAGATCATCAGCGACGCCAACGCGAACGGGCCGGGTATGCCGTACCTGTGCGAACACTCGGCCGGTTCAGGCAAGACCAGCACCATTGCCTGGACGGCGCACGACCTGATTCGGCTTCGAACTGCCGACGGCGCCTCATTGTTCCACTCGGTCATCGTAGTCACCGATCGCACCGTGCTCGACAAGCAACTTCAAGACGCGGTGCAGCAGATTGACCACCAGCGCGACATGATCGCGGCGATCGGCGACAAGGAGTCCGGCGAGAGCAAGTCCAAGGAACTTGCGAAGGCGCTCGAACGGCAAACGCCCATCATTGTTGTCACCATTCAGACGTTCCCTTATGCGATGGAGCAAATCCTCACGAACGGGAAACTCAAGGGCCGCAACTTCGCCGTCATAGTTGACGAAGCTCACACGAGCCAGACGGGAACGGCGGCGTCAAAACTGCAAGCCACTCTCGCGCTGCGTGACGCCAACGAAATGGCAGCGCTCTCGGTCGAGGAGTTGCTGGCGAAAATCCAAGACTCTCGGATGCGCCCCAAGAACGTCAGCTATTTCGCGTTCACGGCCACCCCAAAGCACGCCACTATGATGCTTTTCGGGCGCCGACCGGACCCGAACAAGCCGCCTGGCAAGGACAACCTACCCGCGTCCTTCCACAAATATCCGATGCGTCAGGCCATGGAAGAAGGGTTCATTCTGGACGTGCTTGAGGGTTATCTCCCCTACAAGACCGCTTTCAATCTGGCCGAGCCCGCTAAGGAAGGCAAGCGCGTCGACAGCAAAGCCGCCAAGCGCGCTCTGGCAAAGTGGTTAAATCTGCATGCAACCAACGTCACGCAAAAGGTGCAATTCATCGTTGAGCATTTTGCCGCCAACGTTGCCCCACTCTTGGGGGGAACCGCCAAAGCAATGGTTGTGACCTCGTCACGTGCTGCGGCCGTTCGGTATAAGAAGGCGATTGATGCATACGTTCATGAAAATCCTCAACATCAGACGATCCACGCACTTGTGGCCTTCTCCGGCTCGATGACTGGAAGGGATGTTAAGCAGGTGTCCGATGAGGGTCTGGGGACCGAAGTCTTTGCCGCTGCGGATGACGATGTCTTTTCCGAGGGTACGATGAACCCGCGCCAGTATGGAAGCGACTTGCGCAAGGTGTTCGACCGTCCCGAGTTTCGCGTGATGATCGTGGCAAACAAGTTCCAGACGGGATTTGATCAACC
>NZ_DATMHS010000001.1:0-10638 GCF_035554825.1 Ramlibacter sp. | reverse complement strand
GCGGCTGGTCGCCGCGCGCAGCGCCGAACTCGCGCGCCAGGACGGCATGGCCAAGCTGGCGGCATGGAAGGCGGCACCGGCGAGTGCGGCCCTGCCGGCGTCGATCGTCGTCTCCCGCCTCGACGCGAAGAAGCAGCCCATGCCCGTGGTCGAGGCCGCGCTGCGCGCCGATCCCGCGGCGCTGCCGGGGTGGACCGGCGTCGACCTGGCGGGCGACGGCTATGCGGTCGTGAAGGTGAACAAGGTGCTGGCGCGCGAAACGCCGCCGCCGCAGGTGGCGCAGCAGGAGCGCCAGCAGTATGCGCAGGCCTGGGGCACGGCGGAGAACTTGGCCTACTACACGATGCTGAAGGACCGCTTCAAGGCCCAGATCCTGGTGCCCAGGCCGGCCGACGAGCCGCAGCCGAAGCAGTAGCGCGCAGCCGCCGCGAACGAGCCCGCCTGGCATCGCCGGCGGGCTTTCTGCTTTTCGGCGGGAGTGTCCGCGCCAGGACGCGGGTGGGCTGTAGGCTGGCGCCGATGCCGATGCCGATGCCGACGCCGATGCCGATGCCGATGCGGTGGCGGTGGCGTTCAGGGCGCCGTGATGTGCTGGGCGCTGATCAGCGCGGCCCAGCGCTCGGCGTCCGCGGTCATCAGCGCCCCGAACTGCTCTGGCGTGCTGTGGGCAGGCACCATGCCCTGCGTCTCGAATGCGGTCTTCACTTCCGGCAGCGACAGGATGCCTGTCAGCTCCCCATTCAGGCGTTCGACGACGGGCCTGGGCGTGCCTTTCGGCGCCAGGATGCCGTACCACATCTCGACTTCGATGTCGCCCATCTTCAGGCTGTGCAGCGGCGGCACGCCCGGCAGCAGCGGATGTGGGGTCTGCGAACTGATCGCCAGCGCCTTGAGGCTGCCGGTCTTGACGTGCTGCAGCGCGACGTGGATCGGCAGGAACATCACGTCGATCTGGCCGCCCAGCAGGTCGGTCACCGCCGGTCCGGTGCCGCGGTAGGGCACGTGGGTCAGATGGGTCCGCGTCTGGTTCTTCATCAGTTCCATGGCCAGGTGGTGCGGGGTGCCGGCGCCCGGTGAGCCGTAATTGAGCATCCCGGGTCTGGCCTTGGCGCGTGCGATCAGTGCCTGTGCGCTGTCGATGCCGGTCTTCGCGTTCGCCACCAGCAGCAACTGGCCCCAGCTGGCCAGCGTGACCGGATCGAGGTCCTTGAGCGGATCGAATCCGGCCTTGGGGAACAGCGCGCGGTTCATCACGATCGTGTTCGCCGTCACGAGCAAGGTCGAGCCGTCGGCCGCGGCGCGAATCGCTTCCAGCGTACCGATGTTGCCGGACGCGCCGGGCTTGTTCTCGATGACGACCGGCCGGCCCAGGCGCTGGCCGAGGTACGGCGCGACCTGGCGCGCGATGAAGTCGATGCCGGTGCCCGGGGTGAAGGGCACCACGAGCCTGATCGGCATCGTTGCTTGCGCCAGCGCCAGCGGGGCGGCGAAGGAGATGGCTGCTGCGGCCGTGAAGCGGCGGCGGCCGGCATCGAAAGGCTGCGACATGGACGTCTCCTGAGCAGCGGTGTTCCTGATCGAGGGTAGCACGCGAGCGCCCCAGCGTGGCCCGGTTCGCGCGGCGCCACGCTGCGCCGGCGGCGCGACCCGCAGACGGGCCACGGGGCGACCGGCAGGCTTGGTGCTCATCACGGCGGACCAGCGCGGGAGCGGCACAACGGTAAGCCGCGCAACGGTTTGCAAAGAGCGAGATCTGAACCCACAGCAGGTGCTTAGCATGTGGCAACAAAAAGGGAGCAACCTCGAGCAGAGGGAGAAACCTCATGCGACGCCAAATCGATGTCTTTGTTGTCGCGCCCCCGATGCTGTGCTGGGGGTTCGAGAGGATGGTCGACACCGCCGGCGCCGGGATACGGGTGGTCGGCAGCGCACCGCACCTGGGCCAGGCGGCCTGCGACGGGCAGCGCGTGCGGGCCGACGTGGTGGTGCTCGACTTCGACGAGGTGCTCCAGCCGGACGTGCTGCGCGCCGCCAACTTCAACCGGCCGGTCCTGCTGCTGGCACCCACGCGCGAGGAACACGACATCGGGCACTGGACTGGCGCCGGTGTCGTGGCGGTCCTGCCCAAGGACGGCTCCCCGGAGCTGTTGCTGCGTGCGATCCGCAGCGCCTGCGACGGCGCCCGCCCCGCAGCCGGCGTGTCCATGATCTGGATCGACGGAGGAGCTCCCGCCGGTGCCACGGCAGATGGGGGGGATCGATCGAAACTCGAAAGCCTCACCGCGCGCGAGCGCCAGCTCCTGGTCGCCGTGGTATGTAATTCGACGACGCCGGGAAAGGTCCTGGCCGAGAAGCTCTGCATCAGCGAGCACACGCTGCGCAACCACCTCACCTCGGTCTACGGCAAGCTGGGCGTGCAGAACCGCCTGAGCCTGCACGATTTCGCCCAGCGCCACCGTCTGGGCGAGGACCCCCGCTTTCTGCAGGCCGACGGACGGCGCCCCGGCTGGCGTGCCCGCTCCTTCAACGAGGCGGCCTCGATGCCTCCATCCAGCGGGGCGGCATGCAGCCAGACACGGCCCGGGCAGTGCGCAGCCGACATGTTGAACGGCTTCGCTGCGGGTCCCCCTGCGGCGCCATAAGAGATGCTTCAGGCGTGCAGCCGCCCGCGCGCTGCCGGACTGGCCGCAGCGGCGGCCCGCTCGAGCGCGTCGCCCATCGGTCGGGCCAGCGCCGGCCGCTCCCCGATCACGATGGTGTGGTGGGAACCGGGCGTGAGCACCGCGCGCACCTGCGGCGCCAGCCGCGCCCAGCGCTGCGGACGCGTGTCGAACGGCTCTCCGCGCTCGGCGACGAAGCAGGTCACGGGAACGTCCAGGGCGTGCGGCACGAAGCTGGCCATGCGGCGCAGCCAGAGCCGCTCGATGCGCTCCAGCGCCGGTAACGGCACCCGCGGCGCGGCTCCGCGCCCACCGGCCCGCTCGCCGCGAGGCGCGCGCCACCGAGCCAGCACCCGGCTGGACTTGCGCACGATCCGCCAGACCGTGCGCATCGCCTCCTGCGCCAATGCGGACCTGGTCGTCAGCGGCGTTCCGCCACTTAGCGCCCGCATCGCTGCGGCGCACCAGCGCAACGGGCCCCGGGCGTTCAGCGAGGGCGTTTCCACCAGCAACACTTCCAGCACCGCCACGCCGCGGTCGCGCAACTGCCGGGCCAGCGCCCACGCGGCCAGGCCGCCGTTGCAATAGCCGCCGACCACGACCGGGCCCGCGCCGGCGAGTTGCATCACCGCATCGACATAGCCGGCGGCGATGCCCTCGATGCCGCACCGCTCCAGGCGTTGCGCGCCGCAGTGCAGCAGGTGCACCGCGGACCCGGTGGGCAGTCCGGCTGCGAGCCGGTGCGCATACAGGCCCCGGCTGCCGTAGTCGCCGTGGCAGAAAAAAAGCGGCGGGCCGGTGCCGGTCCTGGCCGTCGTGAGGATCTCGGATTTGGTCGCGCAGCCGGCGATGATCACCTGGGCCATGTGCCGGATCGTGAGCGGCGACAGTTCCGAGTCCGGGTAGGGCGTCCCGCAGAGCGCCTCGACCTCCAGCAGCATCTCTTCGGCCGCGAGGGAATCCCCGCCGCGGTCCACGAAGTCGTCCTCGATCCCGATCGCCTCGGTGCGCAGCAGCCGTTGCCAGATCGCGAGCAGTTCGTATTCGAGCAGTTCGGCGGGAGGCGTGCGGGGTTGCTTGCCGGCGCCTGCGAAGCGCCCGGCCAGCTCGCCGCGCAGCACCTTCCCGGTGCTGCCGCGCGGCAGCTGCTGCACCAGCTCGATCCGCGCAGGCACCTTGAAACCCGCCAGCTGCGCTCGCAGGAACCGGCGGAGGGCCTCGCCCGTGAGGGCTGCGCCCGGGCGCGCCACGACGGCCGCCCTGACGTTTTCGCCCAGGCGGGGGTGCGGCACGCCGAAGACCGCGGCCTCCAGCACCGCGGGGTGCTCGAGCAAGGCCTTCTCGACCTCGTACGGAAACACCTTTTCGCCGCCGCGATTGATGATTTCCTTGGTCCGGCCGGCAATCGTCAGAAACCCGCCGGCATCGAGTCGGCCAAGGTCGCCCGTGTCGAGCCAGCCTTGCGCCAGCGGC
This sequence comes from Ramlibacter sp., assembly GCF_035554825.1. Lineage (GTDB taxonomy): Bacteria > Pseudomonadota > Gammaproteobacteria > Burkholderiales > Burkholderiaceae_C > Ramlibacter. The sequence goes on along the minus strand of NZ_DATMHS010000001.1, from coordinate 6,505 downwards.
TGGATCGCGCCGCCGTCGTCCAGGTAGCCGGGCATGACCGTCGGGCCGCTGACCAGCACCCGGCCGACCTGCCCCGCAGCCGCGTCGGCGCCCGCCGGGTCCACGATACGCAGTTCGCCCGGCCAGGGCCGGCCAACCGTGCCCGGCTTGCCGTGGCCGGGCGGCACCGGGTTGGCCGCCATCACGCCAGCTTCGCTCAATCCGTAGAACTCCAGCACCGGGCGGCCGAGCAGACGCTCGCCAGCGATTCGCACCGGTTCGGGCAGATAGCCCGCCCCGCACATCAGAAACCGCAGGGCACCTGGCTCGAACGGCTCGGCGCGCGCGCGCAGGTTCTCGACCATGCCTTGCAGCGTTGCCGGCGAGCAAGACAGGAAGGTCGGCTGCAGCGCCCCGAACCATTCATGCAGGTGCAATGCCCGGCCGACCGGCGGAAACGCGACGCTGGCGCCGAGCAACAGGGGCACGATCAGCGTCGTCTTGATGCCGGCCGCGTAGTGCAGCGGCAGCGTGCAGGCGGACCGGTCATCGGGCCCGAGGTCGAACCAGTGCGGTGCGCCCACGCGCTCGGCCATCGCCAGCAGGTTGCCGTGGGTGACCGGGATCAGTTTGGGGACGCCGGTGGTACCGGAGGAGCGCAGGATGACGGCCACATCCGCGGGCATCGCCGGCTGCACCGGCCCGGCGCTGGGTCGTTGCCCGGCGAGCACCTCCAGAGATGGCAGATCGTCCTGCCAGCGCGCCACCAGCACCACGAGGGCCGGCAGCGCGTCCAGGAGCGCCGTCGCCCCCACACCCCGGCCGACGATGAGCCCGTCCAGATGCGCCGCACGCGCCATTTCCAGGACCTCGGCGACGGTAAGGGCGGGGTTCAGCGGGACCAGGGTGCAATGGCATGCCACGGCCAGCGTGAGCACGCCGCCCGAACGACCGGCCGGCACCAGCAGCCCAATGCGATGCTGGCGTCCGAGACCGGCCGAGGCCAGCTGGATGGACAGCGAGCCGAGGGCCCCGCGCAAGCGCCCGTACGAGATCGGGGGGGCGCCGATCGTCACCAGTGCTGGCCCGCCGCTGCGCACTTCAGCCCACCGCGCCAGGGCGTCGCCGATGCTGGCGCACGAAGAGGGCTGCACCGCGGGCGGTGCGGGCGCGACCGCTTCAGGCGCGTGCATCGCGATCGGCCGGCGCGCCGTGGCGGCCCGCGCGTGAGCAGACGTAACAATTGCTGAGCCACGCCCCCAGTGCCGCGATGGCACTGGCCTGCCATCGCTCCGGCCCTTTCGCACCGCAGCGCTCGCGCGACCGCCGGCATGGCTTGTTAACTGCAACACCACCGCCGGATTTGGTTACGTTACTGCTCAGTTCTCGCCGAGGGCGCTCTACAGTGACGGCCAGTGATGAGCTTGGGCCCCGAACCGGGGACCGGGCCACGGGATGTCGGCAACCCGGCGGCCCCGCCGAGTGCGGGCGGCCCGCCACCAGAGGAGAATTGCATTGCAGAGACGACTGTTCATTCAGGGGAGTTCGGCTGCGTTCGCGGGGACGTTGGTAGGCTGCGGCGGCGGTGGTGGCGACGAGGCCGTCGCAGGTGATCCGGCTGCCGCCACGGCGGGGGCGACAGCCACGACGGCTCCGTTGGAGAGAAAGAAGGTGGTCAGGCCGCCCGCCACGACCACCCCCACCCCGACGGCGCCCACCACGACGACGCCCGAGATCTACACCTTCCAGCAGGAATTCAACGACGCGTCCCGTCCGCTGCTGCGCGCGGACGGCGGGCCGTTCAATCCGTATTTCACGTATTTCGGCGGCCCCGCGCAGCCCGACGGGCCGAACGGCTACCGCTGGTGGAACGACGAGCTGCAGGTCTACACCACGAATCAGTACACGCCGGCGCCGTACAACCCCTTCACGGTCAGCAACGGCATCCTGACGATCGCCGGCAAGCCGACGCCCGCGGAGTTCGTGAACTCGCCCAAGCCCTACGTCTCGGGCACGCTGGAGACGTCCAACGGCGGCTGGTGGGACAGCGACGCGGTGCGGGCTGCGCGTGGCGGCTTCGAGCAGAAGTACGGCTATTGGGAAGCCCGGATCCGCATCCCGCGCGGCAAGGGCCTGTGGACCGGCTTCTGGCTGGCCGGCGGCCACATCCCCGCGACCAACGGCAAGGGCGGCGAGTTGGACATCTTCGAGACGATCGGTGACGGTCGTATCCACCAGACCGTGCACGACTGGTGGGGCGCCCCGGACATCAACGACAGCTATGCCTATGCGCCGGCCTGGAACTACGCTGACGACTTCCACACCTATGGCCTGCTGTGGACCGCCAACGAGATCGTCTGGTACGTCGACGGCATCGAGACCCGGCGGGCGAGCGCGGCGACCGTGGCTCGCTACCGCGACCTGTGCGGACCGCTGTACCTGTGCATCACGCTGGGCGTCGGGGGTTCCTGGCCGGGCTCGCCGGACGCCACCACGCCCTTCCCGGCGCTGATGGACATCGAGTACGTACGGGTGCGCGCCGCCTGAGGGAACAGGAAGTGCGCCGCGGCTGGGGCGCCCGGCGCGCCCATCCGCGCCGCCGGTCCGGCCGTTCGCCCGCGCTGCGGCCGGCAGCGGGTCGCGCGGCGAGGACCATGTCCGTACGCCTGAGGTGCTGGACGTCGACCGGCGTTTAGTCATCTGCTCCCTGTTTGAACGCACGCGTGGCCAGCGCCTCGGGAGTCATCGGATGGCCCATCGGGGCCGGCCTCGGCGCTCGCCCGGGAATGCGCTGTGTGTCAGAAATCATTGAAGCCAAAGAGCCGCGCTGCGTACATGGGAGCTTTGTCACGATCGGCGCCAGCCTGAGCGGGGCATAGGGCCGGGGCGCAGCGCCCGGCGCTGGCGCGGCCAAAAGACGGGACATTGCTCCCGTGCACATGCCGCGCGCCACCGCCAGAATGGTCGTCGCAGCACGCTCACGGGCCTCGCGGTGGCCAAGGCCACCGCGAGGCCCCTGTTGGCCGGCCAGCCGGTGAGCACATGCACGGCTCCATGAACACCAACGCGCATTCCGCCGGGTCCGCGTCGCGCGAAGATCACGCGCCTGCGGCCATGGAGCTGTCGTTCCTGGACGAGGAGCAGAACGCGACGTTCGATGAGGACTACCACCTCGGCACCGAACTGGACCAGAAGATCGCCACGCTGCGATCGCTGTTCCCGGATGGTCCAGGCACGCTGCTGGACATCGGCGGCGGCAACGGCCGCTTCCTCGACCGCCTGCTGGACGCATTTCCGTCGGCGCGGGGCACCAACGTGGACATCTCCGAACTGCTGCTGTCGAGGAATGCGGCTCATCCGCGGAAAGTGACCGTGCACGGCTCGGCGCACCAGTTGCCGACCCTGCTGGCCGGACAGACCTTCGACGTCGTCACGATCAACTGGGTGCTGCATCACTTCGTCGGCCCCAGCTACCGCGCCAGCTTGGCGAACGTGCGCGGCGCCCTGTCGATGGCCGCGTCGATGCTGGCTCCCGGAGGCGTCATCGTGGTCGCCGAGAACATGGTGGACGGCTTCCTGGACAGCGACCTGCCGTCGCGCGTGATTTTCGGGATCACGGCCAACCAGCATCCGGGACTGGTCAGGTTGGCACGCCGGTGGTTCAACACGGCCGGGGTGGGCGTCTGCTTCCATTCACAGCGTGGATGGGACCGGCTGTTCAGGGACAGCGCGCTTGCCACCCGCGATTTTTATCTGGGCGAGGTCTGGCCGGACCGCCTTCCCAAGCGCCTCGCGCTGGCAGCGCTGGGGATCGCACGGCGGCGCCACGGGCACTATTTCCTGGCGCCGGCCGGGCGCGCGAGCGTCGACTGCTCATGACCTTCGGCACGGCGCGCGGGCCGATGGGCTCGCCGGCTCTTCCAAGGTGATGTCCGTTCGCGCCGCCCCCCCGCGTGTGACGACGACGTCCGGGCCGAGCGTGGTCGGCCCATCGGCGCCCGGATTGCGCAAAGTCGCGATCGCCCACGCGCGGCTCGGCTGGGGCGGCTCGGAGGTCTACGTCATGTGGGGGATCGATGCCCTCGTGAAGGCCGGCTATGAGGTGACCCTCCTGACCTTGGGCGACGTCGAGCTCACCGAGCTCAACGCCTGGTGCGGGACTTCGTTGCGCAATGGCGATTTCCACGTGCGTCGCCCGGGATACGTCCCGGCCCTGACGCCGCTCCTTCGCGCCGCGGCGGTCCGCGACAGCCTGTTCCAGCGGTTCTGCCGCAGCGTCGCCGGCGAATTCGACGTGCTCATCAGCGGCTACAACCCCTGCGACTTCGGCCAGCCTGCGGTCCACCTGGTGCAGGACTTCTCCTGGCACCAGGGGCTGCGGGACGAGTTCGACGCGCCGCCCGCCGACGGCTCCTGGCGCATCCACCGCAAGGGGCCGCTGCGAGCCGCCTACCTGGGCCTCGCCGGACTGCTCGCGGCCCCCTCCGGCCGGAACCTGCTCGCCGGCCGGGACCTCTTTGTCGCGAACTCGCGCTGGGTGGCCGACCTCGCGCGCGAGCGCTGCGGCTTTTGCAACCAGCGCGTCGTCTACCCACCGGTGGTGTTCAGGAGCGAGCCGCTGCCGGACGCCGGCCGCGACGACGGCTTCGTGATCCTCGGCCGGGTCGGTGCGGAGAAACGGATCGAGCAGGCGATCGAGATCATCGGGCGACTCCGCGGCATGGGCCACGCCGTCCGCCTGCACATCGTCGGCGACCTCGCGGCCGGCACGCCCTATGGCGACAAGATCGGAACCCTCGTTGGCGCGCGGTCCACTTGGGTGATCGCCGAGGGCCGCCAAGTCGGGGTCGAGAAGGAATGGACGCTGATGCGCCACCGGTACGCCATCCACGCCCGACCGGGCGAGGCGTTCGGCATCGGCGTCGCCGAACTGGTGAAGGCCGGTTGCATCCCGTTCGTGCCTGCGCTCGGCGGTCCGGCTGAAATCGTGGGGGCGCCGGAGCTTTGCTGGTCCGGCATCGACGATGCGGTTCGGGCCATCGACCGCGTGCTGCAAGACCCGGTCCGGCAGACTCGGCTGCGCCGTCATCTGGCAGAGCGCGCGGCGCTGTTCGGCATCGACAGATTCCAGCGCGAGTTCCTCCGGGCGATCGAGCACTTCGCGGCGCAATCGACGCCGCTCGAACTCGGGTAGCGGGCCCCCATCAACTGGGCGAGGCCCGCGGGCACAGCGCCCGGGCCCGCAGGAACGCGACCTCCATCACGAGCGGGAATCGGGTGGATGCGTCCGGCGCGCCTGGCCACGAGCCGCCGATCCCGAGATTGACGGCCATGTGCAGCGGTCCGCACAGCTCGCGATACCGGGCGGCGAGGGCGGACGAAGCGCGCCGCGTAGGCACGCCATCCACGTACCAGGCGATGCTGTCGGGCGTCCACAGCAGTCCGTAGGTATGGAATCCAGCGGCGTAATCGAATGGCGACGTCCACGCGTAGCTCTCGTTGAGGTGAGCGGGCGCCCACCAGTCGTGCGCCGTCTGGTGCAGCGTGCGAGGCTGGCCCACCGCTTCGAAGACATCGATCTCGCCGTAGCCCCTGGGACCGCCGGCCGGCGTGACGCCGCCGTTGAGCCAGAACCCCGCCCAGACGCCCTTGGCCCTGGGAATGCGGCAACGGATCTCCCAGTAGCCGTATTTTTGCTCATGGCCGCGGCGCGCCGCGCGAACCGCGTCGGCGTCGCCCCAATACCCTTTGGAGGTTTCCAGGCAGCCCGAGACGTAGGGCTTGGGCGCATCCGCGAATTGCGGCGGTGTGGGCTTGCCCGTGATCGACAACACGCCGCCGGAAACGCGGAAGGGATCGAACGGGGCAGGCGTGTAGGCGGCGGTCGAATAGACCTGCAATTCGTCGTTCCACCAACGGTAGCCATTCGGTCCGTCGGGTTGCGGCGGGCCGCCGAAATAGGTGTAGTAGGGATTGAATGGCCCGCCGTGCGCCTTCAGCAGCGGAGCCGAAGCCTGTGTGAAGTCGTGTTCGAACGTGTATTCCGCGCAGGCCAGGCTGACGTCGTGGGCACCGTCGGCGGCAGCGGGCGCCCGCGAGCCGCGGTCTGCCAGTGCAGCGGCGGCCACCGCGGCCGCGCCGCTCCGCACGAACGTCCTTCTCTTCACGCCACCGCAGCCCCGCGTCGTTCCGCGCCCACGTGGTCCGGTTCGTGCGACTGCGCGGGGACGGTCTGCGCGGCCGCGGCGCCCGGGCCGCGCGCGACCGCGCCTGCGCCGGGCGCGCCGCGCACCTGGCGCTCGATCCATTCGTACGTGCGCTCCAGCCCGCTGCGCAGCGGGGCCGAGGGGCGCCAACCCAGCTTCTGCTTGATCAGGCGGTTGTCCGAGTTGCGCCCGCGCACCCCGAGGGGCCCGGCGATGTGGCGGCACTCGATGCGCTTGCCGGCGATTTCCGCGACCGCGCGCACCAGCTGGTTAATGGTGACCATCTCGTCCGAGCCCACGTTGAGCGGCTGCCCGCAGTC